>JAEZCO010000104.1 GCA_023433505.1 Bacillota bacterium | reverse complement strand
AAACAATTGGAATGGCTTATTGGTGAAATAGAAAAGACATCATGCAGCGGGATAAATAGAAAAAGTTATTAATTCACATAATCGAGATACTGGAAAATAAATCCTGGTCATTACACGAAATAATAATTTTGTGTAATTGTGTGGAGGTAAATCATTGAAATCCACGAAATTTTAGTATATGATTAACTATATCAAAATGTATTGAGGTTTTACCTATGAAAAATATTTCAGATTTTGAGATGCCTTTGGTTTTAAAAGATTTTCTTAACTATCTTCAAACCATCAAAGGAAAATCCGTTAATACTGTCCTGGTTTATTTCTATGACCTGAGATTATTTTTTCGGGTTTTAAAAATCGAGTATAAACTCGCAGACGAAAAAGCAAAATCGGATATTGAGCTGTTTAATAAAATTGATATTGCCGACGTTGGTATCGACCTGATAAAAAAAGTCAGTTTAAGCGACTTGTATTCATTTATGTCCTTTGTCAGCAATTACCGTGACAATACGTCCCATGCGCGCGCCAGAAAAGTTGCCAGCCTCAAGTCTTTTTTCAATTATCTGCATAATAAAGCAAGGCTTATTTCCTCAAACCCTGCCAGCGAATTGGAATCTCCCAAGATTGTTAAAAGATTACCAAAGTACTTGAATATCGAAGAAAGTAAACAACTTCTTTCGTCCGTCTCCGGTAAATACCCGGAGCGTGATTTTGCAATTATCACGTTGTTTTTGAACTGCGGCATGCGCTTATCCGAACTGGTGGGGTTGAATATAAGCAATTTCAAAGATAACCAGCTTACTGTTATTGGTAAAGGCGACAAGGAACGTACAATTCCATTAAATAACGCCTGTCTACAGGCTTTGGATGCTTACATGGAACCTGACAAACGCCCCAGGGATGGTGTAAAAGACCGGGATGCGTTGTTCCTAAGCGAACGCAAGCAACGGATAAGTAAGGAATCGGTTCAAAAGATTGTCAAAAAGTACATCCGGGATGCAGGCCTCGATCCCCAGAGATATTCAACGCATAAGCTCAGGCATACAGCTGCGACACTGATGTACAGATACGGCAATGTTGACATAAGAACTCTGCAAGAGCTTCTGGGTCATGAAAGCATTGCGACAACCGAAATCTATACCCATCTGGGTAAACAGCAGCTCAAGGATGCTGTAGACAGCAATCCCCTTGCCGATTTTAAAAGAACTAGCAATGATAAGAATAACTAAGGGTGATTAAAAAAGCTTAAATACAAACGTTAATATGGCTCCCATCAAAGCTGTAGCCGGAATTGTAAATATCCAGGCCCATACGATATTTCGCGCCAGCGCCCATTTAACGGCGGAAAATCTTTTTGACGCCCCTACTCCCATGATTGCTGATGAAATGACATGGGTTGTGCTTACAGGCGCTCCCAGCTGCGTAGCAGCTTCAATGACTGCCGCTGAAGCAGTCTCAGCCGCAAAGCCGCCGATCGGCTGAAGCTTGATCATGTTAACACCCATGGTCTTTATGATTTTCCACCCGCCAATGGAGGTCCCGAACGCCATCGCAAGGGCACAGGCTATTTTTACCCATATGGGTATGCCGGCGTCGTTGCTTAAAAACCCTGAGCTTACCAGAGCAAGTGTGATGATTCCCATGGATTTCTGCGCGTCGTTATTCCCATGGGTAAATGCCATCAGTGCGGCAGAAACGATTTGAAGCTTTGAAAAATACCTGTTCACCAGTTTTTGTGTCAGCGGCCGCAGCAGCTCAATTAAAAGCGACATAAAGAGATAGCCGACGATAAAGCCAATAACCGGTGACGTAATCAAGGGAATGATAACCTTGTTTAAAACCCCATCCCACATGATTTTGCCGAAAGAACTGGCATAAGCGATGGATGCGCCGATAAGCCCTCCGATCAAAGCATGGGAAGAACTGCTTGGGATACCGATGTACCAGGTAAGCAAGTCCCAGATAATTGCAGAAATCAATGCCGCGATGATCACATATTCTTCCAGTGAGCCATGTACAAGACCTTTGGAGATGGTTTTTGCAACCTTTTCACTCATCAGGGCTCCGCTAAAATTCAAAATAGCCGCCATGATTATAGCTTGTCTCGGAGTGAGAACCCTTGTAGAAACGGATGTAGCTATCGAATTGGCCGTATCATGGAAACCGTTGATGAAATCAAAGCACAGTGCCAACACTACAACGGCTATTAAGGTAAAAGTTATTCCTTCGAGCATTTTGACAGCCTCCATTTTTATTGCATTAAAGTGTCCGTTTCAATTATAAGAAACAATATAAGCTTGTGCAATAAGTTAACCCAGAGTTAACAATTCAATAACTTCCTCTTTACAATTTGATAACTCCCCTTTTACATCCAACTGAGACAATGGCAAATAACAGTCATATCATTTCACGCTGCTATTTACTTATTCATAAAACTTAATTATAATATTATAGATTGCGAAGCCCTTAAAAAATGCGTTTCAGATGAAATGGAACCAATTGAATGAAAAACCGGTCTTAATAAATACGATTTCTTAAGGCTTTTTGCATACAAGCGGTCGATAGGAGGTTAAATTGAATTTACGGAAGTTCTATTTTATTACGACAATTATAGTATCTGCATTTTTATTTATCGCAGGTATTGTATTAATACGATATATCAATGTCAGTGCAGAGGATAAAAGCCTTACGGCAAACACCAATAATTCCATAAACGACATCTTTAAGCCGTATATTAAGACTAAAGAGCCTTTTAATGTTCTTATTCTTGGCGGCGACAAGGTCAACAAGAATTCCGATACCATGATGCTGCTGAATTTTGACGCATCTACCTGCAAGATCAATGTTATGTCAATTCCCCGGGACACGAAAGTCAGAATTGAAAAGGGCTATCATAAAATTAACTATGCCTACCCCCGTGGAGGGGTTGATCTGTCGGTTCAGACAGTTTCCGAGCTTTTGGATGTGAACATAAAGTACTATGTATTCGTAGATACTGTCGCATTCCGAAAGATCATCGATTTGCTGGGCGGCGTAGAAATTGATGTTCCTACGAATTTGGACTATGATGATCCCATGCAAAACCTTCATATCCATCTGAAAAAAG
The DNA here is from genome assembly GCA_023433505.1 of Bacillota bacterium. Classification (GTDB taxonomy): domain Bacteria; phylum Bacillota; class Clostridia; order Acetivibrionales; family DTU013; genus MnB-11. The sequence goes on along the minus strand of JAEZCO010000104.1, from coordinate 27,102 downwards.
GCCTTCAGACATTGGATGGAGACCGGGCGGAGCAGTTCATACGTTTTAGGAAAGCTAACAAGCAGACCAAGGAAGTCGAGACTTATTACGATGGAAGTGATTTGGACAGAATAGAAGCACAGCAGTATTTTGTTAAAGAGCTCGTAAGGCAGAAATTCACACTGCAGTATATTACAAAGATAAACAGCATTATCGATGTGATTTTTAAAAATATCGAAACCAACTTTACCTTAAATGAAATTGCAAATCTCTCCAGCTTTGTCAGTAAAATAACCGGTGCCAGCATCAATTTCATTTCCATGCCGGGCACGACCTATGACCGCTCACCCTGGTATTATCTTTGTGACGTTGAAAAAACGCGGGAGATTATTGCTACCCAATTTATATGCAGAGACAGCTATGTTCCGGTAGAAAGTGATGCGAAAGCATATTATTTGAAAAATGATATAAATAAAGACAATGAAAGCAGTAATACCGGCAAAAAAAGCACTACCAAAAACAATCCGTCAAACAGCGATTCTTCATTGAGCGGGCCTCAAACACCTGCTCCTTGAGTATAAAAAAATAAGGAGATCAACATGTTTGAATTTATAGAAAGAATTTTCTTTTTCCTCAAGGATATCATCAGTGCCATGGGCTACTTCGGAATCGGAGGCGCCATGCTTATCGAAAGCGCATGTATCCCCCTTCCCAGTGAAATGACACTTCCCCTGGCCGGATTTATGGTTGCAGACGGCCGGATTGACCTCTGGCTGGCTAATTTGGCTGTGGCCATAGGAAGCATGATTGGCTCGACGCTGGCGTATATTGTGGGGTATTATGGCGGAAGGCCTTTCATACTCAAGTACGGCAAGTACTTTTTTGTCTCGGAGGAGCATTTCTATAAAGCGGATTCTACTTTTAAAAAATACGGCTCCGCAGCTGTTTTTTTCGGCAGGCTCCTCCCTGTCATCCGTACATTCATCTCCCTCCCTGCCGGCATTGCAAGAATGGACTTCAAAAAATTCTTTATCTATTCCTTGATCGGTATGCTGCCATGGAATTTTGTATTGATCTTTTTAGGCTTTAAAATGGGCTCCAATTACGAAACCGTCGTTCGTCCCATTTTCAAGAAATTTGAGTATGTGGTGATTATAGCAATTGTTCTGGTCATCCTCTTCTTTATTTTTAAAGCGGTATTTCATAGGAATAAGAAGAAAGCCTGATGGACGGCTCAATACCCTTTATATTTTATATGCGGTCTTATAGCAGTTACGGCGCAGGGTTATTTAGTTTATGGGGAATAATGAGTAATCCTGCTTTAACTGCAAATAATATCAAGCATATATGATCTGAAGGGACTCGTGGAATGAATAGATTCATTAAAAAAAAGAGATATTTCTACTGTAAAATATTGTTATGTATTTTGCTCTCATTCATCCTAATAATTGGCTGCACAATGAAAAGTTCAAACAGCTTCTATAAAGATACGATCGGGAGCTATTCTCAGGATAACGCATACCTGAAGGGGCTTAGTGGCAGTGTCAATGTTTTGCTTGAAAAGGTCGTACGAAAATTACACCTTTCCGGCAAAGGTATTCCAGTTTTGATGTATCATTGTATAGGCGACGATGCATCCGATGCAAAAGAATTATATGTTTCTCCTTCCGAGTTTAAAAAACAGCTGGAATATATAAAGTCCGCCGGGTATACACCCATTGATTTTAGACAGGCGGTAAATCCCAAAGGCGTTAAAAAGCCTGTTATCATAACTTTTGATGACGGCTACGCGGATAATTATATAAACGCCTTTCCCTTATTAAAGGAATATAACTTTAAAGCAACAATTTTCCTAATCTCGGATGCCATCGGAAAAAAGAAATTCCTGGGCATACCGGACATTCAAAAAATGCAGAGCTTAATCGACTTCCAGAGTCATTCCGTTATGCATCCCTACCTGTCGGATATTAGTCTTGACAAGGTTGATTACGAGGTGCGCGAGTCCCAAAGAGCAATTGAACATATCACCGGAAAGCCTGTTTTTGTATTTGCGTATCCTTTCGGTAATTATAATCAAAATGTTGTTAATATTGTAAAAAAATATTATAAATATGCCCTGACTACGGAATACGGCGTTTTTTACAGAAGCTTTTCAAATGCTTACGAAATAAAAAGAAAAGCGGTACTCCGCAGCACAAGCATGAAACAGTTCGTAGACGAATTAAAATCTACTTAAATTGAACGAAATTCTTAAGAGGACTACTACTGAAAAACAGTTTGGGACGGCCAATGGCCGTCCCCTACAGTATAGAACATTTAATCTTGTTTATATTGACTCTCAGCTCTCGAAGAAAACCTTGTAAGCTTTGTAAGAGGTATAGATATCGATTTTGCTCGTGATTTCAAAAGGCGCATGCATGGATAATACAGGCACTCCGCAGTCAATCACATCAACTCCGAGGTTTGCAACGTATTGGGCAATAGTGCCTCCACCGCCCGCATCTACTTTGCCAAGCTCACCTGTCTGCCAAATGATGTTTTTGTTATTGAAAAGTATCCTCATCGCTCCGACGAATTCGGCATTTGCATCGCTTGCGCCTGCTTTTCCCCTTGATCCGGTATACTTTTGAAGCACTATCCCCTTTCCGATATAGGTTGAGTTCTTCTTGTCGTAGACACTGTCATAATTGGGGTCAAAACCGGCATTTACATCGGCTGAAAGCATTTTTGAATTGTTCAGGCATTTTCTCAAGGTTATATCATTATATTTATCTGTGGAATTGGCGCATAAAACAGCCAGGAAATCCTCAAGCATATTGGATTCGGCTCCCGTATTGCCCATGCTCCCTATCTCCTCTTTGTCCGAAAGGATCAGAACTGCAGTTTTATCTACGCTTCCAACAGAGAGAGCCGCCATAAAGGATGGGTATGCACAAACCCTGTCGTCCTGACCGTATGCGCCGATCAAGCTCCTGTCAAAACCAACATCTTTTGCTTTAAAGGCAGGAACAATTTCAAGCTCGGCAGACTGAAAATCCTCTTCAACAATGCCGTATTTCTGATTTAAGATATTAAGGATATTCAACTTCACCTTGTCTTTTACTTTTTCATCATTAAACGGGATGGAACCTGCCAGGACATTTAGACCTTCACCGGTGATCCCTTCGCTCATTTTTTTCTGCATTTGCTCCTGGGCCAGGTGCGGAAGCAGGTCGGTGATTGTCAGCACCGGATCTGCCTCATCCTCACCAACAACAATATTGATAGCCTCGCCATTTCCTTTTACGACAACCCCATGAATCGAAAGCGGTATGGCCACCCATTGGTATTTCTTGATTCCGCCGTAATAATGGGTTTTCAGCAATACCATTTCCGAATCCTCATAAACCGGATTTTGCTTGAGGTCCAGTCTTGGCGCATCAATATGGGCGCCGACCAGATTTGCCCCCGCTTCCAGGGGCTGCCGGCCAATCACTGCGAGCAAAACAGACTTCTTGCGGTGTATGCTGTATACTTTCATTCCAGGGGTTAGCTTTGTGTTATTTTTTATAATATCGTCGATAGATACGAATCCATGCTGAAGGGCAAGTTTTCCTGCTTCAGCGGCGAATTCCCTTTCGGTTTTCGAACTGTCCAAAAACTTTTTGTAGTTTTCACAGAATTCGAAGGCGCTCTTTTTTTCATCTTCACCGGACTTTTCCCATACGTTGGCAGCTTTAAAAAAAAGCTTTTCCTGCAGTTTCTGGCCTTCGGTCTTATTCTCTTCCATGCCATATCCTCCCTGTAATTTAAATTCATGCTATATTATATACCTTTTTTTAATTTTAATAAACCAAATCCGCGTTTTTTGTTGTGTATCCTTGGTTATAATGCTAAAATATTTTCGGAAGAAACGGAGGGGTATTATGATTGACTGCCATGTACACAGTAAATTTTCAACCGATGGTGAAATGACGCCGGAGCAGGCTTGTGAAAAAGCGATTGCGATTGGATTGGACGGCTTGACCTTTACGGATCATCTGGATTTTGACTATCCCGGAGCAGATAGCTTTACTAATATTGATTTTGCAGAATACTCAAGCTATATGGATGCCCTTAGAGAAAACTACAAGGAAAAGTTATTGGTTTTTAAGGGGATTGAGGTCGGCGTGCAGCCGCATGTGCTGGAAGAGAGCCTGAAAACGGTGGGAAGTGTAAATTTTGATTACGTTCTGGCATCCGTACATATCATTGACGGAATAGACCCCTATTACAGGGAATATTACAAGGGAAAAAGCATAAAAGAAGCCTATGAGCTTTATTTGCAGAAGATTCTGTATACGATTGTGAATTTCGAAGACTTTGATAATTTAGGACATATGGAATACATTATCCGATATGCCGGATATGATGACAGGACGTTAAGATATAACAATCATACAGAAATCTTCGATCAGATTCTAAAGGAAATCATTGTCCGCGGAAAGGGCTTTGAAATCAATACGGGCTCGTTCAGGGATAAGCCCGGAATCGTCACTGCCCAATATGACGCTGCTGTCTTAAAAAGATACAGGGAACTCGGCGGAGAGATTATCAGTTTGGCATCGGATGCCCACAATACAAATTATTTGGGGTATAAATTCGACTATTTCAAAGATATGCTGCTGGATTGCGGTTTTACACATGTAGCACATTTTGAAAAAAGGAAGCCTGTGTTTGCAAGGCTATAGTCGTTATGCGTCAATTGAAAATCCAAATCCAGTGTCAAATGTAGGGGCGATCACTGATCGCCCCTACAATGGACTCCTTCATCCTACATTTTCATACTTAGGTGTGTGCCGCATGTGCATGGACATTGCGAGGCTACAGGTCGTGGCAAGCTGGTTTTCTCCCGCCTTTTATTTTGAGAGTGCCATGTCGTCGCTGTCTCTCCTCGCGATGACAATTACATTTGTAATAAAATGATTTCTGAAGTCACTCAATAAACGAATTCATTTTATTTTTCAATGATTCCCCCGCCTACTACGGTATCTCCTTCGTAAAAAACGATTGACTGCCCTGGTGTAACAGCTCGCTGCGGTACGTCAAACCGTACCTCCACCCTGCCCTCTTCAGCAGGAATAATTAGCGCATCGGCTTCTTTTGCAGAATATCTTATTTTTGCTTTGACTCTTCGAGGCTCTTCAAGCTTGTCCACAGCGATATAATTTAAATCCGAAGCAATAAGGCTGTCTGAGAAAACTTCGCTTCCGTCCCCCAGAACCACTGTGTTGGTCAATTCGTCGATCTCAACGACAAACATCGGTTTGCCGAAGGTGATACCCAGCCCTTTTCGCTGGCCGATGGTATAATGAATGATTCCTTTATGCCTGCCCAGGATTTTTCCGGAGGTATCGGTGAAATTTCCAGGGACGGCTTTGTATTCCGTATTTTCACAGATGAATCTTCCATAATCGTTATCTTCCACAAAGCATATTTCCTGGCTGTCCGGTTTGGATGCTACCGTAAGGCCAATATCCCTTGCAATTTCACGCACTTTGTCCTTGGTGAAATCGCCAATGGGCATAAGCGTCCTGGAAAGCTGGTCCTGCGTCAAGGTATATAAAGCATATGTCTGGTCCTTGCTCTCGGTTGCAGATTTTTTCAACAAATATCTTTGGATGGAAGCATCATACTCAATGCGTGCATAATGTCCGGTAGCCACGAAGTCCATCCCCATGGAAACCGCCTTCTGCAAAAGCGCCTCAAACTTCACATACCGGTTACAGGCAATACACGGGTTCGGTGTCCTGCCATTCACATATTCATCCGTAAAGTAATCAATGACCTTTTCCTTGAAAACATCCTTAAAATTCAACACATAGTAAGCTATCCCCAGTTTATCAGCCACTCTTCTGGCATCATCCACTGCGGAAAGCGAACAACATCCGCCTTCATTCTTCTTTCTTTCGCTGTCCATATCCGGCCAGATCTGCATGGTGACGCCAAATACTTCATAGCCTTTTTCCAATAATATAGCGGCAGCTACAGAACTGTCGACGCCGCCGCTCATACCAAGCATTACTTTTCCCTTTGAAGACATGATGAATTAATCCTCGTCATCCAGAGTGTGAAGATCCTCGCATCTTCTGCCACAGGCATTACAGGCATCTTCATCCTCTAAAAGGCCATTTTTGCGCTTATAATCTTCAATTGCAGAACGGATAGCTTCTTCTGCAAGATTTGAACAGTGCATCTTAACCGGAGGCAGTCCGTCTAGAGCCTCTGCAACAGCTTTATTGGTAATCTGCAGCGCTTCATCCACGGTTTTGCCTTTTACAAGCTCCGTAGCCATACTACTTGTAGCCACCGCAGCTCCACAACCGAAGGTCTTGAATTTGGCGTCAACGATGATGTTATCCTCTATCTTAAGATACATTTTCATTATGTCTCCGCATTTGGGATTTCCCACTTGACCCACACCGTTTGCATCTGTAATTTCCCCTACATTTCTCGGATTTGTGAAATGATCCATTACTTTCTCGCTATACATGAATATTCCTTCTTTCTATGTCCCGGTTGGTTTATTTATAGTAATATTAATCTTAATCTTAATAACCTATTTCTGTGCATCTGCACCCTGGTACAGGGGCGACATTTCTCTTAACCTTTGAACAATGGGCGGTAATGCTTCCAAAACGTAATCAAGCTCTTCCTGTGTATTCTCATCGCCAAAGGTCAGTCTTAAAGAGCCGTGAGCGATTTCATGAGGCAGCCCGATGGCCAGCAGCACATGGGAAGGATCCAGAGAACCCGAAGTGCATGCAGAACCGCTGGAAGCGGCGATTCCTTTCATATCCAGCATCAGCAGCAGCGATTCGCCTTCAATGAACTCAAAGGAGAAATTGACATTGCCTGGAAGCCTGTAGACTCTGTCCCCGTTTAAACGGACAAAGGGAATATTTTTTTGAATGGTTTCAATGGCGTAGTCACGAAAAGCCAAAAGCTTTTTGTTATACTCCTCCAGATTTTGTGAAGCCAGCTCAATGGCCTTTCCAAGTCCGACGACTGCAGCGACGTTTTCCGTGCTGGCGCGCCTTCCTCTTTCCTGGGCGCCTCCATGCATGAAGGAAGTGATCTTTATCCCCTTTCTTATGTATAAAGCGCCTATCCCCTTGGGACCATAGAATTTGTGGGCTGAGAGGGAAAGCAGATCAATTTTCATCTCTTCCACATTGATTTTTACATTTCCGATGGCCTGAACAGCATCCGTGTGAAAATAAACACCTTTTTCCCTTGCGACTTTGCCGATTTCTGCAATGGGCTGTATTGTGCCTATCTCATTGTTGGCAAACATGACTGTAATAAGGATGGTGCTGGGCTTTATTGCCGCTTTGACAGCTTCGGCAGTGACGAGGCCGTTTTCATCCACCGGCAGGTAAGTTACTTCAAAGCCGTCGCTTTCAAGATACTGGCATGTATGCAATACGGCATGATGCTCAACTGCAGTCGTTATTATATGGTTTCCCTTTTGGCGGTTTGCGTAGGCAACACCTTTGACTGCCCAATTATCAGCCTCAGTGCCGGAACCTGTAAAAAATATTTCCTTTGGCTGTGCGCCCAATGCTGCTGCTGTCTTGTCCCTTGCCTCTTCAATAGCTCTCTTGCTCTCTCTGCCAATGGTATATATGGAGGATGCATTTCCGAACTTTTGGCTGAAATATGGAAGCATTGCTTCAAGAACTTCAGGTTTTACCGGCGTAGTAGCCGCATGGTCCAAATAAATAAACTTGTCTGTCATATAAGCAACTCCTTTTAATTGCAGTTTATTAACAAAAATGAATGGTGCCTTTTTATTCTTTTCCTTTTTAAACCTTTTTTAAACATAAGTCGGAACCTTTTAAAAAAGAGGACAGCCTCTTCTTATATGCTATGATCCGTAACTCAGCGGGTGTGTCTGCGCAACTTATATCTGATACGTATAATTCTCTTCGCTGCGGCTTTTACGGTATTCCTCAACCAGACTTTCCAGTGAGGTGGAATCAATCACGCTATTGATACTGTCACGTATTTTTTCCCAGATGCCTTTGGTCACGCAACAGTCAAATCTGCTGCAGGCAGAGGGATTATCCTCAGCGACACAATCTACCGGCGCCATTGAGCCCTCCAGCGCTCTTAAGATATCTCCTACGGAAATCTTGTCTGCACTGGTTCCAAGCGTATAGCCCCCCTGGGACCCCCGAATGCTTTTAACCAGCTTGGCTTTTCTCAGTGCCGCAAAAAGCTGCTCAAGATAGTTTTCCGAAATACCCTGTCTTTCCGCTATACTCTTTAATACCACCTGTCCTTCCGAATTGTGAACAGCAAGATCCAGCATGGCCTTCAAACCGTATCTTCCCTTGGTGGATAATTTCATAAGCCTTCTCTCCTTAATCCCAAGCATATTACTAGGATTTCATATCCTAGCTTAGCACTATATTTTTCGGTTGTCAATATGAAAATAAATAAATTCACCCAGTATGTGAGTGAATTTACTCTAGCTTTCAAAATGATGATTATAACGACCTAATTCAAAAATTAATTTCATCAGCGGAGTTTCAACGAGGCTGGTCGCAAATGCCCTGCATTTGCTGCTCGCCCATGCATCCCGGGCGGGAGATATGCTCGCCGCCTGAACACCAATTCGGTACCCGCCACCTGCAGAGGTGGGGAACATATTTTAATGCCTCGTTATAAAGCATTTTATAGGTATTTTTCTATTCCAACACCGGCAGCGTCGAGCCTCCGAAGGGCATAAGCAGAACGGAAGAATTGCTGCCCAGTTCCTCGAATGCTTTCTCCAGGGCATCCTGCATTTCCTTGAAGGGCGTCATGTACAGCTTTTGCACCAGATCGTCACTCATATCGGTTACCATGAACACCTTTGCCTTTTTTTCAACTAAAGCAATGGCTGCGGCTTTATGGCCGCCCAGCTCAAAATTGCTCTTTATTCCGTTAATCAGGTCGTCGGGAGATCCGGAGCTGCTTACCCACCGTTCGAATACTTCCTCTCCGTAGCCCTCAGTACAGGCGGCAAGCAGAATAATTATTCCGCCGTCTCTGACGGCATGCTTAGCGTTGTCCAGCGCCTTTTGAGCCTGGTAGAGGTTGATATCCTTGGGATAACCGCCGGGTGTGGTTATTACGATATCTGCCTTCTCCGGGATAACAGCCTTGTAAAGACCGTCAAGGAATTTGCAGCCTTCCCGGTGAGCTTCCACAGGGTGTCCTGCAACAGCTTTGATTATGTTTTTCTTCTCATCGAGAACAACATTTACGATAAAATCGACGGGGACGAATCTTACAACTTCTTCAATATCCAGCCTGACTGGATTGTCTTCAATTGCACCAGCCCTTGCTTCGTTCAAGACCATCCTGCTATGATTCGCCTGAATGGCGGCTCTAGTGGATACGCCGGGCATTATGGCTTTGGCGCCGCCGCTGTAGCCTGCAAAATAGTGGAACTCAATGTTGCCCAGGCATATCCGTCGGTCCGCCTCGGCTACGACATCAAAAATTTCAACAGGAGTGCCTCTTTCGGTAACGCCAAGCATTTTACATTTGGATACATCACTGTCAATGCATTTAATTTTATTATAAATATCTTCCCCAACCAGATATTTTTTCTCATCTTCCGTCTGCTTCCTGTGGTTGCCAAGAGCAAAAACAATCGTAATATCCTCATAGGTCAGTCCGGCTTTGAGGAGCTCATCCACTACCGAAGGCAATACAAGCTTGCTGGGCATCGGTCTGGTGATGTCACTGGTAATAATCACAGTTTTCTCGCCAGGTTTTACAAGCTCTGAAAGCCTCTTTGAACCAATTGGCTCTTCTAAAGCACGCTTTACCTCTTCTGCTCCTGTAAGGCCGATTTGGACGTCATTTTGCCTCAATTCGGCCATGATATTGGCATCATCGATTTCAAATTCCTTATATTCTTTTCCGAAGCCATATTTGAATTTTATCTTCTTAGGATCCAGGCTTTTGAGCTTCGCCTGTCTGCTGCCATTGGTCAAAATGAAAGCAAAGGCGATAATTAAATAAATTACCAGGCTCAGCTGCCATTGAAACCTTATAACGATAAGATTCAACAGCAACAGTACAAATCCCGCCAGTACCACCCAAGCCAATATTCTTCTTTTCATTTGCTATCCTCCCGGTATTTTTTCAGCCAGTCTTTTATTTTTGCTTCATATCCGTTGCCGCTGGGATCGTAATAAATTGTACCAAGAACCTCTTTAGGAAGAAAATCCTGCTTGACAATATTTCCGGGGTAATCATGGGCATATTTGTATCCCTTTCCGTACCCCAGTTCTTCCATTCCCTTTGCCGGCGCATTTCTCAAATGCATAGGCACTTCCCCGGTCCGTTTTGTCTCTATATCGTGCCATGCTTTGTTGAGTGCAGCATAACTGGAATTTGACTTTGGACTGGTTGCGACCATGACTGCCGCATGAGCCAGCAAGAGCTTTGCCTCCGGCATTCCCACCATCATCACCGCCTGTGCGGCTGCTACGGCAAGCTGGAGTGCAGCAGGATTCGCCATTCCTACGTCCTCCGAAGCGCAGATCATTATCCTGCGGGCAAGGAATTCCGGTTCTTCGCCGGCATATAGCGCACGGGCTAGATAAAAAACCGCCGCATCGGGATCGCTGCCCCTCATGGATTTTATAAAAGCACTGATGTTGTCATAATGCGCCTCTCCGGATTTGTCAAAAGTCAGGGCTTTCTTCTGGACGCATTCCTCTACGGTTTCAAGGTCAATTTTAATGATACCTTCCGGTCCGAGCTCCGAGGTAATCGCCGCAAGCTCTAGGGCATTCAGCGCAACCCTTGCGTCCCCGTTTGAGACGGCGGCAAGATATTTCAGTGCAGCTTCCTCTACAATCAGGTTATACTCTCCAAGACCTCTTTCCTTGTCCGCAATGGCATTTTTGATGATCTGCAGAATATTCTCTTCGGATAAAGGCTTCAGCATGAATACGGAGGAGCGCGAAATCAAGGCCTTATTTACCTCAAAGAAAGGATTTTCAGTCGTTGCGCCAATCAAAACAATGGTGCCGTTTTCTACAAAAGGAAGCAGGGCGTCCTGCTGGGCTTTGTTAAACCGGTGTATTTCATCAACAAACAGTACGGTCTTGCCCGTTGGATTCAGCATAGGATTCTGGGTATCGGAAACGATTCTTTTTATGTCTGCAACACCGGCTGTAACGGCATTCAGTTTTTCAAAACTGGACTTCGTCGACAGGGCGATTATTCTGGCAAGTGAGGTTTTCCCCGTGCCGGGAGGGCCATAAAGAATGATGGACGTTATCCTGTCCGCCTTAATCATTCTGTAAAGCATTTTTCCCTTGCCGGTGATGTGCTCCTGACCGGTATATTCTTCAATTGTCCTCGGGCTCATCCTGTAAGCCAGCGGTTCCCTTCTGTCCTGCATAAAGCTTCCTTCCATATAATGTGGTACAAGCTCAACTAATTATACCATAATAAACCTGGCTTTCACAGTTTTTACCTTGAGAAAACAAAATTGTCATGCTCGAAGTCATGACAATTTATGAAGGTCAAAATTTTGTCATTCTAAGCGCTGGCAGGATAACTATGAAGTCTTATGCTTGTTGAGAAAATTCTTCGCTCCGCTCAGAATGACCATGCCGCATGTATGGCACACCTGAGGATGAAAAGATGTAGCGGCGATCATTGATCGCCATCCAAGTCCTTCCAGGGTAGACGACCCGTGGTCGCCCCTACATTAGACTCCTATTCATCCCTATACCTATGCCGCCTGCACCATTAGGTGTAAAGCGGGTACTTATCACACAACTGCTTAACTTTAGCGATAACCTTTTCCTTTGAATTTTCAAAGTCAGTGATAGTCAGCTTGAACATTTCGGCAATTTCCACCATGTCCTCTTCTTTCATCCCTCTGGAGGTCACAGCCGGAGTGCCCACTCTTATACCGCTGGTAATAAAGGGGCTTTGCTTGTCAAAGGGTATTCCGTTCTTATTGACGGTAATAAACACTTCATCCAGCATATACTGCGCCTGCTTGCCCGTTACACCCTTGTCGCTCAGATCCAGAAGCATCAAATGGTTGTCGGTACCGTCGGATACCAACTTGAAGCCTTTGTCCATGAGTGCGCTTGCCAGCGCCGATGCGTTTTTCACAATTTGCTTCTGGTATTCCTTAAAATCTTCGGAGAGCACTTCCTTGAAGCTTACGGCTTTTGCCGCAATAACATGCATAAGCGGACCGCCCTGTATGCCTGGGAATACAGCGGCATCGACCAGCTTTGCAAATTCGGCTTTACAGAGGATCAATCCTCCCCTGGGTCCTCTGAGGGTCTTGTGGGTTGTTGATGTGACAAAATGCGCATAGGGCACCGGGCTGGGATGAATTCCGGCAGCAACAAGGCCTGCGATATGCGCCATGTCCACCATCAAATATGCGCCCACATCATCTGCTATTTCTTTGAAAGCCTTGAAATCCAGAGTCCTGGAATAAGCGCTGGCACCGGCAATAATCAGTTTCGGCTTGCTTGCCCTGGCTTTTTTCAATACTTCCTCATAGTCTATCTGGCAGTTATCTTCCCTTACGCCATAGGATTCCACCTTAAAATATTTGCCTGACATGTTTTTCGCCATACCATGGCTCAAATGGCCTCCATGAGCCAGGTCCATACCCAGGATCGTATCCCCCGGAGTAAGAACTGCGAAAAATACTGCCATATTTGCCTGTGCGCCTGAATGCGGCTGAACATTGGCGTGGTCAGCTCCAAAGATCATTTTTGCCCTGTCAATGGCTATTTGTTCCACGACGTCCACGTACTCGCAGCCGCCGTAATACCTTTTACCCGGATAGCCTTCGGCATATTTATTGGTTAAAGGCGTTCCCAGAGCTTCCATAACTGCATCGCTGACGAAATTTTCCGAGGCGATCAGTTCGATTTTATTTCTTTGCCTGTCTACTTCCAATTCAATTGCCTTTGCTACGTCCGGATCAAATTTGCTGATTGTTTTAATAGAATACATTGTAAAAACCTCCGACTATTATAGTATACCCTAAAAAAAGTCTCTGGGGCAACGAGCCCCACTCGCCTTTTGGCGATTCGGCTTTGGCCGAATGCCCCTAAATAAAAAAGCCAAATCCAACGATTTGACCTCTGAAAACACAAAGAAAGCATTCATTTGCCGATACTTCGTGCCGCTCTGTCCTTTTGCCTGAGAGATTATCCGGTAAGTTCCGGACTTGCCCCTTCGGCGCCTTGACGGTCTCTCCAGAGGTGCGTCGTGCCATAGTCACTTTACCTGAGAGTATGACTCCTTCGGTGTACCCCGCCGCGTATTTCAAGCCTTCGGCAAGATAGCTCTCCCATAACATTCATCCGCTGATATTAAATTTTTGTAGTACTTTTTAGTTTTATACAGCTATTGCCGTATTTCTTATCAAAATTATAATAATTCTTATATTATATGTCAACTACATATTTCTTGATATTTTTCTTTGCTTATCGGCCGCAAACCTTATATAGTTCATCAGCTTCCGGTTGTAAGATATTTATGGATACTTTGCCCGTATGAAGGATTTTATTTCCGTTTTCAACCAGCTTTCCAATGATTGCGGCATGGATGTTTTCTTCCTTCAGCCTTCTTACAAGGCCTTCCCCATCCCTGGCAGCGATCAGCATGCTTCCGCTGGAAATAAGCTTCAGAGGGTCTATTCCATAATATTCGCAAATTTGTTTCGTGGAAACAGCCATAGGAATGTTTGCATAATTAATTTCCGCACCTGTTCCGGAGGCTTCACACATTTCCCATACAGCGCCCAGTACACCGCCTTCAGTTACATCATGCATGGCGGATACGCCGAATCTGGCGGATACGACGCCTTCTTTTACAACACTGATTGAGTTGATCAAGCCTTTGGCTTCTTTTAAAATTTCAGGCTCCAACTGCTCCGCAAGTTCCTTTTCCTTTTCAAATGCAATAATGGCAGTCCCTTCGATGCCTGCGTATTTTGTGAGTACAAGACAATCGCCGGCCCTTGCTCCGCCGGTTGTAACCACCTTATCCTTCAGTGCCTTCCCTACAGCCGTACAAATAAGCACAAAGCGTGTAACGGCTGCCGTAACCTCCGTATGACCTCCCATGATATCTACATTGATGGAGGAGGCTGTTTCTATAAGCTGGTTCATGATCATTTCCAGATCATTTTGCGTTGTACCGGGCGGAGCCAGTATAGTGACGATCAGTCCTAAAGGCTCTACGCCGCATGCTGCTACATCGTTGCAGGTAACATGGACAGCCAGTCTTCCCACTTCGTTTGCAGTTCCCGTGATGGGGTCGCTTGACATAACACAGGAGTATTCTCCAAAATCCACCACACAGCAATCTTCACCGATGCCGGGCCTCACAAGTACTTCACTGCGGTTGTTTACCAATTTGCCTAAAACAATGCTTTTTAATATATCATTTGGAACTTTTCCGATTTCCACTTTGACCTCCGCGACCTCTCAACTTCCCAGTTTGTCCTTGACCAGCTGATACTGGTCCCTGGCTGTTTCCATCAATACCGGATTCTTCCGGGCCTCAGGCGAGCTTATGAGTCTGCTCAGCCATTTGACGGCCTCTTCGTAATTCCCCGCCCTTCGGTTCAATTCTCCGATCATATAAAGGCAGGTAAATTCATCCAGCTTGTCCACAGGGAAACGTTCCTTTTCATAAGTTTCACTGTAGTATCTTACGGCATGCTTGATAAATTCCTGCTCTTTTTGATCTTTTTTGATTCTGTACAGCCATGCCAGCCGGATACAGATTTTTGCAAATTCGCTGGACCGGGCATTCCTTACCTGAAGGTTTAAAAGCGCCAGCTTAAAGGCTTCAATGGCAGTATCCACGTTTCTTTCACCGGCAAAGCTCCGTTTGGTCCACCGGGGCGCCAGCTTTTCCAGCAAAATTTTACAATCCTTTGAATTGACTTCTTCAAACTTCTCCCCCTGGGAAGCGTATCCGCAGTGTTCACAAACCCAGATGTCGTAAAAGATGGGATTCAGGTTTTCGTAATATACACAAAAATCCGTGTCCCGTGAAGCAATCTTGCAGCCTTTTGCCTTGACCTTGGTTATATTGAAATTTTTACTGCACACCGGACACTTGATCGCCTTGTTATAGAGATTTTCATTCATTCAGATACCCCTCTACCGTTAAAAATACCATGTAATTGCTGTTTATTTTTATATGTCCCCGGACAGGCTTGTAATAATCCTTGGAGATTACCTCACTGTCCAAAAGGACATTCTTCTCTGAATATGTTTCTCTGTATAATACAGCACGTATACCGTCTCTTGCCTTTGTCACAACTTCTTTCTCACCGTCGGCAAGACTGTTATCTATTTCAATTTCATCTGCTTCGGGCGGAATGGTCTCCAATACTACCGAGCGGAGTTTTACTACCTTTTTGTCCTTCTCACGCTTTCCAAGCATTTGAATGCCTATGGTATTGCCTTTTACAGAAGCTGTTATGCAAACCGGATAGTCCCTGTCATTCCTGAACTTGAAGTCAATTGACCCTTCCGCTATGGTTGCATCCTGCCCCGGCTGGACATATCCAAGGGGCATGGAGTGCGGAGATCTTTCCAGTACCTCAAGCTTTGATTTCAGGACCGTATCGTATAATGTAGTGGTCACCTGGCATATCCCCCCGCCGGTGCCCGGGACCAACTCGTTTTTAAAAATGACGGGAGCTTCCTTATATCCATTTTTCGTTGTTCTCGGCCCAAGGGCTTCATTCATTGAAAAGGCTTCCCCCGGCTTCAAAATCGTGCCATTCAGTTTCGTACAGGCCAGCCGGATATTATCGCTCCTGTTCACATCGCTGAGACTGAAAGTTGTATGAAATTCAGATACGACCCCATTAATGTCCTTGACTTCTCCATAGGTAATGTCGGGCTCGACCTTTTCCACCTCCAGTGGAATATCGGTAAATTTCCTTTTCCCTAATTGATTTTCCACCAATTCTTTATTTATGTCAATATCCATAGATCTTCCGGCTACGTCCTCAGAAATCTCGATACGGCTGTTTTTATAGGCAATTGCAGCATTTTCCGGTTCCAAATCCGTCTCTTTTTTTATTTTTGCCAGTATTTTTTCCAATTTGCCTGCATCAAACTCATTCCGGATTTCTATATTTGTACCGTGAAGGGCCAAGCCCATCGAATCGACGGCTTTTCTGAAAATATTGCCCGACTTCCCCTGATAAAAAGCTTTTATTAAAGCTTCGTCAATAAGGAATTGATACGATATATCACTTAATGCAAAACTGTATGATTTATCACCATCCCTTAAGGTAAAGGAATTTTTGCCGTATTTCTCATTGATGGCATCTAATACAAGCGCCCTGGCATCAGACATGGTAAAGCCTGATACGCTGACACCTTCAATTTTTACTCCTTTTCGGAATTCATCGCCGTTCCCTGTCAAATTAAAAATGACGAATGCAGCCAATGCAACGACGATTACAGCTAATGCCAATATTTTCGCTTTCCAGGAAGACCTTACAAAGTTAAACATCATAATATCCTCAATTGTCCCGGATTTATTGCCAGTTTATAATTTCCGCAGCCGGAGCTTTCGGTGAATTCCCGGAAAGTTTCCGCTGCGGCACAGTTTGGGACATAGTATATATTATTGGTGTTTAATGCCGTTATATTACATCCGGCACTGAAAAAATTCGCTTTATTTGATACTTTTGATGTAAAGCACTAAAAAAGCTCAACAACTTCAGTTCCGGCAACGGCTTTTTCAATCAGGGCGGTCAGCTGCAGGGCGGCTTCATGCTTTTCGATTTCTTCAAGTCTTGGCCGTGTTTTGGGATGTTTGGCGACAAATACGGTACAGCAATCCTCATAAGGCAAAATGGAGGTTTCGAAAGTTTCGATTTTTCTGGCGATTTCGATGACTTCATTTTTATCCATACCGATGAGAGGCCTGAAAACAGGCATTTTAACCGCTGCGTTGGTAACGGCGAGACTCTGGATGGTCTGGCTTGCAACCTGTCCCATACTCTCTCCCGTGATCAAAGCCTGCGCTCCGTTTTTTACCGCCAGCATCTCCGAAATAACCATCATTGCCCTGCGCATCACGATGGTTATTTGATCCTGGGGGCATTTGTCGTTTATTTCCAGCTGAATCTCGGTAAAGGGCACGATGTGGAGTTTGATTCTGTTGCAATACCTTGCCAGTATTTTGCCCAGCTCGACGACCTTGTCTTTGGCACGTTCACTTGTATAGGGGTAGCTGTAGAAATGGACCGCCTCGATTTCCACTCCCCTCTTCGCCATCATCCAGCCTGCCACAGGACTGTCAATCCCTCCCGAAAGCAACAGCATGGCTCTGCCGTTGGTACCTATGGGCAGACCGCCATTTGAAGGTATTATGACGGAATAAATGTAGGTGCTTTCCCTCACTTCTACATACAGCGTGAAGGAGGGGTGATGGACGTCTACCTTCAGTGCCGGAATATTATCAAGAATATATTCACCCAGCTGTGCGCTGATTTCCGGAGATTGCAGCGGAAACCTTTTATCCCCTCTTTTTGTTTCCACTTTGAAGGATACCTCGCCGGAGGGAGCGGTTTTTTTATAATTTCCTTCATCCAGGAGCTTCTGAACCATTTCCAGTGATTGCTGCTTGATTACATCAAAATCTGTTTTTATTTTCACCACGGGACTTACCGAGACAATGCCGAAAACCTTTACAAGCTTTTCGATGGCTGCGTCGAAATCATACTCCTCCGTTTGAGGCTCTATATATATCCTGGCCTGAGACTTTATGATATTGACCTTTCCAAGACCCAGAAGGGATTTTTTGATATTGTTTATCAGTTTGTCTTCAAAAACAGGCCGGTTCAAGCCTTTCAATACTATTTCACCATATCTTACCAGAATTACCTTTTTCATAAATTGCCTCCAGTTTCCCTATTCCTGCTTCTCTATTTTCTTCTATTTTACCTTGCTTTATTACGTCCGAATTGTATGCGCGGCACTATTTCCTGTAATGCCTCTACTACTTTGATTATTTCCTCTTCGGAATTCTGTGCGGAAAAGCTGAATCTTAACGCGCCGTCGATCATTTGCGGGGAAAGCCCCATAGACTGCAGGACATGGCTCTGCTTTTTTTTCCTCGAAGAACAGGCGGAACCGGTGGAAACAAATATGCTTCTCTCCTCCAGATGGTGCAGCAATACTTCAGCTTTTAAATTTTCAAAGGAAACATTCACGATATACGGTGAAGCATTTTCATTGGATATGACCTTATATTTGAAATCACTGCAGGCCAGCTTGTCCAGAAAGGTTCTTTTAAGAACAACGGCCTTTTCTCTATGAAGCTCAAGGCTTTTGCAGGTGATTTCAGCAGCCAGACCGAAGCCGCATATGCCGGAGACATTCTCTGTTCCCGACCGCAGCATGGATTCCTGTCCGCCTCCGAAAAGGATGGGTTTAATCCTTGCTTTTTTTGCTGCGTAAAGCGCTCCCACACCCTTGGGGCCATGGATTTTATGGGAGCTGACAGACATGAGGTCTATCCCCCATTTTGCAGGCGTCAGAAGCAATTTGCCAAAGGCCTGGACTGCATCTGTATGAAAGGCTGCCTCGGGATTCACCGCGTTTTTTATTTTTACTGCTTCTTCTACAGGCTGAATTGCACCGGTCTCGTTATTTACCGTTATTATGCTGATAAGTGCGGTTTCTTTTGTTATTTTCGACCTCAATTCATCAAGCTCAATTACACCCGCCTGATTCACCCCGAGATAATCTATCCCGTATCCCATGGATTCAAGATACTTGCATACTTCAAGCACGGAGGGATGCTCAATTTTTGTGGTGATAATATGTTTGCCTTTCCTTTGATTGGCATCCAGATACCCGCGGATGGCGAGATTATTCGATTCCGTCCCTCCGGAAGTAAAGAT
This sequence comes from Bacillota bacterium, assembly GCA_023433505.1. Lineage (GTDB taxonomy): Bacteria > Bacillota > Clostridia > Acetivibrionales > DTU013 > MnB-11. The sequence goes on along the minus strand of JAEZCO010000104.1, from coordinate 8,159 downwards.
AATCTGCCTGGAATCCACCCCCAGGCTTGCCGCGACGGTTTCTCTCGCAGCGTTGACTTTGCGCTCCGCCTCTATTCCCTTTAAATGAAGAGACGACGGGTTTCCGTAAAAGTTTTTGTTTATATCCTGCACCAATTCGTTGACTTCGTCATAGGGTTTTGTCGTAGCACTGTTGTCGAAATATATTTCACTGTACATTCAATACCTCGGAAAAAACCAATTCTTATGCTTTATTTTGCGTCAATTATACCATATTATCGGTTGGTGTGGGAGATATTTCAGCGAAATGATATAGAACGCCGAATAATGGACTAAAAATACAGGGAGCCTATTTAATCAAATCTTATGCTGATATTTGATGAAGTATCTTCATTGCAGCAAACTGCCCGAATATGATAAACTTGTACCGTATGGTATTTGTTTATTTTGTAATAAAAGGGAGTATGTATGTTTAAAAAATTAAGTTTTATCAGTTACGTTCTCATTTTCGTCCTTATTTTAAGCTCCGGATACTGCTCATTTGCAGAAACCGTCCCGGAAACATCTGCTGCAGCAACCCAGCAAACGGTTGTAGCATTTAGCGACGTACCGCAGAACAGCTACGCTTTTCTGGATATCAACGATCTTAGAACGTTGGGCATCACCACGGGGATCGGCGGAAACAAATTCGGATACGGCGGGAAAATTTCCAGGGGTGAATTCGTTACCTTTCTGGTGCGCCTTATGGGATGGGAGCTTCTGACTCCTGTCAAAGGGAGCTTTTCAGATAATCAGGATACCGGAAAATTTTACTACAGGACCGTTGAAACCGCTCTCGCCCATGGAGTTATTAAAAATGATGCCGATAAATTCAGGCCAACGGTTCCCATTACCCGGGAAGAAATGGCGGTAATGATCGTCCGGTGCCTTAACTATGATGCCTTATCTACAAAATTGGACTATCTGGGCAAGCCATTTCCCGATGTAGTTGATAATGCAGGTTACATAACCATCGCAAGGGACCTGGGAATCATCAACGGCGATACTGCAGGCAATTTCAGCCCCAAAGCTACAGCCTTGAAGGAACAAGCCGCAGCCATGATGATGAGGATGTATAACAGGCTGAATGCTTCTCTTAAGGACCTTAACGGCTTTTATGCCGTCAGCTCCAATTCACAGAAGGATTTCATCAGCAGCTTTTCTTCCATGAGTTTTGGATGGAGCCGGCTGACCTTTGACAGCGCTACGGGAGGTATAAGCCTCAATACTGTACGCGACGGCAGCGTATTTCAGGAATATTCCCTCCCTGAAGGTTTTTCCGAGAGACTGGCCACGACGAGGGAGAAAAATATTCCCGCACTCTTAAATGTTTTAGCTTCCCAGGATACCCTGGTTACCGATGCTCAGGCGAATAAGACCACCGGCTTGCTGGAATATTTGCTTACAAAGCCTGAATTAACTGAAAAGCTTATTTCCGACATATCGGACAAGATTGCAAATGTCTCAAGAGACAGCGAGTCCGGTAATTTTGACGGCATTGTTATCGATTTCGAAGGGATGAAGGGTGAGACGCTTAAACAGTCCTTTAATGCATTTTTAAAGGCCCTGAGGGAAAAGCTGGGCCCGGATAAAAAGATATTTGTGACAGTACCGCCTGTCTTGTCCAGATCCATGCCCTACTTTGATGCCTATGATTACAGGACCATCGGGGAAATTGCCGATAAAGTGATTCTAATGGCTCATGATTATGCCGCAACGAAGCTTACGGAAAGCGATACGGCCAATGGCTGGAATATCACTCCCCTTACGCCTATCTATGAAATATACCAGGCGCTTAGAAGCATTACGGATAAAGATACGGGAGTTGCGGATAAAAATAAGATCATGCTTCAACTATCTTTTGAATGGTTGGGCTGGCAGAAAAAGGACGGAAAAATCTTAAACAGCAAACCGGACAATTATGGCCTTACCAACTTTATGGAGCTTTTTAACAGCTCTCCCACTGTTGAATTTTTAGACCAATACAGGAATCCCTACCTGAAGTTTGTAGATGGGGCCGGTGTGGAGCATGTGGTTTGGTATGAAGATTCCCGAAGCATATCGGAAAAAATAAAAATGGCAAAAATGTTCGGCATAAAAGGAATTTCGGTCTGGAGGCTTGGAAATATCCCGGATGTGAAAGTCCAAAACGGCACTGTACCTTATATGGACGTGTGGGATACTTTAACTAAGGATTTTAAGTAAGACAAATTCGTTTTTGACATGCTTAAGGGTGGCCGGCGGCCACCCTTAAATTTTATTCGATGCCAGAATCATTAGCTATATAAATTATTTGAATATTGGGTACCTGCTGTTATGAAATATTCAGCGCATCATACTCTGCTTTCGATGTCGTAAATCAATCTGGTCAGCAGCTTGTTGCTTGATTCGGTAACTTCCGAATATTCCACACCATATTCAAATTTATTATCTACTTTGTTTTTGCGTACGATTCTGCCCTTAAACGGCATTTTATTGAGTTTGTCAACATAGATTGTGACGTCGATGGTATCCTCAAGCATTATGTCTTCACTGCAGTCAGCCTTTATTCCTCCGAAACTGATGTTCTTTACTGCGGCCTGTTTGCTTTCAGCCAAACCAACGATTTTGAAGTTTGCATTCAAGCTTACGCAGTATTTTTTCTCCTTAATCAGGTCCTTGAATTTTTCAATTTTTACGACCTTGATTACCAGATCGATGGGGTCCAGTTTATTCACTGTTCCTACGATACCTGTGATAACATAATTGTCGCCGGTGGAATAATAGAGCATTACATGGTCGCCGGTGGAAATTTTTGCGTCTACGATTTTATCAGTGGATTGGATTCGGAAAGAGGTCTCGGTAATATCACTTGCAGTTGACTTGATCAGGTTGAATATGCCGAAATGCTTTAATTCAATGCTATCCCCTTGTTTTACAATCTTTGACGGACTCTTTGCAATAAACTTAAAAAGTCCACCCTTCTCGTCCAGATTGTATTTTTCCACAAAATCACCCCTTTAGTAAGAAAATGAAGACATTTTTTTTCATTATATTACATTTTTCCAATACTTTCAATAGCCATCAAAATTCCATAGAGTAATGCCTGGGGTCTGGGGGGGCAGCCGGGGATGTAAACATCCACGGGGAGTATGCAATCAATGCCGTTCCTTGTGGAATAACTGTCCTTGAAAATACCGCCGCTGCAGGCACAGGCTCCGACAGCAACTACAAGCTTTGGCTCGGGAGTGGCATTATAGGTTTTAATTAGCGCAAGTTCCATATTTCTTACAGCAGGCCCGGTAACCAGCAGCATATCGGCATGCCTGGGTGAAGCGACAAAATGCATGCCAAAGCGCTCCAGATCGTTATAAGGGCTGTTTAAGGCATTGACTTCATTCTCGCAGCCATTGCAGGAGCCGGCGTCCACTTCCCTGATCCCAAGGCTGCGTCCAAAATAACTGTTTATTTTTACTTTCAAATTATTTCCCAACAATTCGTAATCCTGTGAGGGAATTTTTCGCTCCTCAATAATCAGCGGCGCAGCTCTAAGCTCTTCTCTTTTCTTTTTGGAAAGCTCAAAGTCATGAGACATAGTGATTGCCCGCTCAGGGCAAATATCTGCGCAAAGCGAGCAAAACAGGCAATCATCAAGGTTGAAGCCAATTTTATCCTGAAGGCATATTGCCGATGAGGGACATCGTTTGACACACTCTTCGCATTTGGTACAGCTACTGTGGTCTACGATTGGCTTTCCCGTGATAAACTCGGTATTCACAGCCTTTTTGGGATATTCTATCGTGACAATTCCGTGCTGAAGATATTTTTTTATAATATTGTACAAATCTCCAGGCCTCCTTCGTTTTCAAAAGGGGACATTCTTTCCTCATATCCCACCTGTTACTCAGCGGGTGTGTCCCCTACCCTTATATGCATTACAGATCATTTCCCGAATAGGAAAGGTTAAAGCTTTTGTTTATTAATGGAAAATCCGGTACAATGTTGCCGTTCACTGCCTGGCACACTACAGGCCAGTTATAGAACGACGGAGTTCGGATCTTGTATCTGAATACGGTGTTATTCTCACCCGACATCAGCCAGTGGCAGTTTTCGCCTCTTGGTGATTCTGTTATACCAAAAGCACAGCAGTAAGGACTGATTTTCTGCAAAGTTTCGTTCCTCAATTCCTGCACAGGCATCTGATCAATACACTGCCTAATGATTGAAACGGATTCAAGGAGCTCCTCTGTCTTTACGTTCATCCTGCAGTTCACATCTCCGTTATGATGCAGGACCACGCTGAATTTCAGATCCGGATATGCGGCATATGGGAAATCACGTCTTGTATCTCTGTCAACTCCGGCACAGCGGCCTGCAGGACCTACTGCGTTTAAATCAATGGCCGTCTCGTGTTTTAGCACGCCTGTGTTTTCCACCCTGTCAATTAACAGGCTATTGGATTTGATAATGTCCATGGTTTCCTTGAATTCTGCTTCCAGCTTGTTGAGGAATGTATGAAGATTCTTTTCTTTTCCTTTGATAATATCTCTGCGTATACCGCCAGGCTTGATGGAGCTTCTTAAATATCTGCTGCCTGTCAGCTCTTCGTTCATGATCATGCACCAGCGTCTCATCATATTCATTTGATAGGCCGCAAAGCTGTAGGCCACATCGGTACATATCCCGGCGATATCTCCGATATGATTGTAAATTCTTTCAAGCTCACACAGGATCGTCCGTGTGTAATTTACTTTATCCTGCAATGCATCCATCCCTGCAAGTTTCTCAAGAGCGAGGCAATATGCCAGTGAATTTGATACGGTTTCATCTCCGGAAATACGCTCTGAAAGAAAAAATACTTTTTCGAAGCTCTGGTTTTCAGCCAGTTTTTCGATTCCCTTATGGACATAGTAGAGTTTGGCTTCCAGGTTGATTATAGGCTCCCCCGCCACACTGAACCTGAAATGGCCGGGTTCTATAATACCGGCATGTACGGGGCCTACGGGGATTTCAAAAACACCTGCACCCTGGATGTGCAGAAAATTCTGCTTGCGGTTGACGAAATCCGGTTTTGTGCTTTTTTCAAAATCCTTTCTTAAGGGGTATAGCCCATCCGGCCAGTTTCCATGGACGACCAGCTCCCTTGGATCAGGATGGTCCTTGAATGCTATTCCGAACATGTCTGCAATTTCGCGTTCCGAAAGAGCTGCCGCAGGTATTTCGGAACTGATGGATGCCAGACCCTCTAACGGATCAGTCACCTTCGTCCTGAAGATAATTACGGTTGCCGCCTTATTTACGGCAAAAGCGTAATAAGCCCGGAAGCATTCGTCAAAAGCTCTTTCATCATTGGCAAACAACGAAAGAAGAGAACAATCCACGTTTTTATATAAAAAGCAGCAGGTTTCATAAATAAATTCCGGAGATACCTCCGCATAGATTTCAGAGCCGTTCACTTCTATCCGGGAAATCTGTGCGGAAAGGTTCTTTTGTAAAATTTCAACGATTTTATCCGTCATTTCTTCACCTCAATTTATTGTACCAATAATAAAATATCTCTGGCGGAATTTATCAGGTTCTTAAGGAAGGGCGGAAGATAAAGCCCGGTAACGGCTATGATTACCAGCATGATAAGAAGCACCGCCGGCGTTATGCGGTTCAACTCCCCCACTCCGTGGTCCTTCTGGGGTTTTCCGTAAAACATTCCCAGCATCTGGGATGTGAAGCCTGCAAATATCAATACCAGAAACAGGAGCAAAAGCCCGGCAGCCAGGTATTTCGCTTCCTTGAAGGCTGCAATTGTGATGCCCAGTTCACTGGTGAAGATGCTGAAGGGCGGCATTCCCGTAATTGCAAACAGGCCCAGCAGAAATACGGTGCCCGTCACCGGCAGGACTTTCATTATTCCATGGATTTTACTGATCTTTTTCGTATCATACTTCAGGTATACATTCCCTGAGGCGGCGAACAGCATTGATTTTGTAAGGGAATGGTTGATGATGTGAAAGAGCGAAGCAAAAATACTGAGAGCCGATGAGATTCCAAGCCCCAGAGCGATGATTCCCATGTGTTCAATACTTGAATATGCCAGTGTCCGTTTAAAATCCTTCTGGACTAGTATAAAGATGGCAGCAAAGCCGACAGACAGCAGGCCGAGAATGATCATTACCCTGCCTGTGAAAAGGGAATTCCCAATGTTCTTGTTAACGATAGTCATTACACGTATAATGCCGTACATGGCTGTATTGAGCAATACTCCCGAAAGTAACGCGCTAATGGGTGAAGGAGCCTGGCTGTGGGCATCGGGAAGCCAGGTATGCATTGGAGCCAGGCCTACTTTGGTGCCAAAGCCGATGATAACAAAGAGGAAGGCCAACTTTAATACGTTTGGGTGAAGGCTGCCGGCATTATCATGCAAAAACTGCCAGTTGAGGCACTGCAGCGTATTCCCCAATGAATTGAAGGCCGAATAGTAAAGCAGGACAATTCCAAGGAGTGCGAAAGCAATTCCTACAGAACAAATAATAATATATTTCCAGGCTGCCTCAATGGACTTCTTATTGTTATAAAACCCTACCAGGAAGGCAGATGCAAGTGTTGTCGCCTCTACAGATATCCACATCAGGCCGATGTTCTGGGTAATGGTGGTAAGGATCATTGTAAAAATAAAAAGATGAAGAAGGCTGTAATAGAGTCTGAATCTTGAGAGATTGACGATATTTCTGTCGTGCTCGGTATTCATATAGCCCACAGAGTAGATGGAAATAAGGAATGTGACCAGGGTCGTAGTAAAAAGTATAAAGCCGTTCAAGGCGTCAATATAAAAAATTCCGCCGAAAAGCCCCGAGGTTATTTTTCCATGGGCGAGAACCTCTTTCAAAGTAAGAAGTGAGACTGCAAACAGTGCTGAAGTCCCTGAGATATTAATGATATTTATTATTTTCCTGCTACTCTTTACTGTCCAGAATAGCAGGCTTGCAGCCAGAGGTATTGCCAACAGTAAAAATAACATTTTCAGCCCCTCAGATTCCTAAGTTTATTGATATCGATATGTTCAAAGTTTTCATTGATCCGGAAAACAAAAATACCTAAAATCAACACTGCTGTCAGCAGGTCGAAAAATATTCCGAATTCCACAATCATTGGCATGCCTGAAGTAAGTAGCATGGCGGTAAGAAAAGTTCCGTTTTCTATAACCAGGAGTCCGATGATCTGCCCGATGGCCTTTTTCCTGCTGATCATGAAAAACAAACCGATCAGTACGACGGAAATGGACTGTACCAGAAAAACTCCATTAAAACCATTATCCATCAAAGGGATCTTTGAAACCGTAAGCCATGTCAAGACGACCAATCCGCAGCATATAATGATGGATATGGGAATGTTGATAAAGAAATCCTTTTCAACCTTGTACTCCACCTGCAAGGATATCTTTTTCAGCATCTTCGGTATGTAGATGACCTTTAAGGCAACGGTCAGGATAAATATGATGATAACACCTTCCAGCCTTCCTTCCTCCACCAGGTAATAAATGCTGTAAATGGCGGCAACGGCAGCAAGAAGTATGGATTGGATCCTGAAGGCTTTCAGATAGGACAGGATCCTTTTGGACGCCACCAGTGAAAAGCTTGAAATCAGTATGCAAACTGACAGCAAATTTAATATTTTTGCGATATTCTCCATTGTTTACCTCCCAAACAGATAGCCGGACATAAACCCGATCAGTGCAAGAATGAATGCCAGCGCAGCCAGATTCGGGACACTGAATAGTCTCAGCTTGACGGTGTTGATCTCTATTAATGCTATTATTACTGTAATGACCAAAACTTTCGCCAGATAAATCAGAACAGGCACAAGGAAGCCAAGCTCAGGAACAAGATTGCCGCCGAAAGGTAAAAACACATTGGCAGCGAGGGTGATGAGCAGCAGTTGTTTCAAGGAAGCCCCATATTCCATTAAAGCCAGATACCTGCCTGAATATTCAAGGAGCATTGCCTCATGAACCATGGTAAGCTCAAGATGGGTCGCCGGGTCGTCCACCGGTATGCGTGATGTTTCTGCGATAATGATGATCAAAATTGTTGCAAACAAAAGGAGGTAAACTGGATTTAAAATACCTGTTCCAAGGCCTCCCGCCACTGTGTAGATCGATTGGAGCGAAG
>JAEZCO010000049.1 GCA_023433505.1 Bacillota bacterium | reverse complement strand
TGGACACCAATATTCTACTACAAAAAGGATGCGGATTCCTTTTATTTTAGGCGTTTTTTGAAATCTGTTGATTACGTTACCAGCTTAATAAGGGGTCTGTGGATAAAACTACGGAAACTCAAGCTTCCGGCATATTGATCATTGGCGTTAAATAGTATAAAGTGAATAATTGGGAAGCAGTTGGCCGAATTACAAAAAGCTAATAATTGAAGGTAGGTGACAGATGGATGGAACCAATAGCGTTATACAAAGAAAATCCGAAATACTTCTTTTACAAACAAAAACCCGTGGTGCTGGTAACATCAGCCAGCCATTACGGAGCGCCCATTAACCGTCTCTATAACTACAGGCTTGAACTGGAGGAGCTCCATAGCCATGGGCTCAATCTGGTAAGAATCTTTGGAGGCCATTATAGGGAACTCCCCGGCGATTTCGGTATCAGCAGCAACATATTGGGGCCGGAGGCCGAAGACTACATATGTCCGTTTAAAAGTGAGGACGGCAAGTATGATTTGACGGATTACAATCCGGAATATTTCGGCAGGCTGGCGGATTTTATCGGAGAATGCCGGAAGAGGGAAATTATCGTTGAGATTTCCATATTTTGCCCCTTCTATCATGAAGGGCTGTGGGATATAAGTCCTTTCAACCCAAAGAACAATATGAATCCGATGGAGGAAGTCGGCAGGCTCGAATTCCATACCCTTAAAAACAAGCGGCTGCTCCAATTGCAGGAGGAGTACGTCCGTGAGATCCTCAAGGCTGTCAATGCTTTTGATAATGTATATTTTGAAATAACAAACGAGCCGTGGAATACCGAAATACCTCTGGAATTTGAACTCCATTTCGCCAGGTTTATTCAAAAGACTGAAGCGCTTTTGCCAAATCGGCACATGCTTGCAAGAAATCCGTCCAATGGGTGGGAAAGGGTCGGATTTGAAGAAGAGTTCAGTTTATATAATTTTCATTATGCCAGTCCGCCCTTTGCAGTGAAAGCAAATGAAGAGCTGCCCCGGGCAATCGGACTAAACGAAACCGGATTTAAAGGAAGCGACATCGGGGTTTACCGGAGGCAGGCATGGGAATTTATCATGTCCGGCGGCGCTTTATTCAATAACCTGGATTACTCTTTTGCCGTGGGATATGAAAACGGCACCTGGTTTAATGAAAATGATCCGGGCGCAGGGAATGGGGAACTGCGGGCACAGCTTGGGGTGCTGAAAAGGCTCATGAACTCCCTTGACCTGAAAACCGCAAAGCCTGACATGCTCCCCATAAGAAAATGCCATGCCCTGCATGGACAGGGATTATGCATAACCACGGACAGGGAGTATTTGTTCTATTTTTATTCCAACAATGAGTTAAGCTTAACGCTTGATATTACAGCCGGAGTATATGATTTGGAAACCGTCAATCTGATTACCGGGGAAACTAAAACTGATAGAGTTAACCTCAGTGACGGTTACCGGTTCAAGGATTTAAGTTTCAAAGACATAGGCGAAATGGCCCTGGTATTCAGAAAATGCGAGGCTGGATAAAGAAAATACGGTTCGACGGCTATAGTAAATGCGCTCATATCGTCTGAAAAGATTTTATGGGTGCCATACGAATGGCAATTGATCTTTAGGAAAATGCTTATAAAAGTACTTATGGACAGGGTGCGGAAGGTAAACCGTACCCTGTCCGTCATTATACCGTGAGGTGCTGCCTTTACTGCTCCTGAACAGGCTGCGCATAAATATTTATTCACGTGCAGCATGTTTATTTGTTTTCTTTTTTATCAGGATTTCGCTTGGTTCTCTTCCGCCGGCTGCTCTTCCGCCTTTACAGGCTGGGCGTCAGTTGTATGCTGCTTTTTCAGCTTTGCCTTTTGAAGTCTTTCTTCTTCTTTTCTTTTATAGTCCCATGCGCTTTGCATAGTATTTTTTGCCATATGCTCTTCCTCCATAGTAAAATATAAATGTGTTTTGCCTGCCGTTGCCGACATTATTAATTATATTACCTAAATCCTATAAATCAAGTGCCTTGACCTAATTATTCCCAATTTATGTCCCTTTTATTGTTTTGTCCCCGGCCTCAAGGGTATTTTATTAATAAAAATACGGAAAGCGGTGATGCAATAATGTTAAAACAGGGCGACAGGGCAATAGATTTTACATTGACGGATTCAGAGGGGAAGGAGGTATCCCTGAAAGAATTTAAAAATAAAAAGGTGGTTTTGTATTTTTATCCCAAGGATGATACCCCGGGATGCACGAAAGAAGCCTGCGGCTTCAGGGATATATACGATTATATTTTAGCGGAGGGGGCGGTAGTGATCGGTATCAGCCCCGATGACAAGGATTCCCACCTGAGATTCAAGGGGAAGTACAATCTGCCCTTTTATCTTTTAAGCGATCCCGGCCATATGATTGCGGAGAGCTATGGGGCCTGGGGAGAAAAGAAGCTGTACGGGAAAACCTATATGGGCATCCTTCGGTCGACTTTCATCATTGACGGCAACGGCGTCATTGCCAGAGTCTATCCCAAAGTAACGCCGGAAGGCCATGGGGATGAGGTGCTGGATGCCTTGAAAGAGATTTAAAGGTTTCTTTAACTATTTTTTAAATAATTCATATTTTCCATAGTATAAGATTAAGATGAAATTGGCATTAGTACTGCAGCGGATCTTTCCGCTGCAGTGCTGGAGAAGGATTATACATATGAGTGATAATGACAGACAGCTTCTCGCATTGGCCAGAAAGGGCAATATTGAGGCCTTCGAGAAGCTGACGGCAAATTATCAGAAAAAGGTTTACAACATAATACTAAGCAAATACACGAACAGAAGTGAAGTCTCACAGCTGACACAGGAAGTTTTTGTAAGGATGTTCAAGTCGATCCGGCAGATGCAGGACGACAGTCTTTTTGTCCTATCGATTTATAAAACGGCAAAGGAAGTATGCCGGCTTTAGGATACCTATCGATTGCAGGCCCGGAGCGGCGGCTTGCGTCCCAATAACTTCCAGGCGTCAGCCCATAAAAGACAGCTTCCAGCGGATGAAATTATGTATTATAATAGAACCTGTGATGTCAAAGCGATATGGGGAGCCGGAAATGTATGAATGAAGGCAGAATAAGAATTCTAGTGGTTGAAGATGAAGCTTCCATCAGGAAATTTATTACCATAAACCTGGAAAGGAACGGATACGCCGTATCGGAAGCCGATTCAGGAGAAAAAGCACTGGAGACGATTAAAACCGAAAAGCCCGGGGTGATAGTGCTGGATGTGATGCTGCCCGGCATTGACGGCTTTGAAGTGTGCAAAAAGGTCAGGCGTGATTTTCCGGAGATCATTATTATCATGCTTACCGCCAGAGGCCAGGATGTGGACAAAATTACAGGCCTTGAGCTCGGGGCCGACGATTATATGGTAAAACCCTTTAATCCCAGGGAATTGACAGCCCGCATCCGGACGATCCTCAGAAGGACCGAGGGCAGTAAACCGGAAACGGTGACGCTGATTCCGCACAAGAATCTTTTGATGGACCTGAATTCCCAGAAGTTTTTCAAAAATAATCATGAAGTCGAGCTGACGCCGACGGAATTTTCTGTTTTGAAAATGTTGATTTGCAACCCGGGGAAGGCAATGAACAGAAATGACCTGCTCAATGCGGTATGGGGCAAAAACTATTTTGGCGATTTAAAAACCTTGGATGTTTACATAAGAAGGCTGCGCGAAAAGATTGAAGACAATCCGTCCCAGCCCCAGTTCATAGAGACCGTCTGGGGCTTTGGCTACAGATGGCAGGAGACAAGCGATGATCAGCATCAGGAAAAGAACGGCTCTTAGCTATGTTCTTGTGGTATTTTTAACAGTTTTTATACTGGAGGCCCTTATCATCAATATCGTCCGCCAGAATTATTACAGGAATCTGGAGAGCAGTCTGTTCAGCCAGGTAAAAGCGTCTGCGGACATTTACGACAGATATTTTTCGGATGCGTCTCTTTATGACAATATCCTTAATAATGTTGACTCTTTCTGGAAGCAAACCGATGTCCAGGTCCAGATCATCGACAACACCGGCAGGGTCCTGATGGATTCCATCGGCGTTTTGCCGGAGGACGGCGTCATTTACGACGATGTGCAGGCTGCTTTAAAGACAGGCAGCGGCAGTTGGATCGGCAAGGTGGGTTATGACGATGAATACGTTATGGCCGTCTCCTACCCTTTGAAATCCAAGGAGAGCAACGCCGGAATATTACGGTTCATTGCCTCTCTCCGGGAAGTGAACCATGAAATCGAGGGCATATCAAGAATATTTGTAATTATAGGCGTGGTGGTAGCGCTGATTTCCGCCATTATCGGCATTTTGCTGTCAAACACCATCGTCAGGCCTTTGAAGCTGATAACCCGGGTTGCGGAAAAAATGGCCTCAGGCAATTTCCAGGTGCACAGCAAAAAAATTTATGACGATGAATTGGGAAAGCTTTCGGATACATTGAACTATATGGCGGAGGAAATTGTAAAGCGGGACCGGCTAAAGAATGAGTTTATCTCTTCGGTGTCCCATGAGCTCCGGACTCCTCTCACTTCTATAAAAGGCTGGGCGGTGACATTGGCGGAAAGCAGTCCCGAGGATACGGCGACACTGAGAGACGGGCTGGAAATCATCGAAAAGGAAAGCGACCGGTTGACGGAAATGGTGGAGGAGCTCCTTGACTTTTCCAGGTTTGTCACGGGAAAAGCCGCAATCAACAGGGAGTGGGTCAGTCTGCAGGATGTGGTGAACCATGTGGGAAAGCAATTGCAGCCCAGAGCCGACAGGGAGGGTATCCAGTTCCGGTATGAGATAGATACCCAGCTGCCGGCAATGCTGACGGATGAAAACAAGCTGAAGCAGACGTTCCTGAATATTCTGGACAATTCCTTCAAGTTTACGCCCCCGGGAGGGAGTGTGACCTTTACTGCAAGGCATGAGGAGGGGAAAGCGGTTTTTTCCATAAAGGATACCGGCTGCGGAATACCGCCGGACGAACTGCCCAATATCAGGGAGAAGTTTTATAAGGGTAAAAACAGTAAGGCGGGAAACGGAATCGGATTGTCCATCTGCGATGAAATCGTCAAGCTGTTAAACGGCAGCTTTGATATAGAGAGCAAGCCTGGCGACGGGACCGAGGCAGTGATTGTCCTCAGGTACGGGAGCTGAAAAAAGTGGAGATGCTTATGAAAATAATCAGGCGGATGTTGTTTTTTACAATCATGGTAATTTTGCTGACAGGCTGTTCCACGCTATCACCGGAAGCCAGCAATAAGATAGCGCGCCCCGAAAACAGGGAGATTCCCCTTCGGGGAAGCTGGGTGATCAATAACAGCTATGGGGAAACCGGCAATAAAAATATGGTAGACAGCGGCTGGAACGGAAAAGTGTTCCGGTTTAGCGGCAATACCATCGCATTTAACGGCTCCAGCTGGAAAAATGTCAACTATAAAATAAAAAGAGTCAACGCCCAGGAGTATTTTCTCCACAAGGTCCTTGCAGCCAATGGAAATGTTGCCGGAGACAGCGGTGAAATTCAGGTGATTACAGCATCGTCAGACGATAAATACCTGTATGATTTTATAAAGCTTAGCGATGAACGCATTATCGTGAGTATTGACAATCAGCTCTATAGTATGACCAAGACTGCGGAAGGAATAGAAGGTCCCAATAACGAAGACCTTAAGGGCGAAGGTGAAGGAGAAGGCATAACTAAGAGCTATGGCAGGCAATCGTTGCATACGGGTTTGCTGCTTGGACTGAGGATACCGGTGTTGATGGGGCAGAAAGGCTCCAAGGAAAAGATTGAGGAATATCAATATAAAACCTACTGGATATCCATGACAAACCGGGAGATTAGCCCGGTGCTCATGTCCGAGGATATATTTTTGCCGCGGAAGGATGGCTTCTGGAAGCTGAAAGTGGAAAAAATACTGGGAAATGAGGGCCTTGAAGACGAGATCTCCACCTCCATGGTTTCCAGCAGATATTTGCGGAAATCCTCCCTGAATCACTCGGAATCCGATAAACAGCTGAGAATGGAGACAAAGCTTCGTAAAACCATTTTATATGTTGGGAATGACTATATCTGTACGGAAAATGTCGAGGAAAATAAGAAATCCGACACCTCTGCCGAAGAACCTAAAAAAGTATTAAGGACCATGCCTGTGGACAATATTGCAACTACGTCGGGAATCAAGTTCTCGGACCTGACGGGGGAAGACGGCAGTCTGGCCATGGAGGGAGCATTGTCCCGTTTGCTGGCAAGTTCAAACAACAACAGCATTACCAAGATTATTGAAGAGGACCAGGAACAGAATTTTGCACTTTTCAGAAAGGCGGGACACTGGTTTTTCAAAGGCAGAGCCAATCTGGCGGCCGAAGAGCCCATGGCCTTTGTGGATTTCAACATCAATCTTATACCGCCTGCGGACATGGTAGCCTATGACGTACTTTATATCCCCTGGAGCATCATCTCGGATAAGGTTCCTCAGGCGATCGATGCCTATACCTCTCCCAACAGGGATCTGGCAGTCATCTTGACACGGAATTCCATCTTGCTCTATGCTATAGAAAATAGCACCTTGGCCGGCGAGCCCTTAAACAAAATTGACATAACCGACGGCAGCATGGTCATAATGGCAGAATGGGCTACAGGAGATTATGTGGAGAACTGGAACAAATCCTTTGTGAAAAATAACGAGGTTCAAAAGTATCCTCCACCTCAATAGGGGGGGTACCTAATCGCAACGACACACATGCTAACACGTGTGGAACTCAGTAGAGTCTCACAGCAATGACGTTCCAGCTAATCTTTGTCATTCCGAGGAGCGGAAGCGACGTGGGATTCTGATGGGGTGAGAAAGTTGAGCTGACTATTCAAACAAGGGGGATGTCAATGTGCAAGGCCGTACCCTGTCCGGGGGCCGATCTTATGGACATGCTGCCCCGGATCAGTTCTACGCGCTCACGGATTCCCTCAAGGCCGAAGCCGCCTTTCAGCTTATCGAATTTTCTTGTTTGTAATTCTTCCACCAGAAAGCCCTTGCCGTCATCGGAAATATCCAAAATAATCCTCATGTTTGAAATGGACAGCTCAATGTTGATATTGCTGGCCTCCGCATGTTTTTTTACGTTGGAGAGGGCTTCCTGGACAATCCTGTAAATGGTTGAGGTCATATAATATTCGATGGCGGAATCCTTACCGCTGAAAGTAAAGTCAATCGTGAGACTGCAAGAGGTGGAAAAGATCTCAATATGCCTTTGAATTGCGGAAATAAGGCCTTCTTCCAGGGATGAAGGCTTAAGGTCGTAAATGATGGTCCTTATCTCTTTGACTGTTGAGTGAATAGCTTCACTGAAACCGCTCATTTCGGAATAGAGCGCGTCCAGCTTTCCGTCCGCCAAATACCTTTTACAGATTTCCAGCTTAAAGGACAGGTTGACGGCAGATTGCGCCGGGCCGTCATGTATTTCCCGGGCGATTCTTTTACGTTCTTCTTCATGCGCTTTCATAATATTCTTGCTCAGGTACAGAAGATGGCTGTTTTGTTGTTTATATACCTTCAGCAGCTCCTGCATACCCCTGTACAGGTGGTTGTTTTCCAATGCGACGGCTGCCTGCCCCGCCAGCGAATTCATAATAAGCTCGTCGGTATCATTGAAGGGAAGTATTTCATCGGCGGCTCCGTCCTGGTCATAGTTAATGGAGTCGTCGTGGGACTTCTTTTTATTAATGAGCTGAATCAGGCCGGTGATTTCATTGTCGTGGTTCTTCATAGGGATTGAAAGGATGGATTTGGTCCTGTACCCGGTATTGCAGTCAAAAGTGTGATTGTGCCTGTAATCGACTTCGGCGCCGATTTTATAAGCGTCGTCGATTTTTAAAGATTTTCCGGAAATCACGGTGAACCCGGAAATGCTCTTTTTTGTTATGGGTGCGGAGAAATCCTGAAGATTGACATTCATGCTTGTATTGCGGGATATGACAAATTTCAGCAGCTTGCCGCGGGTTGAGCCGTTCCTTATCTGGGTCCAGTCTTCGGTTTTACCGTCAATGACGATATAGAGGGTGCCCGCGTCTGCCGAAGTGAGCTTCAGACTGCAACTGATGATCTTTTCGAACAGCTTCAGCGTATCCTTCTCTGACGAAAGAGATTTGCCGATGTCGTAGAATTCCTTCAACATTTCATCCAACATGAAATCACCTGCATTATGTATTTTACTTTTGCATTTCAATACAATATAATGAATATAAATACAACTACAGTATACGACATTAACATGCTTTTTTCAACTTGTATGATGCAGGCTATCTCCGGTGCGGCTGCCTGGGTTTCCGATGATTCCCGCGAGGCGGAGAGACACGGGCAATTCGTGCGGCTTTCGTTTATATTGAAATGTGTGGGTGAGAATTTTGATTTGTTTTAACTGCGGACTGAAAATAAATAGCGGCAATGATACGGAATGCAGGTTTTGCGGGGTGAAATTTTCCGGCAAGTGCACTGCTTGCAGTTCCCCGAATCCTCAGGCGGCCAGGTTTTGCTTCAACTGCGGAAACAGGGTGGCCGGCCCCGAAGGATTGAGCTCTGTAGAAAATTTCGGGACCCTTGCCGAGAGCAGAAAAAACGTGGCCGTCATGTTTGCCGACGTATCCGGGTTTACCGCACTTTCCGAAAGGCTGGACCCTGAAGAGGTGCGGGAGATCATTAACGAATGCTTCAATTATATAACCAGTCCCGTATACGAGCTTGAAGGCACCATTGACAAATATATCGGGGATTGTGTGATGATCCTTTTCGGCGCCAGGTATTCCCATGCCGATGACGCCGGACGGGCGGTCCTGTGTGCCATGAAAATGATGGACCTTATTTCCGAGTTCTCCAGAAGCATACCGGTTTCTAGGGGAGTAGCCCTGAATCTCTCCATCGGTGTAAACTATGGACTGGTGGTTACCGGCGGCGTCGGCAATTATTTTGACCGGGATTATACCGTCATGGGAGACATCGTGAATACTGCCCAAAGGCTTCAAATGAGCGCCGGGGAAGGCTCCATTCTTGTTTCCGAGTCTGTCTTCACCGAGACGGCCGACAGGTTTGAATACTCGGAAGCCATCGAGGTCAGGGTGAAAAACAAGGAAAAGCCGGTCAAATGCTATAATCCTTTGCGGGTCAACTCCGAATATTTTTATGACAGGGAATTGACCTTTATCGAGCGGCAGAAGGAAATGGGAGCGTTGAATTCCATTTTCAACGAAGCGCTGAACACCGGACTGAAATGCGCAATAGTCACCGGAGAGGCCGGTCTGGGGAAAACCAGGCTTTTGAAGGAATTCGCCGCAAAGCTTGGAAATGAAATAAAAAAGGTATGGGTAGAATGCAACACCATATCCCAGAACAAGCCCAACAACCTGATGGCCGGCATCCTGGCGGGAATAATGAATATCAATACCCTGGACAGCAGCAATATGAGGCAGCACAGGTTGATTTCCTTCCTGGACTTTATTCTGGTGAATTACAGCGATGAAGAGATCAAGCACAATTACGACTTTCTTGGCTTATTGATGGGACTTGAGCGGGACAGGGATTTCCAGGCCATTTTTGAGTCCATGAACTATGAGAACATCCGGCGGGAGCTGTTGAAGCAGCTGGCATTATTTTTCTCCAGCCTTTGCCGCAAGCAAAAGCTCCTGGTCATTGTGGACGACGCCCAGTGGGCCGACAACGGCTCCATACAGATAATAAACGACCTTATTCCCATGATCCGGGATACAAAGGCGGTATTCGTCTTTTCCTCCCGGTATGAGCTAAAGGCATTGCAGCCCGGGGATGCAAGCTGTAAATCCGAAGTGAGGTTAAGCGCGCTTAGCAAAGCCGGAGTGAGGAATCTTGCCTGTGCGCTTTTTGATTCCCGTAAGGTGGATGATAAGCTGTTTGACGCCATTTTTAAATTTACCAAAGGAAATCCGCTCTACATTACGGAGCTGCTTTCAAACATCAAAAGAAAAGGGATATTTGCGGTTAGAAAAGGCCAGGCCTTTATGGACGAAAAGGAATTGAAGAAGCTGCCGGAGAGTATTCAGAATCTGATCAGCTCGAACATTTCGGCCCTGGATGCAAAAAGCCTGAAAATACTGCAGGCCGCGGCGGTGGTAGGAAAAGAATTTTCCTTTTCCCTGGTGAACCACCTCCTGGACAATTCCTTCACCGTTGAAGAACTGGCGGGCATGCCTGTCCAGATGAACCTGATCGAGCTGAAATCCACCCATACCTCTGACAGAAAAGTGGACAAGGTTTATGAATTTACCCACGAAATCGAGCGGGAGGTAATTTACGACAGTATTCTAAACAGAGAAAAAACGGCTTTGCATAAAAAAATCGGAGAATATCTGGAAACCAACTACTTCCAGGACATTGACAATTATTTCGAAGCCCTGTGCGTCCATTTCATCAAGGCCGGAATGGCCAGAAAAGCAGCCGATTACTATTTCAAAGCAGCTGCGAAACTAAAGGACGGATTTAATCTGGCGGGTTCCCTGGAATACTTCGACCGGTTTCTTGAGCTTGCCGGCGACGTCTCCGGCAATAAATCCGATGGCAGGGTGCTGGAGGCCTATAAGGAAAAGGGCAGGATACATTTTATCAATGCCAATTATGACGAAGCCCTGGAGCAGTTCTATAAAGCGTTGGACCATGCGGGCCACCAGGATGACATCCATCTGGTCAAAATGCAGATCGCCGAAGTATATAAGGATACGGGAAGGCTGGATGAAGCCTCCGGTATCATCAGCGAACTGGAAACCGGTTTGCGCGAGGGCAGCTTCAATTATGGGAAATGGCTGCAGTTAAAATGCAATATCATGAGGATCCAGGGCGACCCGGCGGCCCTCAGCTTTGCAAAAAAGTCGGAAAAGGCAATACTGAAAACCGGTGACTACCGGAGTCTTTCGGAAACAATGAAACATGCGGGGATGATCTATTTCAGCAAAGGAGAGATCGACAACGCCCTTTCCTATATGAACAAGTCCTTCAGGTATGCGGAAAAGAACAATTTGCTTGAGATCATGGCGAAAATTTCCGGTGATCTCGGCATTATTTATCACTCCACCGGGATGATTTCCAAAGCCCTGGAATTTTTTAACAAATCCATGGATATATCCAGGAAGCTTTCGTACCAGCGCGGTGTGATTGCAGCCTGCATAAACCTGGGAATCCTCTATCTTGACAAGGGGCATTTCGTACCTGCCAGTGCCCTGTTCCTCGAATCGCTCTCCATCGCCAGGGAAGTTGGCTCCAAGCTTTACGAATGCGTCAGCATGACCAATATGGGGGACATCTCCTATGAGACCGGTGATTTTGAAACCGCAGAAATAAATTACAGGAAGTCTCTTGCCCTTGCCAGCGATTTGAAGGCTCCGGCGGAAGAGGGAGTCAATTTTGCAGGTGTTGCAAGGGTCTATATGAAGCTCGGAAGATACAGGGAAGCGGAAGAACTGCTTGACACGGCCTTTAGTATCTTCAAGGAGGCTGACGAACTGGTAAGTCTTGGCGATTGTCACACCTACAAAGGTTTTATTGAACAGCAGAGAGGCAGCCTTCAGACGGCTGACGAGCATTATGAAAGCGCTGTCGCGATCTTTGACGAGTGCAGGAATAATAAGAGAAAAGTAAAGGCGATGAGGTATAGAGGCAGCCTGTTGTTAGAGAAAGGCCTTGTCATGGAGGCGCTGCAGCTTTTTGGCCTGGCTGTTTCAGAGGCTGAAAAGCTGGAATCGGACTACGAGTCCGCAAAAAGCTGTTTCTGCCGGTACAAGGCGCTGCAGGCAGCCGGCCTGGCGGAGGAAGCCTTGGCGGCGTTGAAAAAAGCCGAAGGCTATATCAAAAAGGTGGATGCTTGCCGGTGGACAGACATTATTCTACGCCAAAAACCGGGTGTGCCTTCCCAGGGTACTAGAAAAAAATAGGAATACAGTCCTATAATAAACCTTTAAATTAGGTCCTATACACCATTCTTTCAATACTTTCCCATATGGTAAAATATAGATGGGTCCTAAGCCGCAGGAATAATATTATGGCCAGGGAGCCGTGTTTTTGCAGTTTGGGAGAGAATCCATACCATAGCAGGTTGATGAGGAGGTGTACTATGTTTAAAAAGTTAACCGTAATACTGGTATTGCTACTGTTCATATTTTCAACAATACCCGTAAATGCATGCAATGACGGGAAAGGTTCCCGGGAACCCGTAACTTACAAAAGCGAAATTAAGGTCACTGAAAATGGTGGAGAATATAAAGTAGGATTTGCGACAATCAAGTTTCCAAAAGGTTTTATCCAGGGCAGAAAGCTGCCTGCGACAGTCAGGGTGGAGATCTATGCGGAGGGTGGCAAGGCCTACATAGAATTCGCCCCGGACATGAATAACTTTGAAAAGGATGTGACCATCAGCGCCTGTTCATATAATGGGCTGTTGTACGACAAGACGTACCGGAAGAACATACAGGTCAACATCCGGAGCCAGAAGTTCAAAGTTTCGCATTTCTCAAGATATGCCTTTTCATAAATACCGGCTTTAGGAAACAGGCCCCCTTGACGATACATGTCCGGGGGGTTTTTTGTTTGAAGTGCTCTGCCGGAGCGGAAGCAATCTATTTTATGGTAACGGAGCAGCCCATGGCCTTTTATTATCTACTGCTGGGACATTTGATCGGTGACTTTGTATTACAAACAGATAAAATCGCGGAAAATAAGGGCAGGTACCTTCGGTGGAATTTTCTGCATGCCCTGGTGGTCACCTTATGCATCCTTTTCTTTGCCTACCCGTTTAGCTTGCCCTATCTTTGCATACTCCTGGTCAACGGAATCGCGCATTTTTTACTGGACTATTATAAGACCCCGGTGGTGAAAAAGCTGCATCTCCCCGAGCTGGCCGGTTTTTTACTGGATCAGTTCATCCATATTTCCCTGCTGTACTTTATTTCCCGTTTTGATGCCCACAGCGGCCGTCCTGCGATTGATTTTGTAACGGTCAAATATCTGACGGTCCTTGTCATTGTGACTTCTTTCTCCGCGGTTTTCACCCAATTTATTCTTGCAGCCGTGTTCCGGAGGGATGGCAGCCGGTTTTTTAAAAAAGGGGAAAAGAATGTGGGGATTCTGGCCAGGGTGTATATGGCGGTGGTTTTTTACCTGTCCTATGTTCAATCGCCCGGGTATTTGTTCCTGCTCCTGGTGATCGCCGCTGCATTTTTTCTGCAATTCAGGCTTGGCTGGAACAAGTGGATGAGTGCTTCGCAGCTCGCAGTAAAGCTTCTTCTTGATCTTGCCATATCCTTCGCCTGCGTTTTCTTGTTGTAATTGCCACAGGGGACGGTTAAAAAAGTATCATAAAGCCTATAACTTGACATACTGTCGTCAGGTTATATGCTTTATACTATAAATGAGGTGATGATATGCAGATAAGCAGACTGTTCGAAATTGTGTATATTTTGCTTGATAAAAAGGCGATAACTGCCAAAGAGCTGGCTGAACGCTTTGAGGTATCCGTAAGAACGATATACCGGGACATCGACGCGCTTTCTTCAGCGGGAATTCCCATCTATGCAAGCCAGGGAAAGGGCGGCGGCATAGCTTTGCCGGATGAGTACATTCTCAATAAATCCGTTCTTTCGGAAAATGAGCAAAACGAGATACTGTTTGCTTTGCAAAGCCTGACCGTAACACAAAATCCCGAGACGGACCGGGTGCTTTCAAAGCTAAGCAGCCTGTTTAACAAGGATAAAATCAACTGGATTGAGGTGGACCTCTCGCCCTGGGGCAGCAGCAAAAATCAAAAAGTTCAATTTATGGTCCTCAAGGACGCCATTCTTAACCGTCAGGTGATTTTATTCGACTATGCGAATGCCTCCGGCGAAAAGAGCAGCCGGAAGGTCGAACCGGTAAAGCTTGTCTTCAAGGTGAATGCATGGTATATGGAAGGCTTCTGCTTAGCCAAAAACGCCTACAGGCTCTTTAAAATTTCACGTATGGCCGATGTCCGGACAACACAGGAGATTTTTGCGGAAAGATTGCGGGAGGAATTGCCTGAAGCAGCCCAGGAGCAAAGCGCTCAAAAGTGGATCGACGTACTTTTAAAGATATCTCCTCATGGAGCCTACAGAGTATTTGACGAGTTCGATGAAAAAGAGATTACAAAGAATCAGGACGGCTCCTTTACTGTTGCCACCGCTTTGCCTGAAAGTGAATGGCTGTATAACCATATCCTTTCGTTTGGAGCCGATATTGAAGTGTTAGCGCCTCAGAGCATTCGTGAAAGCATTCAAAATAAACTGGAAGGAATGCTGGATCAATATAAAAAGAAAGAAGGATGATCTTGACCCGGTAGCTTTAAGTTATAACGGTATAATTGCAGTGTCTTTTTTTCACTCTTTTCGTAAAAACATCTTGATTCCTCCTCCGGAATATGCTAATATTACACAAAAGAAACACAAATGTTCGCACTGCGCGGACATGGAGGAGTTATGGACAAGAATTCTACCTATCTGCTTGTAGATGCATCTGTCCTTCCCGAGGTTTTTTCGAAGGTCATCGAAGTAAAAAAAATCCTCAGCAAGGGCAGGATAAAAGCCGTGAATGATGCGGTAAAGGAAGCAGGGATCAGCAGGAGCGCGTATTATAAATACAAGGATTTCGTTTTTCCGTTTTATGAGACCTCCAGAGGACGGGTCATAACACTGTTTTTTGTTGTTGAGGACTTCTCCGGAATATTATCCAGTATTATAAATAAAATCGCCTTTGCCAAAGCCAATATCATCACCATAAATCAGAATGTCCCTATAAACGGACTTGCCGATGTAACCATCTCCATCGAAACGACGGGTATGACCATGGAGATCAGGGAAATGATGGAGAGTATAGGAACGATAGACGGAGTAAGAAGGCAGGAAATCCTTGCAAGGGATTAAAGCGGCTTGATTGTCGATATTAGGGAGGGTCCTATGATAAATGTAGCAATTTTGGGATATGGAGTAGTAGGCTCGGGTGTCGCCGAAGTCATAAGAAAAAATAGCCGGAGCATCAGCCAGCGGACCGGTGATGAAATACAGGTCAAAAAAATTCTGGATATCAGGGATTTCCCCGAAGGGCCTGACAGCAGTCTGCTGACCAAAGACGCCGGCGAGGTTTTCGGTGACGACTCCATCAGTATTGTTGTTGAAACCATCGGAGGCGCTAAAATCGCCTACGAATTCACTAAGAAAGCCTTTTTGCTTAAAAAGCATGTCGTGACCTCAAACAAAGAGCTGGTTGCCACCCATGGACCGGAATTGTTGAAAATGGCGGCTGAAAATGGCGTCAGTTACCTCTTTGAGGCCAGTGTGGGGGGAGGCATACCCATCATACGGCCCCTGAACCAATGCCTGGCGGCGAATGTAATCAACGGCGTGACCGGAATTCTCAACGGCACGACGAATTATATACTTACACAGATGAGAAAAGAAGGAAGAAATTTTTCCGACGCCTTAAAAAGCGCCCAGGAGAATGGGTATGCGGAAGCGAATCCTACCGCGGATATCGAGGGCCATGACGCCTGCAGAAAAATTGCCATTTTGTCTTCCATTGCATATAATGAGTTTATTGACTGCAATGCCATCTATACCGAAGGAATCACAAAGATCAGCCTTGTCGATATGCAGTACGCAGAGCTGATGGACGCTGTAATAAAGCTGGTGGCCATCAGTAAAAGGGTAGGGGACAAGGTTTTTGCCAGGGTCAGTCCTGCCATTATCGGAAAGAATCATCCGTTATCCAATGTGGAGGATGTTTTCAATGCAATTGTTGTCAAAGGCGACGCCATCGGCGATGCCATGTTTTATGGCAGAGGGGCGGGAAAGCTTCCCACCGCCAGCGCGGTTGTGGCCGATATCATCGATATCGTGCGCCATATTGACAGCGGGGGAAATAATGTATGGCCCATAAGGGAAGACAACAACCTTATTGATATATCGGAAAGCGAGACCCGGTATTTTGTCAGGGTAAAAGCCAGAAATTCGGAAGAGGCGCGGAAATTTATCCGGAATACCTTTAAGGCGCCGGAATTCCTGGTTTACAACAAGCCGGAGACAGAGGGCGAGCTGGCTTTTATTTCCGAGAAAGCCACCGAAGGGGAGCTTTCCGGGAGAGTAAACGCCTTGAAAGGAATCGGTTCCGTAAAGGAAGTAGTCAGTGTTATAAGAATTGAAGAAGACTAGGAACTATACTATAATTAGATGCAATAAAGGAGGTATGAATCCGTGGGCTTGATTGTACAAAAATATGGCGGCAGCTCTGTTGCCAATGCGGAAAGGGTATTCAACGCAGCCAACAGAATCATGGAGGCTTATGACGCAGGCAATTCAGTCGTAGTGGCAGTCTCGGCACAAGGGGATACGACGGATGAGCTGATAGAAAAAGCAAAGGAAATCAATCCTACTCCGTCAAAAAGAGAAATGGACATGCTGCTTTCCACCGGTGAGCAGATTTCTATAGCTTTACTTGCAATGGCCATTGAAAAAAAAGGCTACCATGTGGTGTCCCTTACGGGTACCCAGGCGGGAATCACGACGGACAGCAATTATGGAAATGCAAGGATAAAGAATATTGATACCGAAAGAATTTTCATGGAGCTTGACAAGAAATGTATCGTCATTGTTGCAGGCTTTCAGGGCTTGAACAAGTTTGGCGATATCACTACCCTGGGGCGCGGCGGCTCCGATACGACGGCGGTGGCTCTTGCGGCTGCTTTGAACGCGGACCTGTGCGAGATCTATACCGATGTGGACGGCGTATTTACTGCGGACCCAAGAATAGTAAAAAACGCAAGCAAGCTTGACGACATTTCTTATGATGAAATGCTCGAACTGGCCAGTCTGGGCGCCAATGTGCTGCACAACAGGTCGGTGGAGCTGGCGAAAAAATACGATGTCAACCTTGTCGTCAGGTCCAGTTTGAATAAATCAAAGGGTACGGTTATAAAGGAGGTAGGTAACGTGGAAAAAATGCTGGTTAGAGGTGTTGCCAGGGATAACGATATTGCAAGGATCGCGGTTATGGGCGTAGAGGATAAGCCGGGGATGGCGTTTAAATTATTCTCGCTGCTGGCAAAGGAGAAAATTAGTGTTGATATCATCCTTCAGTCCATCGGCAGGGACAATACCAAGGATATTTCCTTCACAATACGGAAGTCCGACCTGAACAAGACCCTGGATGTAATCAATGCAAACCTTGGCGTGATCAGTGCCAAGGAGGTCAAGCATTCCGACAAATATTCCAAGGTATCCATTGTGGGCGCCGGTATGGTGAATAATCCGGGAGTGGCCTCAATGATGTTCGAAGCGCTTTACGACGCCGATATCAATATCCATATGATTTCCACCTCCGAAATAAAGATTTCGGTACTGGTAGACATTCAGCATGCCGACAGGGCCGTCAATGCCATCCATGAAAAGTTCAAGCTTGGCGCTTTTTAGGAGTACTGAAAATTTTAGCGGAAGCTATATTTTTACCAGTGCCTAATAAATTTTAGTAAGCAGGGGACCGTTACTTTGTGAGTAGAACGGTTCCCTGCTTTTTCGTTTACAGGAATGGCCAAATGGGGCGTCTTTCATATGCTGATACTTGACCGGTGCAGCACATTGCTTTGCTAAAGCCGACAAGGACAGTTCAGGTATAAATCAAAATTTCTCTTGCATAAATGTGACAAATCTGGTAGCATAAAAGAACAAAAGTTCGGGCAAGGGTGGTTTGGGATGATGCGTTCTGTGAGGGTTGTCCGGCGGCAGTTTGGCATTCTTAAGGCGGTAGCATTCGCTACATACAAGGAATGGTCGGTCTATAGATCCCATTCCATGGTTTCGATTTTCGTCGGGCCTGTTTACTTTCTGGTCCAGTACTTTATATGGAGAGCCGTTTACAATACCCGGGACAGCATCAGCGGGCTGTCATTGGAGCAAATGATCACCTACTATGCCATAGCTTCACTGATAAACTATATCCTCATGGATTTCGCAGACTGGAATCTTCAGATGCTGATTCACACCGGGAAATTTCTTACCTTTGTGCTGCGGCCCATGTCCCATGTTTACTTTGCATTTTGCCAGAAGATAGGGCACAGGGCTCTGGGGGTGGTTTTCGAATTTATTCCGCTGTTTTTGATATTTACCCTGATGCTGAAAATCAGGCTTGTTCCGGCTCAGCCCTTTTGGGCTCTGGTTTCCATAGCCCTGGGCTTTATCATGATGTTTTTGGTGGATTACTGCGTGGGGATAACCGCCTTCTGGCTCACCAGGACCTCGGGTGTGCGGAGAATGTTTTTGATCCTGCGGGATATCAGCTCCGGGGTGCTGGTTCCTCTTACCTTTTTCCCCTTACTGCTGCAAAAGTTTTTTTTCATTTTACCTTTTCAATTTATTACCTATGTTCCCATTCGTGTGTTTATCGGCACATATGAATTGGGCGGATTCGCCTGCACAATACCTCAGATTGTCGGGATTCAAGCTGTTGCAGTGTTAGTTATGACAGGCTTCACGATCCTGTTTTACAAATTGGGGATGAAACAGTTTACGGGGGTGGGAGCATGAGAAGAAGCGCCAGACTCTATCTTATGGCCCTGAAAAACAGCTTTGCATCCAGAATCACCTACCGTGCGGACTTTTTCTTCAGCACGGCGATGATCTTCATCGCCGAACTGCTTATACCCTTCATTACCGTATTGATTTATAAAACCGGCGCATCCATTCCGGGGTGGACTTTTGGTGAAGTACTGCTGCTCCAGGGAATTTTCCTTCTGTCCAGAGGCATGGCGAACCTTTTGTTTTTCGGGTTGGTATGGAACACCTTGAACCGGGTCAGGGAGGGCTCCTATGACATTTTGCTGATCAAGCCGGCTTCCACCTTGTTTCTGTCCGTTGCCACCAATTTTGAACCGGACAGCCTCGGCGTCGTTACCTGCGGTTTGCTGGTGTCCTTGTATGCATTTACGATGCTGCCGCCGCCGGGCATTGCAGATGTACTGCTTTTTCTTCTCCTGTTTGTGCTGTCTCTGGTCATGCTTTTTGCATTTGCACTGCTCATGGCCGGAAGCGCGTTCAAATGGGTGGGCAACAGCAGGATTTATGAGATATTCGACAGCCTTGTATCCTTTGGCAACTACCCAAGAAGCATCTTTTCAAGGGGATTTCAGACGGTTATCTCCTATATCGTACCCATAGCGGCCGTTGGTTTTTTGCCTGCTTCGGTTTTGCTGGGGAAACGGCCAGAAGGGATTATAGTCACATGCGTTGTTTGTTTTATCTTTCTGCTGGCCAGCGCAGGTTTTTGGAAGCTGATGCTCAGACAATATACCAGCGCAGGGGGATGACTCCACTGCTGCTGAAAGACAGGCCCGCTGCATCTGTAAGGGCCGGCGGATATGAAAAGGATCCCGTTGCCTTGAAGAATGGAGGACTTAGATGGCGATTATAAAAATAAAGGAATTGCGAAAGACCTATCTGACCCATGAACGGGGCAGCTCCTTTCGGGATTCTTTAAAAAGTCTGGTAAAAAGGAAAATGATCAAGGTGGAAGCCTTAAAGGGAATCTCTTTCAACGTAGAGGAAGGCGAAATGCTGGGGCTTCTGGGACCGAACGGCGCCGGCAAATCAACCACCCTGAAGATACTGACGGGAGTGCTTTATCCTACCTCCGGGGAGGCGGAAATCATGGGTTATGTGCCATGGCTCAAACGGAAACAATACGTTGCGGGCATAGGCGCCGTTTTTGGCCAGAAATCCCAGCTAATATGGGATATACCGCCATTGGACTCTTTTGAAATGAACAGGGTCATTTATGACATACCGGCTGCGCTTTACAAGGAACGGCTCAACCGAATGGCGGAGCTGCTGGAGGTAGGGGGACACATTAAGAAGCCGACCCGGCAGTTGTCGTTGGGCGAACGGATGAAATGCGAGTTTATCATGGCCATGCTGCATGACCCGAAAATTGTTTTTCTGGACGAACCTACCATCGGACTGGATGTTATAGCAAAGGAGAGAATCCGGGAATTCATACTGGAAATGAACAGAAAGGGGACTACTTTTATACTCACGACCCATGATCTTGACGATGTGGAAAAAATGGCGAGGAGGGTAATCGTTGTCAACAATGGAGAAATTGCATATGACGACAGCATGGATGCGCTATGCAATTTCTTTGGAAACAGGAAGCTGGTGAGTCTGGCTACCCAAAGGCCGCTCCCGGACTTTGGAGGCATGCCCGGCGTGTATGTCAGGGCTTCGGTGACGGCATACAATGCGGAGCTGGAGCTGGATACCGACAAGCTGGAGCTGAATCAATTCATAAAGTTCATGAATGATGACTATATAATAAGTGATTTGACCATGCGGCCGCCGCAAATCGAGAGTGTTATCAAGGAACTGTATGTAACCGCAAATAAAAACACTATACAAAAAGGAGGTCTGTAGAATGGGTAATAATCGCAGGGCTGATCTGCAGAAACTGGAAGGAATTGACCAATTCATTGAAAACGGCAGGAAGGAATGGAAGGTGCCCGGATTGGCTTTATCCGTGGTTAAGGACGGAGCGCTTTTGTATTCAAAGGGGTATGGCTTCAGGGATCCGGACAATGGCCTGGAAATGAATGCAGATACGCTGTATCGCATTGCCTCCAATACGAAAGCCTTTGTTTCAGCCTCGCTGGCCATACTGGCGGATGAAGGCAAGCTGGACTGGGATACCCCCGTCAGATACTATATCCCGTATTTCAGGCTTAAGGACAAATATGCAACGGAGCATGTCACCCCAAGAGACCTGTTATGCCACAGAACGGGTCTTCCGGCACATGACGGAGCGCTGCATGATTTCAAGACCAGAAAGGAAATGGTTGCCAATCTGCAATATCTGGAGTCCTCCTATCCTATCAGGACCAAGCTTCAATACAATAATCTCATGTATATGACTGCCGGACATCTTGTGGATTGCATTTCAGGGCAAACGTGGGAAAGCTTTGTACAGGAGAGGCTTTTCGATGCGCTGGAAATGGAAAAGACCACTTTAAAGTATTTTAGGGCACGCTTAACCGGTAACCATGCCGAGTGCTTCTATATGAAGGGTGATGAGCTGCGGCAATATAAAGGCTATAAGGAGATGGACCCTGATTATATTTCACCCAGGTGCCCTGCCGGAGGCATAAATACGACAGCCAATGAAATAGCCAACTGGATGATCCTGCAGTTGAACAAGGGTGAATTCAAAGGAAAAAGGATTATCTCTGAAAAAGCTTTTGAACAAATGCACTCACCGCAGATGGTCGACAACTGGAATTCGCCTTATGAAGAACACGGCGAATCCAGCTGCGGCCTGGGCTGGTTCATCTGGGCATACAGAGGGGAGAAGCTTGCGGTGCATAGCGGATTTTTCGGAAGCCAGGTTTTCCTCCTGCCGAAGAGAAACATAGGTATCACTGTTATGCCTACTCTAGGAAGTGCCCTTACCGATATAACCTTGTTTAATATCATTGACCGGTTGCTGGGTCTGGACCAAATTGACTGGACGGCCAGAAAAATCAATGAAAGAGAAGAGGCAAAAAAGAATCAAATACCGGCTGTATCGGACCAGATAGAAGGGACTTCCGCTTCACAGCCTTTGGAAGCCTTTTGCGGTGAATTTACCGATAAAGGGTATGGCAAATTTACTGTAAAGCTGGACGAAAAAGGGCTGTATACGGAAGATGACGGACACAACCATTATCTGCGCCATTATCACTATGATACCTTTGAAATGATGGAATCCGACGACGAAGCCTTCTGCAAGGTTACCTTCCACACTGACGCAAAGGGTGTTATAAGCAGTGTTTCAATGCCGTTTGAACCGGCGGTTAAAGATATTGTATTTACAAGGAGTGAATAACCTATGATGAAACCCATGCTGATCCATCTTCCCCACAGCTCGCTTCAAGTACCTCCGGATATAAGGAAAGAGATTCTTCTGAACGATGAAGAATTGGAACGGGAAATGCTGCAGCTTACCGACCGTTATACCGATGAGCTCTTTGCGTGTCCAAATGTAGAAATACATAAGAATACGGTCAGCAGAATCGTTTTTGATCCCGAACGCTTCCGCAGTGATTCGGATGAAGAAATGGCGAAGGTCGGCATGGGTGCCATTTACGTAAAAACCATCAGCGGCGGACTGCTGCGCCGGTTGTCGGAGCAGCGGCGTGAAGAACTGATGCAGCAGCTTTATGACCCGTATCATGCCGAGCTTGAAAGGAAAGCCGGCACGCTGCTTCAGCAGTTTGGAAAATGCCTTATTCTTGACGGACACTCCTTTCCACAGGTGCCTCTGTCCTTTGAGCTGGATAAAAACCCTGACAGGCCGGACATTTGCATCGGAACAAGCGAATTTCATACGCCTCCCGAATTGAGCCGGCGGATAGCCGGGTATGTAACGGAAAAGGGGCTGACAGTGAAGTTCAACTCACCCTTTGCAGGGACAATGGTGCCGATGAAGTACTATATGAAAGATAAACGTGTATCTTCCGTGATGATAGAAGTCAACCGCAAATTGTATATGGACGAAAGTACGGGAGAGAAGAGCAGCGGGTTTAAAGCGGTGAAGAGTTTTATCGGCGGCCTTCTGCAGGAGATTTTGAGTGCGGCAGGGATAAGTTTAAGTGCCTGGCACTCTAAAGTAGACATATGAATAGCCAGAGTATTGTCTAAAATATAGAGCCGCCTCCTTGACAGTTGTACAATGTGATGTACAATATAGTAAGGAGGCGATTTTTATGTTTGCCACGGCAAGTGAAATGAAGAATAACTTTGGCCAGTATCTTAAGCATGTTACCGATGAGTCCGGCGAAGTGACAATAACAAAAAATAATCTGCGGGTAGCCAGGCTTGTGCCCTATGTTTCCGATATTGAGAAATATTATACCGTCCGGGAAAATGCAGTTCAATACGATTACAACAAAAAAACGGTTTCCTATGAAGAGTTCATGGAGATTTACAGCAAGAGCAATGTCCGCATGGAATATTTAAATGGTGAAATACACATCATGAGCTCGTCGGATGTGGACCACCAGGATATTCTCGGAAATATATACATGCTTTTTAAAGAATTTTTCAAAGGAAAGAAGTGCAGACCCTTCATGGCGCCTTTTGATATACATTTAAGAAAAAAGGATATTAAGAACCCGGATGTGCTCCAACCGGACTTGATTGTCCTATGTGACATGGAAAACCATGTGAATGAAAAGCGAAGATATACCGGCACTCCTACGCTGACGCTTGAGGTACTTTCCGATAGCACCCGAAGCAGGGATATGGTCCACAAGCTTAACACATTTATGATGTCGGGAGTGTCGGAATACTGGATCGTAGATACGGATTACAAACGGATCACCATCTATACCTTTGTTGATTTTAAAATAGACAAGACAGAATTTTATAAGCTAGGGGAGGTCGCCGGTTCAGTGATCTTTGAGGGCTTGAAGATAGATATCCGGTCACTGTTTGAGGAAATGGCGTGGCAGACGTTATAAAACTATCACATCCATGGAGGGCAGGTAAATCTTTTCGGCTTGTGGGCACATATATTCCGTTGGCCTATAGGCAAAAATACAGAGCCGATATTGTTGAAACCGAATATACGAAAGTACTGGTAACCAAAGGTGTCGGGACTGTGTGCCAAGAAGATAGCAGCACTACAACCTGAGACGGAAAGCGCCATGCTCGTTGAGTTTTATTTCATTTACCTGCCGACCCAACTTGAAAGGCTTCCGTAAAGGGTTTAAACGCCTACTTCGGGTTTAAGTCCAGCAAAATGTCGTTATCATGGGGTTTCAGATCCTTCCAGAGGCCGTCGGGGACATACTTCTCCATCCTGTAAACAAGACGGCTCCAGAGTCCTAATTTATTTTCATTGAGTTGAGGCTTCTCCTCTTCGTTTTCATCGCCGCAGTAATGCGCTAAAAAAGCGGCGGCAACATAGCCCGCTAAATAATTTGCATCTTTTTCCGGAACATAATAGCGCCTCAAGATAGTGTAAGTCTCACTTCTCATGGAATTATAGACAAATTGCCGGGACTTGCTTTCGAAATCCGTCCCGGGATACAGCCTGCCGGCAATAAGCCTTGAAGCGACACTGATTTTATTGTCTTTCACGGAGCAGTAGCGGACGGCACAGGGGAAAGTCGAAAGAGAACCGGTTTCGATATCATAAATAAAGCCGCTGCTGCCGTAATCGGCATAGGTGATATCCTGGGCATGATAATGTCCCGTAAAGGCAAGGCGCACGCCATAGGAAGCCAGCAGCCTGCTTACGCGCTTATAGTCTTCGACAAGATAATCGGGGTGCAATCTGCTCTGACCCTTCCAATGCTCAAGAATACCATGGTGCTCCATGACCATGACCGCCTTCTGATATTTACCGGCTTTTTGCAGGATGTCTTCGAGCCACTTTTCCTGGCCTTGGGAGAGCTTGCCGCCGATGATTTCCTTTCCTCCGGGTTTGTTTTCCTTGTACCGGCATGAATCCATTGCCACAAGCCATAGGCCCTTAACAGGCTCCGCAACGTAGCTAAGTGAATTATCGTCCCTGTAAATTGCATCGTCATAGCCATATGCGCCATAAATGTCTGTAAATTGTGAAGCTGTGATGCTGGGTACCGGAATGGTTTTGTCATCCTCGTACTTATAGGCTTCCGGGTTGTTGATGTCGTGATTGCCCGGGACCACATATACCTTCAAACCGTTCTTCACAAGCATTGAGAGCAAAGCGGAGACCTTTTGATGGCAAATAAGCTCTCCGTCCTTTGTAAGGTCGCCGGGAATTAATACAAACTTTGCATCTGAAGCGATGATGTCGTCAATTGCATAAGCCAATAATTGAGGAGTGTCCGCAAGGAGCTTGCGGTCAGAATTCAGGTATTTTTCAAACGCCGG
The DNA here is from genome assembly GCA_023433505.1 of Bacillota bacterium. Classification (GTDB taxonomy): domain Bacteria; phylum Bacillota; class Clostridia; order Acetivibrionales; family DTU013; genus MnB-11. The sequence goes on along the minus strand of JAEZCO010000049.1, from coordinate 4,846 downwards.
CCCGGTGGTCCCAAGGGAGGGGTCATAATAATGCAAATCACTGATAACGGCAAACCGGGTATCCGGATATGAAGCGGCAGCCTGCATTGGCTTATTGTAAGTAAAATCCAGCTTGGAAAGGCTCTTGACATACCCTGAAATCAATAGGAACAGCAATATTCCAATGGCTGCAGCAACCAAATATGGGATAGTTCTACGGGATGAACGGCTTTTTTTCATATACCCCCCGGCGCAGTAAATCCTATAAAGCATTATAGTGATTTAAACACCTATATTATGCCATCTTTCTCAAAAGGTATGATGAAAAAATCAGTCTATTGCGGCCGGCATTTTCTAAAAAACGGAAAAAATATTTGCAGTACGCCTAAGGAACTTTTTCAAATATGACATGATTATGGCAGGCAAATCATGTATAATTGTTCTGAGAGGATGTGAACAGGAGTGAAAATTAACCGCCTACTGGAAATTACGATCATTTTGCTAAATAGAGGGACTGTTACTGCAAAGGAGCTGGCCAACCGATTTGAGGTATCTACACGAACCATCTACAGAGACGTAGACATTCTTTCAAGCGCGGGCGTACCTGTATTTATGAACAAGGGAAACGGCGGAGGCATTTCATTGCTGGAGGACTACTCCATTAATAAGGCGATGATATCGGAGCATGAGAGCGAAAGCCTGCTTTTGGCTTTAAAGACCTTGCAGGCGACAAAATATCCCGAAATTGACGGTATGCTTGATAAAATCGGCGCTATCTTTAAGAACGTGGATTCAACGGATTGGGTATATATCGATTTTTCTCCATGGAGCAGTGATCCCAACGAATACAGCAAATTTACGAACATTAAGAAGGCAATCCTTGAGCGCAAGGTGGTGGAGTTTGATTATGCCAATGCCGACAGCGGGAGGAGTCATCGCAGCGTTGAGCCTATGAAGCTGATTTTCAAAGGCCAGGCATGGTATTTGTGGGGCTATTGCAAGCTAAAGCAGGAGTTCCGTGTTTTTCGTATTTCCAGGATTAAGAATACAAAGCCGACAAATCAGACTTTTGTACGCAGAAAGCCTGAAGAAAGCCGGACGGAAGGAAACGGCGAGCCCCCTAAGAAGCTTGTCAGGTTGAAGCTTAAGTTCTACCCCCAGGTGATATGCAGACTTTATGATGATTTCGACGATGAGCTGATTCATAGGAATGCTGATGGGACCTGCAATGTAGAAGTTACTTATCCCGAGGAGGAATGGGTATATGGATACCTTCTGTCCTTCGGCTGTTATGTTCGGATATTGGAACCGGAGTACATCAAGAATATACTAAGCGACAGAATGAAAAAGGCATTAGAATATTATGAGAAATAATATCAAATATGACATACAGCTGTCAACTCCATGAGATAAAATAGAAATATCAAATCAATAAAGGAGAGTATTAATTATGGAAAACACTGAAATGAAGTTGTGCCAAAGCTGCACGATGCCCCTGACGTCACAGGATCTGATGGGCACAAATGCCGATGGAGGCAGGAATGAAGACTACTGCCATTATTGCTTTCAGGATGGAAATTTTACCAAAGAAGAGACCATGGATGAAATGATTGAGGCATGTGTTCCCTTTGTATCCAAGGGGGATCCGTGGCCGGATGAGGCAACAGCCAGGATAGCCATGCAGGAAATGTTCCCGCAGTTGAAAAGGTGGAAGAAATAATTATACGGTTATACGGGACATTGCCGAAAGTGGAGGGAAAAAACGATGATGGAACTGCCGGAAGCTGCTGTCGCAGCGCAGCAGGTCAATGAAACAGTCAGCGGGAAGAGAATATTGAATGTTACCGCCGCCCAAAGTCCGCATAAGTTTGCCTGGTACCACGGAGACCCTCAAAAATATCATGAGCTTTTAACCGGGAAAGTGGTCGGAAGGGCGTCGGGTATGGGCGGGCATCTGGAAATCAAGGCGGAGGACGGAGTCATACTGCTCAGTGACGGCGTTAACTTGAGGTATCATGGGGAAAAAGAGGAAAGGCCCAAGAAGCATCAGCTTCTGATTGAGTTTGAGGATGAATCCGCCTTGAGTGCATCGGTTCAGATGTATGGCGGCGTAAGCTGCTTCATTGACGGAAAGTACGATAATAACTACTTCCGGCTGGCAAAGGACAAACCTTCACCGTTATCAGACAGGTTTGACAGGGCTTATTTTGATGGCATCGTCAGTGCGCCCGGAACTGAAAAGTTGAGTGCAAAAGCCTTGCTTGCCACAGAGCAGCGGATACCCGGTCTTGGCAACGGCGTTTTGCAGGATATCCTCTTTACTGCCGGAGTCCATCCCAAAAGGAAGGTAAAAACATTTTCGCAGGAGGAGAAAAGCCGGATTTTCGAAGCCATAAAATCTTCCCTTGCGGAAATGACCTTCCAGGGCGGGAGAGATACCGAAAAAGATCTCTTCGGCTGCAACGGCGGGTATAAAACCAAACTGAGCAAGAACACCGTAGACAAGCCTTGCGCGGTATGCGGCAGTATTATTAGGAAAGAGGCCTATATGGGCGGGAGCATCTATTACTGCAGCGGATGTCAAAAACTGTAAAATTTATAGTAAAGAGGCCTTTGGACCTATGAAAAAATACGCGTATGGAAGCATTGAGCGTTTTTCCCCTGTCGCATGATGTTATGCTGTAACAGCTTAAATAAGTGAAGGTATTACTATTTTGTATGGGAGGAGGATGCAAATGGGAGAACTTATTAAATTTGACATTCAAAGATTGCCAAAACTCAAGCTTGTGGGAAAAGAACTTAGGTACAACATGGAAGCACATATGAAAGGTGACAATCGGATGCCAGCTTTTTGGGATATATGTTTTGCCGATGAAATATTTTCCCTGCTTGAAAAGCAGACGGATTTTGTTTATGACAGCGCATATGTAGGAGTTATGACTGACTGGGACAAAGGAGACGGTGATTTTTCCTATATCGTGGGCATGTTGATGAAAGAAGGAGTATCTGTTCCAAATGGCTATTCCTATAGAGATATTGAGGAAACAGAAGCTGCAATTGGGTGGATAAAAGGTAAAAACGTCGCTGACGTATGTTCTTCGGCTCATTCTCAGACGGAGAAAGCCCTTAAAGAAAAGGGTTTCAGGTGTGACAAAATGAAATGGTGTATGGAGTTGTATAATTGTCCAAGATTCACCACACCGGATGAAGATGGAAACATTATCCTAGATTATTATATTCCTGTTACCCCATACGAATAGGCATTGTTTACATCAGTTATCAAATATTGCTGTGCAGTATAGGCACATCCTATATAATCCTTAAATATTTATGAAAGCCTATTGACTTTGACGTCGTGTTGTCCATTACAATGATTTCAGAGAGGCGGCGAATAGATGAAATTTATGACAATCAGCGAAGTTACAAAAAACTTTAATGTTTCAACAAGAATGCTCCGATATTATGATGAAATCGGGCTATTGCCCAGCATTCGTAAGCAAGATTACGCGTATCGCGTGTATGATGAGTCTGCTGTAAGACGTCTGCAACAGATTATCGCACTGCGGAAACTGCGTATTCCGTTGAAAAAGATTGCTTTAATTTTTAATGATACCGAGCAGACAAAAACGATTGAAATCTTTCAGGAAGGTATGAATGAGCTTGATGATGAGATCACTGCACTTCAAACAATACGAGATATTTTGAGTATATTAATTATGCGGTTAAACTCGGTAGTGCGTACACACATCAAACTTGACATGCTCGATGATGCTGATATCATGAGTGTTATTCAAACGCTTAGCCTTTCAAAAATCAATTTTAAGGAGGAGCGTTCTATGGACGACCTAAACAAAGCAAATGAAACTTTATCAACGTTAAAAAATGTGCGGATCATTCATCTGCCCCCTTGTACTGTTGCGGCAAGCCACTATTTCGGCGAAAACCCTGAAGATAATGCAGGGAAACCGCTGAATGAATTCATTAGAAGCATTGAGCTTCAAAAAAATAAACCCGATTTGAGAATGTTTGGATTTAATAATCCTTCGCCAACGGGCAGCGAAACATACGGATATGAATTTTGGGTGACCATTCCCGAGGGTTTGGATGTGCCATCTCCGCTACAAAAGAAATACTTTAAAGGCGGATTGTATGCGGCTCATTGTATCAGGATGGGTGATTTTCATGAATGGCAGCTTCTCGATCAATGGGTTACGAACAACAGCGAATATGAATACGATGCACGGGAGCCATTCGGAATGAATGGGTGTTTAGAAGAGCATCTTAACGCATATTCATATTTTGCAAGCAGCGGAAAGGCAGAACAGTTTATTCAACTCGATTTGCTGACACCCATCAAGGTGAAATAAGCATCTGTGATTTGCCAATCGGTAGTATGTGTAATTGAGTATTTCACATTCTTTTCATTTTGTGCAATTTATCGATAGCGAAACTGAAAAAAGCATACTATAATTGTTAGAAAGGGAAATACCGGCGGATAGGAGTTTGGCATGACAATCGATACAGAAATAAAGGGTTTCCGGCTTGCCTTTGAAACCTCGCAAAAATGTTTTTCACCGGGACAGATAGATACGGGCACTTTAGCCATGCTCTCAAAGGTGGACTTTCAGGAAGGCCAGAAGGTGCTGGACCTGGGATGCGGCTATGGCGTGGTGGGAATCATTGCAGCCAAGCTGGCGGGCGCTTCCAATGTATTCATGGTAGATGCGGACCCGGAGGCGGTCAGTTATTCACGCAGGAATGCAGAGAAAAACAATGTGGAAGCGGTCAATATTATTCACAGCGACGGGATTGAATCGCTTACGGAATCCGGATTTGACCTTATCCTAAGTAATCCGCCGTACCATAC
>JAEZCO010000105.1 GCA_023433505.1 Bacillota bacterium | reverse complement strand
GCGCCATAGGGAGCGGCAAAAGTATAGTTTCTAGAATCCTGAATGATCTGGGGGCAGTAATTATTGATGCGGACATTTTGTCCAGGGCTGTTACGGCCAAGGGCAGTGACGCTTTAAACGAACTGGTTTCGTATTTTGGCGGGGACGTCCTTACCCAAAGCGGGGAACTGGACAGAAAGAAGCTGGCAAACATAGCGTTTAATGACAAAGTAAAGCTCCATGCATTAAATGCAATTACCCATAAACACATTATAAAAAAAATTAAATCGGCAGTGGATAATATTAAATCCACAGGCAAAAGCGAAGTTATCGTAATCGATGCGCCCATCCCTGTGGAGCATGGGTTCAGGGATGTTGTGGATGAAATCTGGGTAGTGACCGCCGAAAGGGAAAAAAGGATCGGCAGAATCATGGAGCGGAGTGGCTATACTCTTGAGGAGGCCGAAAGCAGGCTGAATTCCCAGATGAAGGATGAGGAATATCAGCGCTTGGCAGATGAAGTACTGGAGAACAATGGAGAGATTGAAGAACTGGAAAAGGCAGTCGTCAAGTTGTTTTTGCAAAAGGTACCGCAGCGAAAACTTCATTAGTACTGCAAAGAGGCTATTGAGAGGCAGGATTATAAACAGCGGATATGGCTTTTAATAAAGGGAAAAAACATACAAGGCTTAAATATATACTGGTCCTTGCCGTACTACTAACGGTGATCGTGCTGATGCTGGAGAACACTTCCAAAATCATGTTCCCGGTAAAATACAAGGAGTACGTCAGCGTTTATTCTGAAAAATATAATGTGGATCCATACCTGGTCCTGGCAATCATTAAAGTAGAAAGTAAATTTGACCCGGATGCGGTCTCGCCGAAAAATGCCAGAGGATTGATGCAGATCTCCCTGAAAACCGGCGAGTGGGGTGCAAAAACGTTAAAGCTTCAAGACTATGACGGAGAAAGCCTCTTTGATCCTGAAACCAACATTACGATCGGCTGCTGGTATTTAAAGGTGCTGGCGGAGGAATTTAACGGGAATACCGACCTGATGCTGGCTGCCTACAACGGAGGAAGCGGTAACGTACGGGAATGGCTGAAAAACAAGGAATACAGCAGCACGGGGGAAAGCCTTGACAAGGTGCCTTTCAGGGAAACCGACAACTATGTGAAAAAGGTGGTCAATTACAGAGGTATCTATAAAAAGCTTTACGAAAACCTGTTTTAGTGATATTTTATTAAGTACGGGTGCAGATATAATTTTCCGTACAGATTTCGGGAAATGCAGTCTTGGTGCTCCGGCATTTAAGAAGAACGGGAAGTAATATTTGCAGTACTCCTGAATGGAACGATATCTTTGTGGAAAATGTGGAGGAAATCCGATGAGCAGCGAAGCATTATTTGAACGGGATATATTATATCCTACCGGCAATATCAACGAGCCCGGAAGTATACATATTGAAGTTCTGAATCCAAACAAGAATGCCAGGATTCCTGTGGTTATCCAAAGTAAAACAAGTCATTCGCCTTATGAATATCTGGATGCAATTGTTAGAATTTTGCAATCCGATATCTTTGACAGGATTTTTGTAGACATAAAAAAGAATGTCATTCTCTATTTTGAAGTCGATAAGGAACACAGGGGCGAGAGCGGCAAAAAGCCTTATATCAAGGTGATTCACAATGGTACGGCTTTTGAAAGCGCCAGTACGGATACGGTTGAGTAATTTTTTGTGGTGCAAATCTCACTTTCCGGAGGGCACATAGGCTATTCTAGTTTTCTTTTGATTCGCAGTGCCGCCGCCATAAAGCGATTTATATTCATGGGGAGAATGGCTGAGGCAGTCGTCACACTGAGTTCCCGAACAGATAGGCTTACCGCATTTTTCACAAAGAAGGAACCGGTTGTTTTTTTCAATGATTTCCAATCTGCCTTCCCGCAGGTACCGTTTAATTACCGGAACCGGCATATCCAGACTGGTGGATACTTCAAAGACTTTGGCGCGGGGATGGATATAAAGGAAATCCCTTATCCGGTTGAAATCCGACATATCCTGTTTTGCACATTCCCCGCAAAGTGATCTGAAGCCGTTGGCTTCAATTAGTTTTCCGCATCGTAGGCAATTGATAAATTTATCCATGGCTGAAGTCCCCTTTAATTGTATTATATCATGGGGGCCGGCCGGTGTTAATGGACATTGGGTCCTATTTTCAGCCTCAGGCATAGGACTTAATGTAAAATATTATACTTTTGCAGGAGTTTTGAAAAAAAAATAGAATATCTGATATATATACATCAGCAATTGGGGATGGAAAAAATAGAGAGTGATATAGTCAAATGCCCTGAAAAAATCCCTCATGAGGGTGCAAGGCAAACCAAGATTACGGTTATATTTTACCGGTGGGTTATTCTTATCTGCATCGGGTTGCTTACACTACCCGGGTCAAATATGGCTGTTACCGGCTATGCACTTTTGGGGACTCTGGCAGTTGTGGCTATTTACAATACGGCCGTTACAATTTACACAATGAAAAACAAGGACAAGATAAATAAAGCATCTTCGCTTTTTATTTTTTTCGACATACTGTTTTTGACGGTGATCTCTTATTTCTGCGGCGGGCTGAAAAGCGATACATATCTGATTATTTTCTTTTTGCTGGGCTATTGCGGCATATTCAACGATGCATCCTATACCATAAAAATAGGGATTTTCAGTGCAATTTTTTATACCGCCTCCTGTATTTTTGAGGCTGGAAACAACGGCGTGAAGCTGGAGGTCATAAGGCTGGCCATACGCGATTTACTGCTGATTCTTGGCGCTTATGGAGTATCAAGGATCAATTATGAGGTCAAAAGATACGACGAACTGAGAAAAAAAGAATTCAAGCTTGCCCGGACCGATAAGCTGACGGGTCTGGCAAACAGGCATTATTTTGATCAAAAGCTTCGGGAGGAAGTAGAATATGCCGATGAATCCAATACGGTTTTAAATGTTCTGATGTTCGACCTTGATAATTTCAAGAGCTTTAACGATTCCTACGGGCATATGTCCGGGGATAAGCTGCTTTCCCTTTTTGCAGACATTGTCAAGCAGTGCATCCGGAAGTCGGACATTCCTGTAAGATACGGCGGGGAAGAGTTCATGATCCTTATCCGTGAGCTGGACATTTTTATCGCCCGGAATGTCGGCGAAAGAATCCGGCGGCAGCTGGAAAAGCAGCGGATATACGTAGGCAGCGGAGACAGTAAAAAGAAAGTGTCCGTAAGCTGTGGAATCGCCCAATACCCCTATCATTCAAAAAATATAAAACAGGTCATAGAGTTCTCCGATCAAGCCTTGTACCTTGCCAAGAAAATGGGGAAAAACACCGTTGTGGTTTACGGTGAAACAGGACAGGAGCGCCTGGTACAGGATGATTGAGCCGTGCCGGTCTGCCCAGGCGGAATCTGCATATTTCACATTCAAAGCCGATTTACTTCGGCGACGGTGTCCCGGCCTATAGCACGAGCTACAGCAAGGTTCTGCCAACAGCCTTAGCAACAGGATCAAACTCTTTCATCAACGAAGCGAATTTGGATGGCCTCAATGATTGCGGACCGTCACTCATGGCAGTAGGCGGGTCAAGATGCACCTCGATGATAAGGCCGTCTGCCCCTGTGGCAATTGCACCCTTCGAAAGCGCGCCTACATACTTCCAGGATCCGGCTGCATGACTTGGGTCGACAATGATGGGCAGGTGGGATTGTTCCTTAACAACCGGAATAGAGCTTAAGTCTATAGTGTTGCGGGTAGCTGTTTCAAAGGTGCGTATGCCTCTTTCGCACAGGATGATATCCTTATTGCCTTCCGCCATGATATATTCCGCAGCCATGAGCCATTCCTCAATTGTAGCGGAAAGTCCGCGCTTCAGCAGTACCGGCTTGTTTATGAGGCCAACTTCCTTCAGCAGTCTGAAATTCTGCATATTTCTAGCCCCTATCTGGATAATATCCACATAGGATGCCACCAGCTCAACATCCCGGGTATCTACGACTTCCGTAACCAGCTTTAAACCGGTAGCCTCCCGGGCCTTTGCCATTATTTTGAGGCCTTCTTCTTCAAGCCCTTGGAAGGAGTAGGGTGAGGAGCGCGGCTTATATGCGCCGCCGCGGATAATTTTTGCGCCAGCATCCTTTACCCTGAGCGCCGTCTCGACAAAGGTATCTTCGCTTTCAATGGCGCAGGGTCCTGCGATTACGATGATCTCATTGCCGCCGATTTTGACGCCTCCGCCCACGTCAATGATGCTGGGCACCTGCTTGAGCTCTCTGCTGGCAAGCTTGAAGGGCTTCATGATGGGCACAAGGTTTTCAACGCCCGGCATGGTCGAGATGGAATGGGTATTGAGGAGCCTTTTATCACCGATGGCGCCAATGATGGTTTTGATTTCTCCAAAGATGGGATGCGTTTTAAAGCCCAGCTCCGCCAGCTTTTTTTCCACATTGTCGATTTCCTGTCTTGTTGCGCTTTGACTCATTACGATAATCATTGATTCATACCTCCTGAAATTATTTTATAAAATAAAAAACTCCTCGTCATATAGTATATATATGAGACGAAGAGTTATAATCTGCGCGGTACCACTCAAATTGGCCGAAAGCCCACTTGTACGTACGTATCTGAAATTAATGCCCCGTGGAGCTTGGTTTGATCTCCGGCTCCTGCACATCTTCCGATAGAATACGTTCCTTCTTTTAACGGTGAAGGGTCCGGCGCGGCCTACTGTAGCTTTCAGCCTGCAGCTCCAAGGGGAACTTCGATTGCGTCACTTCTCCGGGCTTTCACTGTCTCCGGCTCGCTTTAAGGAGTAAACCGCAACTTACTTTACCTTGTCATCGCTGTTTTCCAGAAGTTTTTATTTTGTTAATGATAGCACTGTGTACAGGCAGTTGTCAAGATGGAAATTTGTGAACAGTGAAATTATCTTAACGAAGAAAAGCATTACTAACGAGACATCAAAAAATGTCCCTACCTCTGTAGGGCGTAGTTAACGGATTGGTGTTCAGGCCGTGAGCATATCTCCCGCCCGGGATGCATTTGCGGCCAGCCTCGTTGAAACTCCGCGGATGAAATTAATTTTTTCTGCAAACGAAAAATTTAATTTCAAATTAGGTCGTTATAAATTGCAGACGTATGTCGATTTATGGTAATATGGATTTGAACAACGTCACAGTCCCCCTCCTTTACAGTGGGGGTTACCGATTGAAAAGCAGTTAGTGGAGGTTTGTAATCTCCGACTGACGTTGTTCAAACGCCACGATTAGGCGTGGCGCACGAAGTGTAGCGTAGGGCGAATTCACTTCGCCCACAGCGAGGGGTATGGGGCATACCCCTATTGAAATTTGAAAAGATTTCAGGCCTGATACGGACGAGGGCTTCCAGATTATCACGGAGAAACGGCGCATACGGATGTTGTGATTGTTTCTGCAGGGCATACAGATGCCGATGAGCTGATGGGACCTTCGCTATAGTACGATGCCTGACGGGAGGAAACGGTATGAGTGAGCTGCAAACGGTGGTATTCAGTTTAAACGGACAGTTTTATGGGGCGGAAGCTTCCCAGGTTTTTCAGATTATCCGGTACCAGGACGTTACCAAGGTTCCCGGGATGCCTGAATTCATTGAAGGCATCATGAATTACCGAGGCAGTGTTCTGCCGGTGATAAACCTGAACAGAAGGTTTGAACTGGGTAAACTGGAGATTTCCAAAAAAACCAAGATCCTTGTAACCAAAATGGGCGACAGGATGGCAGGGTTTATTGTAAACGATGTTTCAGAAATAGTGAAATTTACCGACGAAAACATAGAAGCCGCGCCGGGTATCATTTATGGCGGGTCAAATTCCTTTCTCAGCAAGGTGGGCAAGAAGGGTGACATGCTGGTGACGATCATTGATCTGGAAAAAATTCTGGACAATAATGAAGTAAAGCGATTGGATATAAATGTGTAGAAAAATGTCATAGGGCAAAATTTTCTGCAAATGCAGTTGTGTCATCGCGAGGAGCGGCAGCGACGCGGCGATCTCAAAGTGAAAAAACTAAAACCAGATTGCCACAGAGTGGCACGCAAGATGTAGCGGCGATCATTGAACGCCATCAAGTCCTTCCAGGGGTGGGCGACCAGTGGTCGCCCCTGCACTAATTACTTTTCATACCAATGCCCAGCCGCATGCGCAGCACCTGAGAATAAAATAAATGGCGATCATTGATCGCCATTTCCATTACCTTTTTCATATCCAATGACAACTACAGGTATAGTCATCAAACATTAAATCTGAACAGCGTAACGTCTCCGTCCTGCATGACATATTCCTTGCCTTCGGAGCGTACCAGGCCTTTTTCTCTGGCTGCGGCATATGAGCCAAGGCTTATGAGGTCATTGTAAGCTACGATTTCGGCCCGTATGAAGCCTTTTTCAAAGTCGCTGTGAATTTTGCCTGCAGCCTGGGGCGCTTTTGTCCCCTTGATGATGGTCCAAGCCCTTACCTCAGGCTGGCCTGCCGTAAGATAGCTAATGAGCCCAAGAAGCCTGTAGCTGGCTTTAACCAGCCTGTCCAGGCCGGATTCCTGCAAGCCCAGTTCATCCAGGAAGGCCTTTTTTTCATCCTCCTCCAGCTGCGCTATTTCCTCCTCGATTTTCGCACATATGATCAAAACCTCCGAGCCTTCCGCCAGAGCAAGCTTTTTCAGCTCTGCGATCCGGGGATTTTTATCAATCCCCGCCAGGTCGTTTTCAGAGATGTTTGCGGCATAGAGCACCGGCTTGGAGGTCAGAAGGAATACCTGATCCACCAGCAATTGCTCTTCCGGGCTGAATTTCATCGACCGGACGGGCTTTCCGCTTTCGAGGCAGCTTTTAATGCTTTCAAAAAGCTCTATCTCGGCAAGGTACTTTTTATCGCCGGATTTCATCATTTTACGGGTTTTATCGATGCGCTTTTCCAGCATTTCCAGGTCGGCGAAGATCAGCTCCAGGTTGATTGTCTCCACATCCCTGGCCGGACCGATGGAACCGTCCACATGAATAATGTTGCTGTCTTCAAAGCAGCGCACCACATGAACGATGGCATCCACTTCACGGATATGGGAAAGAAACTTGTTGCCCAGACCTTCTCCTTTGCTTGCTCCTTTGACCAGACCTGCTATATCCACAAACTCAACGGAGGTGGGTGTGATTTTTTCTGGATTATACATCTCGGCCAGCTTCTGAAGGCGTTCATCCGGAACGGCTACGATGCCTACGTTTGGATCTATTGTGCAAAACGGGTAATTGGCTGCTTCAGCCCCCGCCTTTGTGATTGCGTTGAAAAGCGTGCTTTTTCCTACATTTGGAAGTCCAACGATACCAAGCTTCATTTGGGTCCTTTTCCTTTCGTAATTCCTCAAAAATATGATTGCCGTCTGCCGGCACGACAAATTCCCACGGCATTTGATAAACCATTGTAGATTATATATTATCCGCTGTTTCAATGCAATAAAAACTAAGCTTTTTCCTTGCTGCTGCAGTTATCCGTAAACCGGCGGCAGCCTTTTGGCGAAGTTGCAAATTGCTCTGAAGGCACAACATTTAAATTTTGGTATTGCATTTTTGCATGCGGCATGCTATAATCTTTTCAACATCCGACCGGGAAAGCCCGCAAGGATAAGAGCAGATGAGATGAGAAAAGAATAGACGAGATGAGAAGAGAAGAGACGGGTTTGGACAATTTTAAAAATGTCATGTGACCAGGTTCTTGCCTGGTTTTTTTATAGTTATTTTTATCTTCTCTCTTCTTCCGTTCAAGGAGGAGTTCAGAGTGTTTTATCCGGATTTTGAAATGGTTAAGTCCCTTGTAGAGGATTTCAACATCATTCCTGTTTCCATGGAGGTATACGCCGATATGGATACGCCCATAAGTATGTTTAAAAAGCTTGAGAACGAAGGCGGGTGCTTTCTCCTGGAAAGTGTGGAAGGCGGGGAAAAGTGGGGCCGTTATTCCTTCATGGGGAGAAATCCATTTATCACTGTCAAAGGTACAGGCTGCAATTCTACTATCAGTTACCGGAATGGCGAAATATTGCAGGCGGCGAAAAATCCTATCGACGTGCTAAAGGAACTGATGGCTTCCTACAAATCCGCCGTATTGCCGGGTATGCCCAGATTCAACGGCGGCGCCGTAGGATTTTTCGGGTATGACACCGTAAGGTATTTTGAGAATTTGCCGGATGTCCCCCGGGACGATATCGGATTGCCGGAGCTTCACTTTATGTTTGCCGATGAAATTATTGCTTTTGATCATTTGAGACAAAAGATGCACATCATCGTCAATATGCATGTGGCGGGTAATATTGAAAGAGCGTACAACACTACGGTAGACAGAATCAAAGAGATCTACAGGGAAATCATGGCCTCCCGCAGCAGAATGGAGAACAAAGCCGTAAACAGCGCCCCCAGGGAAAAGAAAGCCTTAAACATCCAAAGCAATGTATCCAAAGAGGATTTCTGTAAAAAGGTGGAGAAGGCCAAGGAATACATTCAAAACGGAGATATCTTCCAGGTTGTTTTATCCCAGCGGTTTGCAGCAGAGACAGACAGTGACCCCTTTAATGTATATAGGGCCCTAAGAAGTGTAAATCCCGGCCCGTATATGTATTATCTGAAGTTTGACGGCTATACCATTGCCGGATCTTCGCCTGAAATGCTTGTACGGATGGAGGATGGAACAGTTGAGACCTGCCCGATTGCCGGTACGAGAAAAAGAGGGCTGTCCGAGGAAGAAGACAATTTGCTGGCCGAAGAGCTGCTGGCAGACGAAAAAGAACGGGCGGAGCACGTCATGCTGGTGGACCTGGGCAGAAACGACATCGGGAAGGTATCGGAATTTGGTTCGGTAGCGGTTAAGGATTTCATGCACATCGAAAGATACTCACATGTAATGCACCTTGTGACAGCAGTCCAGGGAAAGCTGAAAAGCGGCCTGACGGCTTTTGACGCCTTGTCCGCCGTACTGCCCGCAGGGACGCTGTCCGGAGCTCCAAAGGTTAGAGCCATGCAAATCATTGATGAGCTTGAAAACGTAAAAAGGTGCCATTATGGAGGCGCAGTGGGATATCTCAGCTTTAACGGTAATCTTGACAGTTGCATTACCATCCGGACCATCCTTTTCAAAAACGGTAAGGCATACATTCAGGCAGGCTGCGGAATTGTCGCCGACTCCGATCCGGAGAGGGAATATGAAGAGTCCGTGAATAAAGCAAAGGCTGCATTAAAAGCTCTGGAGGAGGCGGAAAAAATAAGATGATACTGTTAATCGACAATTATGATTCCTTTACCTATAATCTGTACCAATACGTGGGAGAACTGAATCCTTGCATTGAAGTATTCAGAAATGACAAAATTACCATTGAGGAAATCGAGCAGAAAAGCCCGACCCATATCATTATTTCCCCGGGCCCCGGATTTCCGGCGGATGCAGGCATTTCTACCGACATCGTCAGGAAGCTTGGCAGCAGGATACCGATCCTTGGCGTATGCCTTGGACATCAGGGAATAGGGGAGGCCTATGGCGGAAGAGTCGTACATGCGGAGAATCTGATGCACGGCAAGGCGTCGGAAATTCATATCAATCCACAGTGCCCGATTTTCTCGGGACTGCCGGAAAAAATTACGGCCGCCAGGTACCATTCGCTGATTGTGCAGAATGATACGCTGCCGGAAGAACTGGAAGTCACCGCTGTCAGCAAGGAAAATGAGATTATGGGCTTAAGGCACAGGAAATACCCGGTTTTTGGAATACAGTTCCACCCGGAATCAATCATGACAAACTACGGGAAGAATATATTGGAGAATTTTTTAGCGGTTTCATGATGAGAAGAGAGGAGACGAGTTGAGATGCTTAAAGTATTTATTCAGAAATTATTGAAACATGAGGACCTTACGGAACAGGAGATCATCATTGCGATGAAATGCATTATGGAGGGCAGCGCATCGGAGGTGCAAATGGCGGCATTTTTAGCGGCATTGGGCAGCAAGGGCGAAACTGCCGAGGAGATAACCGGCTGCGTCAGGGTCATGCGTGAAAAGGCGGAAAAAATACATCCCGGAACAACATATCATATTGACACCTGTGGCACGGGAGGAGACGGCGCAGGCACTTTCAATGTTTCAACAGCGGCTGCGATAATTGCGGCGGCGGGAGGCGCAGCGGTCGCAAAACACGGAAACCGGGCCATGTCCAGCAGGAGCGGAAGCGCAGATGTATTGGAAGCATTGGGAGTTGATATCATGCTTACGCCTGAGCAGACAGCACAATGTATCGAAAGCGTAGGGATAGGATTTTTGTTCGCACAGTCCTTTCACAAGTCCATGAAGCATGCTGCGGGAGTGAGAAGGGAGCTTGGCTGCAAAACTGTTTTTAACATCCTTGGACCGCTGACCAACCCGGCCGGTGCAAAGGGTCAGGTTCTCGGGGTCTTTAATGAAAGCCTCACGGAAAAAGTGGCTGCCGTACTTCAGAAGCTGGGCTCGGAAAGGGCTCTGGTAGTCCATGGAATGGACGGCCTGGACGAGATAACAATCACGGCAAAGACAAAAATATCGGAACTGAAGGATGGCAAAATATCCAATTACCTGCTTGATGCTGCCGATTACGGTATACCCAGGTGCGAAAGCAGCGCTTTAAAGGGCGGGGACGCCAAAGAAAATGCAGAGATAATCAGGGCGGTATTCCGAGGAGAAAAGGGTCCCAGGCGGGATATGACGGTAATCAATGCAGCCGCAGCACTGTATGTCGCAAAAGCAGCCGATACCATAAAAGACGGGGTACGCTTGGCGGTAGAGATGATTGATACAGGAAAAGCCGCAAAAAAACTTGAAGAGTTGGCGGCTTTCACTCAGAACAGACTCGCAGGCAGGGAGGTCCCGGCATGATATTGGACAGAATCGTCGAACAGAAGAGGATACAACTGGCAGAAGAGATGAAGCAGGTGACGGTGGAGGGTCTCAAAAGTAAAATTAAAGGACCCGGAATCCATAAGCCACTTGATTTTTATACTGCCATCAAAAGAAAAGATACTATTTCCATTATTGCCGAGGTAAAAAAAGCGTCGCCCTCCAAAGGCGTCTTCAGGGAGAATTTTGATGCGGCAGGCATTTTGGCCGAGTATGCCAGAGCAGATGTACAGGCTGTATCGGTGTTGACGGAAAAGAACTTTTTCCTGGGCTCCGACGAGTATCTGGTGAAAGCCAGGCAGTCGCTGCCTGTGCCGGTTCTGAGAAAGGATTTTATTATTGATGTATGGCAGATTTACCAGTCACGGTGCCTTGGCGCCGATGCAATACTGCTTATCGCATCCATACTGCCGGGGGATATGCTGAAAAAATTCATGATCATCGCAGGAATTCTGGGGCTTCACTGCCTGGTTGAGGTGCACGACGAAGCTGAACTGGACAGGGCATTGGAGGCAGGAGCAAAAATCATCGGAATCAACAACAGGGACTTGAAGAGCTTTACGGTGGACCTGTCCGTGACAGGCAGGCTTATTAACAAAATCCCAACCGACAGGGCCGTAGTAAGCGAAAGCGGTATCAGCACGGCGGAAGATCTTCGGTATTTGAAGGGGCTGGGAGTGGATGCCGTTTTAATGGGGGAAGCATTTATGCATGCCGTTTCAATCCCTGAGAAGGTTTTGGAGCTGCGGATGGCATGAAAACGAAAATAAAGATCTGCGGGATAACCTGTGAAGAGGATATAAGAATATTGAACCGGTATTTACCGGACTACGCAGGCTTCGTATTCGCCGAAAGCAGGCGGAGAATTCCGGCTGAAACAGCCAAAAAGCTGGGCGAAAGCCTTGATCCAAAGATAAAAAAGGCCGGAGTATTCGTCAATATGGAACTTGAACAACTACTTGAGGTTTCAGGAATTGCAGGACTTGATGCCGTACAATTGCACGGCGACGAAACGCAGGAGTATATTGAAAGGCTCAGGGAAAGCTTTGCCGGCAAAACACAGATATGGAAAGTCTTGAGGATATCTGGGAAAAATTCCCTCGATGCGATGGAAAGGTACAAAGCAGATTTGTTTTTGACAGATGCCTATGTAAAGGGCGTTCCGGGAGGATCGGGGAAACAGTTTGACTGGAGCCTGCTGACGGAGCTCGAAAACAGGAAGAATATAATTTTGGCAGGGGGATTGAATCCTGAAAATGTGAGTGACGCCATATCCACTGTAAAACCTTATGGCGTGGACGTAAGCAGCGGAGTAGAAACAGCCGGAAAAAAGGACGATTTGCTTGTTGGAGAATTTATCAAAAAGGCAAGAGGCTTGTAGGAGGAAGGAATGAAAATGGAGAAAGTAAAAAAGGGAAGATACGGTGGCTTCGGAGGCCAATATGCGCCTGAGACACTGATGAATGCACTGATAGCTCTGGAAAAAAACTATGAGGAAGCAAAAAATGACAGAAGCTTCAACGACGAGCTGGACTTCTATCTGAGAGAATATGCCGGCAGGCCTTCGCTGCTTTATTATGCGGAGAAAATGACAAAGGATCTTGGCGGCGCAAAGATCTATCTGAAAAGAGAGGATTTAAACCACACCGGTTCCCATAAAATAAACAATGTACTGGGGCAGGTCCTCCTTGCCAAAAGAATGGGAAAAAAAAGAGTGATCGCTGAGACGGGAGCAGGCCAGCACGGAGTAGCGACGGCAACTGCGGCAGCACTGTTCGGCATGGAATGTGAAGTGTATATGGGTAGCGAGGACGTGGAGAGGCAGTCGTTGAACGTATTCCGGATGAAGCTGCTTGGAGCGGGAGTTACTGAAGTAAAAGCAGGAACAGGCACCCTGAAGGATGCAACAAATGAGGCCATGCGGCAGTGGACAGCAAGAGTCCATGATACTTTTTATGTCATCGGCTCAGTAATGGGGCCGCACCCCTATCCGATGATGGTAAGGGATTTCCAGAGAATCATCGGTACTGAGACCCGAAGGCAGATCCTTGAAAAGGAAGGCCGTCTTCCTGACTGCCTGGTCGCTTGTGTGGGCGGCGGCAGTAATGCAATGGGCCTGTTTCACCCGTTTATTGACGACGCACAGGTGGAAATGGTTGGCGTAGAAGCAGCAGGCGAAGGGGTGGATACGCAAAAACATGCTGCAACCATTACAAAAGGCAGTGTCGGCGTGCTTCACGGTATGAAATCCTATTTCCTCCAGGATGAAGATGGCCAGATTATGCCGGTATATTCCATATCGGCCGGACTGGATTATCCGGGGATCGGGCCTGAGCATTCATGGCTTCATGTTTCGGGCAGGGCAAAATACGTATCGGCCACAGACCAAGAAGCCGTGGAGGCGTTCAAATATTTAACAAGGACGGAAGGGGTCATACCGGCGCTCGAAAGCTCACATGCCCTGGCTTATGTGATAAAGCTGGCTCCGGCAATGGCAAAGGACAAAATAATCGTGGTGAATTTGTCCGGACGGGGCGACAAGGATGTGAATACCGTTGCGGCATATATTGATTCGAATGGCTTATAGGCAGTATGATTTTGGAGGTTATGATGAATAGAATCGATGAAAAATTCCTGGAGCTTAAGAAAATAGGTAAAAAAGCGCTGATAACCTTTGTTACGGCGGGTGACCCTGATATAGAGACGACCAAGGATATTGTCAGGGAAATGGTGTCCAGTGGGGCAGACATAGTGGAATTGGGAGTCCCATTCTCCGACCCGGTTGCGGAAGGGCCGGTTATCCAGGCTGCAAATGTCAGAGCTTTGTCAAAAGGCCTAAAAATTAACGGAATTATGGAAGCAGTCAAGGATTTGAGAAAGGATGTAACAATACCCCTATTGTACTTGCTTTACTTCAACAGCATATTGCAATATGGCATTGGACGTTTTTTTGAAAACTGCAGGAATGCAGGCATTGACGGAGTGATTATTCCTGATTTGCCCTTTGAAGAGCGCGAAGAGATAGAGGAATTTGCAGATGCGAATAGCATTGCTTTAATTACCCTTGTTTCACCGGTTTCAGGGGAAAGAACCCAAATCATTGCAGAAAATGCAAAAGGGTTTTTATATTGCGTTTCTTCCCTGGGCGTTACCGGGGTGAGAAAAGATTTTAACACGGATTTCGATGAGTTTTTCCGTCAGATCAACAAAGCTACGGACATTCCCAAGGCTTTGGGGTTCGGTATTTCATCCGTGGAACATGTGAATGCGCTGAAAGGCTACTGCGACGGTTTGATTATCGGCAGCGCCATAGTAAAAATAATTGAAGACAGTGCGGCGAAACCGGTTGACGCAGTAAAAAATACCGGTATATTTGTAAAGCAGCTCAGAGAAGCCCTGGATTCATAGATAAAACAACCCCGGTAAGCAGAAAAACAAGAATCTATTGAAAATTGTCAATAAATCTAAAAAAGCTCTTTCCAAATAAATAAATTATGGTAAGATAATTATGACAACTCAGGAAAAGGGACGAACGGACCGGTAAGTTTATTGACAAAGGAAATCAGGGCTCAGAATAGCAAACCGCTATGCCTTGATCAATAGAGAGAATACAAGGGGGGCTGCCTGTGAGTAGAGATAGTGAGGTTTTGGCTGAAATACGGGATCTGCTGAAGATTATGGCGGAAGATCAGCAGAAGCTTGTCAAGGATATAAGGGAACTGAAGAATGAAAACAAGAAATTACGAGATGAAATCCGATTAAGTAATTTTGTTTTGAATAATATCGCTGCAAGAAATGAAATAATAAACTAAAAAAACTTTTTTAGCCGGGGTGCAGTGCAATCCCGGTTTTTTTGTATGTGGGATACTGCAGCGGCAATCACCGGTTCATCCCTGAACTTTTGTTTTCAAATTGTTTACATTTTGTTTGTTGTTGGAATAATCCATACATGCTATGATAAATTTTAAGGAAGTGCAAGGATGGGACCAGGGGTTCCACGGTTAGGAGGGAGCGGATATGGTCAATAAAACCAGAATACTGGTAATCGATGATGATGTCAATATTTGTGAACTGATCAGACTGTATCTTGAAAAAGACGGATACGAAATTATGACGGTATACAACGGCAAAAGAGGATTGGAATGCTTTTCGGATTTTGCCCCCAATCTGGTGGTACTTGACATAATGCTGCCTGGCGCCGACGGATGGCAGGTGTGCAGGGAAATACGGAAGATCAGCAATATTCCCATCATTATGCTGACAGCCAAGGGGGAAACCTTCGACAAAGTGTTGGGCCTGGAGCTGGGAGCCGACGATTATATGGTAAAGCCTTTTGAGCCCAAGGAATTGGTGGCGAGGGTAAAAGCCGTACTGAGAAGATATGAGCACAAGGATTTCGACGCCCAGGAAGTGGTTTACCCCAATCTGGTGGTGAACCGGACCAATTATTCCGTAAAAATGAACGGCAAGGATCTGGATTTGCCGCCCAAGGAGCTGGAACTGCTGTTTTTCCTTGCGTCCAATCCCAACAAGGTATTTACAAGAGAGCAGCTGCTGGAGCATGTCTGGGGTTTTGATTTTTACGGCGATTCCAGAACTGTGGATGTGCACGTAAAAAGGCTGAGGGAAAAGATTGAATTGCCCGGCCAGATCTGGCAGTTGAAAACCGTCTGGGGAGTTGGCTACAAATTTGAGGTGAAATAAATAATGTTTAAGACGATCTTCGGCAAGCTTGTAGCCATTTTCATGGTAATCCTCATTGTTGCTTTTACCGTAGCAGGTGTTGCCCTGAGTCTTTTTCTTGACAGATATCTGACAGAACAGAAGGCAAGCGCCCTTGAGGCCAGCTGTGATGGTATTAACGAGGTTTTTGGCAATTATGTGGAAAACAGCGGAAATCTACTGGCTGAAAGGTATCTTAAGAACTCTCTCGACGGTTATCGTGCCTATACGGGTGCGCTGGTATGGATAGTGGATAAAACAGGACATATATTTAGATCCAGTCCCGATATGTCTACATACTTTCAGAAGTATGTAGACAAGACCAAAACTGTAAAGTTACAGGACCCGAGGCAGTATTCCGAGGTAATGCTAGGCGCGGGAATTGCACTTCATAAAGTCGGTGATTTTTATGGGTTCTTTAAGGATGACATCTTCACGAAATATAAAAATGAATCCTGGCTGACGGTTGAAAAGTCTTTCCCATATAAAGACACTGCGGGAAACGATACGCTGATCGCCGTGTATATGCATATTCCTGTACCGGAGGTGCGCGAGGTACGGGATAAGGTATTTGGCTATTTTCTTATTTCTGTGGCAGTAGCAGTATTTATATCAATCATTCTAATCTATATATTCTCCCTGAGATTTACAAAACCGCTAAAGCAGATCAAAAACGCTGCAAAGGTAATTGCCGGAGGAGAATTCAGTAAAAGGCTGAACATCAAATCAAATGATGAAATCGGCGAGCTGGCCAGGACCTTCAATAGTATGGCGGCAGCGCTGCAAAATCTGGAAGAAATGCGGAGGGGCTTTATTGCTAACGTCTCCCATGAGCTAAGGACACCGATGACGTCCATCAGAGGCTTTATCCAAGGAATACTTGACGGGACCATCCCTGAGGAAAAGCAGAACTATTATCTGACGGTGGTAAGCGATGAAACCAACAGATTGAACAGGCTGGTCAACAATCTTCTGGATCTGGCAAGGATGGAGGCCGGAGAGGTCAAAATGAATATTATTTCATTTGACATCAACGAGCTTCTGAGAAGAAGTGTTATAAAGCTTGAAACATTGCTGCTGGAGAAGAATATTATGGTTGAAGCCGATTTTGAAGAAGAGATTATGGGGGTGAATGGCGATGTCGATGCCATTGACCGGGTTGTATATAATCTCTTGCATAATGCCATAAAATTCACTCCGGAAGGCGGTAAAATAACCATTTCCATCAAATCTCAGAAGGACAGGGCCCATGTGTCCGTCGAAGATACGGGCAGCGGAATAGAGAGCAGTGAGCTTGACATGATCTGGGAAAGGTTCTATAAGTCGGATAAATCCAGAAGCCGGGATAAAACCGGTACAGGCCTGGGGCTGGCCATTGTGAAGAACATAATGAACGAGCATGGCCAGGACATATGGGTCGAGAGCGAACAGGGGAAGGGCACGAAGTTCACCTTTACCCTCGCAAGGGCCGACAGGCTTAAAGAGATTACAGAATGAAGATAAAGTGTCGTAAAGTTCACAGTTTATTCATAAATACTTCAAATTGCATGTTTATAATAAGCTTTGGAAGCAAAACAAAAAGTAATTTATATTGTTATACAACAGGGATGCAGCAATTGCAGTCTTTTGAAAGGGGAGTTTTATATGGAAGAAAACGGCTTTGGTATAAATGAAACGAAGGACGAAATCGTGGAAGATGCTAAAATTATAGAAGTATCGGATATTCAAGAAGTTAACGAGGTGGAGGCAGTAGAGGCTGCTGATACCGTCGAAGCTGCAGAAGTGGAAGCAGTAGAAGCTGCAAAGGCGGAACCGACGGAAACCATTGTTTTTGCAAAAAGCAGCAATGTCCCAATCGTTGAGGAAAAGCAAACGAATTCAAAAACACAAACCTATTATGTGGAAAATTATAAAAAGCCTAAGGAAAAGAAGGGCAACCTGTTCCATTTGATTCTGGTAGCCGTTTTAAGCGCTGTTCTTGGCGGCGGCGCCGTAGCTGCAGCCTTCCTGTTTATTGCGCCTGCGGTAGTGCCTTCCATCAGTCAGATAACAGGCAATACTGCAGCTCTGTCCGGCAAGGGCGTTGACAGAATTGTTCAGATCACAGACAGTGAGTCGCCTGTAACTGCGATTGCAGATAAGGTAGGGCCTTCCATCGTAGGTATCAAAGTAACAACGGCCTCAAATCCCCAGGATTTCTTTTTTGATCCGGGTCCGGGCGTTGGAGAAGGTTCCGGTATTATTATCCGGGAAGACGGCTATATCGTAACCAATAACCACGTTGTAGAAGGGGCAATGGTAGACAATTCAAACAAGCTGGCCAACGGAGCAAAGATTGAAGTGATACTGCCAAACCAGAAAGACAAATCCTATACAGCTACCCTGGTGGGCAGAGACGCAAAAACGGACCTGGCGGTTTTGAAGATTGACGGCAAGGGTTTACCGGCTGCAGAGCTTGGTGACTCCAGTTCCTTGAAGCAGGGCGAGCTTGCGGTAGCTATTGGGAATCCCGGCGGCATGGATTATATGGGTTCTGTAACCGCAGGAATCATCAGCGGACTGAACAGAACACTGCAAACGGAAACCAATACAACGCTCACACTGATTCAGACAGATGCGGCCATTAATCCCGGAAACAGCGGCGGCGCACTGTGTAATTCAAAAGGGCAGGTAATCGGTATCAATACGGCAAAGATATCGGCAACAGGTTTTGAGGGATTGGGCTTCGCCATCCCCATCAACCAGGTGAAAGAGATATCCAAGAGCTTGATGGAATACAAATATGTAAAAGGCAGACCAAACCTTGGCGTTTATATCGACCAGAGATTTAATGAAGACGTAGCCAAGCAGTATAAAGTGCCCAACGGCTTGCTTGTCCAGGATGTTGTGCCTCTGAGTGCCGCATACAAGGCCGGAATCAAGGCAGGCGACATCATCACCTCCTTTGACGGAAAGAAAGTGGCCGTATTCAAGGATCTGGAAGATCAGAAAAATACCCATAAGCCGGGTGACGTAGTTAAAATGGAGCTTTACAGGGACGACAAAGCGATTACGGTTAGTGTCACACTTGGTGAAGAGAATAACCAATAATACGGTAAGCTGAAAAGAAACTATGTAGCAGTGCACCTTTCAACATTGGTCGGAAACGACTTTGAAAGGTGCACTTTTTATGCGCCGGTATTTCTGGCTTTTTCGCAAAACTGTGCAGGGCTTATCCCCTCCAACCGTTTAAAGACCCTGCTGAAATAGAATTCGTCGCAGAAACCGGTCCGGGCGGCCACATCTTTTATCCTGCCATTTTCTTCAATCAACAGGAGCTTAGCCGAATCAATCCGGCATTGATTGATATACCGGGTCAGGGTATAGCCTGTATAGTTTTTAAAAAGGACAGACAGATAGTCTGACGACATGTCAAGCTTTGCCGCAATTCCGTTTGCAGATATTTTTCTGCCCAGATTCTCCGCAATATAGCCCATCGCGGCTTCGATCTTTTTCCTGGAAGAATAATTGAACCCATTTTGCTTAAAGTCCTGAAAGATGCAGTAGAGAAGTTGAGAGAACAAGCCGCTGCACATAAGCCTGGAGTCATTCTCATTTTTAATGAAATAATAATGTAGCTTCTTCATGAGGTCCGATAGGATGGGATAGTTTTTCATTTCCATTATAGCCGGCAAGGTAAGGGTAGAAATATCTTCTTCGACCTTCCATTTATTATTCATGTATTCAATGGATGCGATGCTGAAATGGAGCCCATAAAAGCTCATTGGATTATCCGTGCAGCTTTCCATGGAATGTACAAGCCCGGGATAAAAATACAGCAGCATACCGGGCTTCAGTGTATATTCCTTGCCGCCTATGGCCGCAAAACCTTTTCCGGAGGTTATCAGTACAAATTCATTATCCGGGATCGTACGGGCATTCAGTTTCCACCCGGTCGCAGGACATTCTCTGAGTACGCTGTAGCGTATATGCGATGCAATATTTGAAAGATTCATGGTTTTACCTCCAATAAAACAGATCACGGAATTATACATGGAAAAGGCTTTTGTTCATGTACATCAAGGGATTGCAGATATAAGATTATTATAAATACTTGAAAGGAAAGATGCAATATGAAATGGAACAGGGAGCAATATTTAGAGCTTATGACATTTGGCGCTTTTGACCGGCAGATGTTTGTGGAACTCTTTGGACTATTGATCGGGTTGGATGAAGAGTGGAAGGCGCAAGGGGCTTCAAAGGATGAATTGGCGCTTACAGCCTTTGATTTAGATTATTTGCCGGTGGTTGATTGCGGTGGAAACACAGGAATTTTTGGAGGAGCTGAACCCAGGGTCCTTGAGGAAACTTCGGAATATTGCATTTCAACCGATGAATTCGGCCGAAAGACAAAACTGTGTAAAAACTCTGCTACAATCGCTCTTCCTATGGATTATCCCGTTAAAGATATGGAAAGCTGGTTAAAAATAAAGCACTTCTTTGAGTTTGATGAAGCCAGAATCGACTGGGAAAAAGTAGAAGGGGCGAAGACGGCACAGGCTCAAGGCGCTCTTGTACTTGCAAGCATACCGGGAGGCTTTGATCTTCCCCGCCAGTTGATGGGAGAGGAAGAGGTATGCCTGTGCTACTACGACAATCCAGAGCTTATGCAGGATATACTGAATACGGTTGGCGATACGGCGCTGAAGGTGTTGGACAGAATCAGCGACAAGCTGGTAATTGACAACCTGGCGGTCCATGAGGATATGGCTGGAAAATCAGGCCCTTTGATTGGTCCTAATCTGGTTGCACAGTATATTAAGCCTTATTACCGTAAAATATGGGATATGTTGTCCGCCAAAGGGACGCGCCTTTTCAGTCAGGACAGCGATGGAAATATGAGCGTGCTGATTGACGTATTCCTTGATTGCGGAATCAACGTAATGTTTCCGGCAGAGCCTGCCGCAGGAATGGACGTTGTGGAGCTAAGAAAAAAATACGGTAAGAGCCTGGCTTTTAAAGGCGGTATCGACAAGCATGTCCTGCGCAAAGACAGGGAAGCCATCAAAAAAGAGCTGGAATATAAGCTTCAGCCTTTGATGCAGCAAGGTGGAATGGTTTTTGGACTGGACCACAGGATTACCAACGGGACGCCTTTGGAGAACTACCGATATTATGTGAAAACAGCCAGGGAAATCCTTGGAATTCCTCCGGTAAACGGCTCCAAGGGTTGGATGCGAATGGCATTTTGATTGGATATGGGGTATTTTTCGCAAAGGAGCCTTTTTGCATTAAAGCTTTTTGAAGAAGCGGGAGCAATAGCTGCCGTATGTCTTAAATCTCCTGTTTTTTGGCTGAATTGTCATTGTTTTTAGCCTCCTCTTATTTTATGATATCGGGGAAGGGGGATAATTACAATGAATGCGCAAATTAATGAAAGAAAAGTGAAATGGAATAATTTTATGTCCGGGGCGGGAAATGTAGAAAGCATGGTTATGATAAGCTATATGGAGGGGCTGGAAAACAAGCCCTTTGTCACGGATGGCTGTTATAAGCAAAACTCCGACTGGATAGTGAAAAAATATAACCTCATGCGTGAGAATATGTCCTGGCTGCCGGATGATTCCATCCCTTATCTGGATATGCTGACGGGGACGGAAATTTTCGCAGAAGCATTTGGCTGCAAGGTGGTCTATCCTCAAGCCAATAACCCTTTTGCACTCCATAAAATCAGTAATGTCTCGGAAATCTCCCGGCTGAAAACTCCAAATCTTTGGGAAACCAGGCTTGCAGACTTGTTTGAAATGGTGCATCAGCTCCGGAGCCGTACGGAAAAGGAGGCTGTAGTCAGGCTGCCGGACATTCAGAGCCCTCTGGATATTGCTGCATTGATTATGAAGAAGGAAGAATTTTATATGGGAATTGTGGATGAGCCGGAAGCGATCAGGGAACTGATCGCAATGACTTACGATTTGCTGACACAATTCCTGGACGAATGGTTTAAGGCTTTTGGCAGGGAATTTATTGCCCATTATCCGGATTATTATATGGAATATGGTATTACCCTGTCAGAGGACGAAGTTGGAATCGTCAGCGCAAGTACCTTTATTGATATGTTTTTAAAGGAATTGAATGAATTATCCGACCGGTATGGACGCATCGGGATTCACTGCTGTGCAAATTCCCGGCATCAGTGGGACAATATCAGGAAGATAAACAATTTGTGTTTGCTGAATGTCGCACAGCCGGAAGAGATTGTAAAAGAAGCATATACATTCTTTAAGGATACCTGCGGACAAATACACAGTTTTTATGGAGAGGGTGAAATCGATACGTGGGGCGGCCAGTTACCGGAAGGGGCGCGGATCGTTTTCCAGCTGCCGGCAAATAACCGGGAAGATGCGCTGTATAAAGCAGATGCATTGAAAAGGCTGAGATTCACCGGGAGATAAATAGTTTAATTGCATTAATCTGAAGGATGCAATTACAAGAGCGGAAATAGCTGCATTGCTCTATAAGATCTATTTTCCGCTCAAGCTTTTATAACAAGCAAATAACTTTAATGCCGCCGGGAAGTTGTCAGCTTCCTGGCGGCATTTCTCTACCTGTTATCAGGAGTACATGCAAATATTAGAAAATGCCGGCCGCGATGGACTGCAGTTTCAGAAACCGATACGGGACAATAAATCGGGTTTATAGTATTCTTACCTTGTATTTCCTCAGCCAGGTATCTGCCTGAATCAGGTAGGCATACATCTGAGGCGCTGCCATCAGTTGGCCGAACCAGGGCTTTCCATAATCCGAATCATTGGTAAGCTTATTTAAAATCGCGGATTTGTTGATTAATGGAAGCAACGGCGAAGAGGCGTCATGCAGGATATCAAACAGAATAGCTTTAACAGCCTCCTCGTATGCAGGGTTATGTGTCTTCGGGTAGGGGCTCTTTTTGCGCCACAGCACATCATTCGGGAGAATTCCTTCCAGAGCTTTGCGCAGCAGCCCTTTTTCTCTGCCATCCAGCATTTTCATATCCCAGGGTATATTCCACAGGTATTGGACCAATCGGTGGTCACAATAAGGTACACGGACCTCCAGCCCGTTGGCCATACTCATACGGTCCTTGCGGTCAAGGAGAGTTATAAAAGTAAACTAAAAAAATTGCAGATAGTTCTTTTGCAAAAATCGGAGATTGATCGTAATGAATCAATAAAAGCTCTGCTAAAAAGTCGCAGCGTAATGGCTGCAGCTTTGCCGGCAGGGCTTTTTTTCATTGATAAAAAACAAAATTTTTGGAAACAGAAAAAAATCAAGAATCGTTCCTTTTACGATAAAAAAAGGGTCAGTTAATATGAATTTATATAAAATAAGAACAATTTTTACACAAAACGACAAATTATTTTTAAAAAGTATGTACAGAAAACAATATTTATTGTAAAATGTCTCTATATTCCATGTAAAATTTTACATACTAATTTACTAAAATTTACAAATTTGTAAGAACAGAAAGGCGAATCATGAAAAGAAATCTTAAAAAGGCAATTGCGATAGCCTTGGCGGTATTGCTGAATCTTTTGGCAGTATCTCCGGCATTCGCGCAAAGTGCCACCGACATCAAAGGACATTGGGCGGAAAAGCAGTTTACCCAATGGATGGAAAAAGGGCTTATCAAAGGATATACCGACGGTACAGCAAAGCCCAACAGTTACATAACCAGAGCTGAGTTTATAGCACTGGTAAACAGAGTGTTCGGTTTTACAAAAACATCAACGATTGATTTTACTGATGTGAAAGCTTCAGACTGGTACGCAGGGGATATAGCAAAAGCCAAGGCTGCAGGCTACATCGTTGGCGAAAACGGCTCTGTAAACCCGGAAGACCGGATCACAAGGCAGGAAGCTGCCGTAATACTCGGCAGAGTCCTTAAACTGACCCAGAATGAAAACAATGCTGCACACTTTACCGATGCCGGTACCATCGGGTCATGGAGTAAGGGCTATATAGGCACGGTATCTGAAAAGGGATATTTTATCGGCTACTCTGACGGTAAATTCGGACCAGGCGAGAGCACGACAAGAGCAGAGGCGATCACAATTCTCTCAAGGGCGGCAGGCGAATTATACAATAAGGCCGGTGTTTATGGAGAGGATAAAAACGCCGGTTCAATACAGGGGAACGTTACAATAAGCAAACCTGGCGTTACACTTAAAAACACCGTTATAAACGGAGACCTGTACCTTACAGAGGGTATAGGAGATGGTGCCGTAACGCTTGACAATGTAACTGTAAAAGGTACTACAACCGTCAGCGGCGGCGGTGAGCACAGCATAATCGTATTGAATTCCATATTGGGCAGGGTAGTTATTCAGGTGCCTGACAACAGCAAGGTAAGATTGGTGGCACAGGGAAGCACAAATATTTCAGTGGTGGACACAAGGTCTGCCGCAAAGCTTGAGGAGGAAAACCTTACCGGAAACGGCTTCCGGGAAGTAATAATGGAAATACCTGAGGGCTATACGGCTGAACTGGCAGGCAGCTTTGAGGCGGTTACCATTGAGAACCCGAATACTCGCGTGATGCTGTTGAACGGAGCGATTCAAAAGGTAAACGTGGAGAATAGGGCCCAGGGAGCAAGCATAGACATTTCCGCCCAGGCAACAGTTAAAGCGATCACTGTGAATGCAGAAAATGTATCGACAACTGGAAAAGGGATAATTGAAAGCGCAGAGATTAACGGAAATAATGCCAGCCTTGAGCAGAAGCCTGCTTCAGTCAAGGTTGCTGACGGTGTGGCGGGTACAAAGGTGGCAAATTCCACTCAAACCCCGACTGTACCTAATGGCGGTGGCGGAGGTGGTGGTGGCAATACTCCGGAACAGGTAGCAGCCCCAGCAGCTTCACCGGTATCCGGAGAAGTAAAGAGCGGGACTGTAATAGTTTTAAGTACTGCTACAGCCGGAGCGGAGGTACATTATACCCTGGATGGCAGTACACCAACCAGTGCCAGTACCAGATATACCACTCCCATTGCTATAACTGCGGCAACCACAATAAAGGCCATAGCTGTTAAAGCAGGTATGAGCAACAGCGATGCAAAGACCTTCAGCTATACGATAGCGGTCGTACCTTCGGGTGTTGTTTCAAACCTCGTTTTCAAAGATACGGATGCGGATACGGGAGAAATCGGAGGTGATATTTCCTGGAATCAACCTTCGAATAAAACAGGGATTGAAGGGTATCACATCTATTTGCTTGATAGTGAACATGCCAAGCTGGGTACAGTTCCTTTTGCCACGGTAACAGGTTCAAACAGCACATCCTTCAGTGTACCCGGGAACACTTCGGCAGTTGGAGCAGTTTATCTTGCAGTTTATTCCTTTAATGCGGTTGGAGATTGTGAAACCGGATGCGAGATTGAGATTATTGATTATAAAATTGATGATAAAACAGTTGCCAAACCCGAAGCTTTGGTTATACCGCCCGGTGACTTGCTTATCGGAAGTGAAATAGCCCTCAGCAGTGCAACGGAAGGGGCGGAGATTTATTATACCACCGATGGGACAGATCCGTCCTATGAAGTTCTGGAAAACGGGGCAGTAAACTCCAAAGGGACAGTTTATACCAATCCTATTAAAATAACGCAGGAAGTAACAAAGATAAAAGCCATCGCTGTTAAATCAAATATGAAAAACAGTGATGTGGCAAGCTTCACCTACACGATTGGAAGAGTTGAAAAACCGGTTGCATCAATAGTGTCCGGTCAGATCCCTTACGGGACAAAGCTGTCACTTAGTTCGAAAACAGCCGGAGCGAAGATCTATTACACTTTGAATGGCGGGACACCGGATACGGGCAGTTCGCTGTACACCGGAGAATTGACGTTAACCTCCGATGCGAAAATACAGGCAATCGCTGTTAAAGCCGGAATGTCCAGCAGTGAGGTGAGCGTTTTCGAGTACACGGTAGTCAAACAGCAGGTTGCAGCGCCTACGGTATCACCGGTGCCCGGAACTGTGAAGAACGGGACTGAGATAACCCTGGGTACTGCAACAGCAGGAGCGGGTATATACTATACCTTGGATGGAAAAGATCCGCTGAAGGCTGGTATCAAATATACGACTCCTCTAATAATCACCGGAACAAACGGACAAACAATCACGCTAAAAGCCGTGGCTGTCAAGGAAGATGTGAACAGCAGTTTAAGCACTTTTAACTATACCATAGCGGTTCGACCGGCAGGAATAGTTACCGATCTTGCATTTACCGATACGGATGAGAATGCAGGAGAGATCGGAGGAAGTATTACCTGGATGAGACCTGCGGATACCGCCGGAATTGACGGATATCACATCTATTTGCTGGACAGCGGGCATACC
Organism: Bacillota bacterium; assembly: GCA_023433505.1. GTDB lineage: Bacteria > Bacillota > Clostridia > Acetivibrionales > DTU013 > MnB-11. The sequence continues at coordinate 18,407 of JAEZCO010000105.1, read as the reverse complement.
AGGATTGGAACGGCTCCTGTTGCAACGGTAACAGGCCCAAGCAGCACATCCTGTAATTTGCCAGAGAATACATCGGCTGCAGGAGCAGCTTATATTGCAGTATATTCCTATAATACTGTTGCCGGAGAATGTTCTTCCGGATGCGAAGCAGAGATTGTTGACAATGTCCTGGAGGCAGCAAAGCCTGTGGCAGAGGTCAAAACCCCCGGAGATTTGCTTATTGGAAGCGAAATAGCTCTCAGCACAGCAACGGCTGGAGCAGACATTTATTATACGACCAACGGAGCAGAGCCTTCCTACCGGATTCTCGACGGCGGTGTCGTAGCCCTCACAGGGACACGCTATACGGAAACGATTAAAATTGATAAAGAAACAATGACGATCAAAGCGATCGCTGTCAAAGCCGGCATGAAAAACAGCAAGGTCGCAAGTTTTACCTATACAATAGCCAAGGTTGCCGCACCGCAGGCATCGGAGCTCCCCGGAAAGGTAATGGACGGAACGGAAGTGGCGCTAAGCTCCGCAACAAGCGGGGCGACGATCTATTACACCTTGGATGGCACTTTGCCGACTACCTCCAGTACGGTATACACGAAAGAAATAGTTATAAAGGCTGCCACAACAATTAAGGCAATTGCGGCAAAAGCAGGTATGGCAAACAGTGAGGTCGTAAGCTTCAGCTACCAGCCAGGTGTCCAAGTGCCAGCTGCATCAGTCATACCCGGCACAGTCACTTATGGAACGCAAGTGGAATTGAGCTGTGCAACAGCCGGGGCGGCCATCTACTACACAACTGACGGCAGCGAGCCGACCACAGACAGTTCAGTGTATAGCGGCGTATTGACGTTGACGAAGGATACCACGATAAGGGCGATTGCTGTTAAGGCAGGAATGCTTAACAGCGACGAAGGAGTATTTGCATATACGGTAAGCAAGCTGCAGGTTGCAACACCCACAGCGTCACCGGCTGCAGGCCCGATAGGTTTTATGGAGGTTGTAAGGCTTGCTACTGCAACCCCGGGAGCAGAAATCTTCTACACGCTGGATGGAACAGTACCGACAACAAGCAGCAGTCCATACCTCGAAGAATTCCAGATTAAAGGTCCGACAACAATCAGGGCAATAGCTGTAAAAGAGAATATGGGAGACAGTGCAATAGCAACCTTCGATTATACTCTGGCACCTACTGGAATACAATATACAATCAAAAATAAGCCTCTCTCGGATGGTTATGGTGCCAGCATTTATGTTGACAAGGATTGTGCCAATACCGGCCATATCGGAGTATCGTTTAATGACGGAATCATTGACAAGACTGTGGTGGTACTTGTTAACAAAGGTAAAACAAGAGCACAGATCGTGACGCTGATAAAAGACGCGCTGTTATACGACGCAGCGATAAAAGATGCGTATGCCATCAATGCATATAATTCCAGTGATATTGTAGTAAGCATCAAAAGCAAAAGAACCGATGCGGAAAATGTTCGTGTGACTGTCAGTGTGGCTGATATAGTTTACAATGAAGCTCCGACGGCAAATGTTGCATCAGGCCTTGTAAAGAAGGGTACGCTGCTTGAACTCAGTGCAAGAATAAGCGATTCGTTCATATACTATTCGCTGGACGGAAGAGATCCTTTCACTTTTGGCTCCAAATATACAACCCCGATAAGCTTGACAGCCAACGTAACGGTAAAAGCCGTCGCAATAAATTACCTCCTTCTCAACAGCAGTATCAGCACTTTCGAATATACTATAATGGAGAAGGTAGCAGCGCCGACAGCTTCCAAGCCTGAAGGTGCTATTCCGACAGGAACAATACTGGGACTCAGCACGGCTACACCCGGAGCTGCCATATACTACACAACCGACGGAACAAGCCCATCAACACAGAGTACGAAATATCAGGCGCCGTTCATGGTGGATAGAAATAATTCAACAATAAAGGCGATCGCTGTCAAGTCAGGGATGGAGGACAGCAGCATCAGTACCTTCGCCTATACAGTTATGCCGCAGGTGGCTGCGCCTGTCACAAACCGGACACCCGGAGCGATAATAAAAGATACAAAAGTCACACTAAGCACCAGCACTGCAGATGCGAAGATATACTACACGACCAACGAAGACACGCCTACGACGGAAAGCACTGAGTTCACGGCAGGTATAGTCATAAGCGACTCTGTGACGATAAAAGCAATTGCCGTAAAGGCCGGAATGCTTAACAGCGAGGTAAGCACTTTTGCATATACGGTCAAACCTAAGGCAAAAATGCCTACAGCTTCTACGGAGCCTGAGGAAGTAGCTCCCGGGATCGTACTGTTCGGGACCAAGGTTAGGCTTGCTTCTGAAGATCAAGGTGTTCAAATACATTACACCACGGATGAACGCACTTCGCCTACTTCGCCTGAGGGAAACCTCTATTCTTCACCGATAACAATTAAAAAAAATGTGACAATCAGGGCAGTTGCTACCGGAACCGGTATGGAAACCAGTTCAGAGGCCAGCTTTGCGTATACGGTAAAGCTTAATAAGCCGACGACTCAGGGGTCTGTAGGACCTATACTGGCGGGCAGCGACATAAGCATTGTTAGTCCTGATAGAGTGGGGCAAATCTATTATACCACGGACGGAACCGTTCCGACGGCTGCCACCGGTATAAAATATACCTATACGATAAGGATCAAAGAGGATATTACAATCATGGCTGTTGTCACGGAACCGGGCATGGTTGACAGTGACGTCAGTACTTTTTCGTATACAATAATCCCTCAGGCTGAAAAGCCTACGGCATCTTTGGATGACAGGGATCCTATAGGGGTTGGCTATACTGTAGCTCTCAGCACCGGAACAGAAGGAGCAGAGATTTACTATACGCTGGACGGTTCACTCCCGATGTATGAAGTAGTAGATGGAACACCTGAGATCCATGGCATAAAGTACACCGGATCGATCACGGTAACGGAGGACATGCCGGTAATATGGAATGGAGATTATCCGCCGGTGGCAAGTGGTGGAAAAGTAATATTTATCAGGGCAATTGCAGTGTACCCGGGATTGCATAACAGCTACCCAGGGAATTTCGTTTACAAATTCAGCGAGCCCGTTGCTGCGCCCACCGTCGATAACCCCGGTCCTCAGGTGGACAAGTACACGGTTATAAAGCTCAGCTGTATAGAACCCACCGCAACGATATACTATAAACTTGATGGAGATAGTCGGTGGACAGAGTACACCGCGCCGATTACAATAATTACTAACACTACGCTTAAAGCGATAGCTGTAAAATCTGGCATGCTTAATAGCGAGGAGCTGGTTATAAATTATACGGTCTAGTAAACAAAAAAAGTTGTAACGGGTATATTAAGAGGCTGCCAAGCAGCCTCTTTTTTTGTATAAGAAAACCCCACGTTAGACGTGGGGTTCCATAAAGCTTTTAGCTATGAGGATGACATAAAAACTCCTTTTGATATAATTTAGCTGCGGTCTGTCAACTGCAACAAAGAAATCAAAAGGAGATCATTCACAATGGATGATACACACTGTTTATCACACACAAAATGGAACTGCAATTATCACATAGTATTTGCACCGAAATATAGAAGAAAGGTATTCTTCGAAGATAAAAGGGCAGAAGCTTGCTGAAATTTATCGGAATGCAGCAAAGACGATGGATAGGGACATTGAGCAAATGAATCCTTTCACCAATGTACATGAATTAATTGAGCAGTTTATGGCGGAGATTTCATAAGTTAATTTAAAATCGCGTAACACGCGGATTAAAGACGAGGCTTGTAAACACATTGTTTACAGGTCTTTTTATTATACGGAAATGCATAAATATTCATCGAATACAGAAAAAAATTTTATAATGCATGATGACTCTAATAGAGACGAAGATGTGATTTAACACTTAAAGATATAAACGGTAAAAGCAATCATAAAGCCTTTACCGCAAATAGAGCGTCGAGGGAGGAGGAAGTCATATAAAAATGAATTATACCATTAATGAAGCTTTGTCATTTTCTGAAACCATTCCATACCACTTTACTTAGTAGCTGCACCGTAGGCTTATTTCACTACTTTCCAAAAACAGCCAGACACATCGCAAACACCTCAAAAGTAAGACCAGTTAAATTTCATTTGTGAAAGGGCTGGTCTAATATGCAAAGCAATACAATTACTTCTTTGAAAGGCGAGGAAAAAACAGGGATAGTCCCACAAAATAAGTCGTATTATTGCCGGGATAGCTCAATAGAATGTAATAAGGTGGGGATTGATATGAAGGACAAAACTAATTATATTCAAAAGATTGAGCATATCAATGGCTTCAAAGTAGTCATGACTTGTCCTGAAATGACTAAGGACGAATACTTAGAAAAAGAGCAGATTATAGTTGATACTATACTAAAATGCCTATTGGAAGATAAAAAAACGAAATTGACTGATTGAGACGTAAATTATACAATGCCCAGTAAACTAGTTGTGAGGAAGTGAAGATATGATTGCAATATACGCAAGACAATCTGTTGAGAATAAGGATAGCATTTCTATCACAACACAGATCGAGACATGTGCAAAGAAAGTTGATAAAAAAATTGAAGAATGTAAGGTCTATCCTGATGAAGGATATAGCGGCAGCAACATTAACAGACCACACTTTGAAAACATGATGCGTGACATTAAAAATGGGTTAATTGATGTTGTCGTTGTTTATAAGTTGGATAGAATCAGTAGGTCTTTGCTGGACTTCATGCAGATATATGATGTGTTTGAGAAGCACAATGTTAAGTTTATCAGTTGTAACGAGCAGTTTGATACAGATACTCCTTTTGGGAAAACTATGCTCAGCTTTATTGTTGCTTTTGCTCAACTGGAAAGAGAAACAATTCAACTGAGAATTAAAGACAACTACTATAAAAGGGGAGAAAAGGGCTTATATCTCGGTGGAAGACCTCCGTATGGCTTTAATAAAGTTAAAGTTGAACATCAAGGAATTAAAACTCATAAATTTGATGTTAGTGAAGAACAGGCTAAAGTCGTAAAAATGCTGTTTGAAGAATATGCTAATACAGATATAGCGTTTGGACAACTTGTTAAAAAGCTCAACTATCAAGGAATAAAGACAAATAATGGCAGAGCTTGGAGTAGTGTTCATATTGGTCGTTTGATAAGAAACCCCGCTTTTGTGAAGGCCAATGCAGATGTTTATTTGTACTACAAAAATAGAGGTGCTACTATTATTAATGATGTAAATGACTATAACGGCGAAAATGGTTGTTACCTATATGCTAAAAGAGAAGGGGTAACAACCATGAAATTTACAGATGTATCAAAAAGCTTTGTCACATTAGCATTACATAAAGGTATTATAGAAGCTGACACCTGGTTGCGTTGTCAATATAAAGCAGATAAGAATCAGGTTCTGAAAAACAGTGGTAAGGGTACACACACTTGGTTATCTGGATTGCTAAAATGTGGTTACTGTGGGTATGCTGTCACTGCTGTAAATGGATATAAGAATTTACTGTATATAAATTGTGGTGGAAGACGTAGGTATATGTGTGACGGACGGAAGAAAGTCATATACATTGAAGATATTGAAAATATCGTTGAAAGTAAATTGCTTGAAAAATTAAGAACGCTAAAAGTGCATAACAGGAACGCCAACAATGAAAGAGATCGTAGGATGGATGAACTAAAGAGTAATCTGGTTTTTATTGAAGAGCAGATAGAAAAATTTGTTGCGTCTCTTCTGGATATGAGCGAAGGCTCCGCTAAGTATGTTGACAAAAGAATTCAGGAACTTGACAAGCAAAGGCTGGCCGTACAGGCTCAAATGAATGAACTCATGAGAGAAGCGGCCAGCAATCAGATTAGTATCGGTGACTTGCAGGAATATGTTGATAATTGGGCTTTATACAATCTGGAACAGAAAAAGTCTGTAGCGAAGGCGGTCATTAACAAGATTACAGTAACGGATGATGAAATCAATATAGATTTTAAGCTTTGACCATCGTTTGCTTTTGTAACGCTACCTTCAAGGAGAGTTTGCATGAACCAGGTGAAGTTCAGATAAAACATTTCACGCCTGCGTGCCTCAATAGCTGTGTCGCCGGGTAGGCGCGGAACTTCTTCAAGGGTTTCGCTGTAACGCCGGTGAACATATTCATCGGGCTTAATACTATCCATCAAGCTTCGTGACATGATGTTATTACGTTCTGACATGTTAACAGACCAGGGGAAAGTATTTGCATTCAGCATATCTTCCTTGAAGAACCACGGATAACCGCCAAAGACCTCGTCTGCGCACTCCCCGGACAGTGTCACCGTAGCGCCCTTTTTTACTTCACGGCAGAATAGCCACAGGGAGGAGTCTATATCTGCCATTCCGGGCAGATCTCTGGCTTCTACTGCAGAATACAAGGCCTCAACCACCTGCTGCGTATCAACGGTGAAATAATGGTGCTGTGTACCGGCTTCTTCCGACATCCTTTTGATCCAGGGCGTATCTGAATCCGGCTGGAACAGGCTGGGGGTAAAATATTTCTCGTTGTCTCTATATTCAATGGAATAAGTATTCAGTATCTGGCCTTTCTGGCGGAAGTATTTGGAAGCAAGGGCAGTAATGGCACTGGAATCAAGGCCGCCTGAAAGAAAACAACAGACCGGAACATCCGACACAAACTGCCTTTCAATTGAATCAAGGACCAGCTCGCGGACATTATTTGTGGTAACCTCCAGAGTATCCCGGTGGGGCTGGCTTTCAAGACCCCAATATTTCCGGATATGTATTCCCGCGGTATCAAAAAACAGACAGTGGGCGGGTTTTAACTCATTGACGTCTTTGTATACCCCGTTTCCAGGCGTTCTGGCAGGGCCCAGTGCAAAAACTTCAGCTAAACCTTCGCTTGTAACAACGGGTTCTATTAACGGATTGGCCAGCATGGCTTTTAGTTCTGAGGCAAATACAAAAGAATTTCCACGCTGGGCGTAGAATAATGGTTTTACACCAAACCTGTCCCTCGCTAAAAACAGGGTGCGCTCTTTTTCATTCCAGATACCAAAGGCATAGATGCCGTTAAAGCGTTCCACACATTTATCACCCCACTCAATATAGGAAACCAACAGTACTTCGGTATCTGAATTGCTATGGAATACGTGGCCGCGGTTCTCCAAGGCCTTTCTTAAATCCATGGTATTATACAGTTCGCCGTTGTAGGTTATTACATATGTACAGCCGTCCAACTGCCTTATCATAGGCTGGCCGCCGCCCTCAGGATCGACTACCGACAATCGCCTGTGTGCAATCAAAGCATTGGGCGACATCCATTCACCGGAAGCGTCCGGGCCTCTGTTTCTGAGCTGGTATGACATTGCCTCCAAAATGCTGCTTTGAGACCTCAAATCCCGTTCATGATCTATCCAACCTGCTATTCCGCACATATGAACCACTCCAATCCTGTTTGCAATTTTGTCAAACAAAAAGACGCCTTGCCACCACATGCGCCCTTGCCAAATGAAATCAATAACATTATATGTTCAATACCGGTCTTTCGTGATAATTTCATTTGCTGGGGGAATTATATTTGATGCTTATTCCATATGTGGTATAATATGTGTGCAGGGTATGTAAGATCTTTAAGCACTGGTATTGTTAGAAAGGAAGGATCATCATGTTTTGTCCGAAATGCAAATGTGAATACAGGGAAAGCTCTCCAACCTGTCCCGATTGCGAGGTTCCGCTGGTTGAGGACCTTGCCGGGGAAAAAGGGAAAAAGCCTGGGGTAGCAAACGAACATATAGATTTGGAGCTTATCTTTTCAACCTATGTCTATTCCGATATCTCTCAAATAAAATCTGTTTTTGACAGTGAAGGTATCGCGTATTTCGTACAGGGAGAGGATATAGGGATAGCACCTGGGGGATTGCAGGCAAAAGTATTTGTCAATAAGGATCAGGCGGAAGAAGCAAAGCAGCTGCTGAAGGATTTTAATTTGTTATAATTGTGAGTATACCGCCATTGGATTTTTTCTAAAAAGCGCCTGATCGGTATACAAATCCGGTGGATTTAGAGAAACTACAATTTACGACTGTAATGAAATCGTCTCATAACATATATCAGGTAATATTGCATATCCAACTTCAAAGTTAAATATTATAATACAGTATTTACTTTTGGAGCGTTAAAATGAAAATATATGTGATCAACGTCAAACGTATTCTCAAATACCTGTCCATACTTTTACTTATCGCACTCCTGATTTCAATTGCAAGCATCACCGGTATGGATGTCCTGGGGGTATTTTCCGCCGAGCGGGATCTGCCGATCTATTGCGTCGACACTGCGGAAAGGGTAGCGGCCATAACCTTTGACTGCGCCTGGGGAGCAGATGACATCCCCCAAATTCTTAATGTTCTGAAAAGCAGAAATGTCAAAGCCACTTTTTTCATCGTCGGGCAGTGGGCCGAAAAATATCCTGAAAAGGTAAAGCTGATTGCTGCAGACGGCCATGACATAGCCAATCATTCCTATTCCCATTTGCGGATGGGCGCTCTTGACCACGGAAAGATCAGCAGTGAAATCCAGCTATGCGGCGAAAAGCTCAGCGAGTTAGCCGGTAAAAAAATAGAGCTTTTCAGAGCCCCCTACGGAGACTACAGCAACAATGTGGTGGCAACCGCAAGAAAGCTCGGATATTATACGATACAGTGGAACGTGGACAGCCTGGATTGGAAGCCTGATATCGGTATCAACGAGATCAAAAGCCGTGTGAGCGATAAAATCGTTCCGGGCTCCATTATTTTATTTCACAACGACACACAGCATACGGCTGCCATCCTGCCTGAGATTATTGATACGATAAAAAATTCGGGCTATACGCTGGTGCCTGTTTCGGAGCTGATTCTGCGGAATGATTTTTATATCGATTTTGACGGCCGCCAGAAAAAGAAATAAAGGACACATAAAATCATTGAAAAACGTACAATATAAAATCTGAGAAATTCATCAAGGCAGTCTGCAAAAGCGGAAACTGCCTGAAATCATATGGGGCTCAAGGCCCCTTAGATTTTTTAATACGGGCACACCGGGGATATGACATGGAGGTTAAGATGCTAATAGCGGGTATTGCAGGAAGTGAAGGTAACTTACAGACAGCGAATCTCATCAATAACATTCTAAGCTCCACAGGCAAAAAAATCAGTGTTATTGATTCCAAGAACCTGCTTGGGACCAACATCAACAGGATAAAAGCATACGTTTCCGAGTTGGAAAAAAACAATACGGATATTCTTCTGCTTAAAATCAATATAGACGATGTAGAGAAATTTTTACTCAACGACATACATTTTGATATCATGATCTATCCCGGCAATTTGCAGGACAGTCCGAACGAAGGGAATACCGCAGCCGGGGAGGGCATGGAAAGGGTCTTTCTTTTATTGGCGGACAAAGGGATTGCCATTGTCAATGTAGACGACACAGCACTGATAAAAATGCTGAAAGGGATGAAGCACAATGTCATCACCTATGGCTTCAATAATAAGGCAAGCGTGACCACTTCGAGCGTCGGCGACGTATTTTTAAAGGACAGCTTCATCTGCTGCCTGCAAAAAACAATCTCCGCCCGGAACGGCGCTTTGATGGAACCCCAGGAATACAAGCTCAAGCTGGATTCGCAAGAAATTGATACCCATGACGTACTGGCTGCGGCATCCTTTGCAATCGTAAACGGGGTGGACCTGAATAATATGAACGCAATGCATGTCTGAATTTTTCATAATATCTTGTCGGATAAATGAATCTTTTGCTGTATTTCTATGGCAATAATGCTGAATATTCTCCTAAAATAATAATTTAAGGGATTTTCAAGTTATCAATTATGTAATATAATATAAAAAAGTAGTGAACTGTAATATTTTAGAATTATTTTTTTAATTCTAAAACAGGCCATTCGCGAATAGATATACATTAGACAAATCTGAGATATACATATGAGCCTTGAGAGGAGAGTGGGGGTCGGATGGTCGGTAACATCATAGAAAACAACATGGTTACGATATCCGGGAAAGTGGTTTCAAGTATAGAATTCAGCCACGAGGTTTATGGAGAGGGTTTTTATTATTTTATGCTGGATGTTCCAAGACTGAGTGAAAGCTGTGATAAGATACCTGTTACCATTTCCGAGAGACTGGCAAGCAAGGATAAGCTCGAAATAGGCACAGTCATAGAGGTGGAGGGCCAGTTTAGATCGTATAACAGCTATAATAACGAAGGAAATAGATTACTCCTTACTGTCTTTGCAAGGGATATTACCTTTCTCGAAGATGAAAAGAAAATTAAAAACCCAAACCAAATCTATTTAAACGGATTCATATGCAAGAGGCCAATATACAGGACGACCCCTTTCGGCCGGGAAATAACCGACCTGCTTCTGGCAGTGAACAGGCCTTATAATAAATCAGATTACATACCCTGCATCGCATGGGGAAGAAACGCCAGATTTTCTGAAAGCCTTACCGTAGGAGATAATATCAAGGTGTGGGGCAGAATACAGAGCAGGACCTACCAGAAAAAGCTGGAGTCGGGAGACGTATTGACCAAGGTAGCCTACGAAGTATCCATTTCAAAAATGGAAAATGCCGCCGAAGGAAGGGAACCATCCGAGGCAGAGCCTGGTGAAGAGCAGCATTTTACAGATTCGGAATAGAAATTCCGTACAGTAGAGGAGACGGTTGTACTTTGGAAATCCAAAAGCAAACCGTCTTTTTTGGTGTCTTTTTTACAAAAAAAATAAGCCCGGCAAAACCGGGCTGTTTGTCTTAAAATTGATCAGTTTTTACTGGAATGAATCTAACGGAGTCCATCTGCGCCGCTTTTATTATTTAAACAGGAAGAGCTTTATACGCCTGTTCCTTACAAAATATCTCCATTGCCTCATTAAGTAGGGTATCAGGTAATAATCGACGCCAAAGGCGCGTCCGCCGCCTCCAAGCAGGCATAATGCCGCGGGGATGAACCACCAGTTGTAATCATAAAAGCCGGTAGACAGCAGGAAGTTTATAATGAGTCCGATGGAGGCCACGGACGCGATAAATGTAAAGGTCCCCGTTAAGAATGCCAGACCCAGGGCTATTTCCGCGAGCACGATCAATATCTGGAACAATAGGGCGTTGGGAATGACAATGTGGTTTGCTATCCAAGCATACCAGCCGGGAGTGAAATCAGAAACAATTCTGAAAATCTTTTCTCCGCCCTCTGTGGTCGAAGCGCTGGATGCGGCATCCGCAGGAAGACCTGCCAGCATGGCTGTTTTCAGCCAGCCTTCGCCGACTTTTGCTATCCCTTCCTTAAGCCATGCATAGCCAAGGAAGAGTCTTATGGGGACGAGCCAGAAGGTGGGGGTCAAAACGGAAATATGCCTTTCCGGCAAGGTTTTAACCTGTCTCTTGTGGAGGAATTCATGCTTTATATATCGGAATACAAGCTCGAAGCCGCCGATACCGAAAAGGTAATGGATGTTCACAAGGTATTTTAAGATGATGGACATCAATCTGGACCACTGGCGGCCCATAATATCTGCCACAGCAAAATAGCTGCCGATGGAGACCATGACTCCGTGAAGCTTTGGATTCAGTTCTTCCTTTTCCTTGCCGCGCAAATCGGCCAGAACATTGAGGCCTGCGTTTTCTCCGGTCTGGAGGGCGCCTTCGACCAGGGCGGGAAGCGAGCCTTCCTCGGTTTGGAAAGAGGATACGTCTCCAACTGCGTATACATTCTTATACTGCGTTTCACAGTGCTTGTCGACGATGACGCGGCAGGATTTTGCCTTGCCGTATTCAATGGTATCTGTTATACACGAAGGCTTGATTCCGGCAGCCCAGATCAGCGTTTTGGTAGGGATGAAAGTGCCGTCCTTGAGTTCAAAGCCGGACCCGTCAACCCTGGAAACTGCCGAACTAAGCTTTACATCGACCTTTAGCGTGTTTGTCAGATAATTCATGGCCTTTTTTGCGCTTTTGTCCTTGAGATTGTTTAAAATCCTGGGCAAAGCCTCGATCAATTTTAAATTGACCTCAGCACGGGAAATGGAGTATTCGACGCAAAGGGTTTTAAGCCAAAGCGCAAGCTCACCGATCATTTCAACTCCGGTAAAGCCGCCTCCGCCTACGACAAAGGTCAGAAGCTTTTTGCGCTCATCCTTATTTCGCTCTTGGGAAGCTCTGACAAAACAATCCTTAATATGTTCGCGTATTCTGACGGCATCGTCAAAGGACCACAGTGTGAAGGCAAATTCGTCCATTCCCGGAATGCCGTAAAAATTAGGTTCACTGCCTACTGCAAATATCAAATAATCGAAACTATAGGTGGTATTTTTTGAAACCAGCTCTTTCTTTTCGAAATCCGTATTGATAATCTCATCCTGTACCAGCTTGATATCGGTATATTTGAAAATGTCCCTCAGCGGAACTAAAACGCCTTCGTCATCAATCCTGTTTCCTGCCACTTCGTGAAGCTCGGTCAACAACGTATGATAAGGGTTCTTATCGATGACGGTAATCTCCAGATCATCGGTTTTCCTTTTTTTCTTGTAAAGAGTAAGGGCCGCTTCTATTCCACCATAGCCTGCACCCAATACTATAACTTTCCTAGACATTTTGAAATCCTCCTCGTCATGTATATGGTCCGTAAGTATATAAAACGCAAAAAGCCATCGTTGTATTCCATGGATGAAAAGCATATCTAATGTTATTATGCGTTCTATAATATGACAATTATACTAGCGAACATCAGGCTGTTCACCGAGTTCACATAAAAAATACGTTATTCCATTACCCAGAAGCATACCCTGTCTTTATCCTGACAAAAGAATAACGAACAACAGTAAATATTATATCACAAGATTCACCTTCCCACTATGTGAAATTTTAAACATTTTTTAAAAAAATTTAATAAAGTTCGTGGCAGAAGTTTACATAATACAATAATATGGTTTATTATCGGATGAGTTTTTCTTTTGTTGTTGCTGTATATATTTTTTTACTGTAAGATATTCTATGGATTAACAAAAACAATTGCAATGCTTTAATCCGGATAAGGAAAAGAAATGAAGATACGAATAACAGCAATTTTTATTACTGCAATGGCATTTATATTGTCGTCATGCAGTTTTGATTTATTCAATTTAAATAGTAAGCCCGTTGAAGCCGAAGACTTTATGATGGGGACTGTGATCACGCAAAAAGTATACGGGCAGGAGGCCAAAGCCGCCACTGAAGAGGTACGTCAAAGATTGAAGGCAATCGAAGAGCTGATGACGATAAATGCTCCGGGCGGTGACATCAACAAACTCAATGAGGCTGCAGGTAAAAATGCTGTTATTTTAACCAAGGAGACAATTAATATCCTTGCGACCGCTAAAGAGTATGCGCAAATCAGCGGAGGGGCTTTTGACGTGACCATTGGACCTTTGGTGAAAGCTTGGGGGATATTTACCGACCATCCCCGCATTCCCGGCCGGGAAGAAATAGAACGGCTTAAAAAGCTTACGGACGATAAAACCCTTGAAGTCGATACGGCGAATTCAACGGCCAAACTTGAAATGCCGGGTCAGATTGTTGACCTTGGCGGTATTGCAAAGGGATATTCCGGAGATGAGGCAATAAAAATATATAAAAAACATGGAATTAAGTCGGCGTATATCAACCTGGGCGGAAATGTTGTCGTCCTTGGAAAAAAACCGGACGGCAAGCTCTGGCGCATCGGCATTCAGAATCCCAGGGCTGAGAACGGCTATTATCTGGGGATTGTTGAAGTGACGGACAAAGCCGTAGTGACCTCAGGAGATTATGAAAGGTTTTTTGAAAAAGACGGGGTGAGGTACCACCACATTCTTGACCCCAAGACCGGCGCTCCCTCGGATTCCGGTCTCATAAGCGCTACGATCATAACAGATATTTCCATGGACGCAGATGCGTTATCGACTGCGGTTTTTGTCCTGGGACTGGAAAAGGGGATGGCCTTGGTCGAAAGCCTGAAAGGTGTTGAGGCTATTCTGGTGACAAAAGACAAAGAGGTTTATGCCACGGAAGGCATCAAAAGCAGCTTCACATTTTCCGATGACAGTAAGGAATTTAACTATGTTGAAAAAAGGTGATCTGTATTTAATCGCAGCCATCCTGCTGATCGCAGCCGCCGGATTTGGCTTGATGAAGCTTGTGAATGCAGGCGGAGGTCATAAGGAAGCGGTTATCCTGCAGGATGGGAAAATTATAAAAAAAATAGACCTGGACGCTGTAACCAAGTCAGAGGAGATAGCCATTCACGGGAATTATACAAATAAGATATTGGTGGAAAATGGGCGGATACGCTTCGCCGATGCGGATTGTCCCAACAAGGACTGTGTAAAAACCGGCTGGTTGAGCAGCAAAGGCTCTATAGCGGTGTGCCTTCCCAATAAGGCAATGATAAAAATAGAAGGCGTCAACCAGGAAGTTGACGGCGGTACCTTTTAAGGTGATGATGACAAAAACAAAACATTTGGTAATACTTGCGATTTTTGTATCTCAAGCATTAATACTTTCCTTAATTGAATCCTGGATTGCCATTCCTTCACCGGTGCCCGGTGTGAAGCTGGGGCTGGCAAATATCATTACCCTGGTGACTTTAGTCTTTTTTAGCCTGAAGGATACGCTGGGTGTTGTAACCGTGCGGTGCCTTCTTGGGTCTTTGCTGGGTGGAGGGTTAATCCTCTTTCCCTACAGCCTTGCCGGCGGCTTGTTAAGTACGGTTGTCATGTACCTGTTCAGGAGAAAAATGGATAAATCCTTCAGCCTTTTGGGCATAAGCATTGCCGGAGCAATCGCGCACAACATCGGACAGCTTACCGTCGCGGCCTTTATGACCGGAGGCTTTGCCGTCTTCGGCTATCTACCGGTATTGATGATTTCCGGCATCCTTATGGGATGTTTTATTGGCCTTACGGCCAGGCTTTTAATCAATGCGTTAAAAAAAACCAGAATGTTTGGTTGAATTCAAATTTGGGTACTTTAATAGTGGCGGTGAAGCATTTTGTGGCAGAAATATCCTGAAATTGAAACAGAACTGGAAAAGGTCGAAAAGTTTATCATCAGCAGCTCGTCGTCAAGAAACCGGCTGCTTTCGGACATATCAAAAGAACTGGCCATGGCGGGAGGTAAGCGCCTGCGGCCTTCTTTCGTCATTCTTTCAGCGAAATTCGGCCAGTATGAAAGCGAAAAGATACTGGCGCTTGCAGGAGCTCTTGAAATTCTCCACATGGCAACGCTGGTCCACGATGATGTCGTTGACAAAGCCAGTCTCCGGAGGGGGAAGCCGACAGTCTCGGAAAAATACGGCATTGATATGGCTGTCTATACCGGCGATTTTCTTTTTACAAAGGCGGTGCTGATGCTCTCTAAAAATGTATCGACAGATAAGCTGGATTACATTGCAAGAGCGATTAAAACCGTCTGCGAAGGGGAAGTTGACCAGTTGTGCGAGAGGTTTGACACGAATGTTACCTTCCGGTCCTATTTTCGAAGGATAAGCAAAAAGACGGCGGTCCTTTTCGGCGCCGCATGCCTTTTGGGAGCCGACTCGGCCGGCTGCCCCCAGGAGCTGTCAAAAAAGCTGGCACGGTTTGGATACTATTACGGGATAGCCTTTCAGATAAGGGATGATATGCTGGATTTCCTGTCAAATACCGACGCTTCGGGAAAACCTGTGGGGAACGATATGTTAAGAGGTGTTTTCACATTGCCTGTTATTTATGCCATAGCCAGGAATGCCTCAATAAAGGATATTTTTGCAAAGCCCTCACAGGCGGACGAATATCATCTCACGCCAAAAGAACTTGCAGAGATAAACCGGCTTGTTTTTGAAACCGGTGGAATTGCATCGTCGGCAGAAATGCTGGAAACTTATATCGCCCGGGGGATCAAGGTGGTTGACAGCTTGCCCGTGAATGAATACAGCAATATTTTGCGTGAACTCATTTCGGCGTTAAAGTTATAAAATTTGCCTTTTCATCTTGAAAAACACTACTCATTGTAATATTGTAGTATATAGGGCGAGTCGAATAACAAACAAAGGATGGTGGCTGGATATGATCAGAGTGATATACGGTGAAAAAGGTATGGGCAAGACGAAAATACTCATAGATACCGCCAATAATATGGCGCTGGAAAGTAAAGGCGATGTAGTATTTATCGATGACAGCAACCAATTGATGTATGACTTGAAATCCAACATAAGATTCATCAATATTTCGGACTTTCCAATCACCTGCCAGACCGGTTTTCTTGGTTTCATCTGCGGAATCGTATCCCAGGATTATGATATTGAGGGCATTTTCGTCGATGGCCTCAACTATATCGTGAAACAGAAAGCGGCAGAGCTCAAGGAGCTCTTTGACAGCTTGAAGGCGCTTTCGGAAAAATATCAGGTGAATTTTTATATCACCATGAATGTGAAGTCCGATGAAGTGCCTGAATTTTTAAAGGAATTTGCGGAAAAGCTGAATTAGGCAATTTTAGTACGAAAGGCATACTTACCAGGGTATGTCTTTTTTTTGTTGTCAAGATAGTGCCAGGATAGCTTTGTCCTGTTTGCAAGGGGATAAATATCGGATATTTTTGAGGTTTTTTCAGTAAGACTTATCAAAATTGCAAATATGGGGATATTAAAATCAGCGCAACAAGTTAGCTTTTAAGAAATACATACGGTTAATGGAGGATTTTATGGATACGAATGTGATAAATCATTTGAATACTTTGCTCAAGGGCGAACAAATGGCTGTCGAGGCATATGAAAAGTTCATTCTGTCTTCAGGGGATGACAGGATAAAGTCAAGTCTTCAGGATATTCAACAAGACCATAAGGAACATGCGTCAAAGCTTGCTGAAAGGATACAGTCCATTGGCGGCAAACCTGAGTACGGTACCGGATTAACCGGAGTAATCTCAAATTTGCGGTTAACCCTTGAAACGAAGAATAAATCCGATTCCCTTGAAATTCTTAAAAGGGCTTATGACGGAGAAGACAAAGGAATTGCCATGGCTGAGAAGGTTGTTAAAAACGAGCTGGACGAAGATAGCAAAAAACTGCTGGACGGAATATTGTCCACTGACCACGACCACTTGAAGAGCATGCTTTCTTTGTTGACCCAATATGGCTATAAAAACCCGGTAAACTAAAAATACCTGGGATTTGGAGGTGGAATTATGCCTGAGAAACTGGTGGAAATGATCAGAGCAGATATTGTGGAAAGCATCCATGTAGGAAACATTGCAGTCGTGGCTTCCAATGGAAATATGCTGTATGAGCTGGGTGATTCCGGCCGGATGACGTATTTCCACTCTTCGGCAAAGCCTATTCAAGGGATAGCAATGCTGGAAACAGGGATCGTGGAAAAATTCAAGCTGGACCTTAGGGAAATAGCTCTTATGATTTCTTCCCACAACGGTGAAAAAGAACATATCGAGGTACTGCAAAGCATTATGGATAAAATCGGAGTGGCGGATGAAGTGCTGGAATGTGGAATTGCGGAGCCTGTGAGCAAGGATGTATTGAAAGAACTGTTGAATGCCGGCCTTTCCGTTACGAAGCTTCACTGCAACTGTTCGGGAAAGCACCTGGGTTTTCTTGCGGCTTCCAAGGCGATGGGCTATCCTCTGGAAGGATACCATAAACCGGACCATCCGATACAAAAAAGTGTCCGGAAAGTAATAACTGATTTCTGCGGTGCAAAGCCCGATTATATTACCAATGGGGTGGATGGATGCAGCGTGCCGGTTTTTGCCATGCCTCTGAAGAACATGGCAATGTCTTATGCCAATCTGTGCAACCCATCTTTTATGGAGGGGAAGTATAGCAAATCCCAGAACTATATCACCAGCGCAATGACCATGTACCCTGAAATGATCGCTGGAAAGGACAGAATAGATACTGTACTTATGAAACGCTGTGGAAGCAGGGTAATAGGGAAAGTAGGCGCTGAAGGCGTATACTGTGCAGGGATACTCGGAAAAGGCATCGGTGCTGCTTTGAAAATCGAGGATGGCTCCCACAGGGCGGTAGGGCCGGCCATTATGGAGCTGCTGCTGCAGATGAAAGTCATCACTGAAGAGGAAGCCATAAGCATGAAGGAGTTCTGGAATCCTCCGGTTTTAAACAATAAAGGCGAAGTCACCGGTGAAATCAAGCCGGTGTTCAAACTAAAGCAAGTTTTGCATTAATTATAAACAATGCGCAATAACCACGTGTCATTGCATTAAGCTCCTAATGACAGATGTGGCTATAGACTTCCTATCACATTAAAGCAAAATGGGTGGGCATGGCTGCGAATAAATGCGTCATGTGGAGTCATGGCTGCAGGCTGTTTGTCCAGGCG
>JAEZCO010000102.1 GCA_023433505.1 Bacillota bacterium | reverse complement strand
TTATAGTTGGGCTTATTAATGTATTCCTATTTTACAAACAAGCTCTCCATTGCCTTCCAAAAATCGTAGGATTGTTAATTCGGCTATATTTTCCCATGGTCTAAGTGCATTTTACGGAAACTCAAGGTTATTCCCGATTGGGAAAAACGTTTTTCGGAATAAACACCCGGAGAAAAATATTTCCGAAGGCAGGGCGTAATAAAGCGGTGATAAAGCTTTTCACCAAATTGCTTCTTGCAATTAAGCCCGAGCTGGAGTAAAATAGGAATATCACATGTTGTACGTACAAGTTAAATATTTTTATCACGGAGGGTATCCTAATGCTAAATTTAAAGCAGCACACTTTTTGGTTTGTAACCGGAAGCCAGCATCTATATGGACCTGAAACACTGGAGCAGGTTGCGGAGCATTCGCGGACCATTGCGGCAAGCCTCGGCAATGACGCCTCCATCCCTTACAAGCTGGTTTTCAAGCCGGTTTTAAAAACTCCCGACGAAATCCGTAAGCTATGTATTGATGCCAATGCCGATGAAAGCTGCTCCGGCCTCATTACCTGGATGCACACCTTCTCCCCGGCCAAGATGTGGATCGCAGGCCTTTCCGAGCTGCGCAAGCCGCTGCTTCACCTGCACACCCAGTTTAACAGGGATATTCCCTGGGATTCCATTGACATGGATTTCATGAACCTGAACCAGTCTGCCCACGGCGACAGGGAATATGGTTTCATCGGTGCAAGAATGCGCATTGCACGCAAGGTAATCGCCGGCTACTGGGAAGATCCGGTTGTACGCGGCCGTATAGGCTCCTGGATGAGAGTTGCCGCAGCCGGCATGGAAAGCCGCAGCCTTAAGGTTGCCAGATTCGGGGACAATATGCGCCAGGTGGCTGTCACCGAGGGGGATAAGGTAGAAGCGCAGATCAAGCTTGGCTGGTCGGTCAACGGCTATGGCATCGGTGATCTTGTAGATGAAATAAACGAAATCAGCGATGGACAAGTTGACGATTTAATAAAACACTATGAAGAAATATACGAATTTGCTTCCGAAGCAGGCATAAAGGGTGCAGCCCACCAGGCAGTACGGGAACAGGCCAGAATAGAACTGGGCATGAAGGCTTTTCTGGAAAAAGGCGGCTTCGGAGCACTGACAACCACCTTTGAGGATCTTCACGGTTTGAAGCAGCTTCCGGGTCTGGCCATCCAAAGGCTCATGGCCCATGGCTACGGTTTCGGCGGCGAAGGTGACTGGAAAACCTCCGCACTTGTACGGACAATGAAGATCATGGCCGGTGGCGAAGGCACCTCCTTCATGGAGGACTATACCTACCACATGGAACCCGGAAACGAGATGGTCCTGGGAGCGCACATGCTTGAGGTGTGCCCCACCATCGCCTCATCAAAACCTCGGATCGAGGTCCATCCCCTGGGCATCGGCGGTAAGGCGGACCCTGCAAGGCTGGTATTCGACGGCAGCTCCGGCTTGGCAGTATGCGCTTCCTTAATTGATATGGGAAACCGGTTCAGACTGATTGTAAATGAAGTGGAAGCCGTAGAAGTACAGAAGGCAATGCCAAAGCTGCCTGTAGCGCGTCTGCTGTGGAAGCCGCTGCCTTCTCTCCGCGAATCGGCCGAGGCCTGGATCATGGCCGGCGGAGCCCATCACACCTGCTTCTCCTTCAAAGTAACCGCTGAACAGCTGTGCGACTGGGCTGAGATAATGGGAATCGAATGTGTGGTCATCGATAAGAACACAAACCTTCGTACCTTCAAGAACGAGCTCAGATGGAATGAAGCAGCCTGGAGATAAGCAAAGCTATGATAACAAAAGAGAGCAGGCCGCTAACGCTTGCTCTCTTTTCTATAGTAAACCCTAAAAAATAATTGTTCCAGTGTACGATCATACTACCTTCGTAGTCCAATCCTCCACATTCCAGACGTCGGTTACCCAGCTCTCATAAAACTCAGGCTCATGGCTTACAAGGAGGATCGTGCCTTTGAATTCCACCAGCGCCCTTTGCAGCTCCTCCTTGGCATCTGCATCCAGGTGGTTTGTGGGTTCATCCAGCACCAGCCAGTTTACATCTTTCAGCATAAGCTTGCAAAGCCTGACTTTGGCATTTTCGCCGCCGCTGAGGACCATCATCTTGCTGGTGATATGTTCGGTGGTCAGCCCGCATTTGGCCAGTGCCGAACG
This sequence comes from Bacillota bacterium, assembly GCA_023433505.1. Classification (GTDB taxonomy): domain Bacteria; phylum Bacillota; class Clostridia; order Acetivibrionales; family DTU013; genus MnB-11. The sequence continues at coordinate 20,630 of JAEZCO010000102.1, read as the reverse complement.
TATTTCGGCATTGCTGAAGCGCGGATATTCGTTCCATACCTCTTCCAAAGCCGTATTGTCATTTTTTCTTTCGGATTCCTGCTCAAAATAACCGGGGAATAGATAATCATCCAGCTTGACCTGCCCTGTATAAGGCTTTTGAATTCCCAGCAAGGTTTTCAGCAAGGTGGATTTTCCGAGGCCGTTTACGCCTCTGACGGCAATTTTTTGCCCTCTTTCCAGCACCATGTCAAGGGGTCTTGTCAAAGGCTCGTCATAGCCGATTACAAGCTTTGACGCCTCAAATACGAATCTGCCTGTTGCCCTGGCTTCTCTGAATTTGAAGACAGGCTTGGCTTTTTCTCTGCCTACTTCAATGAGGTCCATCTTGTCCAGCTTTTTCTGTCGGCTTTTGGCCATATTTGATGTAGCTACACGTGCCTTATTCCTGGCAATGAAATCCTCGAGTTTTTCTATTTCCTTTTGCTGTTTTTCATAGGCCTGCTGCGTCTGTCCTTTTTTCAGCTGATACATCTGTTGAAATTGATCATAATTGCCCACATAACGCGTAAGCCTTGCATTTTCCACATGGTAGACCACATTGACAACGTCGTTGAGAAAAGGGATATCATGAGATACAAGAATAAAACTGTTCTCGAAATTCTTCAGGAAGTTTTTCAGCCACCGGATGTGCTCCACATCCAGGAAATTGGTAGGCTCGTCCAGTATAAGGATCATGGGGCTTTGCAGCAGGAGCTTTGTCAGCAGTACCTTGGACCTCTGGCCGCCGCTCAAATCCCCCACATCCCTGTCAAGGCCGATTTCACCCAGTCCAAGGCCGTTGGCCACTTCCTCCAGACGGGCGTCCAGGGTATAAAAGCCGTTGTGCTCCAGCGTGCTTTGAATCTCGCCCACATCTTCCATCATGGCGTTCATCTCAGCCTCGGAGGCTTCGGCCATTTTTTCATAGATGGCAAGCATTTCCTTTTCCAGTTCAAACATATTGGCAAAGGCTTCCCGCAGGATATCCCGGATGCTTTTTCCCCTGGTCAGCGCCGTATGTTGGTCAAGATAGCCCGTAGTGATCCTGTTGCACCATTCTACCTTGCCTTCGTCAGGCATCAGCTTGCCGGTAATGATATTTAAAAAAGTGGATTTTCCTTCGCCGTTGGCACCTACAAGCGCCACATGCTCCCCTTTGAGAAGACGGAAGGAAGCATCCTCCAGTATTTTTCTTGCTCCAAAACCGTGATTTACGTTTTCAACCGTTAATATGCTCATTCGTCCCACCTTTAGTTTGCCATCCGGTAATTTCCTATCCTATATTAACCGATTGAGGCCCTGCATGTCAAAGCATATATAAACATTACCGATAGCAATCAAGGCTGCTCATCATCGACGGCAGCCTTGATACCTTGAGCCGGAAAGGCCCGAACTTCCATATTCGGCGATGTTATTCCTCGATGACCACACCTTTTTTCAGGATAATATTGGCATATAAAGCCTTTTCACCTGTAGCCACCACTACATAAGCCTTTTTGGCCTTTTCATAAAATGCGAATCTTTCAACTTCTTCAACTTTATTATTTACAGGCTCATATTTTCGGATGGTTTCCTTGTAAACATCCCAGATGGGTGTTGCAGTATCTGTTCCCGGGACTACCTGCATCAGAGAGACCGGAGCTTCTACATATGCATCCAGAGGTAAAAGCCTCAATATGGCGTCCAGCAGCTCCGGAACATTATGGCCGTCGCACCTGACAAGCCTTTGCGCTATGCTGGCTGCAGGGAAATTGCCGTCTCCGATGACAAGTTCGTCGCCATGACCCATTTCCATAAGAATTTTCAGCAGCTCCGGAGGTAAAATACTTGGTATACCTTTTAGCATAATCATTTATCCTTCCCGCCGGAGAAGTTACCTTACACGGTAAAAAATCCCGGCAAAAACATTGGTTTTTTTATACCATAATATTAGCCTGTAATGCAGCGTCTGTCAATTATGACCTATTCTTTGCCCGGTCTTGGGACGGTAGCTATACAAGCGCATTAACCGGGCATAATAAATACAAAAATTTTTATTTACATAAGCCAGTTGATCAGAGTATAATAGATAAATTGTATTATTATGTGAATGAATTTAAACAAGATGATTAAAAGGTGAACTATATGGGAGCAAGACTAAAAAGGCTGCTGATTGGCAGGCCATTAAAAAATGAAGATCTTAACGGTGAGAGACTGAATGTTTTATGGGGACTTCCCATCTTATCAAGCGACGCTATTTCCTCAGTGGCATATGCGGGCCACGAGATCCTCCTTGTACTGATACCGGCGGTGGGCATGCTGGCCTTCGGACAGTTGACGTATATTTCCGCAGGAATTATCGCTTTGCTTGCAATACTGGTACTTTCGTACCGGCAGACCATCGATTCCTACCCTAACGGCGGCGGGGCCTACATCGTAGCGAAGGAAAATATCGGAATTATTGCCGGAGTCACAGCCGGGTCGGCTTTAAGCATAGGATATATACTTACGGTGGCAGTTAGTATCGCTTCCGGTATAGATCAGATTGTCTCCGCCTTTACCCAGCTGAGGCCTTATACCATTTATTTGTGTTTCTTTGTAATTCTTCTGATGACCATAGGCAATCTGAGAGGAATCAAAGAGTCGGCAAAGATTTTCAGTTTGCCTACCTATCTCTTTATCATCTCAATTATACTTATGCTGATTGTCGGTGTTGCAAAGGCTTTGGGAGGCTATGAGCCGGAGCCCATAGACATCTCCCGTACCACCTTGCAGCCGCTGACGCTCTTGCTGATACTGAAGGCCTTCACAAATGGGTGCGCCGCTTTGACAGGCGTTGAAGCCGTAAGCAATTCGGTGCCCAATTTCAAGGAGCCCTCCACCAAAAACGCCAAAACCGTACTGGTTATTCTCGCGGTACTGGTCCTTGTGGTTTTCGGCGGTACCTCCATTATCGCCAATTTTTATCCGATCGATCCTACGAAAGGCGCCATGCTGGTACAAATCGCCGAGCTGATTTTCGGCAGGACATTCTTTTTTTATGTAATAACGATTCTCTCTTTTGCCATACTGGTGCTTGCGGCAAATACCGCCTATGTGGGCTTTCCAAACCTGATCTCCGTCATGGCAAAGGAAGGTTATGTTCCCAGGCAGCTGAACATGCGGGGAGACCGGCTGAGTTATTCCAACGGAATAATATTGCTGTCCGTCATCGCTGTATTGCTGATTATGCTATTTAAAGCAGACGTTACTTCCCTGATCGGTTTGTATGCCATTGCTGTTTTTATTTCATTTACCCTTTCTCAGGCCGGCATGTTTTCACGATGGGTGACCAAAAAGGGTGAGCATTGGAAGGTAAAAGCCCTGATCAACGGCTTTGGAGCTCTTGTCACCTTCCTCATCGTAATCATTATCGCCATAACAAAATTCTCTCAAGGGACCTGGCTGGTGGTAATCCTGATACCGCTGCTCATCATCATGATGCTTAAGGTAAAGAAGCACTATATCGCAATACAAAAGCAACTGAAAATGACGCCGGAAGAGATTTCCTCCATCGACATAACAAGGGATGTCTACAGAAACCGTGTCATTGTCCCTATAGAAAGCATGAACAAGGCCAGTATAAGGGCATTGAGATATGCAAGAACCATATCCGACAATGTCATTGCATTTAATGTTTCCACCAATGAGGAACAGGGCAAAAAGATGCGTGAAAGATACAGCGTCCTTAAAACCGACATCCCGCTAATCATTAAATATTCACCTTTCCGGAGGGTCGTTGAGCCTCTTCTGAAATTTATCGAATCTGCGGAATACGATTATCAAAAAGGCGACATTATTACGGTCATGCTGCCGCAATTCATTGTCAGGACCTGGTGGCACAACGCTCTTCACAACCATACCCGGGTGTTCGTTGAAAGAGAGCTGCTAAAGCATAAGCACATTGTAGTGGCAACAATGCCCCTGCAAATGAAGGATGATGAAATCGTACTAAAATCCACCCGGTATAAAGACAGGTAATTCGTAGAGACAGCTCTACGGACAGCTTGAAAAAGGTCCAGAAACATCAGGGACAAGGAAATATCCCTGATGTTTTTTTGTATTGATCCGGGAGCACCGAAAATTTCGCTTAGACCAGTTCCAGAGCAATTTCCATCATCTGGGTGAATGAATTCTGGCGCTCCTCGGAGGTTGTCGCCTCATGGGTGACCAGCGAATCCGACACTGTCAGAATGCAAAGTGCGTTGACTCCTGCCCGGGCTGCGTTCATATACAAGGCCGCGGCCTCCATTTCAATCGCCAGGACGCCCATTTTAGCCCACTTCTTCCAGGCATCCTGGGTATCGTCATAGAATACGTCGGTGGAGACGATATTGCCGACCTTATAGGAAGCTCCCTTTTTTTCGGCTGCTTCGACGGCTTTTCGGAGCAAACTCCAGGACGCCGTTGGTGCGAAAGTTCCGGTTAGCTGGTATTGGGACGCATAATTTGAATTGGTGGACGCGGACATTCCTATCACGATGTCTCTGACTTTCACCTCTTCTTGAAGTGACCCGGCGGAGCCAACACGGATAAGATTCTTCACTCCATAGAAATGGATAAGCTCATAGGAGTATATCCCAATAGAGGGTATCCCCATGCCTGTGCCCATAACCGAGACTCTTTTCCCTTTATATGTCCCTGTGTAGCCGAGCATATTTCTTACAGTATTAAACTGTTCGGCATTTTCCAGATAATTTTCCGCAATAACTTTAGCACGCAGAGGGTCGCCGGGCAGCAGAACTGTTTCGGCAATTATCCCCTTGTCTTTTGCTTCAATGTGAGGCGTAGGTATCATATAATCTTCCTCCGGAACCAATTTTATGGTTAATATAATGCAATAAGTATAGCATATAACTATAGATTGTCCAAATACAAAAAAACTTATCTGCCCCGGTTAGCCCAGGGCATTGAATCGATAACCCGTCCCCCAGAGCGTTTCAATAAATTCGGGATTGGAGGGGTCCTTCTCGATCTTTTTCCGGATTTTCTGAATGTGCACTGGAACCGTCGCCGTATCGCCAAGGCTTTCATCCCCCCAGATGGTTTCAAAAATGTGGTCCTTGGTAAATACGATGTTTGGATTCTTCGCAAGAAATACCAGCAGTTCATATTCCTTGGCAGTCAATTGCGCTTCCTTTCCGTTAATATAGACCTTATGGGATGCCAGATTGATCTCGAGGCCTTTGTGGCTGATTACGTCTTTGGTGGTATTGCGCCCCTTAAGCCTTTCATATCTACTGATATGAGACTTTACTCTTGCCACCAGCTCTGCCGGACTGAAGGGCTTGGTAAGATAATCGTCGGCGCCGAAATCCAGACCCCGGATCTTATCAATGTCTTCCGTCTTTGCAGATACTACGATAATGGGAATTTCCAGCTTTTTTCTTACTTCCCGGATGATTTCGAAGCCATCCTTCCCCGGAAGCATCAAATCTACGATCAGGATGTCATGCAGGCCTGTAAGCGCTTTTTGTAATCCGGCCGCGCCATCCGCCGCGATTTCGGCCTTATAGCCGTTTAGCTTGAGATAATCACGCTCAAGCTCTGCTATATTCAGATCGTCTTCTATGATTAAAACACTCTTCATCTTATCCTCCCACGGGCAAATGAACTGTGAAGCACGTCCCTGCTCCCTCGATGCTTGAGACGGATATTTTCCCTTTGTGGGCTTCTACAAGTTCTTTCGCAATTGCCAGCCCTAAACCGGTACTCATCTCATCCTTTGTGCGCTCGGTGTCGATCCTGTAAAACCGGTCGAAAATATACGGCAGCTTATCTTCCGGAATCGCCGGTCCATTGTTCTCGATATCAGCGCATACATACCCATCTTTATCATATAAACTCACAATAATTTTCAACCTTCTGTCGGAACCATATTTCACGGCATTTCCGATGATATTCCGGAATACCTGCTGCAGCCTTTTCAAATCGATTTCAACCGGATGATCCGCCTGCAGGCGGTCATTATAGACAAACTCGATTTTCCTTTCCTCCAGCTCATACTTGAATTCCTCCATCAAATCGCTGATATAGGGCCGGATGCCGACGCTTTCCAGTTTTAATTCCAGCTTCTGCATGTCCAGTTTGGAGAACAGGAACAGGTCGTCGATGAGCTTATTCATATAAGCAGTATTGCTGGAGATGATTTTAAGATATTTCCGGAGGCTTTCCACAGGCATGGCCTCCACATCCAGGATTGCCTCTATATAGCCCTGAATGGAAGTCATCGGCGTTTTCAGATCATGGGAGATATTGGCGATCAAAGCTTTCCGGTTCTCTTCGTACTCGGCTTTGATCCTGTCGCTTTCACCAAGCTTTGCCGCCATATGATTAAAGGAATCCGCCAAAAGCTCAATCTCATTTCCCGTTTTCAACTTAACCCTTACGTCATAGTTGCCCATGGCAATTTCCTCAACTCCTTTCTTTAATCTTGCAATAGGCAGAAAAAACGAGCGTTCCAGGCGTGCATGGAACATAAGCTCAATAATTCCGCCGATGCTTATGAGAAAGGCAAAGCTTACACTGACTGTCTTAATGCCTGCAAACCTGAAAATCACATACCAAATGATGAGGATAATGAGAATTGTAAAAAGCCTAGTATATTTGATATGCTGATGATATTTTATCAATTCTGCCTTTTTCAGATTAAATTCCTTGTGAAGCTTCAGCAATTCTTCATGCTGCTTGCTTATTTCTCTATGCCTTTCATGGGACTGTTCATACCTTTTATGCCATGCTTTATGCCTTTTATGCCATGCCGCATGGTATCGGAGCTGCCTTTTAAGCCTTATTCCGAATCTGTTTAAGCCCCAGGATTTTTCATCATCAGCCATCTCCATAACCCTTTCGCCGGCATGCGGGATGCCGTACCTTTTTACCATCGCTCCAGCGGTATTTTCTGTTTATCCTATCACAATTATAAGCTGCAATTTTAAACCTTCAATAAAAAAATAATAAAAAAACTATAAAATGTACTTCCGGCATTTTAAAAAATGTTAATGATATTTTATAAATTCTTTAACTTTGCTTTATAGGGCTTTTAAAAACCCGGTTTATGATATTCTCATGCCAAAAACAAAGGAGGCGCACGAATGTCAGAAATCATTGAAGTCAAGAATTTTACAAAAAAATATGGTGATTTTACCGCCGTGGACAATATATCCTTTAGCGTTGAGGAAGGCAGCATCTTTGCATTTCTCGGTCCCAACGGCGCAGGCAAAAGCACTACCATCAACGCACTTTGCACCATACTGGATAAGACGGACGGTTCCATGAAAATCAACGGTCATGACGTTACAACGCAAAAAAGCAAGGTAAGAAGCGATATCGGCATCGTTTTCCAGGAATCGGCGCTGGACGGAAAGCTTTCCGTTGAAGAGAATATTAAATTCCACTGCGACTATTACAATGTCCCGAAAAATGAAGTAAAGGAGAGGCTCAACTTCGTACTTGACCTGGTAGACCTGCAGAAGTGGAAAAAAGCTCCGGTAAGCAGTCTTTCAGGCGGCATGAAAAGAAGGGTGGAAATCGCCAGGGGCCTGGTGCATTATCCCAGGGTACTCTTTCTTGACGAGCCAACGACGGGGCTGGACCCGCAAACAAGAGCAAATATATGGGATTACATCACCGTTCTTCAAAAGCAGAAGAATATAACGATATTTTTAACCACCCACTACATGGATGAAGCTGAAATATGCAGCAAGGTGGCGATCATCGACCACGGGAAAATCGTGGCCTACGATACCCCCTACAATTTGAAGAAGCAGTACACCTCGGACGCCGTCCGGCTCAAGACCACCCGGGAAGATGCGCTGGCAAAATACCTGACGGAGCACTCCATCAAATATAAGCTGGAGGACGGCATGTTCAGGATCTTTGCCAGGGAATTGGCTGAAATTTTAGAGCTTTCCGCCCTTTTCAAGGATTCCATCACAGACCTGGAAGTGAAAAAGGGAACGCTGAACGAAGTATTCATCGCCATTACAGGAAAGGAGATACGACAATAATGAGAGCGGTCAAAGCCATACTTTCAAGAAATCTTATTAATTTTACACGAGATAAAATGCGGTTGTTCTTCACCATTTTCATGTCGGTTTTCTTTTTGTTCATTTTCTCTTTTGTAATGAAATCCGCCGCCGTCGGCATCGAAAGTCCGATGAACTACCTGATTTCCGGCGTAATCATCATGACGATTTTCCAGGCCTCCCTGAATAACTCCATGGGCATTCTGGAAGATATGTCCAACGGCTATATGAAGGAAATCCTGGTGGCTCCCATCGCCAGATGGCAGATTTCCATCGGACAGATCCTGTCTTCAACACTGATATCGTTTTTTCAGGGCCTCATCGTAATTGTCATGGGCCTTTTCATGGGCCTGGAGCTGGATTTCCTTCATTTTATTGAAATGATCGGCGTCATGGCTCTCGTCGGTGTCACCTTCGGTTCCCTTGGACTTTATCTTGCCACGCTGTCAAGGAATTCAACCACCTTCCAGCTTGTTATTACGGTTATCACCATGCCGCTGACCTTCCTCTCGGGGGCTTATATCCCGACAACCGTTATGCCGGCATTCCTGAGGCCTATCATTTACCTGAATCCTCTGACATACACCACTGCCGCTTTCAGGTTCATCGTACTGAAGATGGAAAGCCTGCCTGCCGCAGCGCTGATCAAAGCCGGCGTAGCCTATGATATTTCAGGCTTCACTATCCTTCCCTCCCTGGGACTGTTGATGATTACCGTTGTTGGGGCAGTTTTTTTCGCGCTTTGTGTCAGCCGCTTCAACAGAGCTGATTTTTCCGCCGTCAAAAGCTTCCACGGCCAGCACGATAAGTAGGATGGCCCGGCAAAAGCATTATACCCGAATACGCTTGAGGGCTGTCTCAAAATAGGAAAGCTGTCCTTCTGAGGATAAAAAGATGTAGGGGCGATCATTGATGGTCCTCCAAAGTCCTTCCAGGGTGGGCGACCAGCGGTCGCCCCTACACTAGGTTCCTTTTTATACCTATGGCGGAATGTTTTGAGACAGCCCCTTTTCCTATGGGAGGAAAAGGCGGCTATTTCCGCCCTACTCCATAAATATGTCCTTCAAGTCAATGGTGAGTGAGTCAAAAATACTTACTTTTATCTTATCTTCGGCGGTATACATCTCCGGTCTTCCGAAGCGTCTGTCCGGCTCCAGCTTAAATACGGCAACGGTCTTCTCATCCGGCCTCACCACCCAGTATTCTCTTACACCCTCCCGTTCGTACAAATTGAATTTTTTTACACTGTCCTTACTGGAGGTAAAGGGTGACAGTATCTCTACTACCAGATCAGGAGCTTTTTTGCAGCCTTTGTCATCCAGTCTTTCCTGTTTGCACACAACTGCCAGGTCGGGCTGGACCACGGTTTTGATATCTTTGTCCTCTATCTCCCCCTCTTTGGGCAGGCGCACGTCAAAGGGCGCCGCATATACCTTGCAGGGCTTGCCTTTCAGATAGGCATAAAACTCACCTACCAGTGCCGTACTTATTTCCTGATGTCTCCTTGAAGGAGCAGGGCTCATATCATAAGGGACTCCGTCAATGATCTCCCATCGTTCTTCCTCCGGCCAGGTAAGATAGTCCGCGTAGGAATAGCTGTGATTTTTCGTATCATACCTTGCAGCCCGTTCGGCTACGCCTCCCGAAACCCCGTCAATCCTTATTTCATTTTCGTATACCGCGCCGCTGCTGTTTTTGACGTCGATGTAATACCGTGCCGCTTCCCTGACCAGCTCCGACCGTGATCTGGATTCCCTCTTTGCAGCCGCATCAATGGCCTCCAGCAGGTCCTTTTTAAAGGAAATGTTCACTGTTATGGTTTTCATAAGCCACCTCCGAATATAAAATCACATACAAAGTTTGTATATATTATATATACAAACTTTGTATGCTGTCAAGAATTATTACCTGCTTGTTACAACTTTCTTAACAAAAGGTAAATGGGCAGGAGATTTAAATTTCACTGTAGAATTATAAAAAAATAGTGCAAAAAATGTAAAATAAACCGGGAGCAGCGTATGAAGAAAATATTCAGAATCATCATTTCCATAACAATTTTGTTATTTTTACCTTTGATCATTGTTTCGGCAGATACCGACACCATGGTTAAGACTGACAGGGATTTGCGGGGAGTCTGGGTGGCCAGCGTAGTAAACATCGACTATCCTTCCAAGCCCGCCGCCGATGCCGCGGCGTTGAAAAGCGAAGCCCTGGCGATACTTGACAATACGGCGGATATGGGCCTCAATGCAGTATTTCTTCAAGTGCGTCCAACCGCAGATGCTTTATATAAGTCCAACTATTTTCCCTGGTCCAAATATCTGACGGGCACCCAGGGTACAATGCCTTCCGACGGCTTCGATCCTCTGCAATTCTGGGTGGAGGAAGCTCATAAACGGGGGTTGGAGCTCCATGCCTGGATCAACCCTTACCGGATCACCAAAAGGGAAACCGGCGACCCTGTTGCAAGCCTGTCACTGTTGTATGCTTCCAACCCCGCCAGGTTAAATCCCTCCTGGGTGGTCAAGTATTCCGACAGCAATCTCTACTTCGATCCGGGTATACCGGAGGTCAGAAAGCTGGTCGTCGACGGGGCCATGGAGATCGTTGAAAACTATGACGTGGATGGAATTCATCTGGACGACTATTTCTATCCTGGCACGGATTTCAATGACGCCGCTACCTATAGCAAATACGGCAAAGCCTACAAAAATAAGGACGACTGGCGCAGGGCAAATGTCAACCAGCTGGTAGGCGACCTGTCAAAAGCCATAAAAGCTGCCGGCCGCGACGTACGCTTTGGCATCAGCCCCTTCGGCATATGGGCGAACAAGAAAAGCACTCCCCTGGGAAGTGATACCAATGGGTCCGAATCATACTATTCTCACTATGCAGATACCTTAAAGTGGGTAAAGGACGGAATCCTGGACTATATCGCACCCCAAATTTACTGGAACATCGGATACACTATCGCAGATTACAGTAAACTGCTGACCTGGTGGAAAAATGCCGTCAGCGGGACGCAGGTGGACCTTTATATAGGACAGGCAGCCTACCGTGAAGGTAATACCAGTACTTCCAGTCCATGGTACGGCATATCCGAAATTCCAAAGCAGCTCCAACTGAATGCTCAGAGCCCCGAAGTCAAAGGCAGTATTTTCTTCAGCTACAAATCCCTTAAAGATAATCCCTCGCTTGCATCCGCCATAAAAGCGGCCTATGAAAGCAGAGACGGCAAATATTCAGGTACGCCGGTGAATATCTCACGGCCTTCGGAGAATCTCCGTACAAAGTTTTCCCAATTTTACCTGAATGGCTCCTCCGACCCGTCAAAGCCCTTATACTTAAACGGTGTTCCGGTTGAAAACCGGTCTTCCCAGGGATATTTCGGCATCCTGGTCCCTCTGGCCCCGGGGGCCAACAGCTTTACCCTCTCCCAGGAAGGCGCCTATTCCAACCGTGTCATTTACCGGGATACGGCAAGCTCCTCCCCCGAGAAAATGAAAGCAGCGGAAATACCTGCCGCTTTAGCATTCCCACAGGTGCAGGAATCCAGAATGCCCGGGGAAAAAATCACGCTTTCCTGCAAAGCTCCCTCCGGTTCCAAGGTGACTGTCAAGCTGGGCGGAAAAACCTACAAGATGACAGAGTCAGGCAAGGCCTCTACCGGCTCGGGAATTTATGCCGCAACCTTTACCTGTTCGTATACAATTCCGTCCTATTCCGGTACTCCCAGAAACATTGATCTTGGAGCACCCGTTTATACAATGAATTACAAGGGAACTGTCAAGACCAGAAAAGCCCCGGCCAAGGTAGAAGCCATAATGAAAGGCTCACCTTATTATGCCAAGGTAACAAAAGACGTTATCGATACCTACAAAACACCGGTATCCGGAAATGGCGCCGAGTATGAGCTGTACACCGGCATGACCGACTATGTCACCGGTATCACAGGAAGCTACGTACGCCTGGCGTCCGGTCCATGGGTCAGCAAGAGCAATGTGGCGATAAGCAGCTCCAAAACCCGCATCGCACCGGAGGTTAAAAATGCCTCCTATGTGCCCGGTGAAAAATGGGATAAAATCCAACTGGATATTGCCTCGTCTCCAACAGCCTTTGCAGACTTTGACGGAGCATCCCTGAAGCTTACGGTTTCACCTGCGTCCAAGGCGGTAATACCCGTGCTTCCTGAAAACTCCCCTTTTGCAGGGATCAAGTCTTCCATCAAGGACAATATCGTCCAATATACCTTGACCTTGAAAGAAGGTCAGCGTATTGAGGGATACTTCGTTGAAAAAACTTCTACGGGAATTGCATTGAATGTCAAGAGGCCTGTATTGGCCAGTGAAGACGCTCAGCCGCTTGCGGGCATAACCATCATGATTGACGCCGGCCATGGAGGAGATGAGTCGGGAGCTTTAGGCCCCCTGGGATTGAATTACGCAGAAAAGGCAATCAATCTGAAAACTGCCGCAAAGCTTCAAATCCGGCTGGCAAGCCTTGGCGCCTCGGTGCAAATGACAAGGACCGCCGACGTCACCTTGTCGCTGGGGGCCAGATTGGCGGCATCCAGAGCTGCGAGACCGGATATGTTCATCTCGGTACACGCCAACAGCATGGAGGATAATGTAGATATCTCAAAAACAAAAGGCTTTTCGGTACATTACCGCGAAACCTTTTCAAAAGAATTATCCTCCGTTATCTCCGACAGTGTTGTGAACACTTTGGGCAGAAGCAGCAACGGCATCCACGAAAATAACTTTTATGTGCTGAGAGGGACCTGGGCTCCGTCCATTCTCATTGAGAGCGACTTTGTACCCAATCCTTCCCAGTTTGAATGGCTCACTGACGAAAATGAACAGGATAAACTGGCTGAAATCCTTGCGAATGCCATTGCAGAGTATTTCAGAAAATGATATTAGGACACGTTACTATATAACTCCCGATATCTGCTTTTATTCCAGTCCCAGCAATCTTCTGAGCCTTATTTCAACTTCTTCCATTGTTTTTACGCCAGCTTCGCCTATTTTGTTAATCAGACGATCTTTTGAAATGCCGCGTATATCTTCCGTTTTAATGAAAGAATCAACAGAAAGTCCTGTTTCTCCAGCCTTTACCGGTACATGTAAAGGCTGTTTTTTATCATGCTTTGTAAACGGTACCGCAACTACCATTCTTGCTCCGCCAAAATTAAAGGCATCTACTGAAATAATCAAAACGGGCCTTTTACCGGACTGTTCATTGCCAACCACCGGATTCAGATTTGCAAACCATATCTCACCACGTTTCAATGGAATCTTCCTCCAATCCGCTTGTGCTTGCATTATCCATTTCGTTTCGTTCGGCAATTTCATTTTCCCAATCCGCCTGGGACATTCTATCAAATGCAGAATTAACTTCTTCAAAAAACTTTTTTGTTTTATATTCCCTGGCCATTTTTTCAATGATTGCCTGCAGGGTTGTATTTTCTTTTTCTGCTGCCGTTTTCAACAATTCATAGGTTGATGCAGCAACTTTAATGGATTTCGTTTCAACCATTATCAATCACCTCTGTGGTAGAATATTTATTCCACCACAAAGTATACCATATAGCAGTGGCAATATCAATATTATAGAACATTCATTCAATATTCAGCGCATATCTTGTCAGTTTCGAAAAAATACTGCATATTTTGCTATCCGCAGGCGAGAAATATGATAAAATCATACTATACAACCATAAGGGCGGTGGAAATATGCGAAACGTTCACTTTACCAACCATGATGAATCCATTCTGGTGTATTATGAGAAACAGACCGGCAGGCTCAGCATGCCCACCAATCACTTTCATGACACTTACGAGATCTATTACCTCCTTTCAGGCAGCAAGAACTATTTCATCAAGGACAGGACATATCCCGTTTCGGAAGGAAGTCTTGTATTTATAAACAGGTTTGATTTGCACAGGACCATCGACGCCGGCGTACCAAGCTGTGCCAGGTTTCTTATTAACTTCAAGCCTTTTTTTCTGCCCGCGGAGGATAAAGACCGGAAAAATAAATTGCTCCTGCCTTTTACAAGCGACATCGGAGTGGTGCCTCTGACATTCAGAGACCGTACCTTTGTAGAGGATCTGCTGCTGAAAATGTACAACGAAATTAACAACGCCGACACCGGCTTTGAAGAAATGCTGGTCTCCTATCTTCTTCAACTGCTGGTTTTCTCAGCCCGTTTTCTGGAACAGAATTCTGACTCCCACAGCGCTTTTACAAATTCGGCGCATGAAAAAGCGGCGCCCATTGTGCAATATATCAATGCACATTTTATGGAGCCGCTGACTCTCGATTCCCTGTCCCGCAGTTTTTACCTGAGTCCCTACTACATGTGTAAAATATTTAAGGAATATACCGGTTTCACATTTATCGAGTACCTCAATAACCTACGGGTCAAAGAGGCCCAGAGGCTGCTGCGTGAACGGAAATACAGCATCATGGAAATATCGGAAAAAGTAGGCTTTGGCAGTATATCCCATTTTGGCAGGGTCTTTAAGTCTGTTACGGGAATTCCGCCCCTGAATTACAGGAAAACCTGTTCGGCCAACAATACCGGCAGCCTGGCGCACTAAGCTTATGCGATCCGGCAAAGATTATTTGATGATATCACCCTTCATATATTGGTTCCAGACATTTTCAAACCAGTTGTCCTCTTCGGGCACAGGTCTGACCGGCTTCCATTCCGATTTGCATTGATAGGCTTCCCCGGCCTTTTCCAGGGTGATTTCACACAATTCATTCATCAGCTCCCCGTTGTCCGCAGAATATTTGAATACCCCCGGAAGCCCCGGCACCGGAAGCTTTCCGTCAGCGTCCCCGATGAGATAGGAGCCGCGGCTCTTGCCGCCTTTTTGTATATATTCCCCGATAGCCGACAGGTAGACAAACTGGGTGATGAGCATATCTCTGATTCTGAATGCATCGGGCAGTTCCTCCGGACCGGAAAGCTTTAGGAGATTACTGTTAAAGAGTGTCAAATCCTCCAAGCACTCTTTCAGCGCCCGGCCGACATTTTCACTGTTCCTGATATGCGCGCCGGCTTTCGTCATTCTTGTCCTCAGCTTCAATCGATACTCCTGCAAATTGGACTTCTCCTGTTTACAGCCAATCAGGTTTTCAGCCATCTCCACAAGCGCCTCCGCCTGCTCCAGGTTCTTTGCTGCGAAGCTCTCTGCCTTTTCCGGCTCATGGCCATAATTCGCATAGATATACTGGGCTGCCCTGAGACTTCCCGCTTGCGTCGAGTTAAGGGCGCTTCCCCCAGGCCTGTAAACGCCGAAGGTCCCGCTTACTTCCCCCACAGGGAAGAAATGCCTTACGTTGCTCTCCCACCAGAGATTGCCTGAAAGCCCGCCGTTATTGTGCTGTGCACACACGGCGATTTCAAGATACTCCTTCGTTATGTCGATGCCATGATCCTTGTAGAGATTGATGGCAGGCTGGTTCATTGCAGCAAGTCTTTCGATGGGGGTTCCAAAAAGAGCATTGGATTTTTGCAGATATTCAAAGGTTTCCCTCCCCGGCAGGGTAAAGTCCAATTCCTTTTGCCCCCCGGCCCAGCCCGGATTGTGCATGAAATCCATAAACACCCTCCTGCCCTTTAGCTGGGTCTCATTGTAGACAAGGATGTCAATCAGGGAAGAGCCGTAATTGTCGATTTTTCTTGGGTCAAAAGGCCATTGGTAGCCTTTGAGGAAAATGGCGTCCAGCATTCTGCCGGAAGTATCGAAATATTCATCAAGAAATTCCTTTTCATCACTGCCGTCGGGGTTGGTGGAAACGTACCTGGGAATGACCTGCTGGTACGTCCCTGAAAGATTCCAGCGGAATTTTACCGAGGCAATGCCAAACTGGGATTCCGTAAGATTCACTCCCCTCACGCCGGCTTCAAAAGCAATTCCCGACGCTCCCGTCTGACTTTCCGGATAAACCGATGCCAGATACATGCCTGCCGGCCCGCCGGTGGCATATACAATATTTGTGCAATTGAACAGAGTGATTCCTCTGTGGGGTTTTTCCAGCTCAGACAGGTTCAGAGCAACGAGGCCGGCGGCATGGGATTCATCCCCTGATTTTTCCGTCAGAATGCCGATGACCAGATACCCGTCAAATATCTGAATATTCCTTTGTCTCACCTGTGCCTCCAGCTTCTCGGTCATGAATTTTGACGTGAGAGGTCCGGCGGAGGTAGCACGCTGCCTGGGGTCATGGTCTGTTTTGTAACCGATGTATTCCCCGTACCGGTTATGAGGAAACGGCACGCCGACCTGCACAAGCTTATAGAAGCAAGCCGCAGACAAAGCGGCTTCCACCAGCGCGATATCGCCATGGCGGCTGCCGCCGTCAAACAGCGTCTTTGCCATCTCCAGGACGGAATCAGGCGCTCCTCCGGCCAGCGTCAGCTTATAGTAGGTCTGTTTATCCGAGCCGGTATTTCTGGAGGTGCCCATACCGACACCCTCCGTCAGAATTGCTATATCCTTCTGTCCCAGGGTGTACAAGCTGTCTGCGGCGTTGAACCCTGCCGCGCCGCTGCCGACGATCAGTGTATTCAAGCTATAGACGTCGATTTTATGTCCTTTCACAACAGTTTCATTTTTCGTCATAAAACACAATCCTTTCCAGTTGCTATACTAGTGTAGGGGTGACCAGTGGTCATCTATCCTGAAATGCCTTGGATGGTGATCAATGCTCGCCGCTGCATTTTTTCTTGCTCAGGTGTGCCACTCTGGTATGAAAAGGAATCTGGTGTAGGGGCGACCACTGGTCGCCTACCCTGATGCGACAGGGGACGGTTCTACTGTCGCACATGATGGGAAACACACTTTCATACTCAGGTGTGCTACTTTGTAGCGTGAATATTCTGAGCAAAGTGAAGAATATTTTCGATGCGTTGAGCAAAATCCTTCGCCAGTACAACGGCAAAAGCATCGGTTTACAGCCTTCTGATATGGAAGCCGCCGTCCACGTTGATTACTTCACCCGTTGAAAAACCCAGCTTGCCTGAGCAAAGCACCGAAACGGCATTGGCAATGTCTTCGGGATAGCCCCAGCGTTTTATGGGCGTTACGCCCTCTGCTATCAGGCGGTCATATTTCTCCTTAACTACAGATGTCATGTCCGTCAGTATGATTCCCGGACGTATTTCATAAACATTAATGCCTTCATCCGCCAGTCTGTCGGCAAAAAGTGTGGTAATCATGCTGACGCCCGCTTTTGAAATACAATATTCACTTCTCGGGGTGGATGAAGTATACGCCGACATGGAAGAAATATTTACGATGATAGGCCTCATATCCTGAAATTCTTTCATTTTTTCCAGCATGGAATTCGCCACCCGCTGTGTAAGGAAAAAGGTACCCTTCAGATTGACGCCGAGTACGAAATCCATACTCTCTTCCGTCGTTTGAAGCATATCCATCCTGACCCTTGGAGCTACTCCGGCGTTATTGACCAGAATATCGATTTTGCCGAAGGTGCTGACCGCCTGATCCACGGTTTTTTTCCGGCTATCCTCCGAGGTGATATCGCCTTTGATATATACTACAGGCTGACCGAAGGCTCTGATTTTATCAATATTCTCAACCACCTGTGCTTCGTCGAATACATCCACAATCACCACTGTGCAGCCTTCGGAAGCCAGTTGTGCCGCAATGGCATTCCCTATACCCCTTGCCGCTCCTGTTATCAGTGCTGTTCTTTGATTATTCATAGCATTCACACTCCTTTTTTTATAAAAATGCAATTTTTCATTTTCAATGGGGGCATGCCTCCATACCCCCTCGCTGCGGACGAAATGAATCCGCCTTACGCTATACGTTGTTCAATTTTTCTTTTATGACCGGCCCATCTACTTTGCTGTACACCTGGCATACTCCGGCGCATATAGGGCGGCATCCCTGATAACACATCCGGCTGTTCCTCCTGCGCGCAAAATATCCGCGCACTTGCTGCAGCTGATGCAGCATTTCTTTTCATTCATGGCGCCGCTTAAAAGTATGTCTTTGGCAAATTCGGGATAGGCAAAAGCCTCTCTTCCAAAACCTATGATATCCGCCAATCCCTTTTCCAGGCACCCTGCAGCCAATTCCGGAGCAAACTGCCTGAGCCAGCTGTACCCTGTCCCCACCAGACACATTCCGGGATATGCTTTCTTTATCTCCCCAACGCCGTTCACCAACCGTGCCACTCCCACCAGTTGATGCTCTTCAGGCACATATCCACCTGTATCGTAGGGCCTGTTTACATGTGGATTGTAATACGGCGTCCCCATGGTCAGATTTAAAAGCCTTACCCCTCTTTCCTGCAGAAGGCCCACCAGCCTTAACGGCTCCGAAAGGTCATACCGGCGGTAATTCTCACGGTCCATTCCCCAGCCATAGGGAAAGGGAATGCCGTCATATATGTTCAATCTTGAAGCCACAATGAAGTCTTTGCCGACCCGTGATTTGATGCGGTCAACTACATTGAGGAAAAATCTTGTGCGTCCTTCGAAGCTGCCTCCGTATTTCCCCTCCCGGTGAAAGGCAGACAGAAGCTCACAGTTGAGGTACCGGTGACAGCATTTTACATCAACCCCGTCAAAGCCTGCGTCTCTTGCCAGCAAAGCAGCCTTCTCGAAATCTTCCTCCAGCCTTTCCAGTTCATCATCGGTAATGACCGGATATTCGGGGTCAAGGTTCAGCCTTTGGTTCAAATACGGATTATGGTATGCGATGACCGGCGCAGGCTTGCCGTCCGGTTTACTGAACCGTCCCGAATGGGTCAGCTGCATGATGCACAGCGGACTCCTGCCTTCCTGTGATTCTTTTCTGCCGGTGTCACGTATCACATCCACCAAACTTTTAAAGGAATCAAGATTTTCCGGATAAATCCACAGCTGCCGGGGTATCGCCCTTCCGGAATGCCTGGCTGCAACCGCTTCAAACCAGATCAACCCCGCCCCGCTTGCGGCAAACCGCTTATATCTCCGAATGGTGAGCTCTCCCGGCCTGCCATCCCTTTCGCCGTCATTCCCCTCCATGGGATGGATCGCAATGGAATTCGCCGTACGAAAACCGCCAATATCAACGGGCCTGCCCAGGATACCGGTGTTTTGTGAGAATGGAAGCTCCAATCCCAGCTGCCTGCACTCTTCGACCACCTCGTCGGGCTGTTTGTATGAAAATTTCTTAAATGACATGCTTTCAGATCCTCCCTCGCACGGAAAGGTAAAACCGCTATCCAGCGCCTTGATTGAAGCCTTTCCTTTGGTTTAAAGCTTTTATGCATGGAATAAAATTGCCTCTATTTGTGATTGTAATTTAAATATCCATTTATTTATATAGATTATTTTGCTATAATATTAGCGTTATTTGTCTTTTCTATTATTGTACGAACCGGAGGGGAGGGCGCAATCCACATGGATGACCGGCAGATAGTCTATACGGAAGATATGACAGTCCGATATGAAGAAACCATCGATCAACTGCATATTAAAAACCATTATCATAATACCTATGAGCTGATTTTCATCACGGAAGGAAGAGCAGGAATCAAAATCAACTCCAAAAATTATGAAGCCGGGCCCGGAAGCCTGATTTTTCTCAACCATCTGGAATCTCATGAAGTAGAGGCTCTCCAGTCCCCATACAAACGCTATTATCTGCTGATCAAGCCTCAATTTTTCCAAACGGTTGCCGAAGACCGGCGGCTGGGTTCAATTTTCAAAAACAGGCCGGACAGCTTCCGCCATGTTTTATCATTAAAAGATGACGAGAGGGGGGCCATTGCTTCACTCTTTATGCAAATAAAGCAGGAGCTTGACTCAGACCTGGAATTTAAAACCGACGGCGCTGCGTCATTGGTCAAGCTTCTCCTGATCCGGCTGTACAGAACCCATCCGCAAAGCTTTCCGTCAACGGACGCAACAAGGTCCACCAATGTAGTCCACCAGATTCAAAAATACATTGATGAGAACTACCTGGAGCCAATAACCTTAAAAACTGTCTCTGAAGTTTTTTTTATCGATATGTACTACCTGTCACGGTTATTTAAGAAGATCTGCGGGTTTTCATTCAAGGAGTACCTTATCCTTCAAAGGCTCTCCGCTGCCAAGGAGCTGCTGGTAAACGGCGACAAAAGCATTACGCAGGTTTGCTCCGATTCAGGCTTCTGCAATGTTAACCATTTTATAAGGATTTTCAAGCAAAACGAAGGTACCTCCCCCTGCCAATACAGGAAGAAATACCGGAAAGACCGCTGAATCTGCTATAGGCATCAGCTATCGACCGGTAATTATCATTTTTAATGCGTTATGATAAAAGATATTGCTGCTATACCGAGTAAGCGGGACTCGTCGCCGAGTCCGACTTCTCTAAGAACGCAACGTGCGACTTTCACCGCATTGCGCTCAAGTAACTTACTAACCTTGATGCTGCCGCATCTTAGCCGGCGCAATCAAGCATTCCATTGGAATGAATCAATTCATGGCATTGTGGATGTACCATTTCCGCTTTACTTCCATCTGTTTTCAGGTGGAGCCTCCAACTA
>JAEZCO010000096.1 GCA_023433505.1 Bacillota bacterium | reverse complement strand
GTATTTACCCGTACAAAGCATGGCGCGGATAAAGTAGCAAGAGACCTGGAAAGAGTAAAGATAACGGCTCAGGCAATTCACGGCAATAAGTCACAGGTTGCCAGGCAGGTAGCTTTGAACAATTTTAAGCTCAAACGTACCCGCGTTCTGGTTGCTACGGATATTGCCGCGAGGGGGATCGATGTCCAGGAGCTGTCTCATGTGATTAATTTTGACATGCCCAATATGCCTGAAACCTATGTCCACCGGATCGGAAGAACGGGAAGAGCCGGGCTTGGAGGAACTGCATTGTCCTTTTGCGACAGCGAGGAAAAGGTATATCTGAGGGATATTCAAAAGCTTATCTCAAGGAAAATACCGGTGGTAGAGGATCAGTTATTTACCATGGAATAAAAATAGAATGTGGATTCGGGGTGATAAAATAACATGATTGAACCCTCAGTTAGTTCATTACTGAAGAAAGTAGACAGCAGATACACCCTGTGCATTCTTGTGGGGAAAAGAGCAAGGCAGCTTGCAAGCGGTGCCCGTAAGCTTACCAAATGCACTTCTCAAAAGGCAGTGACAATTGCGGCTTGTGAAGTCGATGAAAACATGCTGACTTACGTAAGAACAAGGAACGGAATTAAATAAGGCAGGCTGGTAGCAGTCTGTGAAATTCAAACCCCAAGCGGGTCTATATCCTGAGTCTGAAGAATGCACTTTGCGCTCAGGAGAATAGGCCCTTTTTTTATGCAAAAGGGTCTTTACTAATTGCTCTAAAAAAATTATAATAGTAAATGTAATCGAGTACATGAACTGGAGGGAGTATGAGTATGGCCGTGACGGTGAAGGATGTGGCAAAAAACGCAGGTGTGTCTACTGCAACAGTTTCCCGCGTCATCAACAACGACTCCAGAATCAGTGACAGTACAAGGCTGAAAGTGTTAAAGAGCATGGAAGACCTCGACTACAAGGTGAATAATATCGCCCGCAGCCTTAAAACCAACAAGACCTATACCGTCGGATTCATCTGTCCCGAGCTTTCAAATACCTTTAATATGACACTGGCCAAGGGTATGGAGGATGAACTCAGAAAATTTGGATATAATGTGATCCTATGTAATTCCAACGAAGATGTAAATGAGGAAAATGAGCGCATTAGAGTTCTGATGGAAAAATGCATAGACGGCATCATCATCATCCCGGCATCCAATGAAGGCACGCATTTCAAACAGCTGTCGGATGCGGGAATCCCTATAGTTCTTGCCGACAGGCTGGTAGATGATTTCGTTACCGATGCCGTGCTGGTGGACAATATCAATGCCAGTTATTCAGCAATGGAGCACCTGATACACCAGGGAATACGCCGGATAGGCTACATTGGCGGAGACCTTAAAATTACTCCTGCCAAAGAACGGGATGCAGGGTATCGAAGAGCCCTTAACGATTATTGTATCCCATTTGAAAGCAGTATTGTCAAGTATGGAGACTTTCATGTTCAGAGCGGATATGAAAAAATGGAAGAACTGATGAAAGAAGAAAATCCTCCGGCGCATGTTTTTATAACCAACTACTACATGCATGCAGGAGCTACAAAATACCTCATGGAGCATAGGGATGAAGTGAAAAATCCGGTGACCATTACAAGCTTCGACGATATGGAGCTTGCTTCGATTCTCGGCTACTGCAAGGTGCTGGTAAGCCAGCCCATGCTTGAGATCGGAAGCAGAGCGGCCAAAATACTTATGCAAAGGATAAACGGAGAGGACATTTCCTTTCCCATGATCTACAGACTTAAAACTGAGCTGATGTTTAAATAGGGATCACGGATTCATCAAGTACTGGTACAAATATAACTTCCCGTGCAGGTTTCTGAGAACGCAGTCCATTGGGGCCGGCGTTTCCGGAAAATCGAAAAATAATATTTGCAGTACTCTAAATCATTTACGGCGATAAGGAAATTCACGCTCCTGGTGCTTCTGCGGCGAAACCTGCCGGATTAGCCGGGGAAAAGGGAATTTTCTTAGAAAATAAAAATGCAAATGTAATCGTTTGCACTAAACAACAAGGAGGGTAATTTTTATGGCAAACATTAAGAGCCTGAAGGTTAACAAACCTAAGAGCAGACTTCAGGGAGCGCATCCCAAGATAGGCATCCGTCCAACCATTGACGGCAGACGCAGAGGGGTAAGGGAAAGTCTGGAAATCCAGACGATGAACATGGCTAAGGCTGCGGCAAAACTGATTTCAGAAACCTTGAGGTATGGCGACGGACTGCCTGTTGAGTGTGTCATTGCCGATACCTGTATCGGCGGGGTGGCAGAAGCTGCCAGATGTGCCGAAAAGTTTGCAAAAGAAGGCGTCGGAGTATCCTTGACCGTTACTCCATGCTGGTGCTACGGCTCGGAAACCATGGATATGGATCCAATGACGCCCAAAGCCGTATGGGGCTTCAACGGTACGGAACGTCCCGGCGCAGTATATCTTGCGGCAGTTCTGGCTGCGCACAACCAGAAGGGTATTCCTGCCTTCGGTATTTACGGAAGGGATGTGCAGGACTCATCCAACACCGAGATCCCGGAAGATGTAAAGCAGAAGCTTCTCCTCTTTACAAAGGCAGGGATTGCGGTTGCTGAAATGAAGGGTAAGTCCTACCTGTCCATGGGCTCGGTATCCATGGGAATAGCAGGGTCCATTGTAGATGCGGACTTCTTTCAGAACTATCTGGGCATGAGAAATGAGTATGTGGATATGTCCGAGTTTATCCGAAGGATTGATGAAGGCATTTATGACCAGGAAGAATTTGAAAAAGCTTTAAAATGGGTAAAGGAAAATTGCAAGGAAGGCACCGACATCAACGATGCGGAGCTTCAAGCTTCAAGAAAGCGCAAGGATGAAGATTGGGAAACCGTGGTGAAGATGACCATCATTGCAAGGGACTTGATGGTTGGAAATCCGAGGCTTGCAGAGCTGGGCTTCGAAGAGGAGTCCTTGGGCCACAATGCAATAGCCTCCGGTTTCCAGGGGCAAAGGCAGTGGACGGATCATTTCCCCAACGGCGATTTTATGGAATCAATTTTGAACTCATCGTTTGATTGGGATGGAATCAGACAGGCATATGTCGTAGCCACCGAAAACGACAGTCTTAACGGCGCCGCCATGCTTTTCGGGCATCTTCTTACCAATACGGCCCAGGTATTTGCAGACGTCAGGACCTATTGGAGTCCCGATGCGGTTAAACGAGTAACGGGTAAAACATTGTCGGGCCTTGCAAAGGACGGAATCATCCATCTGGTAAATTCCGGGTCAGCGGCTCTCGATGGATGCGGACAGCAAACCCTTGACGGCAAGCCTGCCATGAAGCCCTATTGGGATATTACGCCGGAGGAAGCCGGCAAATGCCTTGACGCAACTTCATGGAGACCGGCAAACCAGGGCTATTTCAGAGGCGGCGGCTTCTCCTCCGATTTCATGACCGTGGGAGGAATGCCTGTAACCATGTCCAGAATAAACCTGGTAAAGGGGCTCGGACCTGTATTGCAGATCGCCGAAGGCTATTCTGTTGAACTTCCCGAGGAGGTAAGCAGCACCCTTGACAATCGTACCGATCCTACATGGCCTACCACCTGGTTTGCACCGGTACTTACCGGAAAGGGCGCATTTACGGATGTATATTCGGTTATGGCAAACTGGGGAGCCAACCATGGCGCTTTCAGCTATGGGCATATCGGAGCCGAACTGATTACAATGGCATCGATGCTGAGAATTCCAGTGTGCATGCATAACGTATCGGATGAAAGGATTTTCAGGCCCAGCACATGGAGCTCTTTCGGAACAGCCGACAAGGAAGGCTCCGATTACAGGGCATGCGAGAACTTCGGACCCATATATGGCAAAAAATAAATGACCGTATTCCGGGAGCAGTTTGAAAAAGCCGCAGGTATAGAAACAGCCTGCGGCTTTTTTTGTTTTTTCAGACTATTCTTGATTTCCTGATTTTGATCGTATTATAATGTATTATAAGCTATAGAAATCGTTCAGGAGGAGGAGAATTATGATCCAGAGAGTTAATGATATGGAAGTTGAAGTACGTGAAAATATGAGAGGCGGCAATGGTGCCATTGAGATAAGGCATATATTGAAACAGGACCAAATGAAGGGAAAATGCCGCCTGTTTGGGAGGATAGTAATTAAACCCGGATGTTCAATCGGTCTGCACAGGCATGATGATGAAGAAGAGGTATACTACATAGTTGAGGGTGAGGGCGTGTTTGATGACAATGGTGCAAAGCAGCCTGTCAAAGCCGGTGATGTAACGCTCACCGGGGATGGCGCATCTCATTCCATAGAGAATACCGGGACTGCGGATCTGGTTGTAATGGCTGTAGTTTTATTGTATTAATTGATTAAATCAGGAAGAAAGTAAAGTCCTGATAGAAATAGTGTGGATTTAGATAGCTCCTCCTAGCGAGTGAGCTATTTTTTTCGTTGTGGATACTCTGTCAGCAGAAAATGCAATAAACGTGAAAATATTAGATTATATGCTACGAGAAAAATAATAAATGAATTCTCTGGTGGAAAATAAAATAAGGCTCTGGGTGATATGTTTGATGCTGTAGAGCTTTGGCATATGAGGAGCTGTGTTTACTATAGATATGGCAAAGACACTGAAAATAATATTGCAACTAAATAAACCGGGGCTGGTTCAAGCGGGAAAGCAATTGTGTAATGAGCTTAAAGATTCAAAATACTCTGGTCGTTGACGAGGAATTTTCTAATATAAAACATATTAAAATGTTTGCTATAGGAGAATACTGCTTCTCGATCTTAAGATAGGCAATATGCAAGGTGCAATCTATAAAGGAGCATAAGTTGACTGCGTGAATAAATTGGTCTAAAATGCAAGTAGAGTATTTACAGCTTTTAGAGGAGGAAAGACCATGAAATTGAGTTTTACCACAATGGCAACGCCTGGAATGAGTGTGAGGGATGAAGCCGGTCTCGCAAAGAAATTCGGATATGAAGGTATTGACTTGAGGGTTTCGGACCATTTGGGAGAAGTCAAACTGGATACTTCACACAGTGAGTTAATAGAAGTAAAGGATATATTGAATTCCGAAGGGGTTTCGCTTGCCGGTCTTTTTTGCTATAATCGTTGCGCGGATGCGGATAAAAATTCATGGGGCGAGATGAAGGAATCCATCGTGAGGCATCTGGAGCTGGCGTCAATTATTGGTTCGCCGTCAATCAGGATATTTGCCGGAGATCCTTTGAAATGTCCCGATCAGGAAGAATTCATCCTAAGGACGGCGGAGAGTGTCAGCGGAGCATTGAATGTCCATGGAACGGATATTTCCGTCATTCTTCAGAATCATCTCAACGGCTTTTCGGCGGGGCAGGGCTTAAAGCTGGCAGAGGCCGTTGCAGACGGGAGGTTTGGTCTTGCATTTTCCCCGGACCATTGTGTTCTAATGCAAGAAAGGCCGGAACAGTTGAAGGATTTGCTGAAAAAGCATGTAAAGCAGGTCTACGCCGCTGATCTAACGGTTATCAATGATGAGTATCAAATTTGTTTGCCAGGAAAGGGGAGCGTTCCCTTAAAAGATACATTTCAGCTGGTTGGCGGGAAATCCTTTGAAGGCTGGATAACCTTCAAATGGGAAAAAATCTGGCATCCGGAGCTGGAGGCTGCAGAGGTGGCCTTGCCATATTTCATAAAGTATGCAGCGGAAAATCTCGTTTGAACGAACGGGTACATAAAAGGCAAACAAATCCGGTATGACAAGGCTTAAAGCTGTCCCCCTGCAAGGGCAATTTCAACCGACCCAGTAATTCCTGAATTTCAGCGGAGTGGTTCCTACAACTTTCTTAAAATCCCGTATATAGTTGTTTACGTTGTTGAACCCAACCCTGTATGCGATCTCAAACACGGGAAGGGCTGTTTCCTTAAGCAGTTGTTTTGACTTGTTTATCCTGTGATTGGTGAGATATTCATAGGCACTGACCCCCGTATATCTCTTGAAAAGCCTCATAAAGTGATATTCGCTGGTGTGGAATATTTTAAGCAGATCCCGAGTTTTTATTGCTTCCCGATAGTGGCATTGGAGATAATCAATGACATTTTCCAGCATATTTCTGTGCTGCTCATAGCTTTTGCTGCTTTTTGGATTATGGCGGTTTACAACAAGCTCAGTAATTATGCCGGTGAGCAGCATGGAAATTTTAATATCCGAATTCAGGTCGTTCTTTAAAATCAGGGCCGGTATCTCATTCATATGCCTGTTTATCTCGGATGTGTCTGCCAGCTCAACAATATTCAGAGAGTCCTCGTTCAATAGATCGAAGTACAGCCTGCAGGCGGAGCCGTTCATATGAAGAAACCGGAGCTCCCAGGCTCCTGTGTTTCCCGTTTTATAATACTGATACTCATTGCAATCAATGAAGAATACCTGACCGGGTTTCGGCCAGTATTCCCGGTCTTTGTATTTCAAATAGCCGGAACCGGACACCGTATAGATAAGAAGATAATTGTCCAGGGCCTCTCTTTCGGTATAATATTCACTGCCTGCATGGAAATGTCCGCAGATATGCATATAAAAGGGAAGCTGCTGGGAAAGCAGGCTGGGTGTATGGATCAGTGAGCTTGATTCTTCAGATATATCCAGATTATAGACCAGTTTCATAAATACCTCATCAAAAGATAGCAGAATTCGTATATTTTTTGCAAGCTTTCATCGGTGACTACCTTATACAGCCTTATTATAATTATAATATAAAACGATGCAGGATTTCAATATTTAGGAGGCTTCAAATGAACAATCGCGAAAGACTGAAGGCAATATTGAATTATGAGGCTTATGACCGTATGCCGGTAGCTCATTTTGGTTACTGGGAGGAAACTCTTGACAAATGGTGCACGGAGGGCCATGTGACGCGGGAGGAAATCGACGGCCTGGGGGATGGCAATACCAAAGATGCTGCATTGGCAAAAAAGCTGGGGTTCGATTTCAACTATTTTACTACTTTTATGGACAAATCAGGCTTTTCATCGCTGTTTCCGGCATTTGAGCCCAAGATCCTTGAGGAATTTCCCGACGGGTCCTATAAGGTTTTAAATGAAGACGGAGCCATTGTCATGCAAAAAAAAGGCACACGGTCAATTCCTTCGGAAGTGGGACATATCCTGGTGGACCGGAAATCCTGGGAGGAGTTTTATCTGCCCAAACTGCAATATACCGGGGACCGGTTTGACAGCGCAGCCATGAGTGATGCCGCCGTCCAATCGGAAACCAGACAGGAGCCTCTGGGTATCTTTTGTAAAAGTCTTTTCGGGCAAATACGCAACTGGATGGGAATAGAAGGTATCAGTTATCTCTATGCCGATGATGAAGACTTATATTATGAAATTATAGACACTGTCGGTGATTTGTGCTACAAGACCACCAAAAGCGTACTGGAGGCGGGTGTGAAATTTGATTTTGCACATTTCTGGGAGGATATCTGCTTTAAAAACGGACCGCTGGTTTCACCGGCCGTATTTGAAGAAAGAGTGGGTCCCCACTACAGCAAAATAACAGAGCTGGTCAACAGCTACGGCATTAATATCGTTTCCCTCGACTGCGACGGAGTAATCGATTCATTGATTCCCGCATGGATTAATAATGGAGTAAATACCATGTTTCCGATTGAAGTGGGCACATGGAATGCAAGTATAAAGCCATGGAGGGAGAAATACGGGAAAAAAATCCGCGGTGTAGGCGGCATGGACAAAAAGGTATTTGCATACGACTATGCTGCAATCGATGCAGAAATCGATAGACTGAAGGGCCTGATTGAGCTGGGTGGATTTATACCCTGTCCGGATCACAGGATACCGCCGGATGCAAAGTGGGAAAACGTACAGTATTACTGCGACAGAATGCACAGCATCTTCGGCTGAGCTTTGAACAATGTCATGTGAAAGTGGGGCGCGCGGGTTTGGCCTGCAGTTCTCCGGAGGTATGTTTATTGTTAAGGAAATAGCTTGCATAAAAATGTGAGGCTAAAGAAGGAAAAGAACTACTGCAGCTCCTATTCGAACTGCAGTAGTTCTTTTCCCTTGCATTTATTCCGATTAGTCCGTCAAGTTAAGGAAAGGCAATGGCATTAATTACACGGTTTAGTACTGTCGCTGATGTTAGATTGGTATCAACGGTAACAATAACACGCTCTTCGTAAACATTGGTTGTAGTTGCCACTGCCGTATCCACATAGGTAGTCGAAAAGGGTATTCTGAAGGTTCCGGAGGTATTTTGGGAACGGTTTGTGGTCCTGGCGTTGATTAAAACTCCATTTCTGTATAAGCGGAATATATACGTTATGCTCCAATTCGCTGAGGTAACAAATTCAGGCGAAATAGAAAAATCAATTTTGACATTTTGCCCGGTTGTAACCGGAACATTTAATGTATTTGTTGTGACTTCCGTATTTACAGGCGGATAAATAGAGATAGTGGCAGCCACCTGGTTAAAGAATAAAGTTGGAACCGCGCTGGCAGGGCCCGTTGCCCCTGTGGGGCCGTTTATATTAGGAAACTGCAAACTTATATGTTTGAAACGCTCTGCCCCCGCAGGATATATTTTCCCGCTAATGTAGAGCTCGATGAAATGGGACGAGGGTCATAGGTTGAGTAATTGGGAGCAGGCTGGACAGTAATACCGGCAAATTCAATAGGCAGTCCTGCCGAAGTATAAAAACTTACGCCGTCCTGTAAATGAAAATGAAGATGAGGTTCAGAAGTGTTGCCCGAATTACCACAAGAAGCAATACACTGTCCGCGCTTTACCGTATCGCCTACCTTCACACCGATACTTTCGGGCTTCAAATGGGCTAAAAGTCCGTATTCCTTCTCGGCATGGCGAATGAGAATGTAGTTGCCCCGTATATCCCCGGAAGAACAATCAACCTGACTATGCCCCAATAGCAGGCTATCGGGATATTTGTCCTGAAGCTCAACCACTTTACCGTCTGCGGGGGCTAATATTTCTTTACCGTAACAGTAATAGTCTGTGGTTTTTATATGTTCGTCAGAAAAGCTATGGCCAGCTTCATCAAGTATTACAAAATCATAGGCATACCGTTGTGTCTGGATTCCCCAGGAATGGGAAGAGGCTTTGTCAATGCCTCCGTTGACCGCTATCCATGCCCCTTGAAAAGGCAGGGAATAATTAACTTTACATTGATAATTTTCTGCACCTGGTATGTGAGAACCGTACCGGAAAGGAATGGTTAGCATACCCCATAGCTGCTTTAACGATTGTAGAAATATAGGAAGATTGTAAAAAATACCGACAAAACCAAAGAGCCAGAATAGCCACAAGATATTCAATAGCTTATTGTCAAAAATCAGACCCAACAAACCTAAAAGCCCTAAATACTGGATTTTGTTGCAAAGTCGTACAAAGCGTTTCATACTTTTTCCTCCTCACTAAACGAAAACAGTTCCTCCACCGTACAGGAAAACACTTTGGCGATATCCATAGCAAGCTTCAACGATGGGTTATATCGGCCTTTCTCCAAATTGATGATAGTTTCCCGCCGTACACCGACCAGCGCAGCAAGCTCGTCCTGTGTTAAGTTCTTCCTTGCCCTGTACTCACGCATTTTCGTAGTCAAAGCCATATGTCTAGCACCCCCGCTGTTCTTTTATCTCAAGAACCATAAGGGCAATAGTAAAGCAGAACACGGAAACGACATAGCAGGATGCCAGCACCATATTGCTTGCTATAAATTCTGGGAAAAGAACACGTATCGTGAGAGCAAGGCCAGTGGCACCTACCCCTGAAAAGAAGCCGATACTTGCTGCCTTTCTGATATTCTGTTGAAACATTTCATCCGGTGTCATGAAGAAATAGCGGATATAATAAGTAAAACAAAAAAAACCAAGGTATGACCTATGTTCAGTAGCTATACCAAAAATGCCTATAAGCGCAAGGATAGATAAAAAACCCAATTTATTAAGTTTCATAACAGTTCTCCAATAGTGGTATATTTACAACATTATGTTAGAAATATACCACTATTCTGCTTTCATGTCAATAAGCCGAAGGTATCCATCATTACATTGGATCAGTTTGCTTAGAACAATTACTTTAGCATTGTTGCAACAGAAACAAAAATTTAATATAATAGTGTTAATGCACCAACGGATGGGAGGACAGGCCATGAACAAAAAAGAACAGGTCTTACTGGGTTTCAGGGACATATATAACAAGACAGTTTTTCTGAATAAGTTTAAGATGGAAGACAGTCTAAAGGGTTATAAGTCTTCTGAAGTACACTGCATTGAATACATTGGAGGAAATCCGGATTCCAACGTGACAAAACTTGCCGAGTCCTTTTATATGACCAGGGGTGCCATAAGTAAAATAGCTCAGAAGCTTATAAAAAAAGGCATTATCGAAAGCTACCAGAAGCCGGATAACAAGAAAGAAATCTATTTCAGGCTTACTGCGCAAGGGGTAGAGATTTACAAAATCCATGAGGAACTGCACAAAGAGTTTCAAGATCGGGATAAAGCCGTATTAGAACAGGTTACCGAGGAACAATTTGATATCATGCTCAGCTTCGTAGAAAAATATAATCGGCATTTGGACGTAGAAATAAAGAAGCAAGGTGCAGTTGTAAAATCGGAATAAATTTGAATCAAAAAAATGAAACTACAGGCAGCCCAACTCTATTGAGAACAGGCTGCATTTTTGTTGCAGTCATTTTGTTGACAGGGAAACAAAGTGGTGATATGATAAGCATGTTTCCAAGGAAACAAAATCGCAACTTTTGAAAGGAGAATTTACGTGTTCAAATTTAGATCACACAATGAACAGAGCGCAGAACAAACTGTAGATAAAAAGGCTCTGCTATTTGGTCTTATGTCTGTGTTTCTTTGCGGAATAGGCTTCAGCATCATAGCGCCAGTCGTACCTTTCTTAGTGCAGCCTTATATAAGCAATCCGGGAGAGCAAGCTATAGTGGTTACGCTGCTGACCTCTGTTTATGCAGTCTGCGTGTTTTTTGCGGCCCCCGGGCTTGGAGCTTTGAGCGACAGATATGGCCGTCGTCCATTACTCTTACTATGCCTTTTGGGATCCGCAGCAGGGTACTTGGTTTTTGGCATTGGAGGAGCTCTATGGGTACTATTTGCCGGGCGCATAATAGAAGGTATAGCAGGCGGAGTTATAAGCACCCTCTTCGCATATTTTGCAGACATCACTCCTAGCAAAGAGCGCACCAAATACTTTGGGTGGATGAGTGCGGTTGTAGGTGTAGGCTCCGCCATTGGACCTACTCTAGGTGGATTACTTGCCAGGTTTGGTTATTCCGTACCCATGTATGTTGCAGCAATAATAACTTTATTAAATGCCGTTTTTGGATTCTTTTTTATGTCTGAGAGCCTTAACAAGAATAACAGACTGAAAAAGATCACCTTTGTAAGACTGAATCCATTTACACAGCTTGTAAACGTACTTTCTATGAAAAACTTAAAAAGGCTGCTTATCTCGGCCTTCTTACTTTGGGTACCCAACGGGTCGTTACAGGCAGTTTTTTCACAATTTACAATCGATACTTTTAATTGGGCACCTGCACTCATCGGACTTATGTTTTCTATCATGGGCGTCCAGGATATCATTTCACAAGGTTTTATCATGCCAAAGCTTTTGAAAAAACTTAGTGATGCACAGATAGCAATCCTTGGAATGGTTTCGGAGATCATCGGCTACAGTCTTATTGCAGCATCGGCTTTGTTCTCATTCTATCCTCTTCTTATCGCTGGAATGTTCATATTTGGTTTTGGTGATTCGATTTTTGGACCTTCATTCAATGGGATGGTCTCCAAGTCTGTCAATCCCGGTGAACAAGGAAGGATTCAAGGAGGCAGCCAATCGATTCAGGCTTTAGCAAGAATAATTGGGCCTGTCATTGGCGGTCAAATCTATGTATCACTTGGTCATGCTGCACCCGCTTTTATGGGTGTGCTCCTTATAGCAGCAGCAATACCAGTTTTGTATAAGGGTACGCGAGTATAGTGTTAGGTTCAGTTACCTCCAAGTCATTCTTTCAGTTTTTCGTGACTGTGGCCACAGCCACATTGCCTGCATTTTGCGTTGGACTTGTATCTATTCGTTTAAGCGCATATAATTATAATTGGTGAATTATATGACGTTTTGCCTAACAAAGAAAGGAAACAATAGATATGAATTATATATCAACACAGCAGGCGTCCGATAAATGGGGCATTTCCAGCAGACGGGTACAACAGCTATGCGAACAGGGGCGTGTCATGGGCGCCATTCGTTTCAGCCGGGTTTGGGCAATTCCAAAGGAAGCTCCAAAACCTCAAGACCCGCGTTCGAAGCACAGCAAAGAAAACAACGGAGGTACACAATGAAAAAAACGATTTTGATATTGGAAGATGATGAAAACTTAAACCGCGGCATTGCATTTACTTTTGAGAAAGACGGCTACCAGGCTGTTTCAGCAAACTCTATCAAAGAAGGAAAACAGCTCATGGAACAGCACAAAGCCGACCTTATCATACTGGATTTAGGGCTGCCGGACGGCAATGGAATGGACTTTTGCAAAGAAATCAGGGCATATTCAACCATCCCGATTATTATGCTTACGGTTTGCGATTTGGAAACGGACGAGGTATCGGGCTTACTGGCAGGTGCGGACGATTATATTACCAAGCCTTTTTCACTCTCCGTCCTCCGGGCAAGAGTGGAAGCCTTGCTGCGCCGCACAGAAACGGAAAGCCGGCGTATCATCAGTTCCGGCCAATACAGGCTGGATACGGACACGTGCAAATTTTTTCGCGGTGAAGAAGAAATCTCCATCAGCGTTACGGAATTCAAGCTGCTTGTTTTTCTTATGACGAATGCCGGACAAGTTCTTTCAAAAGAACAAATCCTCTCCGCTCTATGGGACAACTCAGGAAATTTCGTGGATGAAAACACACTGCCGGTGAATATCAGCCGTTTGCGTGCAAAGCTGGAGGACGACCCGAAAAATTCTCAAACCATTAAGACGATTCACGGCATCGGCTACATTTGGAACGGAGGAGTGTAAGGATGGCGCTTGCGGGTACAATTTTTATTGCTGTCATTTTATGCAGCTTAACCATCCTTTTCAGCTACCGCTATGTAAAAAGAACTTTCGATTCGATTGATCGGATTTTGGACAGTGTATTAGCCAGGAATGCAGAGCTTTTATTTGAAACAGCGGCAGACAGCAGGCTTTCTAAGCTGACGCATAAAGCCGTTAAAATCATTCAGATGAATACAATGGATATTTCTCAAACCAAGCAGGAGAAAGAAATGATACAAAGCTTCATATCGGATATGTCCCATCAGATGAAAACACCCCTGTCCGGTGTCGCCATGTATACCGATCTGCTGCTTGAGGGAAGCCTTGCCGAAGCCGAGGGGCAGGAATTCTTATCGCGTATCAAAACAAGCACGGAAAAGCTGCAATGGATGATGGACAGCCTTGTAAAAATGTCAAGGCTGGAGGTAGGGGCCATCGAATTGTCTCCTGTTCCCGCAGGTATCAAACAAACCATTTCCGACAGCATCAGCACCGTATACGGGGCGGCTGCCAAGAAAAAAATTTCCATTCA
The DNA here is from genome assembly GCA_023433505.1 of Bacillota bacterium. Lineage (GTDB taxonomy): Bacteria > Bacillota > Clostridia > Acetivibrionales > DTU013 > MnB-11. The sequence goes on along the minus strand of JAEZCO010000096.1, from coordinate 6,859 downwards.
AACTGCGTATTTTGAAGATATTCCATTGCTGCATGACCGCAAATGGACAAGCGAGGCGATCACAAATATTCTGGAAAACGCGGTCAAATATTCCTCTTCGGACAATGAAATCAAGATATCCGTGGAAGCTCTGCCCATCTACACAAAAATCATCATTACCGATAATGGCATCGGCATTGCCCCCGATGAATGGAATTCCATCTTTAAACGGTTTTACCGGGGAAGGAACGTTAAGGATGTGGACGGGGTCGGCTTGGGGCTTTATCTGGCATCGCTGATATTTCAAAAACAGGCTGGCTATATTCTTGTAGATTCCAAGCCGGGGCAGTATACGACTTTCTCAATGTTCTTACAAAACTGTAAGAAATAAATCGTGTTTTGTTAGGAGCCTGTAAGAATTGCATTCTATGATAAAAGCATAAGCGAAAGGAGAGTGAAGAAATGCCGATTTTATTAACACAGGGACTAAAAAAGCACTATGGAAAGGAACCGAATATTGTCCGTGCCCTTGATGGCGTTGATATCACTGTGGAAGCTGGAGAGTTTGTGGCAGTTGTCGGAATGTCCGGCTCCGGGAAAAGTACGCTTCTGCATATGCTGGGAGGTCTTGACAATCCGACAGACGGGAAAGTGATTGTTGATGGACACGAGCTTGCTAAAATGTCGGATGAGCAGCTAACTATATTTCGTAGGCGTAATGTAGGATTTGTGTTCCAGAGTTACAATCTCGTCCCGATTTTAAGCGTTTATGAAAATATCGTGCTGCCGATTGAACTGGACGGCAACACGGCAGACAAAACGTTTATAAACGAAATCATTGACACGTTGGGTCTTGGTGAGAAACGCAACAATCTGCCCAACATGCTTTCCGGCGGTCAGCAGCAGCGTGTAGCCATTGCCCGCGCCCTTGCAACAAAACCGTCTATTTTACTTGCGGACGAGCCTACCGGCAATTTAGACACGAAAACCAGTCAGGATGTCTTAGGTGTTCTGAAAATGACCTCCACGAAATTCCATCAGACCATGATGATGATTACCCATAACGAGCAGATCGCACAGCTCGCCGACCGCGTTATTCATATTGAAGACGGCAAAATCGTCCGGGAAGGACGTGGCTGAAAATGAGGAATAACAACGGCGCCGTTATAAGGCGGCTTACCGGCAGAAGCCTAAAATCCAATAAGAAAAGAAACTTTTTTATTATTATTGCAATCACGCTTACAACCTTGCTCATAGGTTTCGTTTTCAGCATCGGTATGAGCCTGATGGAATCCGTGAAGATGGAACAGATACGATTCTCGGGCACATTAGGACACGCTGCGGTCGGCCATCCAACGGCTTCCCAAATTGAAAAACTGAAAAATTTAGATTATGTTCGGATTGTTGGCGTGAATAATAACGTTGGGTTCGTAAAAAATACCCCGCAAATGGGAAAAATCGCTCTGTCTTTGCATTACTTTGACAAAACGGAGTGGGAGGAATTGCGTGCTCCCGCTTATATGGATATTGTAGGAAATTATCCTCAACGGGAAAATGAAATCATGGTTTCTCGTGGGGTTCTGGAGAGATTAGGCATAAATAACCCAAGCATTGGTATGGAAATACCGCTTGCCTACTATTCCGAAAGCGGAAACAGCGATACTCTTTCAAATGAAAATTTCCGTTTATCCGGTTGGTATACAAGTTATGCCCTCCTAAATTCAATAAATTCAGCCGATACCCTCTTTGTTTCGGAAAAACTATCGCAAAAATACGGAAAAACCATTGAAAAAAACGGTTCCGCAACGGTAACCTTCGATAACGTCTCGCGGGTTTCGGAATATTGTGAAAGGCTCAGACAGGATTTGGCCCTATCGGAAGATCAGCCGGTAATAGCGGCTCAACTGTATGATACAGAAAAGGGTTCAACGAGGGACAGCTTGATTGCTTTATCTGCCATCATTGCTTTTCTGATTTTTACAGGGTATCTTTTGATATACAATGTCTTATATATTTCTGTTTCCAGCGATGTACGTTTTTATGGACTGCTTAAAACACTGGGGACGACGCCTAAACAAATCAGGCATATTGTTATTGTCCAAATTCTGCGTCTATGTATCATTGGAATACCTGTTGGCATTTTTCTGTCTTTGCTGCTTTCACTGGTAGCTATTCCTATATCTATATCCACAATGGGGATTGTTTCCACTGGCGCTGTCGTATCCTTCTCTCCCATCATCTATCTTGGTGCTGCGTTATTTGCCTTGCTTACAGCAATTTTAGGCGCGTTTAAACCGGCAAATAAGGCGGCAGGCATTTCGCCGATTGAAGCACAGAAGTTTACGGGTATTAACTATAACCGAAGTCACGCTTATAGGTCTGCCCGCGGCAAACCATATAAAATGGCTCTTCGTAATATTTTCCGGGATAAAAAGCGTGCAATGCTGGTATTGCTTAGTCTATTTCTCGGGGTAACAACTTTTATAACCGTTACAACATTAGTTTCCAGCATGGGCATGGACAACTATGTTAAATCCATGTTCAAAAGCGATTTTGTATTGAAAAATGATACACTACTCAGTATGGAGACAAAGCAAAAATTTGATGATGCTTTTTTGAATAAACTGGAATCCGTACCTGGATTTGAACATTTAAATACAACAACAAAGGAATGGATGCGTCTTGATTATTCTTCGAAAGAGTTTGGGCAATACGTGACGGATTACAGTAAGAAAAATAACTTTGAGAATTTGACTGAGGAAGATATTAAAAGGAATTTTAAGGGTTATATTGTCGGTGTTGACGGCGAAGTGATCGCAAAATTGAATGAAACTCTTGATAAGCCCATTGATGTTGAAGCATTTGAACGTGGAGAGTTTGCTTTGATTGCAACGGATAATCCCGACTTATTTACAAATATTCCCGAATTGACCATCACACCATTGCGCTTCAGTAAGTCGCGTCTTGAAGAGCTGTCCGGCAGTAAAAAGGTAAAAATACCCCTTGGTGGTTTTGTTCCGTATTCCTTTAGTGAGCTCGGTAGCTTGGCACCGACAGTATATGTATCCGGCGTGTTAATGGCCAAAACGTATCCTGACCCGATTATATCAGAAATCCATCTTGATGTTTCAGAAGGATATGAGCGACTAGCGCTTGATGCGATAAAACAGATCATAGGGAGTGATACTGAAATATCGCAAACATCAAAACTGGAAGCCATGGAGGAATTAAACAACGCGATAACAGTACTATATGCCCTTGGCGGCGGCATTGCGTTAATTATTGCCCTAATTGGTCTTCTGAATTTTGTTAATGTGATGTCAACGGGTATTATGGTTCGCAAACATGAATTGGCAACACTTGAATCGATCGGCATGAGCCGGAAACAAGTGAGGAAGCTATTGGTAAGTGAGGGGCTTGGATATGCTGTAATAACATTGCTTCTCGTTTTTACAATAGGAAGTATAATCACGCTTGGAATTTTTACTTTGTTCCGGCAACAAGCGACTTATGCGGTATTTACTTATCCTCTTAGCCCGGCATTGATAGCAAGTTTTGTTATAACAGCAATCTGCATCATTACACCGGAAATGGCTTACCGCTCTATTTATAAGTCAACCATTGTTGAGCGATTAAGGGAAGCAGAATAACAAAATTGATAATGATCTAAGAGAGGTGAGTCAAGAAGCCGTTTCCTTCAGTCGATCTATGACGGATCATTTAGTAAAATACGGCTTTACGATTTATGATACGTCTACGGAACGGGAGCCGGTTTTGGATCAAATCGTAGAAGATATTAAATCGAAACTGGTATAACTAAAAATTGCGGGTCAAGCCCGCAAAGATAGAAAACACCCCGAATCAAGCATATCAATAAGAAAAAACATCGTTGTTGAGGTGGATACCAAGAGGTATCCACCAGCATTATGTAGAGATTTGCTGCCGCCGTTTGTAACAGCTGGGTATTCCATCGTTCTTGAAACAAAGTGGTGGCTTTTTGTATTTCCTCACAGGACAAACCGGAAACGCATATAGTAAACCATGCAGAATCAGGGGATGCATGGTTATGATTACGCCCGAAATGATAGATAACTTTATGCGTGTAAATATGAACACGGTAGAAGTTCAAGAACTAGCTGATATAAGCACGTTGGAGCTTGATAACTCCATCCCGAAAGAAAAACGTATGGCTTATGTTTTAGAAAAGCTGAAAAATCCCTTATGCTTCCGCTGCGGAGATATGGGGATAAAACTTGAATTTGACGACAATGCGCCGCCGATCCAAGAGGTGCTTACTAGCTTTCTCATACGCAAGAAAAGCGGCTTGTAATGCGGCTTTGCGCCTCCGATAACATTGTTCGTATTACGCCAGATTAACATGATATAGGTGTGATGTGATAGGGAGGGGACACATGGCACGAGTAGCCAACAGGCAAAATATTGTGAAAGCAGCATCAAAAAACAAGGTATGGTACGTAGGGTTTTATATCCGCTTGTCGCGTGAGGACAAACGAGGAAAGGACGAATCGGAAAGCATCACCAATCAAAGGCTTATACTGTCCGACTGGCTCGAACAGCAGGACGATGGAGATAAATATGTTTATGTTGGCGAATATGTTGACGATGGGGTGAGCGGCACAACGGACGAAGAACGTGGCGACTTCCAAAGGGCCTTAGCAGATGTGCAGAAAGGCATAATCAACTGCCTTGTTGTGAAGAACCTTGCCCGGAGCTTTCGTAATAATGGCGATCAGAGCTATTATCTTGGTGACTGGTTTCCACGAAACAATGTACGGTTTGTCTCTCTTTACCAACAGCCCATTGATACTTACAAAGACCCGCAAAATGCTCAAAATATAGCCGTTCCCGTTCAAGGCGTTTTGAATGAAGAACACGCAAGAGGCACCTCGGAAAGCGTCAGAAGAACTTTTGACAAAAAGCGGGAAAAAGGCTTGCACATCGGTTCCTTTGCCGTTTACGGGTATATGAAAGACCCTAAAGATAAAAATGCCCTTGTTATCGACGAGGAAGCGGCAGGGCATGTAAAAAGCATTTTTGCTTGGTTTTTAGAGGGCATAAGCAAAAATGCGATTGTACGTAAACTCAATGACAGTGGTATTTTATGCCCGGCAGTTTATAAAAAAAGCAAGGGCATGAAGTATAAAAACCCTAATGCCGTGGGCGGTAATCCTCTATGGTGTGCAATGAGTGTCAGTAACATTTTAAAAAACCGCATTTATGCCGGGGATATGGTGCAAGGCCGTTACCGTATCAAAAGCTATAAAATCCATGTACAGGAAACAGTCCCGGAAGACGAATGGTTCATTGTGGAAAATACACATCTCCCAATTATCCGCCGGGAGGATTTTGCCAAGGTGCAGGAGCTTTTGAAGAAGGATACCCGCACCGCGCCAGAGCAAAACAATCTGTATCTGTTCAGCGGTTTTCTCCGTTGTGCCGATTGCGGCAAGGCTATGACGCGAAGCAAGGTCAGAGGAAATGTCTATTACTATTGCCGCACCTATAAGGACCAGTCGAAAACAGCTTGCACAAAGCACACGATTAGACACAATCATCTTGAACAAGGTGTTTTGTATGCCATCAGGCAACAGGTTTATCTTGCGGTAGCCTCTTCTGAAATGTTTTCATGCATTAACACTGCTCCCTTGCAGAAAAGCCAGTCCATACGCCTGAATGAATTGATGGCGGCAAAGGAAAAAGAACTTTCCAAGATTATGCACTACAAGCAAAGTATTTATCAGGACTGGAAAGACGGAGAGATCACCCACCAGGATTACCGACACATGAGCGAAGATTACGAGCGGCAAATTGAGGCCATCAACGAGGTTATCAGCAATCTGCACGAAGAAATGGCAGAGCTTGAAAATAGGATTGATACGGAAAACCCATTCTTAGCAACCTTTAGAAAATATGAAAACATCGACAAACTGACAAGAGAGGTTTTGATTGAACTTGTAGAGCAAATCAAGGTGTACGAAAACGGCAATATCAGTGTTCGTTTGAAATTTGCCAACGAGTACCGCCGAGTAGCTGAATATATTAAAGTCAATACTCATTCCGAAGCGGTTTAGCAAGCCGCATTTTAAAAAGCAGTTTGTTTTCCTAATATAAATGCCCCCGTTGCACCAACAGCCCCAGTGGCCCCCGTTGCGCCAACAGCCCCAGTGGCCCCGGTCGCGCCAACAGCCCCAGTGGCCCCCGTTGCGCCAACGGCCCCAGTGGCCCCCGTTGCACCAACGGCCCCAGTGGCCCCGGTCGCACCAACGGCCCCAGTGGCACCCGTCGCGCCAACAGCTCCGGTAGCCCCCGTCGCACCGACGGCTCCGGTAGCCCCAGTCGCCCCTGTTTCGCCCGTCGCACCCGTCGCGCCAGTAGCACCAACGGCCCCAGTCGCGCCAGTCGCGCCCGTCGCACCAGTAGCGCCAATGGCTCCGGTGGCCCCAGTAGCGCCTGTAGCACCAACGTCCCCGGTGGCCCCAGTCGCCCCAACGGCTCCGGTGGCCCCAGTCGCCCCTGTTTCGCCAGTGGCACCTGTTTCGCCTGTGGCACCCGTCGCGCCAACGGCTCCGGTAGCTCCAGTCGCACCCGTCGTGCCCGTTGCGCCAGTAGCACCAACGGCTCCGGTAGCTCCAGTCGCCCCGGTTTCGCCAGTCGCACCCGTTGCGCCAACGTCCCCGGTGGCCCCGGTCGCTCCTGTAGCGCCTGTGGCACCAGTAGAACCAACGGCTCCGGTAGCCCCAGTCGCGCCTGTTTCGCCGGTCGCACCAGTAGCGCCAATGGCCCCAGTTGCCCCAGTTTCGCCAGTCGCGCCCGTTGCACCCGCGTCTCCGGTGGCTCCGGTTGCCCCTGTTTCGCCAGT
>JAEZCO010000093.1 GCA_023433505.1 Bacillota bacterium | reverse complement strand
AAATGCTGGAAGCAGGAAAAGCTTATAACATTTATATATTTGGCGACTTATCGGAACCAGACCCTGTTTCCGTTGATAAGAGCTTGCTGAATACAAAAATACAAGAAGCGCTTGCTCTAAATCAAAGCGAGTATACCGCAAATAGTTGGAGTGCCTTAAGCACAGCGCTTTCTGCTGCACAAGCCGTTTCCGGAAAAGAAGACGCAACACAGGCTGAAGTTTACGCCGCAACGCAGGCGTTAATAGCTGCCATCGGCAAGTTGACAAAACCAAGCGGACCAAACAATCCCGACGGAAGTATAGCCGTAACCTTCTCACTGATGGGCGTGCCGAAGCACGGATCAAGCGGAAAGCAGTATGTCTGGAAGCAAAATCCCCAGGATTTTCAGGCGTGGATACCGGCCACAAGCCTCACAGTGGCGGAAGGGGACTATGTATACGACGCTTTTGTGATGGCGCTTAATCAAGCAGGCTTGCAGTACGATGAAACACAGCATAACTATATAGGCGGAATAAAAGGTCCTAACGGTTGGTTATATGAGTTTGACAACGGGAAAGATTCCGGCTGGATGTATACGGTAAATGGAACTCATCCATCCTATGGGTTAAGAGAATTTAAGATTAAGAACGGCGACGACATCGTGTGGCACTACACTGACAACTACCACAAGGAGGAAGGCTCAGAGAAATGGCCGGATGAAAACTCCCCAGCCTCTGCCGGTCCATCCGCCATATCCGGAACTTCCGTAGAAGTAGAAGCTGTTCAAGGCGCCAACGGAAAAGCTACCTCCAACATACCGGGAGACACTTTGAGTAACTTGCTCAAAAATGTACAGGAAGCTGCAGGCAGCAGCAAAGCTGTGGCCGCGCTGAATGTCAAAATCCCCGATGGAGCGAAAGCACTGGATGTCGTACTGTCCAAGGAAGCAGCCGGAGCCCTGGCTGGGGCCAAAAATACCGCATTAAAAGTATCCTCGGCACTTTCCGAGTTAACCTTTGATGCAGCTGCGGCAGCCGCTGTAGCAAACGCAGCCAAGTCGGCAGGTACAGATATCACCATTGCGGTTGCAGCGGTCTCTGCGGACAGTTTATCCAATGAGGCAAAGGCAGCCATAGGAAGCAGACCGGTTTATGACTTCAGCGTAAATGTCGGCAATACCGCCGTTTCCACTTTCGGTGGCGGCAGTATCCGTGTAGGTGTTCCCTATACGCCAGCAGCCGATGAGGATAAAAACGCAATCGTCATTTACTATATCAATGACAAGGGTGGACTTGAGGTAGTAAAGAACTGCCGCTATGATGCTCAAACAGGGCTTGTGTACTTTTCTACCAGTCATTTCAGCCGGTATGCCGTGGGCTACAATAAAAAGAGTTTTACGGACATAACCGGAAAGTGGATGCAGCAAGCTGTGGAATACATGGCGGCAAGAGGTGTTGTCGACGGTGTGGGTGGAAATAACTTTGCACCTGACGAGAGGACGACCCGTGCACAGTTTGTGACTTTGCTGATGCGTGCGCTTGCACCTGTTGCAGACGCTTCCAAAACAATACAGTTCAGTGATGTGGCAGCCGGAAAGTACTATACGGATGCAGTATTGCAAGCAAAAGCCCTGGGCCTTGTGGACGGGGTGGGCGACAACCGCTTCAATCCCGACGAGACCATCACGAGGGAGCAGATGTTCACTATTGCTTACCGCGCTCTTGAAAAGCTGGGACTTCTGGGCGGGTTCGATAAAACGGACAATAAGCCCGTCTTTAACGACAAAGCAGCCATTTCAAGCTATGCCGCAGAGGCTGTGGATGTATTGGCAGGCAACGGTCTGGTCAGCGGCTCCGGTGGGAAGGTCAATCCCAAAGACCTTGCCAGCCGTGCCGAGTGCGCCCAGTTCTTGTACAATGTCATGACAGGGATAAAGTAAAAGGCCCTTCCTGAAGCTTACACAGGCTCCCCATTGCCCGGAGAAATACAGTTCCTGGTAAGGGGAGCCCTTGTGTAAGTATGGGTATGGGAGGTATAATGAAAATATAGGTATAAATAATTAAAGTTAAAATAATAGTAAAAAAAGCTTCAAGGAAACAGTCCAGGCTGTATCCTATAAAAAGCTTATGCGGGGGTGAAACTGATGCAGTACAATACAACAGCCCTTATACAAGAGGCGCTTGACGAAGGGTTTTCCCAGGCGGGAGAATTGAATGTAGGCGCACTGGTATTTATGCCGGAGGTTAGAGAGATGTGCAGCGCCGACCGTTGCCACCAGTATGGGAAAAACTGGCGATGTCCTCCCGGCTGCGGCAGCATTGAGGAAGCTGCGGAGAGAGCTTCAAAGTATTCCTACGGGCTTATCGTTCAAACCATCGGTCATATGGAGGATGATTTTGATTATGAGACCATAGAGGCAACCAGTAAAAAGCATAAAGATAATTTTGCCGCGCTGGTAGAAAAGCTAAGGAAAAGATACCCTGATATCCTCCCAATGGGAGCGGGGACCTGCGACCTATGTGAAAAATGCACATATCCCGACGAGCCCTGCCGTTTTCCCGACGAATCCATATCCTCCATGGAGGCGTATGGTTTATGGGTAAGCAAGGTATGCGAGCTGTCGGACTTCCCATATAATAATGGGAAATCGACCATCACTTACACGAGCTGTTATTTATTAATATGAACTTCATAGAGAAATCAAAACCTCAAAAGAAATAAACCCTGCTACTGCTGTTGACCTGCAGTCAAAAGGTACCCGAATGTTTGATAGTATAAAAAACCTGCCCTCCTTGTGAGTGCAGGTTTTTTATACTATTTCACAAAATATGTTTCATGTTACATTAGGTAAAGGGACCACCTCTGACCAGGCAGCGTGGCTCTGGATGGGGAAATTGAATAGGCCGTTATCACGGAGACCAGTATCTGCCGGATTTCAGGCCTGTTTCCTCCAAAGCTCCCTTTACATCCTTTAAAATAAAGACGTTTTCACCTTCGGGACCTGCCCATGTCAAGCCCAGCAGAAGGCCTTCATTAGAATTTGCCAGGAAAAGCGCTCCGAACAGGCCGGGCCGGTCTCCGGCGTCAACTCTCCATGTGGACTGTTCGTCATATTTTGCCGGGTAATCTTTGAATACCACTTTATCGTCTTTTACATAGGCAATGCTTGCCAGCATACCGTCGTCAATTCTCTCAAAAACAACCATGCAGATTTTTGCCTTGTCTTCCGTTTCGGCAAGTAAACTGCTGTCAATTACTTTCCTGTCTTTTGCGGTTTCAATTTTTTTAAGGGTATTTGCATCTACCTTTTGATAGTAGCCGCCTTCCGATCCGGTATTTCTTGTCGATTTAAGCTTAATCAACGCGTCTTCACTGACGACGGTGCTCTTTGACAGCAGATAGGTTTTGTCCGGAACCAGTTCTCCCCCCTGAACTTCATAGATGTATCCGGCCATGTTGTCAAAATTTTGGGACGTTTGCCGGAGGGTATCTTTGCTGTTTGCCTCCTGACGCTTGACATACTTGATCCGGACTGTTTCTCCGTTATTGCCGATGGCCGTATCAAACGCCTCGGGATTTGCTAATGTATGGATATTTTCACTTTCCAGGGTCATCAGTTTTTTACCTGACCCGTCGGCAAAGCCAAAAAGACCTTCCAGGGCGCCAAGGTCAACTTCCTTTATTTCGGTTTTTTCTTCCGTTTGTTTAGCCGTCGGCTCCACCGTTGGCTGCAAAGTTGCAGCAGAAGTACTTTCTGTCTCTTTATCTGTTGCCGTTGCCTGTGTTTCCTTTTCCGAGCCCGATTCTTGATTTACCGCTGTCTGTGCACAACCACTCAAAAACAGGATTGTGACGAATATAACTATCAATATTTTTTTCATTGTAAGACCCGCTTTTCTTAATGTATTCTTCTTCAGCATCTTGCATACTTAGGAGTACTGCAAGTATTACTTCCCGTTTTTTAATGCCGGCCGCAGTGGACCGCGTTTTCAAAAAATCTATACGGGAGGTTATATTGCATCAGTATATTATTGACGCTATCGCCCGTCTCAAAGTTCCATACACCGGAATAATATAGCAAAATTACTTTCAGGTCAAGCACTCTGATGGATAACACACCCTTCTGTCCTTTACACAGTCCGGACCTTGCAGCTTTACAGAGGTTTTGTACTTCAATGGCGTTCGCCATCGTGATAGTTTCCGCACAAAAAATGGCACCTTTAAGCAAAATAAGATATTTGGGAGCAAGGAAGGAGTCGGTATAATGTTATTATCCGTACCGGCTTATCTGACGGCTGGAAGAATAGGACTTAGGAGTTAATTCAATGGGAAAAGCAAACGGCTTGATTAATTTTTTGGATAGGGACGAAATGGAAAGGCTGCACCATGGAGCGCTGGAAATACTTGAAGACGTGGGGATCAGAGTAGAGCATCCGGAGGCGCTGGAGTATCTTTTTAAGGCCGGATGCCTGGTCAATAGAAATTCCAATGTTGTCAAATTTCCAAAGCCTGTGGTAGAAACAGCAATTGCAAAAATGAAGAAGGATTTCTCACTTACGGACCGGCAAGGCATGGTAATGCCTATGCGGTATACGGAAATGCACATGTGCTCCAGGCCCACAAGGCTGCATCACAATTTTGCAGTGAATGCAGGCGGCTTTCCCGCCTTTGTCCTTGACCTTGAAGGGAACCGGAGAATGGCCACCCTGCAGGATGTCTCAGATTCCATCCGACTGGCGGATGCCCTGGAAAATGTAGATTTGATCGGCTTGCCCTGTTCCGCCCAGGAAATACCTCATGAAATGAGGCCGGTGGTTATGACGGCGGAGCTTTTAAAGAATACTTCCAAGCCCGGCGGCATTGAAGCCTGGACCAAAAGCGACATCCGTCACATTGCCGAAATGGCCGAAGTGATGCGCGGAGGCCGGGAGGAGCTGAAAAAGAAGCCCTTTCTCGTAGGCTATGGGGAAACACGGAGCCCTCTATGCATCGATTACAATATGTGTGAAATTTTTATGGAATATATAAAAATGGGATTGCCCCAAAGCCTGGATACAATGCCCAATGCAGGGGCAACGGCGCCAGCCTCCTCTGCAGGAACTCTAACGCTGGGTCTTGCTGAAACGCTTCTGGGCCTGGTACTGGGGTATGCCATTGACGAAAATGCAATCGTCAGCATTGATATGAATCCCAGCCTCATCGATATGAAGTCCATGATTTTCCCCTATGCGGGAGCCGACAGAATTCCCCTGATGTCCGCAGCCAACCAGATGATGCGGGAGTATTATGGAAGGCCGGGGGGCTGCCATGCCGGGAAAACCGACGCCTGTTTTCCGGGGGTGCAGGCGGGCTTTGAAAAAGCATTGTCAACCCTTTTCCCGATATTGACGGGGGCAACGGGAATAGGGACCATGGGACAGTTGGAAGGCGGAATTACTTTTTCCTTTTTGCAGTTGGTCATCGACAATGAGATCGTCGGCTATATCAAACGGATCCTGAGGGGTTTTGAGGTAACGGATGCAACCATGGCCCTTGATGTTATAAAGGAAGTGGGTATCGGCGGAAACTACCTGCAGCATGAACATACGGCGGAGCATTTCAGGAATGAGTTCTATTTCTCAGACCTGCTGGAAAGATTGCCGTGGAGCGCCTGGGATAACCAGGAAGTCAAAGGTCTGGAGGAAAAGGCAAGGGAAAAGGCCCGAAAGATTCTCCGTGAGCACAGTCCGAAGCCCCTTGATAAAGAAAAGGAAAGGGAAATCGATAAAATCGTCCGTAAAGCTGGTGTAGGCAACTAAGGCTTTACGACGCTGTCAAAACATTATGGCATAATTTGTCGCGCTCCACTCGCAATGACAGACGAGTCGGTGCATACCGCGATAAAATTTTAGAACGTCGGCTATACCATTCAACTGTGTTTTGGGGGGGCAAAGGATGAGAGCTGTGGATGACAAAATAATGAATATTCAGATTGCCTATATCGGAGGAGGCTCGCGGAATTGGGCCTGGAGCCTGATGAGCGACCTTGCCCTTGAAGAGAAGCTGTCCGGCGTGGTCAAACTTTATGATATTGACCATTCTGCGGCTTGTGAAAACAGGGACTTCGGCAATAAGATATCCCAAAGAGCGGATGCTGTGGGAAAGTGGAAATATGAAGCGGTGGAGAGTATCGAAGAGGCATTGACGGGCGCCGACTTTGTCGTCATCTCAATTTTGCCCGGAACCTTTAGGGAAATGCATTCCGATGTTCATACCCCCCAAAAATATGGAATTTACCAGTCCGTTGGAGATACTGTCGGACCCGCAGGCTTGCTGCGGGCACTCCGGACGATACCCATCTATGTGGAATTTGCGGAAAAGATCAAAGCCTTTTGCCCGGATGCCTGGGTAATCAACTATACCAACCCGATGACACTCTGTACCCGGACCCTTTATGCGACGTTTCCGGAAATAAAGGCATTTGGCTGCTGCCACGGGGTTTTTGAAGGCCAGGAGCTTTTATGCCACGCCCTGGACGATATTTGCGGCATCAAGAATGTCAAGAGGACCGAAATCAAATCCAATGTGCTTGGGATCAATCATTTCACCTGGATTGACTGTGCTTCCTATAAGGACCTGGACCTTTTCCCTGTCTACAGGGAGTTTGCCGGCAAATATGCGGAAGAAGGATATGAACCGGAGGGGAAGGACGCATGGAGAGACGATGTATTCGGGAGTGCCAACCGGGTAACTCTGGACCTGTTCAGAAGATACGGGCTCATGGCCTTCAGCGCCGACAGGCATCTGGCTGAATTTTTACCCCCATGGTATTTGAAGGACCCGGAGACAGTACATTCCTGGAAGTTCAACCTCACTGCCGTAGATTTCAGAATAGAGGCCTCAAAGCTCCGGGATCAATACCGCAGGAGAGTTATAGCAGGTGAAGAGGAATTCAAGCTCCAGCCCTCGGGCGAGGAAGGCGTGCGCCAGATAAAAGCCTTGCTGGGACTGGATGAAATTGTGACCAATGTCAATATCCCAAACCGCGGCCAGGCCGAAGGCATGCCCTTGGGCTGTGTTGTCGAAACCAATGCCCATTTTACAAGGAACAGCATAAGACCTGTGTTTTCAGGCAGACTTCCGGAGGAGGTACATAACCTTGTCATCCGGCATGTGTATAATCAGGAGGTTACCTTGAGAGCCGCTGTTACAAAAGATAAGGAACTGGCCTTCCGGGCATTTTTGAATGACCCGCTGGTGAATTTAAGTATCCGGGATGCGGAGGAGTTATTTGCACAGATGCTTAAAAACACCGGAAATTACCTGGCAGGATGGAACATATAAGCAAGCTTCGCGGAAGTAAGCACGCGGGAATATAGTTTGTAAACATTATTGTTTGGAGAGATACGATGCAATACAGAAAATTAGGGAACACCGGAATAAAAATATCCACTTTAGGCTTTGGGGGAATGAGACTCCCGGAGAGAACTGTCAGCGGGAAGACGCTATTTGATACCGAAGAAAGTATCCGGATCATACATCGGGCCTTTGAACTCGGTGTTAATTATATTGACACAGCTCCCGGATATTGCAAGGGTGAAAGTGAAGTAATCATAGGCAAGGCGCTTAAGGGCTGGAGAGACAAGGTGTATTTGTCAGCAAAATGCTCCATCCGGGACGGGTCAGGCAGCAATTGGCGCGGAAGGCTGGAGAATTCCTTGAAAAAGCTTGACACCGGATATATTGATTTCCACCATATGTGGGGCATTGACTGGGATTTGTTCCGAAATAAGGGTATGGCTCCGGATGGCCCGCTGGAAGCTGCGTTAAAAGCGAAGGAGGAGGGATTGATCAAACACATCTCCTTTTCCTTCCATGATATCCCCGAAAACATGATTAAGCTCATCGATACGGGATACTTTGAAACCGTACTTTGCCAATACAATCTTCTGGATAGAAGCAATGAAAAAGCGATAGCCCATGCCGCAGAAAAGGGTCTCGGCGTGGTCATCATGGGTCCAGTCGGCGGTGGAAGGCTGGGAGCTCCGTCGGAAGCCATCCGGAACATCCTGCCGGGGAAGGTTAACAGCAGTCCGGAAATCGCTTTGCGCTTTGTACTTGCCAATCCGAATGTGACCTGTGCCTTATCGGGAATGGAAACAATGGAAATGGTTGAGGAGAATGCCCGCATTGCATCCAATACTGCCGGATTGACCGGGGAAGAGCTTGAGAGGATCAGCGCATCACTGGAAGAGAACAAACTAAGGGCCGATCTTTATTGCACCGGCTGCAAATACTGCATGCCCTGTCCACAAGAAGTCAATATTCCGTTTATTTTCCAGTTAATGAATTATCACCGGATTTATAAAATCACCGATTACGCAAGAAACCAGTATGAAAAAATAGGGACCGATGAGGATGATTTTCCGGGTAAAAAAGCGGAGGAATGCATAGAGTGCGGTTTGTGTGAAGAAAAATGTCCACAGAAGCTGCAAATACGCAAGCAATTAAAAGAAACAGCCGAAACACTGGGCTGATTTGGAGAAGTTACAGCTTTTGTCCTTGATACCTTGAATGAGATAAGAGGGGGATTGAGCATGGGGAAAAAAATAGTATTTATCGGGGCGGGAAGCGTAGTATTCACACAGGGGCTTCTGGCGGATATGATCAGGACATTTGACGGACAGAAGTGGAAGCTGGCTCTGGTTGATATTGACCCCAATGCCCTTGAAATTTCAAAGAAGCTTTGTGAAAAGATGATACGGTATAAAAATGCGGATATCGAGCTGTCGTATTCTACCGACCGCTGTGATGTCCTGCCGGGTTCCGACTATGTAGCGGCAATGATTGGCGTGGGAGGAAGGCGGGCATGGGAGCAGGATGTATTCATTCCGAGAAAATACGGTATTTTTCAGCCTGGAGGAGATACTGTCATGCCCGGCGGAATATCCAGGGCAATGCGGATGATTCCGGCTGTGGTTGATATCTGCGGTGATATTCAAAAACTGTGTCCGGCGGCAAAATTTTTTAATTTTGTAAATCCCATGACCATGATTTGCAGAGCTTTGCAGAAAGTTTCAAGTATACCTGTCGTCGGACTTTGCGATGGCGTACCTTATTCTCAGGACTATCTGGCCATGTTTGCGGGAGTGGATCGAAAGCGGGTCTCATCGTATAATGCGGGGCTGAATCATCTGTCCTTCATCTATGATTTCAGGATTGACGGCCAGGATGCGCTTCCCGTACTTCAAGACAGACTTAAACGGGTAAGGGAGAAAGGGATTGATTTTACCAACGCCGGATGCAGGTTTACAGAAAAGGACAATCACGAGCTGCTGGTCGAAGCGCCTTTCTCATGGGAGTTATTCGAAGCTTACGGCGCTTTTCCTGCTGCCGGGGAAATGCATGCAGTTGAATTCTATGCCGAAAGGTTTTCAGGAGACAAGTGCTATTACGGCAAGACACTGGGAGTTGATGCGTTTTCTTTTGAGCAGATAATCGCAAGAGGAGAAAAGCGTCTTGCGGACATGAAGCGGCTTGCAGATTCCCCGGAAGAGCTTCCTGAGGGCTTTTTTGAAAGCTTCTCCAGCGAGCATGAAAAATTGATGAGTATCATTGATTCGATGGAACATGATTCCAGGACGGTTTTTTCTGCAAACGTCCCCAATCATGGCGCCGTAAAGAACCTTCCATATGAATCCGTGCTGGAAATGCCTGCGGCGGCCACAGCAAAAGGAATGCTGCCGTTACAGATAAATGACTTCCCGGATGCAATTGCGGCAATTACTGCAAGACATGCCGCAATTGCTGAAATAGCTGCAGAAGCGGCAATAAGGGGAAGCAGGAATTTATTTGTGGAGGCTGTACTTATGGGAGGCTATATAAAAGATAGAAAAAGTGTTATGCGCATGGTTGATGAAATGTTAACGGCTCAGGCGCAATACCTTCCTCAATTCTAACAGCCGGCTGTTACCTTTTGACTGGTTATTTTCCCAGAGAGTCTGTTGTTGAAGGAAAGCGTGTAAAGTGCAAAACGGCAGAAAGTTGATCTTCAGGCATGCGGAACCAGAATAGGCAGCATATCTTTTTTCGGACGTTCAGAACGGCAAATAGAAAGGACGTTTTAAAACTTGAAAAATGAAGTGGGGGGATGCAAGATATGTCGGTATCCTGAGGTGTTAATCCTATTGACCATGTAGCCGCTTTTATTTAAAAGTATACGAGGAGGGTTTAGTATGAAATCAAAGATAATGACTTATATTTTGGTTTGTATATTCTGCTTTGGTCTGGTATTCAGTTTATCAGGTGTATCAATGGCAATGGGCGGTGATTATGCCGCCAGTACCCTTATTACGGGTGTAAGCTTTGATTCCGCCAACGTCCGTACAGGGTCCAGCGACAGCGACTGCTGGCCGACAACCTGGGCAAACGACGATAATCTTTATGTTGCCTGGGGAGATGGAAAAGGCTTCAGCGGCACCAGCGATGTCTCCTATGGAATAGCAAAAGTCAGCGGTACCTTAAGCACATGGACCGGTACGAATGTTTTTTACGGACCTGTGGGAAGAAATCTAGGCAAGGTTACTTCACTTCTGGCTGCCAACAACACCTATTTGTATGCAATTCTCAATACTCAGTCAAACGGTGTCAAGAAGCTGATGACCTCCGCAAATAACGGCACTTCCTGGACTACCAGCAGTTGGAGCTGGGCGGGCACTACCGGATCATTCAGCCCTTCGTATTTCCTGCAGTACGGCAAGAATTATGCAGGTGCGCCGGATAGCTATGTTTATGTATATGGGGGTAAAATCGGATCTGCAGGTACATATATGGCAAGGGCTCCGCTGGCAAGCATTGGAACCCAAAGCTCGTGGGAATATCTTACAGGCATTGACGCCAGCAACAATGCATCCTGGGGAGCAATGACCAGCATGGTTTCGGCATTCCCGGCCGGAGCTGCAGTTTTTTATGATTCCGGTCTCGGACGTTACCTTTGTACGGACGGACAATGGTATGGTGATGAAAACGAGGGCGGGACCTTAGGCATATACGAGGGAGTAAAACCGTGGGGGCCCTGGTATGAGGCGTATGCAAGCACGACCTGGCAGGGCCTTACAGGCGGAACAATGACCTGTCTCTCATTCCCAAGCAAATGGATGAGCACGGATGGAAAGTCTCTGGGACTGGTCTTTTCTCCATGGGGCACAAATAATGCCAACTGGAATGACCACATGTGTACTATACCCGTTACACTTACAACAGCATCAACCGGTGGCTGGACGGAGGATTTCAACGATGGTGCGGCGAATGGTTGGGCAGTACAAACAGGCACGTGGAACATAACCTCCAGCAGATATGTCTCATCGGCTTTAGGCGCGGCAGACATTTCGGTCTACAATTCCGCAAGCTACACAAACTGTACATTCAGCGCCGATACCCAGGGTAATGATGCAGGTATTGTAATACATTATAAGGATGCAAACAACTATTATTATATGAGGACCAAGGTGGATGGAAGCCTGGAGCTCAAAAAGGTCCTGAACGGAGCTGCGACAGTAATATATACAGCAGCTACAGGGGTAACGGACGCACAGCATAACCTTAAGCTTTCAATCAGCGGCAATACCATAACCTGCTATCTGGACGGAGTCAGCAAGGGCAGCTATACGGATTCTACAAATCCCATCACATCCGGTAAAGTAGGGGTGAGGTCCTCCAGTACCTCTGCTACGAAATGGTTTGATAATTGTGTATTGCAGTAAACCTCAGAGGGTTATTTGATAAAAAGCACAGTGGGTCCTGTCAGGTGGCAGAAAATTATATGATAAGCAGCTTCGGATGGGGGATGCTATGTAATTTTTATGGCAGTACGCACCATCCCATCTGTCATTGCGAGCGCAACGCAGTGGAGCGCGGCAATCTCAAAAGACATTTTTGACAGGGAAGCATCTTGTAAACCGATGAGATTGCCGCGTAGCTGCCGCTCCTGGCAATGACGCCATGCTACAGAGCGGCACACATGAGAAGGAAAAGATGTAGCGGCGATCACTGATCGCCATTCAAGAGCCTTCCAGGGTAGGCGACCAGTGGTCGCCCCTACAATAGACTCCTTTTTCATACCAATGACGCAATGGGCATTCCGCTTTATTCGCAAATTATGCCATAATTTTTTGACAGCATAGACGGGGGCGCGTGAAAGATGTGCCCCCGTCTGGTTTTTAAATGTAAAATAAAAATAGACAGGAGATGTAACGGATGCCGGACTTCATTGAGAAAATAAAGGGTGCATTATACGGGATAGCGATTGGCGATGCTATGGGAGCACCGGTTGAGGGCTGGACGTCTGACGGGATCAGGAAACAGTTCCATGATCATGACTTTGCTGAATTCTTACCGGTAACACACAAAAACGATCCGTCCACGGGAAAGGGCTTCGGCAGGATAACAGACGACACGCTCATGACAGAGGCTCTTATCAGGGCGTATTCCAATAGCCGCAGGCATATGGACGCCTATGATTTCGAAACATTTATGCTTTATGAAATGACGGAGACTGTTGTCTGGCTGCCGGAAAGGCAGTGCAGATTACCGATCATCGAAAGGATATGGTATCCCGAAAAATATCCGTGGATGAGGATGATGGGGCACTCAGTGGACCCGCGCAGTGCAGGGGCCGGGAATTGCGTAAACTGTGGCGTCGCCATGTATATTATGCCAATAGGCGCCGTAAATGCCGGTGATTCGTGGAGTGCTTATCAGGAAGCGGCCGCTTTTGGACTGGCACATAATGAGTCTTATGCTGTGGAGGGTGCGGCAGTTCTGGCGGCATTCTTTGCAAATGCCTTCAGGCGGGAGGGCACTTTTCAGGATTCTTTGGAGAAGGCCTTACTTGTTGCCCGGGACGGGACAAAAAAAGCAATTGCGGCTGTAATGAATGCCGTTGATCCGAATGATTCCGTCGATACTTTTATCGGGAAGACAAGGCAGGCCTTTTTTCCTTACGGAGAACCTATTGATATTGACATAAATACAGATGATAAAGCAAATCAGTTTATCGAGGGGAATGATGCGGGAAGGCCTTCCAGAATGAGGTCAATTGAAGAACTGCCGATAGCGTTGGCTGCTGTAAAATACGGCAACGGAGATTTTATCAAAACACTCCGTTCGGCAGTAATGTACGGCAGGGATTGCGACTCAATTGCAGGTATGGCAATGGGTGTATTCGGCGCTTTGTATGGCATGGGCGGCATTCCGGAGCATTTAAGGAAAGCTTCAGACGAAGCGAATCGAAGAAACTATGGAAAAATGGCAGAGGACTTTCATCAGGTCATCCGTGAAATTTTTCAGAAAGATCAAATCGTGTTTCGCCAAAAAGCCGAATTTTACGCATGAGCAAAAAATGGCACCTTTAAGCAAATCAAAGGATATATGCGGAAGGAATAAACAGGAATAATAAAATAAGATTATTTTAAATTTGACAGGGGGATAAACGATTATGAAAGTTTTAATTGCAGGAGAGTCGTGGATTCAGCAAGCAATAGACATTAAAGGTTACGATTTCTGCACGGCATGTACCTATACCGAAGTCGTAAAATGGCTGAGGGAAGCCCTTGAAAAAGCAGGCATAGAAGTAACGTATATGCCTGACCATCAGGCGTTAAGGGATTTCCCTTTTGATAAAAATGAATTGAAACAATATGGCGCAGTAATCATCAGCGACCTGGGAAGCAATACCCTGCTGCTGCATCCGGATACAACCTCAAAGTCCATCATAAAAGGCAACCGGCTGGCGGCAATAAAGGAATATGTCGAAGAAGGCGGAGGCTTTGCGATGATCGGAGGGTATTACTCCTTTCAGGGCGTAGATGGCAAAGCAAGGTACAGGGATACTGAAATTGGGGAGATTCTTCCTATTGAAATGCAGACGTATGATGACAGGGTCGAAATGCCCCAGGGAGCAAAAGTAGAAATCGTCAGGAAAGATCATCCCATTTTGGCCGACATTAACGGAGAATGGCCTCTTTTCCTGGGATACAACCGGTTGCTGCCCAGAAATGATGAAGCGGTTCTGGCCAAATGCGGGAAGGATATTTTTATGGCTGCCCAGGAGTATGAGAAGGGCAGGACCTTTGCCTTTGCCAGTGACTGTGCGCCTCATTGGGGGCCGCCTGAATTTTTGAACTGGGAATATTATGATAAATTCTGGGTCAACGCGGTCAAGTGGCTGGCACGGGAAATTTAATCAATCCGCAGTTAATTCAATACACCTCCGGGCGGGATATGAATGAGTCCGCAAAACTTAAGAATATCTCTGATCCGGAATGGGATGGGAGCTGGCAATAGTGACCGAATATATACTGGGTGTGGATGGGGGCAACACAAAGACTCATTACGCACTATGTGATACATGCGGAAACCTTGTGAATTTTATCAGGGCCGGAACGGCAAGTCATGAGAACATCGGATATGAAGGAATGCAGCAGGAACTGGACAAGCGTATTCACGAGCTGCTTTCCGTCACCGGCCTTTCAGCGGGGGATATCTGTTTCGGTGTTTTCGGGCTTGCGGGCGCGGATACGGAAAAGCAGCATGCCGAGATAGGCAAAAGAATAGCGGATATCGGGTTGAAAGGCTTCAAAGTCTGCAACGACGCATTTCTCGGATTAAAAGCAGGCAGTAAAAAGGGATATGGAATTTGCAGCAATATCGGTACGGGAACTACCTGCGGCGTCATCGACCGCAATGGAAACATGCTTCAAATCGGGGGCCTGGGAGATCTGTCCGGGGATGATGCCGGAGGGCAATTCATCTCAAACAAGGTTCTCCGAACCGTTTACGAGTCAATCTACAAAAGCGGACAAAAGACCCTCATGAAAGAAATTCTTTTTACTATTCTAGGTATCCTTGATGAAAAAATACTCGTAGACGCTATCTATGAAAAGGTTTCTACGGGAATTATTTCAAGAAGCACGATTTCAAGCATTGCATTTATTGCCGCAAACAAAGGCGACGCCGCAGCTCTGGAGCTTCTGAAGCAGGTTGGCAGGAGCGTGGCGAAGCCTGTGATTGAAGCTTTTAAGCGGTTTGATTTTTCCGGGGAAGAAGAAATTGATATCCTGCTGGCGGGCTCGATTTATGCAAAAGGCGAAAACCCAACCATCATAGAAACACTCAAAAGCGAGCTTGGGGAAAAAATCGGCATCCGGCTGCGGTATCACCTTGTGAAGGAGCCTCCTGTGGCCGGAGCTGTGCTTTGGGCTTATGAAGAATTGCACGGAGTTGCCGGCGAAGCGCTGCGGAAAAAGATTCTGCATTCTGCGCAAAAAATGGCACCGTAAAGCAAATCAAGGTATGTGTGGCTGGAGCGTGCAATTGTATAATTAGTGTAAAGGTAGTGTAAAGTTTCGTATTCCTATAAAAATGAAAAGAGGAAGATCTCGTGGGAACAACTTCGATTGTCACTAGGATAAAAAAATCGGGCTTTCTCAGGCAGTTGGACATACAGAGCATGGTATTGCCAGGCGTCCTGTTTATGCTTATTTTCAACTTTTTGCCAATGTTCGGTATCACCATCGCTTTTAAAAATTATTCTCCGATTGCGGGACTTGCCGGCTTTTTTGATTCCAACTGGGTTGGCTTGAAAAATTTTCATGATTTCATCACGGATCCCAAATTCCTTCTCGTACTGCGAAATACCCTTGGAATAAACATTCTGGGCCTGCTCATCACATTCCCGGCGCCAATCCTGTTTGCACTGCTGTTGAATGAACTTCAAAGCCAAAAGTTCAAAAGATTTTGCCAGACGGTTTCCTATTTGCCTTATTTCAATTCGTGGATAATTTTCGGCGGCTTGATGATCAGCATATTAAGCCCGGAAACCGGGGTTGTAAACCATGTCCTGATGGCGCTGGGATGGGTGAAGGAACCCATATTCTTTATGGGCAACCCTCATCTTTTCTGGATTATCGTGGTAGCGGTAAATACGCTGAAGGGGCTGGGGTATGGAGCTATATTATATCTTGCTGCAATAGCGGGTGTACCTTCGGAAATGGTTGAAGCTGCAATTGTCGATGGAGCGGGCAGATTCAGGCGTATATGGCATGTCATTCTTCCGTCCATACAGGGGACGATCATCATCCTGCTGCTTTTGAACATCAGTTCCATGCTCAGCACGGGCTTTGACCAGATCTGGGTATTGCAGAACAATTTGAATGTCAGCATGAGTGAAACCATAGACACCTATGTCTATAAAATGGGAATCAAAGAGCTTCTGCGTTTTTCATACGCTGCCGCGGTGGGTGTTTTCCAATCGGTGGTCGGCACAATCCTGCTGGTGGGGGCAAACACATTATCAAGAAAGCTTACGGATAAAGGCCTGTTTTGAAGATACCGATTCTTATAATTTATCGACAGGAGAAGTAATATGGGGAAGTCATGGAAAGATAAGGTTTTTAACGGTGTAAACATATTTATCATGATTATTGTCGTATTTGCCACATTATACCCTTTCTGGTATGCGTTGATCGGATCCTTCAATGACGGGCTGGATTATATGCGGGGGGGTGTAAACCTCATAACCAGAAAATGGACGCTGGTCAATTATGAGATTGTATTTATGGACAGAACAATCCTGAATGCATATAAGATTACTTTGGCAAGGACGGTTATCGCTACTTTCGGACATGTGCTGTTCACCGGGATTTTTGCCTACGGATTTTCAAAGAAAAACCTGAAAGGCAGGAATGTCTATGCAATTATGGGATTGGCAACCATGTTGTTCAGCGGCGGCTTGATACCCTATTATATGGTGCTGAAATCCCTGGGCTTTATTAATAATTTCCTGGTTTATATCATTCCCGGGTTGTTCAGCTTTTTTGACGTTTTGATTTTTCAGGCTTCCTTCAGAGAAATTCCCGATTCCATTGTTGAATCGGCAAAGCTGGATGGCGCCCATGAATACAGCATATTTTTCCGAATCGTCCTCCCGGTGTCCATGCCGGTTGTTGCAGCAATAACTCTGTTCACTGGCATATACAATTGGAATGCATATTTTGACTCGATGCTCTTTACCACCGACCCCAAGCTTCAAACCATCATGATCTATCTTTTAAAGATCGTCCGCACGCAGCAGGAAGCCACCGCCCTTGCCACGCGGGCCGCCAATCTTGTAAAGAATCCCCATATAAGCTCAAAGACCATCCAGTTCTCGACGATGATGGTAACAACCATTCCCATTATTCTGGTTTATCCTTTTTTGCAAAGATATTTTGTGAAGGGGCTCTTGATAGGCTCTGTTAAAGGTTGACACTTCATTGCATATTGATACCCTTACGGTATTGATATAAAATTAAATTATCAGAGGGGGAAAAGCAAAATGAATCGTACTGTAAAACTTATTAGCATTATTGCCGCAGTAGTTATGCTGCTGACAATAATGGCAGGATGCGGTACTGCCAAACAGGAGTCCACCACCACTGCCGCGCCCGCTTCCACAACCGCAGGTCAGACAAGCGACGCTGCCAAAGCGGACAGTTGGACGCTGGACACATCTCCGCTGGAGATTAATTGGTATGTTTCCGCATCCGATTTCAACTCCACATTTGACCCCGCAGTAACCTTTGCGGCAAAGGTTCTTCAGGAAAAGACAGGGATAAAGATCAATTTCTCGTTTCCGGTGGGCGGTGACGAGGATGAAAAAATCAATACCATGATCGCTTCCAATTCGCTGCCGGATGTTGTATCCGTCGGACAGACTTCTCCTCAGTTCGGTCTTTTGCAGCAAGGCGGATTGCTTCAGCCTTTGAACAAATTGATAGATCAGTATGCACCCGGATTTAAAGACATCATACCCAAATCGATGGCTGGCTGGTATACATACAACGATGGCAATATGTACGGCTTTCCGTGCATGTACACAGCTTATGACAAGCTTACGCAATCAGACAGTTTAGCTACCAACAGCGGTATTAATGCAAGACAGGAAATCATGGACAAGCTCGGAATAACTGCCGATGATTTCAAAACAGAGGAAGGAATGCTGGCGGCACTGAAAAAGGTCAAGGACGGAAACATTGAGTACAACGGCAAAAAGGTTATACCTCTCTGGATAGGGTATGATGTCTGTGATGATGTCTTTTGGTATGCCAGTGACTTCTACAACATCAACGATGAGCAGAAAGACGGCACTTTCGGCAACAGATACAAGGATCCCGGATATCTGAAAATTCTCAAGTTCATAAACAAGCTTTATAATGAAGGCTTGATGTCAAAAGAGAATTTTACCGGAACCTATGATACCCAGGCGGAAAAAGCGACATCAGGCCAGGTATTCTGCTTCATGGGATGTATAGGAGATTACCTCGGACCCTGTCTGGACCTTTACAGGAACGACAAAAATGTAAAATGGACGGGTGTTGGCCCTCTTAACGGCATGGGTACTCCTGAAACCTATCTGCATTCGTCGTCAATGAGCGGCTGGCTTGCATCCTGCATATCCCAAAACGCCAAAAATCCTGACAGGATTATAAGACTCTTTAATTACCTGTATAGTGAAGAAGGTCAGGATTTGACGACTGTCGGAGTAGAAGGCCAGACCTTTACCGTGAAGGATGGAAAAGCAGTATTAAATCCTGATATTAAAGCCGAATTTGAAGAAAATTCCGACAAAGCGCTTCTTAAATACGGCTTCTCCGGCACTCCGGAAAATCCGGGAATTTTGTGGTTCATGTACGACCGTCTCAGAGGCGCGAGAATGAAACCTCTGCCTTCAACTCCTATCGATCAAATGTGGGCGGATAATTTTGCTTTCTTCAACAAATATGCCTTCTCAAACATGCCCTTTGAAGGACTCAACCCGCAAGGCGGATCGGATGAGGCGGCTATTCTGGCGCAGGTAAACAAATTAAGGCCGGAGATGATGGCTAAAGCGCTCATTTCCCCAACGCCTGAAGGAGTAGAGAAAGAGTGGAACAGCTTCCTGGCTCAGACGGATGCATTGGGCTATGATAAGGTTATAAAGGTTATGAACGACAAATTCCAGGCGAACAAGAAGAAACTGGGGCTTGACTTCGCCTATCCCGGCAACAAATAACATTTCGGCAAGTGCGGCAAAGCGGCTTCTATAAAAGCCGCTTTGTTTTTATACCTTTAAAATCGTATGGGAATCGTTAAATCTAAGAACAAATAGATTCATATAGACAAAAGTAAAAGGAATTGTTATCGTTATGAAAAAACCTGTGATCGGTTCGGAATGGAAAAGAATTGTATACTATCCCTCAAATCACCTGAATGATTTCTGCATTATCCGGGATAAGGATGGTTTATGGCATTGTATAGGTATTATGGGTGAAGGTACCTGGGAAAGTGAAAAACAATTTTTTCATTCCTATGGGAAAAGTTTGGACTGTCTTTTTACCAATACGGCTCCCATATTCACTCAGAATTTCTTAAAAGATGAGAACAAATATCAGCAAAAACACGCGCCGTTTGTTGTAGAGAAGAATGGGGCGTATTCCCTGTTCTACAGACGTCCAATGGGCACGATCATGTGCTTGAAAACATCTGACCTGTTTACGTATGACAATCTGGGCTATGAGGTTTTTACAAGAAGGGACGCAAGGGATGTCTGCATTATAAAGGCAAACGGGGAATACATCATGTATTATTGCCAGTCCGAGTTTATAGATGGGAATCCTTTCAGTTGTATTATGGCAAGGAGGTCCAAAACACTGATTGATTGGGATGAGCCTTGGATAGTTTATAAGGATAATGAAACACATGCAGAACACTCCTACCTGGAATCTCCATTTGTTGTGGACACCGAAGCGGGGTATTACCTGTTTATCAGGCACAGGCTGCGTGATGACGACGTTAAAACCATTGTGTTGTTTTCAGAAGACCCTCTTGACTTTAACGACAGGGCGTGGATACAGGAACTGAATGATGTCCATGCTGCGGAGATCGTGAAGGATAAAGATGAATTATATATTGCGAGAGTCAGTTTTAGTGATGGCATAATTGCTGATGACTGGGAAGGATGGATCGAGATAGCAAAATTGGATTTTATCTAGATATGAAAATGAAGAAGAGGAGAAAAAAATGAAAAAAGGTCTTAAGATAACGGTCATTGGTTCAGGGAGCACCTATACACCGGAGCTCATCAATGGGTTTATTACCAGAAAGGAGCGTTTGGAAGTCGATAGCTTCTATTTAATGGATATCGATCGGGAAAAAAACGAAATCGTTTCGGGACTGGCAAGGAGAATGCTGGATGCAAACGGCATGGATACCAGGCTTGTAGTCACGGAAAGCCTTGAAGAGGCCATCGAAGGCGCAGACTATGTTCTGGGTCAGATAAGGGTAGGCCGGTTGGCAGCAAGAGTTACCGATGAAAAAATACCTCTCAAGTATGGCCTGTTAGGACAGGAAACAACCGGAGCAGGCGGATTTATGAAGGCTCTTCGGACAATACCCGAACTTCTTCGGATAACGGAAGCCATGGAAAGGCTTGCGCCGGACGCATGGCTTATAAACTTCTCAAATCCGTCAGGAATTGCTGCGGAAGCAATATTAAACCACACAAAGGTGAAGATGATGGGTTTGTGCAATGGTCCCATCAATATGGTAATGGATTTGAAGAAGCGGCTTCCTGCGGATATAAAGAGCTTTGACTATGATTTCGTGGGATTGAATCATTTATGCTGGATAACTTCTGCATATGCAGATGGCAAGGACGTACTCAGAGATATTATAAGGTCGGATACGCAAGTGCTGAAGAATGTCCCAAATGCTAAGTATTCTGAGGAACTGCTGAATGCAATTCCGGCATATGCGGTAGCTTACCTTAACTACTATTATTTCAGGGATTATACCGTTAAACTTTGTATGGAGGCCGAAAAGACCCGGGGCGAAATTTGCATGGAGGTTGAAAAAGAGCTGCTTGAGATGTATAAGGATCCTTTGCTGAAGGAAAAGCCGGCCGCACTGGATAAAAGGGGAGGCAGCCTGTACTCCGAAGCGGCTGTTTCGCTAATCGACGCAATTGTCAATGACAAAAATGAGGTTCACGTTGTCGATGTTCTAAATAACGGTGCATATAGCTTTATGGATAATAACGATGTCATCGAAACCAAGTGCCTCATAAATAAAAGAGGAGCTACACCGCTGGTGCTTAAGAATTTTGACAACCAGTACATCATAGGACTTATGAAAGCTGTGAAAGCGTATGAGAAGCTCACGGTAAAAGCGGCAATTGAAGGTGATTATAATTCTGCTCTTGCTGCGCTCATGGTACATCCCTTGATTGGTGATTATACCCGGGCGAAGGGCGTTTTGGACGAGATGCTGCAGGTAAATAAGAAATACCTGCCTCGGTTTTTTAAATAAAGGAGCGGAGAATGAGATATATACTGGGCATCGATCAAGGTTCCACCAAGACCACAACCGCGGTTTCCGACCTTCATGGCGACATTTTAGCGGCGTCGACAACGGTTGGAGCGATTTTTAGCGTCGATGGGATGGAAAAATTCATGAAGGTAACGGGCAATGCAGTGAAAACAGTATTGCAAGCTGCAGGCCTGGATATTTGTGAAGTCGGGATTGTTGTTGCAGGCTTGACGGGAGCCGACTGGCCCTATGAATATGAAATCTTGAGA
Organism: Bacillota bacterium; assembly: GCA_023433505.1. Classification (GTDB taxonomy): domain Bacteria; phylum Bacillota; class Clostridia; order Acetivibrionales; family DTU013; genus MnB-11. The sequence goes on along the minus strand of JAEZCO010000093.1, from coordinate 22,314 downwards.
AAAGCGCTTTTTGAATTGACCGGAGTAGAAGAAATTAAAGTATTTAACGATTGTGTACCTGCTTTATGGGCCGGAACAGAGAAAAACTACGGCGTGATTTTATGTGCAGGATCAGCGTTTAATGCTGCGGTTGTTGATAAGCAGGGCAATGAGTTTGTATACAGCTACTATGTTGAGGAAGAGGACCATAGCGCAGCCGCTTTAGGGCGGAAGGCAGTGAGGGCCGCGATTTCGTCAAGCATCGGCTTGATTGAGCCGACAGAATTGGTCGCTTCGGTATTGAGTCATTTTGAAATAGAAGATGCGGAACAGCTCTTATTCAAACGCATAAACGGCACCCTTCCGATGGATAAGACAATACAGTTTGCGCCAAAGCTTTTTGAATTAGCGTATAACGGAGATGCTGTTTCCCAGAGGCTTGTAAAAACCTTCAGCGAAAGAATCGCAAACTATGCCATCACAGGGATACAGCGTTTCCATATGCAGGAGGATGATGTGGATGTGGTGCTTTCGGGCGGCATTTTCAAGGTGAAAAATCCTATTCTTGTGGACACGGTAAAGGCTAAAATTAAAGAGAGACTGCCGCGTGCCACCGTAGTCAACGCTTATTATGAACCTGTAGTAGGCTCAATTATTGTGGGACTCCAGAAATTGAACAATTCACCTGTGGAAGGCAGGATACGTGAGTGCATACTTGCATCGGCAAAAAAGAATCGTCTGATCCGAATGAAAGAGTAGACGGGCATGAGGGCACCAACCCGCCTGTCATTGCGAGCGCAACGCAGTGGAGCGCGGCAATCTCGAAAGGCATTGTTGTCAGGTAAGCATCTTATAAATAGATGAGATTGCCGCTCTCGGAATGACACCGTGGTTCTTTCACTTTATTTGTAAATTGCGCCATAATTTTTGAAACGTCGCAGCATTCCCAATGGGTTGCAAATCCATCCCGGCCGGGGATATAATATGAGTAGAAAAGTGGGTGACAGTACTGAAAACCATGGCTCTATTTATTAAAAAAATCAAAACGCTGTTTTCGGACATGAGCCTGCTGAGAAAGCTGACATTGGGTTATTCCGTCCTGATATTTATCCCTGCTGCCATAGCGGGGTATTACTATTATCAGCGGACGGAAACGAATCTGGAGGAAGAAATCAGGAAAAGCTCCACCCAAACGCTTTTACAGGTTAAGGACAATATCTCTTTCAAAATAGCCGCAGCCCAAAGTATCATCGATAAGGTTGCCTATACCAGTGAATTGAAGTATTTCCTGTCAAAGGATTTTCAAATGACGCCAGAGGCTTATGCCAATTATCTTGACCTAATCAAGCCTTTGATAGCTCAGGCTGCCCGTTTAAATCAGATAAATGTTTACAGGCTTTCCATTTATACGAACAATGAGAGCATACCTGAGGGCTGGGGGATGTTTTTCAGCGACAAGCGGATCATTGACCAGGATTGGTACAAGGAATTCATTGCTGACGGGAAAAAAATCCAGACATGGCTTTATCCCCATAAGGACATGGTATTCAGCATCAACAGCAGCAGAAACAGCAATAAGGTTTTTACCCTTGTTAAAAAAATATATTCGGCGAATGGCAGCTACCTGGGTGCAGCAACCCTGGATATACTTGATACGGAAGTGTTTTCCTCATTAAAAAATGTTGACACCGGATTCGAGACGATTTACTCTACGGAAAACAGCGGGAAAGTCCTGTATACCTCGAGGTCCATTGACAGTGTTGCCGAGGCTTTGGTTTTGAAGGAGTATAAAAAGGGTGCGACCGGCAGTTTTAACTGCAAAAATATTTTATATTTGTATGACAGTGTCATCCCTCTGGATATCGGAATCATTATCAAAATACCCCTGGACGGTATGCTGGCCAATGCGCGGGCTGCAGGCAGAAATATCGTTCTTGCAATGCTTGCAGGGTTTATCCTCCTGATTTTGTTTACCTACCTGATGGTCAAGGTGATTTTCGCAAAGCTGAAGAATATTGTAAAGGTCATGAACAACGTTGCCAGGGGCGACTTCAATATGCGTATCCGGCAGGAGGGAAAGGATGAGGTCGGGCAGCTTGCCGATGATTTTAACATCCTGATTGAAAAAATCAATGTGCTGATACAGGATAACATACGCAGGGAAACAGCTCAAAAGGATGCACAGCTCTCAGCCCTGCAATACCAGATCAACCCGCATTTCATCTACAACATGATCGATGTCTTCCGGATGAAGATGGAGCTGGCAGGCGATTTTGAAACCGCGGAAGCAATTACCGACTTCGGAAAAATGTTCCGCTACAATATCAGCACCCACTCCAAATATGCCACGTTAAAGGATGAAGTCGACAACGTCAAAAAATATATAAACCTGCAGAAATTGAGGTTCGGCGACAAAATCAACATAGCAGTAAACCTGCCTGAAGAAGCGGAGAATTTCCTTGTAATCAAATTCATTCTCCAACCCATTGTTGAAAACAGTATCCGTCACGGGTTTTCAAATAACAAGCCCTCTTTGGATATCGAGGTCGATTTTGAGCTGCGGGACAGCCATGCAGTGATTACCGTAACGGATAATGGCACGGGAATAACTGCGGCCCATGTTGAAAAGCTGAACGACATGCTGGAATATTCCATGGATGAGCTGGTCCGGGAACACAAGGACGGCGGCATAGGCCTTGCGAATATCAACAAAAGGATGAAGTTGTTTTATGGACACGAATACTTTACAAGGATGGAGAGCATTGAAGGTGAATTTACCCGTACGATTTTAAGATTTCCTTACAATACCGGGGGGTGACGGAATGTATAAAGTATTGGTGGTTGATGATGAGAAAGTAATTTGCCTTGGAATCAAATCCATGATTGAACGGCTGAACAATCCTGAAATTGCTGAGGTATTGACTGCAACCGGTGCGGCAGAGGCGGAAGCCATGATCCGTACCTCCGTTCCGGAAATCGTGATTACCGATATCCGTATGCCCGACATTGACGGCCTGGAAATGATAAAAAATATTAATTCCCATGGGGAAAATATCAAGTTTATTGTTTTAAGCGGCTATGACGAATTTCAATATGCCAAAGAAGCCTTGAAGCTGGGCGTCATGGACTACCTCCTGAAGCCTGCCAGCATTCATGAATTGAAAATAGTCCTTGAAAAGGCTGTTACGGCGCTGAACGGGATAAAGGGGCATTCGGACCGGAACGGCGAAGCAACTTACCGGCAGCTTTTTATAGAAAATAATCTGAGCAAGCTCTTTTTATATGAAAATCCGGATGAAGCGGATGTGCGGAATATTTTAAGCAAGGTAAGACATCTTTTCCCCTATGACGGCTTCTATATAGGCATCGTAGCATTTGACAACGGGCCGGGAGCTGAAGAGGATACCCCTTCCGTCACGGAAGTGGTTCCGCTTGAGGAGGGGCATTTCTGTTCGGGGAACGGATGGTCGGCAACGGGCTTTTATAATTACAACAAGGAGAAGGTGATTGTTGTAAACTGTTCCGTGAACGTCAGAGATGAGGATATCCCCAATGTCATCAGGGAAATGGTTATGCCCTTAAAAAGCTGTCCCGGCAGAAGCTTCAAAATTGCTTTAAGCTGCAAAGGTTCCAGCGTGGAAAGTCTTCACTCCCTCTACAGACAGTCGGAGAAGGCTTTGTCCTACCGGATTGTCATGGGCGATTGTGAAATCATTGAGTATTGCCGCATTAAAGATAAGCCTCAGAACTTGCCCTTTGTTGAACGCAAGCTCAGCGAGTTTTCCGAATTGCTTAATTCCATGCGGGCGGATAAAATCAGCGATTTTGCAGACGCTGTTTTCCATGAGGGCTTTTTTGAAAAACAGTCCATTGATTGCCTGTCCAATTTATTTAAAGGGATGAACAGGCTTCTTGAAAATCATATCGCACTGAATCATTTGCATGTGGACGCCGGGTTTATCAAAGCCTTTCATACGTTTACCTCCCTGAAGGATATCCGGATTTATTTCAAGGAATCTATCTACAACCTGATGACCGCAGTAAACGAAGAAAATAAGGAAAGGACGGTAATGGCAATTACTATGAACTATATCCGGGAGAATCTCGGAAAGAATATCAATCTTGCCATTGCCGCCAATCGGGCAGGCATAAGCTATGCACATTTCAGCAGGCTTTTCAAAAAACAAACCGGCATGAACTTCTCCGACTATTTGATGAAGGTCCGGATGGAGGAAGCCAAAAAGCTGTTGGATGACCCTGCAAACAAGATCTACGACATTTCTGCCAGAGTGGGCTATGAGGACCCGAAGCATTTTACCCGGGCCTTCAAGCTTTATTTCGGCGTTTCCCCCAAGGACTGCCGCATAAAATAGGGAAAAGGCGTTCATGGGTACAACAACCGCTCACACGGCACTGTTGTCGATGGGCAGCCGCGCAAATAATGGCACCTTTGAGCAAAAAAAGAAGTATGGAAGCAGGGCCCCGGCCTTTATTATTGAAAGTAGGCCATTGATAAGCTTGCGGTTGCATTGAAAATGTTTGGCCCGAAAGGGAATGATTCTATGGATCTTTCATATTATCCCGTGCCGGAGTCGCAAGGCGGCTGGCGGTATTTGAACGGGCCTGAAGAAATCAGGGCGGCAGCGGGCATGGAGCCCGGAAAGCTGGAGCTGTTCTGCAGGAACCACGAGTTTGTTTGCGGCGGCGATTCCTGGTCTATCGCCATCATACGCCATGGCTGGCTGGTGAAAGAAATACAAACCTTCAATGTGGCCAACCATTCAAGATTTGATATCTGGTCCGGGACCAAATCCTTCACAGGGACCGCATGGGGACTCTTGCTTGACGACAGCCGGAACGGAAAGCTTCCGGCGGAAAAAGCGGTAGACCTGGAGAACTTTGCCTATAAATACATTCCCGAAGGCTATCCGCTGACCGACCCTTCCAAAGAAAAAATAAAAGTGAAGCACCTGCTTTCCATGACCTCCGGATTGCCCGGCGAAAGCACAGGCCTTCTGGGTATGCCTACAGCGGTAGACAGCGGACCTTTCGAATGCGCATTGGGAAAAACGGCGAACAGGTTTGGCCTTTGGGCCGGCAAGCTCACCGCTGAACCGGGAAGCCGCTGGGATTACAGTGATGTGGGGATGTGTCATCTTGCATTGATGTTTTCCCATATCACCGGAAGGGAAATGGAAGACTACCTCCGGGAACGCGTATTGGACCCCATAGGCATAGAAAATTTGAGCTGGGATATACAAGGGGGGAGCGGTTTCATGGGCCCTCATACCAATCCGCATACGGGTATACATATATCCGCCAGGGAACTTGCAAGGTTTGGCTATTTGATGTTAAAGAAAGGAAAATGGGAAGACAGGCAATTGGTCCCGGAAGGGTGGGTGGACCTGGCGACGGCATCCTCCCAGCAGTTAAATCCGGATTACGGATATACCTGGTGGGCCAATACAAACGGCACCTGCTGGCCGGGCTTGCCCAGAGATATGTTTGCATTGATGGGGTACAGATCCAATAAATGCTATGTCATACCGAGCCTTGACCTCGTCGTGGCAAGAGTGGGTTCAGGCCCTGTGACGTGGCATGAACCGGGATTCATCAACGGAATCGTAGACACAGTGCTTGACAGATAGGGGATATTTGCTATGCGATTAGGAATTGGAAGCTGGACTTACCCATGGGGTATAGGCTTTGCAGGTTATCCTGCGCCGGAAAAGCCGATGGGTGCGATAGATTTGATAAATATGGCAAAGCGTCTTGGAGTAGGGGTTGTGCAGATATGCGACAACCTTCCGCTGCATGAAATGAGTGCCGCAGAGCTGTTAGAACTGCGGCAGGTTTCAGAAGAAGTAGGTATATCCTTACAGATAGGTACCAGAGGGGTGGGTCCCGAACATTTGTTAAGGTATCTTGACATTGCGAAAATAGTGAACGCGAAGCTATTGAGGACCATTACCGATACGCCGGACAGCAAGCCTTCCCTCCAACAGGCTGTCCAATGGATAAAGGAAGTCATTCCCGAATTTGAGAAGGAAGGGGTTTGTATCGCCGTTGAAAACCATGACCGCTTCAAAGCCCGGGAGCTTGCCTGGATGATCCAAAAAATAGACAGCCCCAATACAGGTATTTGCCTCGATACGGTAAATTCTTTCGGCGCTCTGGAAGGTCCGGAGTTTGTAATCGCGGAATTGAGTCCCTATACGGTAAATCTTCACATTAAAGACTTTGATATCACCCGGATTGACAATAAGATGGGTTTTACCATCCAAGGCAGTCCGGCGGGGTACGGCAGGCTGGATGCGGCTATGATCCTTGAGGAAATACGGAAAAAGGGCCGGAATCCCGACGTGATTCTCGAACAATGGACGCCCTTTGAGCAGACGGTGGAAAAAACAATCCAACGGGAAATGGCATGGGCGGAAAAAGGGATCGAATATTTAAAAGATAAAATTAAGAACAGGGAAGGGGAAAATTAAAAATGAAACTTGTGAAAGCATGGGAAGAAAAGGGCGTAGAAATACCGGCACCCTATCAGAGGACGATTAAGGTATTCTTCGCGCCGGATAAGGAAGGCGTCAATGACTTGACCTTTTCTCACGCCCTCATTCCGCCCCAGGGAAGAACAGATTATCACGAGCATGACCGGCCTGAGCTCATCTATATTGTCTCAGGGAACGGGATTTGCCTGCATGACGGGGAGGAAACGCCCATAACGGCAGACATGATCCTGTGGGTACTGGCAGGTGAAAAACACCAGATGATCAATACCGGCTACGAGCAATTGAAGCTGGCCACGGTCTTTATTCCGGCATACAACGCCGTTGACAACTACAAGCGCTGCCTGGATGCCGCTGAAAAAATCAGAAAAGGTGAAATCAAATAAAGCTTCTTCCGGACCTCGCTGCGGCAGGTCCGGATATATTTTGCTTCCTGCTTGCACTTAAATAGCAACAAGAGTAATACGGTCAGTCAATAGACACTTTAAAGGCAAAATCCGGTATCAACCTTTAATCATATCCTATTCAAAGGGGTATTTCAGCCCCCACTGGCTTCTTATGGTGTCAAGGAGCTTCATGATTTCAAGGGATTCGTCAAGGGGGATCACACTGCTCTCCAGCTTACCTTCCCTCAGACAGTTCATAGCCTCCTGGGCTTCATAATGATACCCTGCGCCCTCGGAATCACTGGTGAATTCCACGTCCTCCTGCCCGTCCACCATAAGGCTGGCAGACTTCGCACACCAGAAGGCCGGTATGCGTATTTTGCCCTGAGTGCCTATGACCCAGGCTTCCCCAGGCAGGTTTGTCCTGACGGCGGCAGACACATTGGCGATCTTTCCTTCTTCATAGCCAAGCAGGGCGGAAAACTGCTCATCCACTCCCGTTTTACCTATATATGCCATGCTTTCGACCTTCACAGGACTTGGCCCCAATATCATTGAAACAAGGGAAACAACATAGATTCCCACGTCCAGAAGGGCGCCGCCTCCCAGCTGTGGATTGAGCAGGCGTTCTTCGGGGTTCCAGCCGCTTCTGAAGCCGAAATCGGCCTTTACCATCCGGACATCCCCGATGAGCCCTTTGCCCAGCCACTCTCTGACCTGTACCATTGCGGGAAGGAACCTTGTCCACATGGCTTCCATTAAAAAAACACGGGAGCTCCGGGCTTCAAGAATCATATCCTCCAATTGGGAAGCATTGACCGTAAACGGTTTTTCACAAAGTACGGCCTTACCTGCCTTCAGGCACAGGAGGGCAGTTTCCCTATGGGAAGGATGGGGAGTGGCAACATAGACAATATCCACATCCTCGCAGGCTGCCAGCTCTTCATAGCTTCCGAAGGCCTTTTCCATTTCATATTTCCTTGCAAAATCCTCTGCCCGTTCAAGAGAACGGGAAGCAACGGCCGTGAGCCGCGCATCCTTTAATAAAAGCAGGCCCTGTGCGAATTTATGGGCGATGACCCCAGGGCCAAGGATACCCCAGCGGACTATATTTTTCATGTCTCTTACCTCCAAATGCTCTGATGACTAGTGGATTGGGTCCGGTTTTACAATGCTGGAAATAATTATATCATTGCCGCAGGCAAGTATCAACCTGTCGATGCCCTTGAAATAGAGTGATGCAGTTCCTATGTGACTATTCAGGTACCTGGTTGTCATTGCGAGAAGCAGAACGACGTGGCAATCTCTGCGTCTTAACGGGACGGCATTTTGAAATTGCCGCGCTCCACAGCGTTGCGCTCGCAATGACCCAGGTATTTGCTTTTACTTTCTATCGTAATGGGTACCTGAATAGTCACGTTCCTGTTAAAATATTCAAGGAATGGGTTTTCAAGCAGAATTGTGCGAGTATCAGTGTTTTATCTTCTGTATCCATGGTATAATAACACTTATGGGGATAATTTAGAGGTGGAATATGTCTATTATCGATAGAGCAATGGCAAGCGCAGGGTTTGGATCTGCCAAAGTGGATACGCATTTTGACAGTCAAAGAATATGCAAGGGCGAGCAAGTTACCGGTTTTATAAGTATCCTGGGTGGAAAGACCGAGCAAAGGGCTTCCAAAATATCTCTGGTACTGATGACTTATGCAGATTTTGAGGAAGACAGCGATAAAAACAGAAAATCCATTGAGCTTTCACGTTTTGATATTGTGCAGGATGTGCAAATCAAGCCCAACGTAGCAATCGAGGTGCCTTTTTCCCTGGTGCTGCCCAATGATACCCCCATTTCATTTCAAGAGAATATGATCTGGCTTGAAACCAGCCTGGATATCAAAATGGCCATTGACCCGGTCAGCAGAAATTATATCCATGTAATACCGCATCCTTTTATGCAGCGCATTTTGGACATACTGCAGAAAGAATTGAAATTTGTTCTGACAAATATCGAAAATATCTATGTCCCCAATAATGGAAGCCATCTGCCCATTGTACAGGTATTTGAATTCAGTCCCACATCCTGTTTGCGGAATTGTCCGGTGGAAATAAAAATGGTCTTTTTTGTGGATGATCTAAGAGGGCTTGAGATCGTCATGGAATTTCCCCAAAAGGCGTCCGACGCCCAGCAGCATCCCAATAAGGCAAGGACGGTGCCGGAAAACAGGCTTCAGTTTCTTATCCCCAAAAAAGATTTCGAAAATGACAATAAAAGCCTGGCTGATATGCTTTATAAAAAGATCAATAGTCTATAAACGACATCAGGTTTGACCTATACTACTCCTCCCAGCAATTGATTTTAATAAAAAGTACCGGTAAAAACTTAAAGTTTCTACCGGTACCCGAGTAAGCTGAAGTTTTATATAGCACGATCACGCGGTATGATTGTCATCGTGAAGAAGTATTTATTCTACCTTACATCAAACCAATCAAAATCGGCATTAACAGGAATGTTCTGACATAGTAGTCCAATCTTGAAGGAGGTGCCGAAATCAACCCCGGTATACTGTTTGATTTGTGTCCAGTTTGTACTGCCATCGAGATTATAGTAAAGTGTATAAGTAGTTCCTGACTTTGTAATCTTCAGGTATACTGTTGTACCGCTGCATGCCGTAAAACCGTCATCCCCGTACGCCCCGCCGATCTCCTTTGCATAATTCAGATTGTCCCCGTTATACTCGCTTGCATAAACTCTTACATTCTTGATATAATTATCATCATCCTTGTAAACAATCAACCCTGCCTGCTGGTTACCAACCGAAGGGTTCATTTCAAGCTTTGTGCACATCGACCAGTCCCCGGAGGGTGCATCTCTCAAAAGCACATTTGTTGTGTTGTTATAATTCCCGAAAAGTTCAGTCTCGGTGCTTGTTATCCTCATATAGCCATCCTTAGCGGTGAGGCTCCATTTTGTGTTATCTTCTCTTACCCAACTCCATGAACTGTTCAACGTACTGTCGGTAAATTCATCTGTGTGGGATACAAGATCAAACCAATCAAAATCGGCATTAACAGGATTGTTCTGACATAGTAGTCCAACCTTGACGGCGGCGCCGAAATCAATACCGGTATACTGTTTGATTTGCGTCCAGTTTGTACTGCCATCGAGATTATAGTAAAGTGTATAAGTAGTTCCTGACTTTGTAATCTTCAGGTATACTGTTGTACCGCTGCATTCCGTAAAACCGTCATCCCCGTATGCCCCACCGGTCTCCTTTGCATAATTCAGATTGTTCCCGTTATGCTCGCTTGCATAAACTCTTACATTTTTGATATAGTTATCATCATCCTTGTAAACAATCAACCCTGCCTGCTGATTACTAACCGAAGGGTCCATTTCAAGTTTTGTGCACATTGACCAGTCCCCGGAGGGTGCATCTCTCAAAAGCACATTCGTTGTGTTGTTATTATTCCCGAAAAGTTCAGTCTCGGTGCTTGTTATCCTCATATAGCCACTCTTAGCGGTGAGGCTCCATTTTGTATTATCTTCTCTTACCCAACTCCATGAACTGCCCGGTACAGCACTGGTAAAATCGTCTGTGTGGACTGTTTGCGGTTTAGTTATATCGAACCAATCAAAATTGGCAGCAATCGGGGTGCTTTGACAAATAAGTCCGATTTTAAGCGGTGCTGCAAAATTGATATCTGTATACTGCTTGACCTGCGTCCATATTGACCCGCCATCAAGATTATAGTAAAGCGTATAGGTCGTGCCCGTCTTCGTAATCTTCAGAAATACCGTTGTTGCGTTGCACCCGGGATAACCGTCGTCTCCATAGGAACCGGCAATTTCCTTCGCATAATTTATGACATTTCCATTGTGATCACCGACATATGCTCTTGTTAGCTTAATATAGCTATCATCGTCCTTATACACAATCAACCCTGCCTGCTGATTACTAATAGAAGGATTTATATCAACCTTTGTACATATCGACCAGTCTCCGGAGGGTGCATTCCTTAAAAGTACATTATTGCTGCTATTGTAGTTCCCGAAAAGTTCGCCATCATTGCTTGTTATGCTCATATAGCCAGCATTGGTTGTGAGGCTCCATTTTGTATTATCTTCTCTTACCCAACTCCATGCACCGTCAAGTGTATTATTATTGAATTCATCCGTATGTCCTGATGCCGCTGCATGTGCTTCTCCTAACGTAATCTCACATCTGTCATAGTAGGAAGTAAGCGCCCAAGGATTACTCAGGTCCATTTGTACTACATAAACAGAAAATGTTTGACCGGATCTATATGGGTCGTCCCCATTGCCAACAATACTGCAATAACTATCAAAGAAACCTGTCTTTGATTTGTGAATTCTGACAGGTGCACTCCATTCCAAACCATCATAAGAAGTTGATAAGTTTAATCCGACAGAGTCGCAATAAGTATAAATATACTGTCCGAGATAAGTATTGTAAGACATCTGCCAGCCTATACCTAAACTGGCGGTACCGCCGGGATAGAAAATCGGAGTGCTATTGCCGCCAAGGCCAAGTTCGTCCCAACTTCCGTTATAATATTTATGCCATACGGTTACTGTATCATTTTCAGCTGCTTGAATAACGTCACTCACGCTTGCACGTGCCACACTAAGAGGCAATTGCTCTGAAGAGCCCGATGTTTTTGCTTCATTAAAGTATGTATAGAAATAATCACCAACGATAATATAAGGTCCTCCGGATAACATTTGACTGTAGCCATTCCAATCATGATGTGGCGCAATGATATACCCTAGATATTTCCATGTGTTACCATTGTTTTTGGAATAAGCCAAGCCAACTCTTCCATATCCGCCATTAACATTTTCCGTATGAACAAACCCAAGCAGATGTCCGGAAGACGGGTCTTTATAAATACTCTGAATCCATGGAGAACCGCTGTAGCCGCTCATAGTAAAATAATTTGGGTCATCGTTGACATAATCATGGTTATACAGGAAGGTTTCGGCAGGATCTTGTAACGGTCCGGTGAATTTTTGCTGTATCCAACCTTCCGCATGATACCAATCCCAGCTTGTGCTGTTTTTTACAGCTGCAAGAGGGCCATCAAACCATAAAGCCTGGTGAAGCTTTGTTGATTGATCTGCAGGAGTATAAAGATTTTTAACATCCACTGATTGCACATAAGCTGCTGGCGGGGCTTCTGCACTTACATTATTGATGAACAAAATACACGAAGTCAAAAAGAGAAATACCAAACCAATAAAAGCCTTTTTAAAGTTAGACGTTATTCTCCACTGAAATGTCATACAAATCCATCTCCTTTTTTCTTATTCATTCATTTTAAAGTTTTCAGGTTGAAAAATTCATGGTAATTCTGCCCTCAAGCCCGCTTAAGTTGTGTATCCATACCCATTTACTGTCACCCGAATCAATTTGTTCAACAGGCGTTTCCAGTCCATTGAAAAATACTCCGCCAATGTTTTTTCCCTGCGGCATCGGACCGAGACGCACACTTAAATTTTCCACTGGTTTTCTGAATTTAATATCAAAAGTTTGGCATTCATTCACCCTCTTATACTGATAGTCGATAAACTGTCGTGAATCACCTGTCAGAACTGGATATTCTGAAACAGACATATCGTCCCAACTTACAGGGTAACGCGGTATGATCCTTAGATGCACAGGGTCGTTATCATCAATACCCAGCATCAGTCTTACTGCTTTGGTACTGTCTGCGACATGGCTGTCCTGACCCATATAACCATTAACGGGAAGATAGTATTTTCCATTTTTATGGAGTATAATTCCCTCAGGACTTGCCCACCTGGAAAATTTGGGCAAATAGCAATGGGTAACAAGCATATTCAGAAACTGCTCCGCATCCCTCATCTCATCAAGCAGCAGGGCGGACTGAGCCATCATCCCCTGTCCGTAACCATACATACGCAGACAATTATAGTTTTTATCTTTCATGAGGTAATGGTAAGAATTTATATCTATTTCCAGGTATCTCCTTTCTATTTCATCACCATTGCGATAATCCTGCAGAGGAGTATATGTGTATCCTTCCGTTGCCAGTTGAATATGAACCAGTTTATGTGCATGGTCTTTCCAGTCGCTTTGTTCCTCCGTATGCCAGATAAGTCCAAATTCGCTCTCATCCGTAAGGTGGTCAAGTATCCCCTGTCTCAGTCTGTGATATAATGCTTCCCACCGTTTGACCATATCAATTTCATCAAGTTGTTCCGCCATACGTATGGCAAGCCCCACACCGTGCAGGCAGCTGTATGAGGAATAAAAATCATAGCTTCCCCACGCACATTCGCTTTCTGTGAACAATACATCCTTTCGTACACCAGGGAAGAGGGTGTCATTATCAAGCTGCCATTGAATCCATTCTACAGAAGCTTTTGTTGCCTCCCAGTATTCTTCATTCCATTTTCTCTGACGGCCCAACCAATGCCAAGCCATATATCGTCCCCACATGCAAATACCATGTCCGTCATTCTCCCTGTTTCCGCATTCTTCAATATCTCCTACCATTACTTTTTTAAAACCATAATCAGGAAGACCGGCTATACGGTTCCAATGAGGAGGGGTTGCTTCAGTCATAAGAGCATTATCAAGCCAATCAATGTAGGAATTTATATACTTGTCATATCCGAAAGCAGTAGCTTCCCTTATAAGTTGTCCTGCGCCTCGGGTCCACATTTGGTTTATCCCGTGGAAATTTCCCGGATAACATTCCCTGTATAGCTTAAACCATTCTTCTAATCCGTTAAAAAGCGGCTTTCTTTCAATCCACACACCCATACCAAGAGTATAGTGATTAAGTGCACATTTCGCGGTAGATGAGCAGCAGCCAGTGCCTGTATCGGCAATGTATGCACCACATTCAGGACCATTGTAATAAAGATATGTGGCTGCATATACGGCTTCTTGCGAACCACGGAAATCATATTTCGGCCCGAAATATCCTTCAGGAATTTCGGGAGCTGTTAATTTAGGTATATCATCGACAAATGTGTAAAATAACCTCTTTAACTTTTCCACACCAGGCAAATAACCATTCTTTTCAATATATTTCAAGCTTACAGGATAAATATCGGGAGCTTCCCTGGTGATCCTCGGCAAAATTTCCAACCCTTTTGCCGGCTCTGAAGTTTCAAGTGAAACTGCTGATATTAATGGAAATCCATACATTTCCTCCACACCTTTGAATTCAATCGAGTGAATCGGCCTGCCTTGTAAATCCACTGAAAATATAAATCTTGCATTGCAGCTATAGGAACCCATGACTTTTATTCCATCAACCAATGACAGATTATCTTGAATTATATCCCTGTTCTCCTCTTCACCACAGAACATGACCTCATCGAAATTTTCTCCCTCGGAACCTGGTACATAGGGATTATTCTCGTAATTCCAAACCATATCCCAAGGCCTTGAATACCATAAGTTAAAACCGAAGATAAGAGGGATAACACATTTTTCACCATTCATCCAGCGTACAATTATCTCGCCTGCCTGGTCACCTATAAAATGAGAATAACCATGATCCCCTTTTCGGCTGTACCATGAACCGTTGGCAATATCAATATTATGTATCATTCCAAGAAAATGCGCTGTTTTAGCTTTTGCACCATGACATTCATACTCGCTCCCGTTAATGTTTTTAAACAAATTATAGTTATCAGGAGTCGGTTCAGGTATGTACGGAGAGAAATGTCTTATATTCAATTCTTTTGATAAAAAAGGTATACCGTGTACAAGTAAATACTCGCCTCTTGTCTCCGGCGGAATTGCATATATATTAGTACTAGGGGGTAATTGGGACTGAATGCATCTTAACCATGTACGCATTACTCGCGTATTTTTTATATCGATTTGTAAACGGATTTCGTGTACGCCCTCTGATACTGTAAAACTGCAATATGCAGTATATAAATTCTTTGCTTTCTCTGTTAAAACAAATGTTAGCATGTGGATTTCACTGTTGATTTTCAAACCCTCAAATCTCTCATAGTCCATATTTAAAGAAAATCCAGGTTTTTTATCAAGAAACTGATCATACTCGAATTCAAGGGAATAAATCCCCTCAGATAAATTTAATGTCTGGTAAAAGGACTTAATTTCATTAGGTTTTATCCAGGGTTCCCTTGTTTGTATTTGAGGATCATAACTCTCCCTTTCATGCCAGTTCCCTGAAATGTCAATTGTAAAAAGTTTGTTTTCCATATCTTTAGCAATCTCCTATCCTTTTATTGCTCCTGAAACCATACCTGATACAATGTATTTCTGTAAAATAAGGTACAATGCGACTACAGGTGCAGATATCAACACAATATCGGCGAAAAGCAGGTTCCACTCCGAGTGCTTTTGTCCGTAAAATGAAAACGTAGTTAATACAACCGTAAATCTTTTAGGCGTGTTAAGCAAAAAGAGCGATATGATAAAGTCGTTCCATATTCCCATAAAGGTTATTATCAATACGGTTATGGTTACTGGTTTAACCAGAGGGAAAATAATTTGAAAGAATAGACGGAAAGAACCGCAGCCATCAATGATAGCTGATTCGTCAAGTTCGACGGGGATACTGTTATAAAAACCCGTAAAGAGGAATACTGCCAAGGGAAACGCTCCGGCCGTATATACCATGCATACCCCCAGATAAGTCTGCGCTAGGCCAATGGTTTTCAATATAAAAAATGTTGGAATTATAGCACTTGGCAAAGTCATACCTGCGATCACTAAAAAATTAATGGTGCTTATAAACTTTTGTTTCCGGCGCTGTAAAATAAAGCCTGCCATTGCCGCACATAGAATAGTAAGAATAACGGAAACACTTGTAACAATAACACTGTTCTTATAAGCAGTAAAAAGCCCGGATTCTTTAAAAACGCTTGCATAATTATCTACAATTTGCTTTAATTCGATGGTTGAAAAAGAAAGATTCAACTTGTTTGCATTTGCATAATCCTTAAAGGAGTTTAAAAGAAGCATATATAATGGAATTAGAATAATTAAACTTAATACCAGTGTAAATACTTCAGGAATAATTTTCTTCACTTTATGGCGCATTATAATTCAACCTCTCTTTTCCTGACCACCGCATACGTCGAAATGGCAACCAAAGCGACCAATAGTGAAAGTATCATATTTCCGGCGCTTGCCTCACCCTGATAGTTGCCCCCATACGATTTGTATATAAGCGTATTTAAGACGCTTGTCGCAGATCCGGGTCCACCATTTGTTGTTACCATAACAATATCAAAAACTTTTAATCCGCCTATGATACTTCCAACAAGAGCATTATTAAATGCAGGAATAATAAGCGGAAAAGTAATGTTCCAGAACTTTTTCCATTGGGATGCCCCATCAATATTTGCAGCCTCATAATATTCAATTGAAACCGATTGTAATCCTGCGAGTATTATTATCATTGTAAAACCTGTCCATTTCCATACTTCTATTGCAGCTATTGAAAATATTGCAATATGGATATTGGTTAACCAGTCCTGTGCCATAAACCCTAATCCTATAGTAGTGAGAAGTCTGTTTAAAATTCCGTCTGTCGGATGTAATATTGCTGAAAACAATATACCTATTGCAACTGTGTTAATAACCGCAGGAAGATAAAATACAGTTCTCAAAAGATTTTTTGTTTTTAATTCCCTATTAAGAAAAACAGCAAGCAATGTTCCCAGCAGTACTTTGAAGAAAGTGGTAACAACTGCGAAAATAACAGTATTTTTAACAGCAATGTTCATATCAGGATCTGTAAGTATGTTGGTATAATTCTCAAAGCCAATAAATTTTGCCGTGAAGAAATCCCAATTAGTGAATGAATAATATAAACCAATAAGAACAGGTAAAACAAATAGTCCAATGTAAATTAAAGTTCCCGGTGCAAGAAGAAATAAGGAGTAGAATTTATTTCTATGGTTATCATGCATTGTATTTCACCCCGTTTTTTTGTTGGCCGGCCTGTGGTAACAGACCGGCCCGGTATAAATCCGATTAATTCCAGTTGGGATCATTTTTTGACTTTGCCGATTTTGCCGTCTCTTTATCCATTTCAACAGCAACCTGCTCAGGTGTCTTTTGCCCTACAAGTACATCCTGTACATATTTCGACAAATCTCCCGGATTCCAGGAAACATAATCCAGAAAACAGGCCTTTCCTTCTCCCGCAGCCAACAAATCAGCTATTTCCTTAACCACTCCGGATAGTTGAACAGTCACACCGTTTGCGTAAGGGATACCCGGTGATGCCTTAAACCATGCATTTTGCCCCTCAAGTCCCGACATAAGGGCAACGATCTTCTTTGAAAGCTCTGCATTTTTACCACCTATTGCGACATATAAAGCCCCCGGAGCGCCGGTTGAGACAATGGAGCCTTCATCAAACGGGAAGCCAAAAGCACCGATATCATCGATTTTTCCCGTATCCCCTGATAATTTTACCAGGTCGGGGATTACCCATGAACCCATTGGATACATAGCAGCCGTACCGTCAATTAGAGCTGCTTCTGCCTTCGCATAATCATCTGAAAGATAGGTCTTGTTTACAAAACCCTTATCGACCAATTCTTTTGTTTTGGCTATTCCATCCTGGAATAGTTTTAAATCAACATAATGCTTCTTGTTTGTCATAAAGTCATTCGCAAACTGGTTAACTTCATCACTGCTCTTTGTTTCTCTGGCTCTCGCTATTAACGCTATTATTTGATCTGTCCACGCATCTTTAGCAGAATAAAACACCGGAACCACACCTTTTGCCTTAATTGCTGCACATACTGTTAAAAGGTCAGCCCAAGTTTTGGGGATTTGAACCCCTGCATCCCTAAATGCTTTTTTGTTATAAAACATCAGCGCCGTGGTATTTTCACCGACGGGTGCAGCATATACCTTCCCGTCAAAAGTGAAGTTCGGTAATTTTAAATTATCCCCATAAATGCTGTCCAGCCCTAACCCCGACAAATCGGCAAAGATATCTTGTACTTTTAACTTTCCGGCTACGGATGTTAAGTTCTGCATAAAATCTATGTCGGCAAACTGGCCGGAAGCAAATCTTGCCATTCTTACCTGATCACCCTGGTCACCCTCAGGTAATTTATCAACAATAATTTTTGCCCCAAGCTCGTTTGATTTGGAATTAACCAGATCGATCATTGCCTGTGCACCGGGCTTACCCGTCTCTACCCATGAGGTATGTGTCTGAAGCGTTAAAGTTACAATTTCCTTTGGAGCTTCTGTTGCTTTTGATTCAGATGCCGCGGTAGATACTGCTGAATTTGCAGTCGTTGTATTCGACTCAGTTTTGCCGCCACATGCAGCGAATGAAACTGCCAATGCCAAAATAACTACTAAAGCCAATACGGTTTTTAGAATTTTACTCAATGAACCATTCCTCCTTAAAATTATGAATAGTTTAAGAAGCACTTCTTAAATACTAGTATAACTTTTATTGCAAGGTTGTGTTATTACATTTTTTTTTAAAACATATTAATTTCATTAAATTGATTTTGCTATTCAATAAATATGGATACCAGATAAACGCTCAATGTTGAAAATATTTGTTTATTGTTATAAAATAAAAATAATAAAATCGTATAGAGCGGAAGTGATATGGATTGAAATCTAGTTTTTCTTTTTTTATCAGTTTAAAGTATAAATTCCTTATAACCACCGTTCTTTTGATTATATCTTTCAGCTCATTATTTTCCTACCTATGGTTTATACGAACCTATCATAATGAAGAAAAGTCAGCCATTACTTATGTAAATGAAATCCTAAGAATATCCAATGACAATTTTGAATATGCTCTAAGAGATATAAATTCACTGCTTACATTGATAACTTTTAACAATGATGTCAAGGATGTATTATCAAAAACACAATATTCTTCCGATAAGGATATGATTGAGGATAACCGGAAAATAACCGCTTTAATTACCGGATTGTATGGCTACAAATACTATCTTGGCGCTTTATACATTACTGATTTGAAGGATAGGGAGTATAGCCTGGGGATATCCTTTTCAACCAACGACCTGGAAAAACTGCCTAAATATAAAGATATTATAAATTCAAACGGCGAAAAGGTTTTATTGCCCCCTCATGAGTATAATGGCATGTCAGGTGTCCAATCAAACAATGACTATTCCAATATGGTCATATCCATGGCAAGACCCATACTTGACGGTGGAAAGATTATCGGGGCAGCCATTGCCGATATAAAATGCAATATATTGATTGACATATTCAATATTAATCTTAAGGATGACGGCACCGTACTGATTCTTGACAGTAAAACAGGAAGTTTTATTTTTAAGCCTGATTTAAGTAAACTGAAGGTAAGCTTTAACGAGGATGATTACAAAAAAATCTCAGATAAATTCACCATGCAAAAAGGAAATTTTTATACCCGTTTGGGGAATAAAGATTTTCTTGTCATCTATTACTACTCGGACTTCTCAACATGGACCACAATTGGCCTTATACCAAAAGAAAGGCTGCTTGCGGGTTTCATAGAAACCAGAAATACAATCTTCTCAATTTCTATTTTTTTCATACTATTCGCGGCGGGAATATCTTATTTTATGTCTTCCGTTCTCACAAAAAACCTTTACAAGTTAAATAAAGTAATGAAAACAATAGATAAAAACACTCTGGATACATCTGTAAAGATCGTATCACATGATGAAATAGGCCAGTTGTACCATCAGTTTAATAACATGATTATAAGAATTAAAGAGCTTGTTGAGAGTATAAAGCAAAAGGAAAAGGATAAAAGGAAAGCAGATATCAATGCATTACAGGCGCAGATAAACCCTCATTTCCTTTACAATACGTTAAACACCATCCAGTTTCTATCTGTTTTACAAGGGATCGAAAACATAAAAAACGTTTCAGAATCCTTATCCACTCTTTTACATATAAACCTGGAAGAAAGGACTTATATATGCATTGAAGAAGAAATACAGTATATAAAAAGCTACCTGAGCATACAGAAATATAAGTACAGCAACAAATTTACGTCAAATTTCATCATCGATGAGGGTGTTGGCAAGCTAATGTTACCCAAGCTTCTAATCCAGCCGATCGTTGAAAACTCCCTTATTCACGGGATAGCGCCGATGAAGGGTCAGGGTGCTATTTTAATAAAGGTTTACAGGGAAAACAATTTCTTGAGATTGAGAGTACAGGACAATGGCATAGGCTTAAGTGAAGAAAAGGTTAAAAAATTACTGGATAATGAAGTCTTAACAAACAGTATCGGTATCCACAATGTAATCTCCCGGATTAAAATGAATTTTGGAGATGATTATGGCATCTCGATATGGAGCCAGGAAAACATGTATACAATCGTTGAAATATCGGTACCCGCTATTACAGAGGAAGAGGTAGAAAAGTATGCTTAAGGTTTTAATCGTAGATGATGATTTGCTTATAAGGACAAATATAAAATTTATGCTGGACTGGGAAAAATACGGTTTTATGCTTTGCACAGAAGCGTCAAACGGCTGTGAAGCTATTAATATCATTAATAAAGAAAATCCGGATATAATCGTTACAGACGTACGTATGCCTACAATGGATGGCCTTCAGCTCTCGTCCGTAGTAAACAGCATGCAGCTAAACTGCAAAATGATCATGTTAAGCAGTTATGATGACTACGAATATGTAAGGAGCGCCTTGAAAAACGGCGCCGTAGACTATATACTCAAGCATAACTTGAATAAAGAAGTCCTCCTCGATGTTCTTATGAAAACAAAGCAAATTCTAATTAACGGTAAAACAGACATTCCGAATGATCACCTAACCAATATTCTAGCCATAAAAGAAAAATTCATCGTACAATTGCTAACAGGACTGCATAAAAACGAAGATGTGATTATACACAACATAAAAGCATTGGAAATGAAAATCGAGACAAAGAATGTCATGGCGATTATTATGGTAATTGACGACTATAAAGTCATCACCTCCGAAGGAAATCTTAGAAACAATTCTTTGCTGGAATTTGCTATAGTAAACATAACCAATGAAATTCTTAATGATTCTGAAAATGGCGTTGTTTGCCACATTGCCAACGAAAGGTTTGTAGTTTTGCTCTCCTTTGGGTGCAAACGGAGTGCTGCGGCAATCGACGTGATAACAAATTCTCTCCTTGAACGTATAGCGGTTTGTTTGAGAAATTTTTTAAATATTTCAGTAAGCTTCAGTATCGGCTGCATATGTGAACGACTTATAAATGTTTCGAAAAGCTATGAAAATGCTGAAAAATCATTGTATGAAAAATTCTACGCAGGGAAGAACTGTATTTTGAAAAATACAAAACCAAATGCAGTTAATAGCCCTCTGGTTGGCTTGGATATCGCATCAGAAAGACAGATCCTTTTAAATATCAAGTTAAAGGATTGGGATAATTTATATAAAAAGCTGGAAGAGCTGTTCAACCGAATTAAAAATGAAAAAATAAGCCCGGTCAACTCACAGATGGTTTTCAATGATTTACTCAATATCATCAACAGAATCTGCAAAGAAAACGATATCAGTCTATCAAAAGTATATTCCGATAATGCAGCCCCGCATTCGTATCTGGCAAACATTGAAACTCTTGATGAGATAAAGCGCTGGATATACAAACTTTACAGTAGATTAATTGAATTCATAGAGTCTGAATCAAGAGCGTCAAACTCAGAGTATGTAAGAAAGGCTATCAATTTTATAAATAAGCACTATTCTGAAAATATAGCACTTGTAAACGTGTCTGAAGAAATAAAGATAAGCATTGCATATTTGAGTACACTCTTTAAGGAGGAAATGGGAATAGGTTTTTCAGAATACCTTTGCAATTTAAGGCTGGATAAAGCCAAAGCCCTTCTTGAGGAAAAAAAGCACGAAATGAAGGATATAGTAAGTATGTGCGGATTTAACAATTATGCCTACTTTTTTAACACTTTTAAAAAGAAGACAGGCAGCACTCCAAAGGAGTTTGTCAATAACCTGGTTTCCGCGCACAAAGGCTGAGCTTTGCCGGAAGCCCCCAATCATAGAAAAGATTTCTTTTTATAATGGCGCAAACATCCGGCGTGAGTAGACTGTACAAATTTCATTGCCCGGGTGGATCTGCTGTTTCCCTGAGAAAGAGTCAAAACGTCAATAACGGATACCTTAAGTAAAAATATGCGAGTAGAGACATCCGGATATTCTTGCTATCCTTATAGTGAGTGACAAACAGCCCACGCAGTTGGATTACGTTTGTAGAGGAATCTATGCATGAGATAACCCCTAAAAACAAACGTAAGCGTCAAAGATACACGCACATAGTATAGCGATTGCAAAAGCAGTACAATCACAATAAGTGCGGATGGAAAAGTTGATAAAGTAAGCAAACTTTTTCAACCAGAAACGGGGTGATTGTACGGAC
>JAEZCO010000072.1 GCA_023433505.1 Bacillota bacterium | reverse complement strand
TTTCCTAATATTTCAGGCAACAAAGCATTAAAATGCATTTAATCCATGAGAGGTTCTCTTTTAAAAAAGTGAAAATCTAAGAATGAGTGAGAAAACTCAAGAAAATGAAAGTTAATAGAGGGAGGTAAATTTATGTCAAAGGTTACAAAGGATATGATCATATCCGATATTTTAAAGCTTGATAAAGGTACGGTGCCAATCTTGTTAAACAGCGGGATGCATTGCCTCGGCTGCCCGTCGTCGTCGGGAGAAAGCCTTGAGGACGCTTGCTCCATCCATGGCATTGACGCAGACGAACTTGTCAAGGAACTCAATGAGTATCTTGACAAGAAATAGGGAATCATTTTCATTGGTGCTTACTGTATGAGATAAAAGTCCTGACCTTCATGGTGAGGGCTTTTTGATTTTACAGCAGCAATTAGTCGCAGGAAGGTTGTGACGAGGGTCATGTTTTTTTTATTGTAATTCATGCCGTTTGAAGTTATAATTTATATGGTGCGCAGCCGGGGTAAAAAGCCCCGATGTCTATTACCAAAACGAAGCCGATGAAATCATCCCTGCAGGAGTAACGCATTGAAGCGTTTACGGTTATTTTTGCAGGGTGTATTCATGCCGGTAAACCAATGTAATCTTCGTTGAATATCATATAACGCGCAGTAAGGATTGGAGGAAAAGGTAGCATGGCAGTAAGAGTTGTAATAGGTACACAATGGGGAGATGAAGGCAAGGGTAAATACATTGACATGCTTGCAAAGAGTTCGGACCTGGTAGTACGGTTTTCAGGCGGCAACAACGCCGGGCATACGATTGTGGCAGACGGGGTGAAATATGCTTTACACCTTATTCCATCCGGCATTCTGCATAAGGGAAGAACCTGCATCATCGGCAATGGCGTTGTTGTGGATCCGGCAGTATTGATCAGGGAGATGAACAATCTCAAGGAAAAGGGTATCAGTACCGATAATCTGCTGATCAGTGACAGGGCCCACGTGATAATGCCTTATCATAAAGAATTGGACGAGCTTCAGGAAAAGGCCAGAGGAAGCAACAGCCTGGGTACGACAAAACGGGGAATAGGACCTGCCTATGCCGACAAAACCGAACGCTGCGGAATCAGGATGTGTGATTTTACCGACAGTGAAGAATTTGCCCTCAGAGTCAGAGAGAATCTTCAATTGAAGAATCCAATAATCGAAAAGGTATACGGCGGAAAGGCATTTGATGCCGATCAGATCATTGAGGAGTACTCGGAGTATGCAAAGATCCTTAAAAGCCATGTTACCGATGTCAATGCATTGATTGCCGATGCTGTGGATGAAGGAAAAGAGATTTTGTTTGAAGGAGCCCAGGCTACCTTCCTGGATTTGGATTTCGGGACCTATCCTTATGTGACGTCATCAAATCCTGTAGCAGGAGGAGTTTGCACGGGTGCGGGCATAGGACCGGTATATATAGACGAAGTCTATGGCGTATTGAAGGCATATACCTCAAGGGTCGGTTCGGGACCTTTCCCTACGGAACAGAACAACGCTATAGGCGATACGATCAGAGAACTGGGATGGGAATATGGAACCACCACAGGAAGGCCAAGGCGCTGCGGTTGGCTGGATACGGTCATGATCCGCTATGCTGCGAAAGTAAACGGTCTCACCGGCCTTGCCATCAACCATGTGGATACCATCGGCAAATTGGATAAAATCAAGCTTTGCACCGCCTATAAAAAGGATGGCGAAATCATAAGACACTTCCCGGCCAGCTTGAAGGAGCTTGCAAAGTGCGAGCCTGTATATGAGGAATTCGACAGCTGGAAAGAGGACATTTCCGCCATCAGGAGCTTTGAAGAACTGCCGGCCAACGCAAAAAAATATCTGGGCAGGATTGAAGAGCTGGTAGGTGTGAAAATCAAGCTCATCGGCGTGGGCAAGGAACGCGAGCAGACGATTATCGTATAGAAATCATATCGAAGGATAGAAGCAATGAGCCGGCGAAAGCCGGCTCATAATTTTATGATTTATTGGTCCCAAATTCAGTAGGCCGTTTGTCTCTTGCATTTTGCCGCATTACATTTGCGCGGGTCCGTCATATTGGCTTAACTGCCAGTTGATCCCGAATCTATCTTTTAACATACCATAGCATTTGCTCCAGAAGGTATTCTGGAGATCCATGGTGACAGTACCCCCGGCTTTTAGCTTGTTGAACAGGGATTTGACTTCCTCGATATCCTTGCTGACGACAACAAGACTTATGTTATTGCCTTCAACAAAAGGTATTCCCGGGGGAGTATCGGAAAACATAACTTCAGTACCGCTGATATCAAGATAAGTGTGCATGACCATTTTTTTTGTTGCTTCATCCAGCGGGAAAGCCGGGTCCTGGTGCGTTTCGCCAAAGGTCATTATTTTTGGCATTTCCAGTTTAAAAACTTCTGCGTAAAATTCCACGGCTTCACGGCAATTGCCCTGAAAATTTATATATACTGCTAGCGCCATTTTGCTTCACTCCCTTTTATTTTACTTGTAGAATTAACATACCACACCGTATGTTTAGCCAAACAGGGATTGCATATACATGGGACAACCAAATCATCACTATCAAAAGGAGAAAAAGGATTAGGGACAAAACGGATCTCAGCCCATTGTTGTAATTAATCGGTGAGTACTCTTCTGGCTTTCATGTAAGTGTTTTTATAGAAGCCTTCAGATACACTGGAAATCACAACATCCATGCTTCCCGACGATGACTGTATGAATTTGCCGTCTCCGATATATATTCCTACATGGTTTATACCGTTCTTCCCTCCATTGGTATCAAAAAATACAAGGTCCCCCATCCGCAGGTTTGCTTTTGTGACACCCGTCCCCTCTGCAGCCTGCGCCGTTGACGTACGCGCCAAACCGATTCCGAAGTTGTCAAAGACATATTTCACAAAGCCCGAGCAGTCAAAGCCCTTTGGGCTTGATCCTCCCCAGACATATTTGACGCCGAGGAATCTTTTGGCATAGTCGATGATTTTCTGCGCGACGGATTCATTGTCTCCTCTTGATGCGGTTGTTTTTCTTCCCATCAGCGTGTCTATTTTGCCAAGTGTTTTTTCCCCTGCGATACCATCGGATTCCAGGCCGTATTTTTTCTGAAATTTGATTACCGCCGATTTTGTAACATCGCCAAAATATCCGGTTGGGCTAATGCTCATATATCCCAATGCTTTCAAATCCTTTTGCAGCTTTGAAACCGTCTCGTTTGACATTCCGGCTTTCAGTGTGACGTCGGAGTACGCAAAAGCTGTTTGAAATAGAAAAAAGACAAGGAACGGTACAATGAATAACGATACAATTAATTTCTTTCTCATAACGATAAAACTCCCTCTTTTACAGCCTGCGAGGTTAGTTGACGGGTTAGGCAAAAGAGTATGCCCGCTTTTATGGCTTCACCCCAGGATAATTATCCCCCGCTCTTCGCTTGTGAAGATTCAGCTTTCGACCTAGTTTACCATAATACTGGAAAAATGGAAACCTGTAATACCTGGGAACAGATAATAACATTTGGCTGTTGCCCCGTATCTTTCTATAGCCTCTGAAAATGGATGCAACTTTACCTTCTGGACATTAAAAAGTCTGATATAATATATTCATTCTTCATATTTAGGGTAATTATTTAAGGAGTGAGTTTTGGTGAGGCAGGAATTCAAAGCAACGATAACGAAGGCATGAAAACATGAGTGCGGCCGATGTAAATCGGCGGCGAAATTATTGTAACTGTGGGAAGTGGAGAAATATTATGAATACTATTTCACAAAGAATTGAAAAATTACCTATTACACCTATGCTTTGGCGGGTGTTGTTTTTGACAGGGATCGGCTGGCTGTTTGATGCCATGGATCAAGGCATGGTTTCAGGTGTTATGGCTTCCATCGGCAAGGACTGGAAGCTTACGCCTTCCGATTTGGGCTTGCTTGGAAGCGCCTCTGCGGTTGGAATGGCCATAGGTGCGGCCGTTGCGGGGATGATTTCCGACAAGTGGGGGAGAAGGACGGTTGTTTCCATTACCCTTGTAGTATACGGGGTAGCCAGTGCCTTGTCCGGTATGGCACCTAGCTTCGGTTTTTTGCTTTTATTCAGATTTTTAACGGGGTTAGGCTTAGGCGGAGAGCTCCCCGCCGCATCAACCCTGGTAAGCGAATTTTCACCTGCAAAAGTCCGGGGGCGTATGGTTGTCATGTTGGAGAGCTTTTGGGCCTGGGGTTGGATTATCGCGGCATTGATTGCTTATATGCTGATTCCGCTTTATGGCTGGCGTATCGGTTTCTTCTTGGGAGGAGTGCCCGCATTGTACGCGGCTTATTTGAGAAAAGGTATCCCGGAATCACCACGGTATTTGGAGCAAAAAGGACGTTTGAAGGAAGCGGATGAAATTGTAAGCAAAATGGAACAGCAGGCCGGAATCGGCGATGCAGCGGGTGAAAGAGCCCAAAATGCCCGAGAAGCCAAGGCTGCTCCTTCCATAACTTCTAAGACAGGCAATATCACGATTTCCTCATTATGGTCCCGCGCTTACCGCAGGCGTACCTTCATGCTGTGGATTTTATGGCTGGGCATCAATTTCGGCTACTATGGCTTTGTTTTATGGACACCCACGCTGCTTGTGGGAAAAGGCTTCAGTTTAGTGAGAGGTTTCGAATTCACCCTGATAATGAGTCTTGCCCAATTGCCCGGCTATTACAGCGCAGCCTGGCTCATAGAAAAGCTGGGCCGTAAATATGTTTTGGTCGTCTACCTGGCCGGGACTGCCCTGTCTGCATATTTATACGGCCAGGCGGCAACAGTGACAGCCTTGCTTATATTTGGCTGCCTGCTGTACTTTTTCAGTCTCGGAGCCTGGGGTGTGGTATATGCTTACACACCTGAAGTATATCCTACCGGTGCCAGAGGCAGCGGAGCAGGCTGGGCAGCAGCTGTAGGCAGGCTTGGCGCCATTGCCGCCCCATATATCGTCGGAGTTGTTTATGAGTCCAATGGCAAGGAGGCAGGCTTTTCTCATGTGTTTATAATGCTTACCGTAGTGTTTGCGCTTGTGGCTGTGGTCATTGCCGTTGCAGGTGTTGAAACCAAGGGCAGGACGCTAGATGAAATAAATGCTGCTTGACGGCATAAAGGGGATGCAGTACCAGAGCAGCGTATGTCCGGTCATGGGAGTGGGTAATGGTCAGTCACGGGGCTTTACATCAGAACATGCGTTTGTTAAGATAAAGGTAAAGATATGACAAAGCAAACATAGGGAGCTTGCAATGAATGATTTTGAATGCCTCCAAAGCTTTATCCCCGTTGTAAGGGACTGGTTCCTGGAAAACGTCGGCGAGCCCAGCGAACCGCAAAAGAAAAGCTGGCCGGAAATTGCCGCCGGAAATAATGTCCTCGTCTGTGCGCCTACGGGCTCAGGGAAAACCTTTGCGGCTTTCCTCAAATGCCTTGACCTGCTATACAGGAATAAAAAGCCGGACTCTCACAACACCGGCATTGGCATCGTTTATATCTCCCCATTGAAAGCGCTGAATAACGATATCTACAGAAATCTTGAGCTGCCTTTGAAAGGAATCTCCGAAAAGGCCAGGAATCTGGGTGTCAGCTTGCCGGAAATAAATATTGCCGTCAGGACGGGCGATACGCCGCAAAAAGAAAGAAGCAGAATGCTGCGGCAGCCGCCGGACATTCTCATTACGACACCCGAGTCCCTGTTTATCATGCTGACTGCAGGAAATTACAGAAAACTGTTTTCTACGGTAGAATATATCATTGTGGATGAGATCCATTCCATTTGCACCAATAAACGCGGAGTGCACCTTTCTGTCTCCGTCGAAAGAATCGAGTCACTGGCGGGCCGGGCGCTCAAGCGTATTGGCCTTTCAGCCACCGTCAACCCCCTGGAGGAAGCGGCCGGCTTTCTTGCCGGATGTGCCGTGGAGGCTGGCAGGGGGATGGGGGTGCTGCCGTCTTCACCAAACGGAAGTCTGGCCGGAAGGCCAAGACCGGTATCCATCGTCAACTGTGACAGAAGAAGGAAGCTTGAGCTGACGGTGAACCTGCCGGTGAAGGATTTGAAAGTACTGCCGGACAACACGGTTTGGCCCGCAATTTATGTCCAACTGTCCGCTTTGATCAGCACGGCAAAATCGACCCTGATCTTCGTAAATAACCGCAGAACGGCGGAAATGGTTGCGTCGGGCTTGAATAAGCTGGCGGGAGAGCCCTTTGTAAGGACGCATCACGGCAGCGTTTCCAAAGAGATCCGCCATGAAGTGGAAAAGCAACTGAAGGAAGGCGAGATAACCTGTCTTGTGGCCACCTCTTCGCTGGAGCTGGGCATCGACATCGGAAGCATCGAGCTTGTTATCCAGGTGAGCACACCCAACAGCGTATCCCAGGTTTTACAGAGGATCGGCCGATCAGGGCATAAACTGGATGCTGTCAGCAAAGGCTGCATCATTCCCAAGACCAGGGGCGATTTGCTCAATGCCGCATTTATTGCCGGACAAGCCCGGAAGTATAACATAGAAACCATTACTACGCCGCAGAACTGTCTTGATGTCCTCGCCCAGCAGATTGCTTCCATAGCCGGTGAAGGCGAACAGGCCGTGGAAGATGTTTATACTGTGATTTGCGGAGCATATCCCTACCGCAATCTGCCTTACGCGCAATTCATACAGGTTCTTGAGATGCTGTCGGATCCCTCGCCTGCGGATGCCCCGGGGACTGTAAAACCGCGCGCCGTATATGAAAAAGGAACCGGGAAGCTCAGAGGGACGGACCTGGGCCGGCGGTTGTGCCTTATGAGCGGGGGAACAATCCCGGATAAAGGGAATTACCATGTTTATCTTAAGGATACCACCATAAAGCTGGGGGAGCTGCAAGAGGAATTTGTATATGAGAGCAGGCTGGGAGAGCGGTTTTTCTTGGGCAGTTCGGTCTGGCGGCTGGACAAGATCGAGCATGACCGGGTCATTGTGACGCCCTCCACCGATGCCGGAGCCAAAATACCTTTCTGGATCGGCGATCAGACTTTACGGAATTATGAGACCGGCGTGAGGCTTGGAGATTTCCTGGAACAGCTGGAAATCAGACACCGCCAGGAGGGCTTTGTCAATTGGATAAAGCAGGAGTGCGGTCTGGATAAAACTGCCGCTGAGAATCTCAAGCAATATGTAGCCGACCAGCTTTTGGAGACAGGGCGTCTGCCCAGCAGCAAGCTCATCCTGTGTGAGTATTTCAGTGATGAAACCGGAGACAGGCGGATTATCATCCACTCTCCCTTCGGTTCCAGAGTGCATGCCGCCTTGAGTGTCGTCCTGAACGCACGGCTTTCCAGGCTGGTAAATTGCCGGATAGAATGTGTTCACAATGACGATGGAATTCTATTTCATATCGTCGGGTATGTGGGCAAGCTCTCAAATCTCTTTTCCCTGCTGACCCGTGACAATTTGGAGGATGATATCTTTGAGCAGCTTCCTTCCGCGCCTTTGTTTAATATGAATCTCCGGTACAATCTGACCAGGTCCCTTCTGATTGAGTCGAAGGGTTTTGGAAAAAGGACGCCTTTATGGGTACAAAGGCTGAAAGCCGCGGAAACCGCACAGATGGTGCTGAATAAGCCTGATCACCCATCAGTGGTGGAGACTTACCGCGAATGTATGAATGATATCTTTGATATAAAAAGCCTGTACAGGCTGATTGAAAATATCGCTGCAGGCAAGGTCCGGGTTATGGATATTTATACGGAAAAGCCCTCTCCCTTTTCTTCCGAGCTGTTGTTCAATTTCTGGCAGATCTATCAGTATGCCTATGACTTGCCGGTGGCAGAGCGGCGGAATCAGCTTTTGGTGAACGACAGGGATTTCATCCAGTTGGTTTCCGGAGCCGAGGGCGAGTATGAGCTGATCGATCCCCGGGCCGTCAGCGCTGTGCTCAAGGAGATTCAAGGCTTTAAGTATAATGGCAGGATCAGGAATCCCGATGAATTGTATTATTTCATCCATTCCTTCGGAGAGCTCAAAGCCGACCCTTACTCCAGCGATGAATTCGGGGAATTAAGCGCGGAAGAGTGTCTTGATTTTCTTGTCCCTCTGGAGGAGCAGGGCAGAGTTCTGCGGATTGCGATCAACGATACCGGAGACAGGTACTGGGTAGCCGCAGAGGAACTTCCTCTTTACTGCCTGACACTGGGTAGAGAATTATCCGCGGAAAGGGTTAGCGTCGGATTGCCCGGCAATGAGAGGGAAATAGCGGCCTCTCAATGGCTGAACAGTTACATACTTGAGCTCGAGCCGGATATTGCCGATTCCGCAGTCAGGATTCTCCGGCGGTATGTTATGGGCATAGGGCCTTTTAAAATACCGGATTTACTGGATCGATATGCAATGAAGCAAGAACTGGTTATATCGGCAATCGAAAAGCTTATGCTGCATGGCGAAGTGATAAAGCTGAAAGACGCTGATTCTGCCGGCGAGACCATATATTGCAACAGAAAAGTCTTTGACAGGATCAAAAAGAAAACCGTCCTGCTGGCAAGAAGCGATATCAAGCCAAAAGAGCCCGAGCTTTACTGCTCCTATCTCCTGGAGCACCATGGAATCGGAGGGGATATCCTGCCGCCCGAAGAAAAGCTTGAGAACGCCATTGCCATGCTCCAGGGACTCTTTTTGCCGGTGGGCTGGTGGGAAGACTTCATCTTCCCCACAAGGGTGAAAAAATATGACGCCAAAATGCTGGATTATTTATGCTCTTCCGGTGTGGTCAGCTGGGCAGGCAGGACAAATAAAAGTACAAGAGAAGCGGCTTTTTATATGCTGAACAGCCTGGATGACAGTATTGACCAGGGAGAGCCCGCAGCACCTTTGGATTTTACCCTGGATCACCTTGAAGAACAGGTCTGCAGGATCCTCCGGGAAAAGGGAGCCTGCTTCCTGAAGGAGCTGAGTAAATTTACCGGCATCGCTGCCGGAGAATTGCTGAACAAGCTTGAAAGGCTGGTCTGGAGCGGCATTATCACAAATGATGCCTTTTCCGTAGCCCGGTATTTCATCGAACTGGATAAGAAAAACTCCCCTTGGATGAAATATGGTACATATCCAACCATGGGAAGATGGTATCTTGCTGCCGAAGCATCGCTGCCGCACAGCGAAAAAGGCTTGAAAGTCCATATAAACCGTTTGCTGGACAGGTATGGAGTAATCTCCAAGGATATTGCCGACTGTGAAAAGGATGTATTCAAGTGGGGCGATATTTACAATTACCTGAAAAATTCCGAATTCAGCAGCGGAATCAAGCGGGGATTCTATATAGCCGGACTGTCGGGGATTCAGTTTGCCAGGGACAAGGACCTGGAGCTTATCCGCATGCAGGATTCAAATCAGAAGGAGCCGCGGTACGACACACTTTGTATCTGCGATCCGGCAAATCCATACAAGGATGCATTAAGCAAGGTTTCGAGGATCAAGGCGCCAAGAAGCCAGGGGACTGCGGTGGTTTTTGCAAACGGACTGCCTATCCTGGTTTTCAGAGATTACGGCAGCAGCATCGTACCTCTGACGGAAGACAGGGAGAGTCTGGTCCCGGCAGCGAAAAGCTTTGTGGAGGCCTTTGCTTCGAGATGCCTCTGGACAACGAAAAAAAGCATATTTGTGGAGTTCTGGGGGGAGAAGGCGGCAGAAGAGCCTTGCAGAATTGAGGATTCACCGGTATATGAGGAGCTCCTCGGCATGGGATTTGACAGAGGCTACAGCGGGATAACCCTGTGGAGGCGTGTTTAAGGAGTTTTTGACGCATTTAAAGATTATTTCATGAGTATTGGAATGCCGTATCGGCCTTCCGCAAAATAAATCTTGCATTTAGGTTGACAAAACCATGATTCATACTGTATTATATATACCTGTGCGGCAGAAATGCCGGCACGGCATTCGGGCCATTAGCTCAGTTGGCAGAGCATTTGACTTTTAATCAAAGGGTCCCGCGTTCGAGTCGCGGATGGCTCACCAGTAGTACCAAGACTTCCAGAGTTTATTCTCTGGAAGTTTTTGTTGTTTTTGAGCCGGATGCTGCATTTGTGTTGCGGATTAAAATTTTCAATAAAATTTCGACTTTTATAGGCTTTTATAGGAAAATGCCCCATTTGCGGCGCAGAAAAGAATTACAAGGAATGCCGGAACCGATGGATTATCTGAGCTATGTTTTCAATGAGAGGATGGTGGTAAGCGTTGTCGGCTTTATCAACCGGGTATGGCTTGATGGGCAAAACAGCGGCTGGATATAAACCAGAAGAGTGTATGACAACTTGGGCTGTTAACGGTGTGACTGGTCATTTTACCCGGTTTTCTTTCCTGAATTGAATAGGCGGTACGCCGCATATTTCTGAAAATACTTTAGTAAAGTAATTTGAATCATAAAATCCTACATTGGATGAAATTATTTTGACAGGCAAGCCGGTCCCTGTGAGATATGCCTTTGCATCCTCCACTCTAAGCCGGTTTATATATAGTTTTATATTAATCTTCATCTTTCTTTTAAAGATATGATTGATATATGAAACGCTGCAATGGCAATAACGAGAAATATCAGATACGGAGATTTCATTTCTGTAATTCCTTTTAATATATTCAAGCGTATGGCCTAAGATATTATCTTCGCTTGAGTTGTATCTGACATTATTCATCAGTTCGGGGTAACACAATGAGAAATCATAAAAAATCCTTGCTATATACTCGGCTGCAATGCTTAAAAGATTGTTAATTTTCTCTAATCCCGGCATATCGGCGCTTAATGATAGATTATACATATCCAGCATGATGGACTTATTTAAATGAGAAGACAAGGAAATTTTATTAATCAACCGTTCGCCTGTTTTGCTGTGTGAGCGGAAAACACCGGCGTTTAAAGTACCGACAAGCAGACCGTTGCATAGTATGGGAGTTATATATTCCTCAACACCTGCATGACATATCCCGTAGAAGGTACTCTTTTTCAATCTGCATTTTTCTGCAATGGGTTTTTTCATTTTCTGGCACTTACTCCAGAGCAGCTTATCCGATTTTATCATCATACAGTAGGGATTGCTGTGAATCATAAAAGGTTGAAGCAGCTCAGCCAGCTCCCGGTCCAAAAAGGTAAAGCCCGTGAAATCGTTGATACAAATGCTTATTCCGAAGTCGGCTGTAATTTGGGTAAGGTAGCCGGATAACACCGAATAAGAGTGCCTGGACATTGATTGACCTCCCTTTCTGAATATCATTTTAACTTATTTATATTTCAGCCTCAATAGGTTTGCAGAAATTTTAAGATTGCTGACAGTGTTTTTAAGGTGCTGTATCTTGGGCTTTAGTATAATCAATTCATAAAAAATATCAAATCAAGAGGTGTAACGATGGGCAGAAAAGCAATAGTTAAAAAATATGATATGGTAGTTGTGGGAGGCGGAATGTCAGGGATCTGCGCTGCAATTTCATCTGCCAGGCACGGCGCCAGGACTGCATTGGTCCAAAACCGCCCTGTACTTGGAGGAAATGCCAGCTCGGAAATCAGGATGCACATCTGTGGCGCAGATCACCATGGCAGCAGGCCCCATGCAAGAGAGACGGGTATTTTAGAAGAATTACTGCTTGAAAACAGGAAAATGAATCCGCAGTACTCATTCTCCGTCTTCGATACTGTTTTATGGGAAAAATGCCGGTTTCAAGAGGGACTTGACCTTTATCTCAATACGCATATGACGGATGCCGCGGTTGAAAACGGCGTGATAACGAAAATAACAGCAAATCAGCTTACAACAGAGAAAATATTTGAAATAGAAGCGAAAATATTTACAGACGCAACAGGCGACGGTACTTTGGCGTATTTGGCAGGAGCCGGGTATATGCACGGACGTGAGGGTAAAACCGTATTTGGTGAAAGATTTGCTCCTGATGAAACAGACACTATAACGATGGGAAACACCCTGTTGTTCAAAGCCGTTGAGACGGGTAAAGCTGCGCCGTTTGAGAAGCCTTTTTGGGCCTACAGCTATGAAGAGGAGGACTTGATTTTCAGAGAACATGATGAAATCACGGCCGGTTACTGGTGGGTGGAACTGGGGGGAGACGGCCTGGATATCGTCGAAGACGGGGAAGTGATTAGAGATGAGCTTATAAAGGCTGTATACGGAATATGGGATCATATTAAAAACAGCGGAGGTCATAAAGCGGATAATTTTGTGCTTGACTGGGTGGGGTTTCTACCCGGAAAACGGGAAAGCAGGAGGATTAAGGGAGAGTATATCCTGAAAGAGCAGGACTTGCTCAAAGGAAGAATTTTTGAGGATGCAGTGGCGTATGGAGGCTGGCCGATGGATATGCACATCGCGGGAGGCTTGAAGACAAGGCTTCAACCCACTGATTTTATTCATCTGGACAATATATACACCATTCCCTATAAGAGCCTTTATTCAAGGGACATAAGAAACCTGATGCTTGCCGGAAGGGTTATAAGCTGTTCCCATATGGCTTTCGGATCAACCCGGGTTATGGCTACCTGTGCGGTAGTTGGGCAGGCTGTGGGGACAGCGGGAGCTATGGCGGTTGAAATGGGAATCATGCCGCCGGAAATTTCTATGTGTGTTAAGAAACTGCAGCAAAGGCTTTTAAAAGACGATTGTTATATTCCGGGAATTATAAATGAGGACGAATCGGATGTAGCTAAAACTGCTGCTATATCATGTTCTTCAGCCATGCAGGGCAGCAGTTGTGAAAATGTCATAAACGGTATTTCCAGAAGGGTAAAGGAACAGAATAATTGCTGGATTTCTGAGGAAATGTCTACAAATGGAGAATGGCTGAGTCTTGAATTTCGATCAGTGGTCCGTGTTAAAGAGGTCCACCTCAAATTTGACTCGAATCTAAGCAGGGAGATCATGATATCTTTGTCACACCGGGTCCTTTCAAAGCAGGTGCCTGGGGTGCCACCCGAATTGGTCAGGGATTATGAAATGGATTTTTATCTCAAGGGCAAGCAGGTGTATGCAGAAAGAGTAACTGGCAATCATTTAAGGTTTAGGCTTCATAGACTTGAAAAACCGGTTGTGTGCGACAAAATCACGGTTAATGTATTGACAACGAACGGCGACAGGCATGCAAGAATATTCGAGATAAGAGTGTATTAAAGATTTCCGGTCATAAAAGTAAAAACAGTGATACCAAAATTATGGTTTATCCTGCAGAATCCAGTATAAAAAGAGCATCTATATGTAAAATCAGTGTGATTTTTTTTGACTGAAGATAATTTTATAATAGTTATATATGCCTGGCTTTTACATGCCGCATATGGCAAAACCGTATAAAGGAAAGGGGCAGACGAGAATGTTTTATAAAAAAATTGTATTTCAAGAGCCGTGGAAGATTTCTGTTGAGGAGGATGAGGTGGATTTCAGTCAAATGCCAGCAAATCATATTTTGCTGAAAAAAAAGTACAGCTTGATCAGCGCTGGAACTGAATTAGCCTGTCTTGCCGGCTCCGAGGGCTGGTTTAAAATGCCCAAGGTTCCGGGGTACTGCTCAGTCAGTGAAATCGCGGCAGTAGGAGAGGGCGTTTCGGATTTTAAGGTGGGTGATATTGTATACAGCTCCGGAAATCATTCAGGCTATCAGATTTGTTCAGCAACGGATTTGATTCTAAAGGTACCTTCCGATATCGACTTGAAGCTTATACCTTTTACCCGGATGGCAACAATAGCGATGACTGCTCTTCGGGTATCAAAAATTGAGATTGGCGATTATGTGGCTGTCACGGGACAGGGCTTGGTAGGAAACCTGGCTCTTCAGCTTGCGAAACTGCAGGGAGCTGCAGTTATAGCCATCGATCTGTCCGATAAAAGACTTGAGCTTTCGAAGAAGTGCGGTGCAGATTACATACTCAATCCATCAGTTACGGATGTCAGGCAAAGAATTATGGATATTACTTGCGGAGAAGGTGTTTCGACATTGATTGAAGCAAGCGGGGTCCCAAAAGTACTGGCAGATAACCTCCAGGTGATTGCGACGTCGGGAGAAGCAATTCTTCTGGGGAGTCCGAGGGGGGAGTTTAACCTAAACCTCACGGAGCTTCTGAACCGAACGCATATTTGCGCTTACGATGTAAATTTGAAGGGAGCGCACGAATTTAAGCATCCGATCAAGAAACATAAATTTGTTAAGCATTCCATTGAGCGGAATGCAAAGATCGTTTTTCGCTTGCTGAAGGAAGAAAAAATTCAGATTGATGGTCTGTTAAGCGAAGTAGTAAAACCGGAAGATGCGGTAAGGGCTTATGAAAATTTAAAGAACAACAAGGAAGATTACATCGGTGTATTGATAGACTGGACATAAATTTATTAGTGAGGAGGAGCTTATGTCAAGGTTGAAAATAGGAATCGTGGGGACAGGGTATATTTCAAAATATCATTATGACGCTTTTTCAAGAAATGAGGACGTAACCGTTGCAGGTATGTGCACACATTCAAATAGGCAAAAGCTGGAAAGAATGTGTAAGGAGTGGGGAATCAAACCTTATAGCAGTTTTGATGAAATGGCAGAGGACCCTGAAATTGATGCGCTGGTCATTGCAAGCATAAATGCAGACCATTATCCGCAGATAATGAAGTCAATGAACAAGGGGAAGCAT
The DNA here is from genome assembly GCA_023433505.1 of Bacillota bacterium. Lineage (GTDB taxonomy): Bacteria > Bacillota > Clostridia > Acetivibrionales > DTU013 > MnB-11. The sequence continues at coordinate 46,308 of JAEZCO010000072.1, read as the reverse complement.
ATCTTGGTTGAAAAGCCGTTAGTTACAGATTTCAACCATTTGGATGAAATTGAGAAGGCTTCTGCGGAAAAAGGAATGTTGGTTTTCCCGGGGCATAACTTTTTATACAGGGAAGCTGTCCGGAAGGCGAAAGAAATATTACAGGAAGGAAAGCTGGGGACTGTCAGTTATTCAACATTCTCCTCCTTTTTTGCTGTCCGGCAGGACCATGCCGTCGGATGGAGAAGGGAACAAAGCCTGGCCGCAGGGGGGGCAATGATGGACAGCGGACACCACCAGGTTTACATGTCCCTGTACCTTCTCGGATTGCCCAAAATGCTGCATTCTTTCGGTTCAAGGGTTATTCAGAAAAACATGGACTGCGAGGATATTTCGCAGATACAGCTGCTATATCCCGATGAATCCATCGGAACTATTTTGCAGGCATGGACATCCAATTTTAATGAAGGGATGAATGAAATACGTATTGTTGGAGATAAAGGACAGTTGTCAATAACGGACGCATTGTACTTCAACGGTGAGAAGCTGAGCTCTGAAGTCGGCTATGCCGCATCCTTCAACAACCAGGCCAGAGCCTTTACTGATTGCATTTTAAAGGGCACCAGGCCGCTGCATACATTGAAGGATGTCCGACAGGCATTAAAATTAACATACGCAGCTTATAGAAGCAGTGAGAAAAAAGAAGTGGTCGAATTTTAGCAACACCCGGTATAAAAATATAGAAAAACGTAAGCTTTTATAATTGTCCCGAGATCTGATATAATTAGACTGGAAGTCATAGCAAAAAATGCAGCAATGCTTATTGCCTCAGTATGGTAAAAATTGATTGAAAAGTCGGTGGGCGCATGCTTTACAGGGTTCTGATTGTTGATGACGAGAAAATCATGAGGGAAGGACTTGCCAAGTTCATGAACTGGAAGTCCATGGGATTTGAAGTCGCAGATAAGGTGAACGACGGCAGAGATGCTATCGAGTATATTGAAAAGAATCCTGTGGATGTAGTTTTGTCCGATATTAAAATGACCTTTGTTTCCGGTATTGAACTGGCAAAATACATCTACGACAGGAAATTACCGATTAAAGTCGTGCTGGTCAGCGGTTTCAAGGAATTTGACTATGCCAGGCAAGCATTGCAGTATCAGGTCGCAGACTATATTCTTAAGCCGATTTCAACCGATGAAGCCAGTGAGGTCTTTTCAAAGCTGCGAAGGACTATGGACACCGAAAGAGCCAGCCTGGAAAAGAGGCAATCGGACAAGGAACAGTATGAAGACCTCAGATCAATTTTAAAGGAACAGTTTTTTTCCGATCTTGTCTTCGGCGCCCTCAGAAATCCTTCTGAAATTAAAAGGAGAAGCCGGATTCTGGGGATTAAATTCGATTTGGAGGCAGATCCGTGCTGTGTCGTAGATGCCTCTATCGGAAAAATTAGCAGTTACAAAAACAAGGGATGGGACTATGGAAGGGAAGGTTTTTATAATGCAGTCATCAACTTTTTTCAGACAGCAAAGGAAGAGATAAGATTTTACCACATTATTAATGCCCGGGATTGTATCAAGCTGTTGGCGGTTTCCAATACACAGGGAAGTATGGCGGAGTTCAAGCAGGGGTTGCAAGGGGAGCTTGAGGCTATTGAAGAGGAAATTAAAAAATTCTTTGGATTTGGGATCAACATCCGTGTAGAAAAATACTATAAAAGCGTACTGGACCTGTCGATGGACGCAACACCAGTCAAAGCTGTATCTCATACCGTCAGTCCGGACGTTTTAAAAGCAACGGGAGAAAAGGATTTTGTCAGGATTCTGGAGCAGACAAAGCTTCTGGTGACGCATGTAAGCTCCGGAGACTACCCCCTGTCTGCCGGTACCTATGAAAGTTTTTTGCAGGAGATCGGGGATCTGGATATAAAAATTGTCCATACGTTTATTATCAATCTCTTTGCCATCCTCTTCAATAAGCTGGTGGAAATCGGCATGGAGGCTTCAATATTGAACCAGCAGGTTTTTTACTATGACGAAATACTGAGCAAGTCGAACATTGCCGAGTTGAAGGAATGGGGGATGGACAAGCTCAGGCTTCTAATTGATAAAATAAAATCGGGCATAAAGCCGACAGGCGGAAATGCTGTCAGCCGGGTTAAGCAATATATCAAGGAAAATTACGGCAAGGATATAACGCTGGAAGACATTGCCGACTACCTGTTTTTAAACCCAGCCTATCTCAGCCGTTTATTTAAAGAACAAACCGGTGAAAATTTCACCGATTATCTGATTCATATCAGGATGGAGAATGCATTGGAGTTCCTGAAAGATAGCCGTTACAAGGTGCATGAGGTCAGCAATATGGTGGGCTACGAGAGCCTGCGTTATTTTTATAAGGTTTTCAGGCGGTGTACCGGACAGACGCCCACCGAATACCGGAAGTGTCTATGGGGAGAGTATTCGAAAGAGGAATAGACGAAAAGTAAAGGCAGGTGCACTGAAAGTAAAATTTGTGCAAGCTTGAACGGATATGGCGGGATATATAAAAAGAGTGGTACTAAAAGCGTCATCTCAGATACATTGAATTAAAAAGAGGGGTATTGTATGATTTAAATGTACAGAATAACTGAGGTGGTGCAGGAATGGTTCAGGCTCAAGGTACGAAAGAAAGTTTTTTGAAGTATTTTTTCAGGAACAGGGCGCTCTATGTAATGCTGGTCCCTTCCATCGTGATACTTTTTATACTGAAATATCTTCCGATCTTTTGGAATGTGATAGCGTTTCAGGATTACCGGATGGGCGATGGGTTAATGGGTATTTTTACAAGTCCGTGGGTAGGGTTGAAACATTTTAAGTATATCTTCTTTGATTCCTTGGATTTTTGGGAGATATTTAAAAATACACTGGTACTGGGTATTCTGAACCTTGTGTGGGGATTCCCGGCGCCTCTGATTTTGGCCTTGCTGCTGAATGAAGTCAAAATCCTGTGGTTTAAAAAGTTTACCCAGACCGTAGTGTATCTTCCATATTTTATTTCGTGGGTAGTCCTGGCAGGGATGGTTCAATTAATGCTATCGCCCGATGGGGGTGTAGTCAATGAAGCTGTTAAGCTGTTTGGAGGCCAGCCGACCGCATTCCTTCAGCAAAAGGAATGGTGGAGGACAGTATTTGTAATATCCGGTATTTACAAGGAAGCCGGATACGGGACAGTAATATTCCTTGCGGCATTATCTTCTATTAACAGTGAAATGTATGAATCTGCAATGATTGATGGCGCAAAGCGTCTGCAAATGATATGGCATATCACGCTTCCGAGTCTGATTCCCACAATTGTAGTCCTGCTGATTCTCAGGGTCGGTGCGCTGATAACCGTAAATTTTGAACAGGTTCTTCTCTTATACAATCCAATGGTCTATAAGGTGGCAGATGTGATTCAGACCTATGTTTACCGGACAGGCATCCAGACAGGACGGTTCAGTTATGCTACGGCCATTAATATGTTTCAGTCGGTAATTGCTCTGGTATTTGTAATGGTAACAAATAAGATTGCCAAGAAATACGGAGAAGGGGGGTTGTGGTAATGGCGACTAAACTGGCAGGTAACCGCAATGAGGACAAGTTATTGGACATGATTATTTTAGCGCTGCTTGGTATTGTAGCAGTCTTAATGCTGTACCCCTTGTTAAATATCATATCCATATCGGTCAGTTCCTATAAATCCTATCTGCTGAACCCACTGATGTTTTTTCCGGTTGATCTGGACTTCAGCGCATTTATATACGTCTTCACCAGCCCCAATATGCTAAGGAGCTATTTGAATACGTTGTTTATCACAGGTGCCGGTACCCTCATCGGAATGTTTATGATTTCTATCACGGCGTATCCTTTGTCAAGGAAGGGACTCCGCGGGAAAAAATACTTAATGACCTTTTATATAATCATTATGTTGTTTCCAGGGGGGATTATACCCGAATACCTGGTGATTAAAGGGATTGGACTGTATGATTCGTTATGGGCCCTGATTCTTCCATCTTTAATTCCTATTTACAATCTGATATTAATGAAATCTTTTTTCGAATCTATACCGGAAAGTTTGATTGAAGCTGCAAAGATGGATGGCGCACCGGAATTCTATATCTACTACAAAATCATACTGCCGCTATCAAAGCCGGCATTGGCGGCGATCAGCATGTTTTTGGGGATTTTGTACTGGAACGACTATTTTAAAGCTGTACTTTTCATACGTTCGGACAAAAACTGGCCTGTACAGCTGCTGCTGCGTGAAATTATCACCAATGCCAGTTCCGCATTATATGCAAACGAGATGGTCAAGCCTCAGGATATCTATACAAAGTCGGTTCAATATGCCTGTCTGGTTGTGGTTATACTCCCTGTCGTTATTATTTATCCCTTTGTACAAAAGTTTTTTGTAAAGGGAGTGATGATCGGGGCAGTGAAAGGCTGAATTAAATAATATTGGCGGGTTATGCCTTATTATAAAGGTACATTAAAGGAGGAGCGTTATATGAATTTTAAAAGGATCTGTTCGATGTCAACTGCAGTCGTTGTGGCAATTTCTTTGCTGGCAGGCTGCGGCAGTACATCGGGAAACACCAGCGACAAAACTGAAAGCAGTGTCAAAAGCACGGAAACCCGGCAATCGGCCCAGGCGTCGGAAGCAAAAGGACCGTATACCTTAAAGATGCTCTACACCAGTGCCGGACCCAACTCACCGATTGGTGAATCCAACTTCAAGAAAATTGAGCAGGAAACCGGGGTAAAGATGGAGGTTACGCTGGCACCTTCGGCAAATTACAATGAAAAGCTGCAAATTACCTTTGCATCAGGAGATATGCCGGATGTAGTACTGTTCAACGATGTCAATGACGTAAACTTGAAGGCAAATGTGGAAAATGGAAATATCATCGATATCAATCCATACCTGCAAAATGCGCCAAACCTGATGCAATGGACCTTGCCGGAATCCTGGAAAGCTGTTGAATACAAAGGGGATGACAAAAAGTACCTGATAGTCCGTTCGACTTTGGTGCGTGGAGATGGGTTTGAAGTCAGAAAGGACTGGCTGGATAAACTGAATATTAAGGTTGAGGACGGCAAGCCTGTCACTCTGGAGCAGTTTACGGATATCTTAAAGCGTTTCTCACAGGATGATCCTGACGGAAACGGAAAGAATGACACGTATGGCTTACATACTTCAGTCAATCCGGATGGAGATTTTGTACCCCTGTATTCTTCATTTCTGAATACGGATATTCTCGGTGGAGCCTTTGGCCTGACCGGCTGGCAGAAGACAACCGGCGAAGACTATGAATATATGGACCCCAAATTCAGTAAAAAAACGGATAAATTCAAGAAATTTCTTGAATATCTGAGCATGGTCTACCAAAACAAGTATGCCGACCCGGATTGGGCTGTAATGAAGGATTCACAGGCCCATGATAATTTCGTAAAAGGAAAGTACGGCGTAAGGGCCAGATTCCCGGGACACGTGAAACCCGATCTGGACCTGATCAAGAAGGTAAATCCGGAGGGTGATCTGATCTGGATCAGCGGAATCATCAATCCCGAGGCAGGCAAAGTAACAGGACTGACTTATTCAAGCGGGGCCTGGGGGGGATTTGCCGTTACCCGCTCAAGCAAAAAGCCCGATAGGGTTATTGAAGCCTTTGATTATATGCTGTCGGACGAATTCTATGCTGATTACAGTCTGTATGGCGGAGAAGGTATAGGCTTTACCTTGGCGGACGGAAAAAGGATACCCACGGAGGAGTACAAAAATCCGGACCCTGGCCATGGAATAGCATGGTGGCCGTTGATCAGAAGAGCAAAGGACGTCAATGTATTCCTTTCTCTTACACTGGACGAAACCTTTAAACCCAGAGTGGAAGGCTGGCTGAAAACAGCAGTTGACAATGCTGTCATTTCACTGGATATGGGCTATGTGCCCAAGGCTGCCCTGGACCCGAAATTTATCGATTACAAAAAGAGAATGAGTGAAACCATTGCAAATATTATTCTTGGGCAAGCTCCCTCCGGTGCATATGATGAAGCTATCGCAGGATGGTATGAAAACGGCGGGGAAGCGTATGTTAAAGAAATGAACGACTACATCAAGGCGAACAACAAGTAAAGATAGGTAAGAGGGTGATACAGCTCCTTATGAACAAATCCATTTTTGTCATAAGGGGCTGTGCCATTTTTCTATTGTAGACGTTCTGAACCAGGCTTATAATAAAAGAAGGCATTCAGGTATTCCACGAGAGGCTGATAACAAATGAAGAAGAGGGCTGTAAGTGTTTGGAATCTCATTTCTACCTATAAACAAAAAAGTATTTTTCTTAAATACTTCCTTTTAATTTTCATAATTATTGTATTACCCTTATCGGCTATCAGCAGCGTAATATATTATTTCTATGGAACAAGCGTTGAGAAGGATTTGATCTATGCATATGAAAGGTCCCTGTTTAAAATCAGGGATACGGTGGATATGGTGCTGGCGGATATTGACAGGACGATTATAAAGCTATCTGCCGACAAGGATCTAGGCTCCTTTCTGGCAATCGACATGAGCGGTCTTCGCAGTTATGAAAATATTGTCAGTATCAACAACACCAGCAGGCTGCTTATCAATTCATTGACAGAGAACCTTGATTCCATTTACCTGTACTCCATGCTGAACAACCGGGTCATATCATCGGTAGAAGGCGCATATTTGCCTACGGATGATTTCGAAGATAATGAGTGGATCAAGCATTTTAAAAATGAAGGTTATATGAACAAGCTGTATTACCGGCGTGCATTGATAGGGGCGAATAAAACCAAAAGCTTTCTCACCTGTGTATATGCTCTTCCCCAAACAGGAGCAGAATACCTGGGGGCGGCGGCAATCAATATTGATCTGACCAAGTTTGAGCAGTTTCTGGGGGATGTATTCGAAAAAGACGTGGAAAATAATGTGGAAAATGTCTACATTCTGGACCCAAGCAACCGGATCATTTTTAACAAAAATACGGCACTGACCGGGCAGACAATTCAACAAATACCGGCCTTGAGCGGTTTTGAACCAGGGAAGGACGTATCTGACGTTATCAGCTACAAAAAGGATAAGATACTTGTTTCCATCATAAGTTCCACTAAGTCGGAATACCGCTATATGACGGTAGTTTCCATCGGCAAGGTTGAAAAAGCCAGATATTTAAGGAGTATCATCCTGTATTCGGCACTCAGTGGAATTTTCCTATCCTTTATTCTGGCTTTCCTGATTTCTCTTAGTGTTTATAAGCCCTTCGGAGATATAATTACGATCATCAATCACCCGGAACAGATTGCCGGCCTGTCTTCAAGCCTTCCCAGAAAAGGCTATAACGAGCTTAAATTTATTCTCTCCCGGCTCATTGATTTCAACGTCAACCGGAAGAATATGGAGCTCAGCCTTGCAGATTACCTGACAATGTTGAAGAAAGCACAATCTATTGCCCTGCAGTCGCAAATCAATCCCCATTTTCTTTATAATACGCTCGGGACCATCCGGTGGAAGGCAATAGACCTTACCAATGGAGAAAATGAGGTTTCAGGGATGATCACCAATCTGGCGAATCTGTTAAGGTTGAGTCTGGAAACTCAGGACCATTTAATCATGCTCAAGCACGAAATCAGGCATACGGGAGAGTATGTCGCCATTGAAAAGGTCCGGTTTGAGAACATGTTCGAAGTCCGCTGGGAGGTTCCGGAAGAACTGATGGAGTTGATGGTCCTGAAGATAATGCTGCAGCCTGTCCTTGAAAACGCGTTGTTGCACGGCATAAAGAAAAAGGGGATTGGTTGTGTGCACGTCAAGGGCTTTATACAGGAAGAGTTACTTGTCCTGGAAGTGGAGGATAACGGCGTTGGAATGGAGGAGGAGACTGTCAGGGACATCAACCGGGATCTGACAAGCAACTATATTAAGGAAGACCATAACCTCGGCTTGAAAAATGTGAACCAAAGAATAAAGCTGATTTTCGGTGAAGAATATGGGGTTACCATTTACAGCAAAGCAGGGATAGGGACAAAGGTAAGAATAGTGATACCAAAAATAAAATAAGCGCAGGAAGCTGTACAATTAGCTTTTAAACGCCTTGATGCTGAGGTTTACAGCGTGTCATGGCGTTTTTTGAACTTTCTTAAACAAGTATTAAAAGAGCCTAAATATGTATAACCAGTGTAATTTTTAATCTGCACCAAACATTTTATAATGGTCATAAGAGAGAATTGTACCTGTTTGCTTCGAAATCAAAAATGGGAAGAAGAATAAAACGCATGAATAAATATCCTTTGAAAAGATATGAAGGCAATCCGATAATTACGCCGGAGAACATGCCTTTCCGATGCTATAGTGTTATGAATGCGGGGGCTGCATGGTTTGGCGGCAAGGCGCTACTGATTCTGCGCGTTGAAGACTGTGCCCGTACAACTGAATTCTATACAGCGGAGAGCTGTGACGGCATCCACTTTGAAGTGGACCCGGAGCCTGTCAACTATCCGTTATGTGAAACGGAGAAAAGGTTTAAAAAGGCACACCGGTTTGATATGCGCATTACAAGGCTGGAGGATCAATACTACGTTTGCCATGCCTCATGGCTGGAGGGCTTTGGCTGCTGCATAGGTACGGCGGCCACGGATGACTTTAGGAATTTCAGGCCTCTGCCGTACCTATCGCAGCCTTCAAACCGGAATGCGGTGCTGTTCCCCGAAAAAATCAACGGGATGTACGCAAGGCTGGACAGGCCGCAGGACTATAACGGAAATGGGCGTATGTGGATCAGCTACTCGCCCGACCTGGAATTTTGGGGGAGGTCGATGCCGTTGAATCTGGAGTGTAATCACTGGAACAGGAATAAAAATGGCGCGGGAGCCATTCCTATTAAAACGAAGGAAGGCTGGCTTGAGATTTACCATGCTACGGCTCCTACCTGCTCGACGCTCAATTATTATCTGGGAGCAATGCTATTGGACCTTGAGGACCCATCCAGGGTAATTGCCGCACCTAAAGAGTTTATTCTGGGGGCTGAAAAGGATTATGAATGCACAGGCCAGACTCCGAATGTGGTATTTACGTCAGGTGCAGTGGAAATGCCGGATGGGACGTTAAATATTTATTATGGCGGGGCGGATACCCGGATGTGTTTGGCACAGACCACCGTGACCGACATGGTTGATTTTTGCTTAGAAGCTGTAAAATAACCGGATATCAGGTAAGGAACGCTTGTAAAAAGTGGAGGGAGGCGATGCATTGGCGTTGAATTTTAATGAATTAATGCTGCCGGTGCCGAGAACAGCGGTATTCAAACAAAATGGCTTCCATGTCTGGTGCGGAAGTATGGTGGAGGGAGAGCAACATCGTTACTATCTCTTTTATTCGCGTTGGCCCAAAGCATTGGGCCATTTTGCGTGGGTGACACATTCGGAGGTTGCGTATGCGGTTTCCGACCATCCGTTAGGCCCATACCAATATGCGGGAATTGCGCTGAAGGGAAGCGGTGGGGAAAGATGGGATGCTTGTACCGTTCACAACCCCACAGTATTAAAAATCGGAAGCAAGTATTACATGTACTATATGGGGACAAAGGGAAAGAGCGTGTTTGGGGGAAAGCCTTCCATGCAGGACCCCGATTGGTGGGAATACAGGAATAACCAGCGTGTCGGTGTGGCTGTGGCAGATCATCCGGCGGGTCCCTGGTACAAAGCCGATAAGCCGTGTATTGACGTTACTCCCGGATCCTTTGATCATTTGATGACCAGTAATCCTACGGCGGCTCAGGGGCCGGACGGCCGGATATATATGGTGTACAAGGCTGTCGGCGACGGTCCGAAGCCCAAAGGGGGTGCGGTAATCTGTGGAGTAGCTGTGGCGAAACATCCGCTGGGGCCATTTGTAAAACAAGCTGCGCCCATCATGATTAACCCTGCAAATGAATGGTCGGTTGAAGATCCATACATTTGGGTGCAGAATGACAGGTTCTATGCATTGGTAAAAGATTTTCAAGGATACTTTACAGGCCGTGGGAAAGCCACTATTGCGTTATTTGAGTCCATTGACGGCATGCACTGGGAGGCCTCCTTGAATCCTTTTGCCTTCAAACGGGAGATTTGCTGGGAGGACGGGACGGTGGAACCGGTAGAAGCTCTTGAAAGGCCTCAGTTGTGGCTTGATAACGGTGTGCCTGCGGTGCTGTTCTGTGCTGTCGCTGCGGACGCGGAAAGAGATTGTTCTTTTAATGTGCATATCCCCTTATTGAGAGAAAGTCCCTCAATTACTAGGAGTTAAAGGAGTGAAAGTATGCTGAAAAAAGTAATCTCAGTAGCGCTTGTTTTGTCTGTTTGTTTAGGTCTGCTCGTAAGTGTGCCGGTCAAAGGCAATGCTGGGACCGGGGGCGTCGTCATGGACAATGGAGATCCGGGATACAGTGAATACGCAGCCGCCTCTGCCTGGGCAACCAGCACGACAAGCCTTGGGCAGGTAGGAGCCAGTCACCGTTATATCAATACGGCAAAGGGGTCATATGCAACCTGGATGCCCCCTGCCCTGACAGCAGGTGAATACAAAGTATACATAAGCAAAGTTGTGCACTCGACCAATGATCCGAATGCAGAAGTGACAGTATTCCATCAGGGTGTTCAATCGACACAAACAATGAACACTGCCTCCGGTACTTCCGGATATGAACTGCTGGGGGCTTATCAATTTAACGGCAGTGGCGGCGAATATGTACGGCTTAAAGCTAAGACGGATTGGAAAACGGTCCGCGCTGATGCGGTCAAATTTACCCCTATCGCTTTTGACTCCCAGCTACATTTGTCGGTGCTATCCTCCACTTCTATTTCATTAAGCTGGAATACCGCTTCGTGGGCAGCCGGGTATAAGCTTTACCGGTCAAGGAGCGCTTCCGGCGGTTATAGTTTGGTATATTCGGGTATTGATACCACATACACCGACACCGCATGCAGCGGAGGGACCACCTATTACTATAAGGTCAGCGCTAATGATTCCGAGGTGGAGTCTTCGCAATATGGGCCGGTTAATGCGACAACCATGGCCCCTCCCTTGTATATCAAATTCGCAGAAGATATGGCAGTCAATGAAGATTCTTTTACCATTACGGCTTCGGTATACGGAAATAATCTTGGCGAGCTGGCAGGTAAAAATGTTACATTTTCAGCATACGGCAATGGGACGAAACTTTTTGTTTCACCTGAAAGCCTGGTGCTTGGAGGTACGCCGGACAGGGTGGAAAACGGAATAAATTATTTTGATATTCCCGTCTTTGTCAGCAAATCCAGTGAGTTCGGTGATGTCGCCTATGAAATTACCGGTGTTGCCTATGGCCAAACAGCGGTCAGACAATTTCAGTGTAAAAATATACCGGGTACTCCAATGGGCCTTGAGCCGGCGTTTACCAGTAATGCTGAAATTCAAATGCTATGGAACGGTTCAAACGGAGCGGATAGTTACAAGCTGTATAGGGCATTGGGGCCTGACGGACCGTATGTTTCTGTGTATGCAGGGACGGAAAGCATATACACGGATACGAGTGTACAAGCAAATTTAACGTATTATTACAAGATCGCAGGGGTAAACCCGGCGGGAGAATCCTCACTGTCAGCTCCTATTGCAGGTACGGCAAGGAACAGTCTGACTTTGAATATGCCTGCGGCCGCATCTCAATATTATGTTAAAACTCCTCCCCAAAGTGCATTGGACGGAGAATCAAAAACAGTGTGGAGAAACCTGTCCCTTGACGCAAATAAATTCCTATGGCTGGAGGTGGACTTAGGCAGAAGGACCAGCTTTGATAAAGCGGTTATGAAAATGTTCAAAAATGAAATTTATGCTAATTACAAAATACAGTATTCCGACGATGGAGTTAACTGGAAGGATGCATTTGTTAAATCGACTCCTCCGGATACAAGACAAGGGCAGGAATTTGACCCGATTTCGAATATGACGGTCAACACCTGTCTGGAAGTAGCTGACTTCAACGAGGTGACTGCAAGGTATGTGCGGTTCTATGCAGAGAAGAACAGAATCAAAGTTTGGGGCGGCTTGTATTCCTTCGATGTTTATGGAAGTGGGGCCGGATTACCCTGGCAGTATGACGGAGATTATGAGAGACTCTCCAATATTACAATCACCGGAAGCAGCCTGGACTTTCATCCGCTGACCGGGGACTATACGGTGCAGATGCTGCAGTGCGGTACCTTAAATATTCAAAAAGCATGCGATGGCCAGAAGGTTTATATTGATGGTGTGGAAGCTGTATCAAAAGAGATTGACCCCGATTCTTTTGTTGAGGGTGGCAGAACAGTAACAGTTAGGGCAGTTTCTGCTGACGGCACTAAATCCATGGACTACGTATTGGATTTGTTGACAAGCCCTTTGGATGACAGTCAGTTTCAGTTATCATGGTCGGATGAGTTTAACGAGGCCACTGTGGACACTGATAAATGGGACTACCGTGATTTACCCAGATTTGAGGGGAATAACAGGCGGGAAAATATTTCGGTCAGCGATGGGATGATGCATATTGCACTGAAGAAAGAAACGACGGTTGGAAAAGACGGCAATACATACCAATACTCCTGCGGCGGGCTTATTTCAAAAATGGGACTGGGGTATGGCTATTATGAAACAAGAGCGAAGCTTTGGGGATACAGCGGGTTTCATTCATCTTTCTGGATCTATGGAGCGAATGAAATTCCACCTGTGCTGGAAATCGACGGATTTGAGGTGGATTCACAGGAGCCGGATATTTATGTTCCTACAGCCTCGCACTATTATTATCCTGAGCAGTACAGTACCGGCCCGATGTATTATCATGATGTCGATACCTCAGACGGCTATCATACTTACGGCTTTGAATGGACACCGGACAGAGTAAAATTCTTTGTGGACGGAAAGATGATCGGCTTCAGGTTAAGACCCGGTCCGAGCCTGCCGCAAAACCTGTGGCTGACAAGTCTGGCAATGAAGGTCGGCGCTACTCCCATTAATGATAGCCGGCTTCCCGGAGAAGTGACCTTTGATTATGTCAGGTATTATGCAAAAGCGTATGATGGCGTAAAAGTCCCGGACGGCGCGATTGTGGTCGGCCCCTCCGGCAGCGGTTATACCGAGTCGGGAAATTGGGGCTATGATTATAATTCATACCCTTACACCGTAAGTCCTTTAACCTATGGCGCACATAGCGGAGCAGATCTTCAGGGATATGAGAACGGCGGCAGCAAACGTGCAACCAGAGCGACTCGAAATGCAGGTGACTCCGTAACCTGGACTCCTGATATAACGGACGCAGGCAAGTATGAGGTAGCCGTCTGGAATCCCGGTATTTCGCTGAATACGGCAGATAGGGTCAAATATACCATTCATCAGGGAAACCAGTCCACCGATGTATATATCGGTTCAATGTATGCGGGACAAAAATTCGTCAGTCTGGGTCAATACAACTTCACTGCAGGAACAAACGGTAACCTGACATTGACAGCGATTGATGATAGGTCAAGTGCATTTAATACGGTATATACCAGAGCAGATGCGGCTATCTTTATTAAAATTCCCGATGCTCCGCAGAATCTCCGGGCAGATACTGCAGAGTCCGGAAACATCCGACTGAACTGGGATGAGGTACAGCATTCGACGAAATACAATGTTTACAAGCGTTCTGTTGATGACGGTACCTGGAGCAGAATCGGTACTGTAACAGGCTGCAATTACTACGATACCGGTAGTATGGCTTCAGTAACCGCAAGTAGCTTCAAAGTTTCCGCTGTCAACGAATGGGTAGAATCGGATATGTCGGCGCAGTTGGATGTTCCAGCTTTGCCGTCTGCTCCTAAGCCTACACCCACACCTGCTACTAGCCCCACGCCCGATCACTAATACAGGAGGAAAGATTGGGAGCATTATTTTTGCTTGATCTTGCAACAGGATTGAGACGCGGTGAATTATTTGCACTTTCATGGGATAAAGTGAACCTTAAAGAGAAATATATCTTTTAATCAAAGGGTCCCGCGTTCGAGTCGCGGATGGCCCCCCAAAGAAACAGCAGAAAAAAGAGAGGCTTTCACAGGAAGCTTCTCTTTTTTTGACCTTTAGAAAGCTGGAAGCAGCACATTGTTGACATATCTTTCAGGCATGCTATAATTGAAGTGCTGAGTTCTGAAAAAATAAATGAATCTATTAAATGCTTTACTTGACAAGGATGTTTATTTCCATCTATAAAATTGTCAAGGAGTGTTGAAAAAATGAACCCAATCAATCAAACCAATTCCGTCAATAAGGCACAGGCCCTGGAGGGGTTTATCCGTTCGGGGATAAAACCCGGAGAAACTGTTCTGATCCATTCAGCATTAAGGCCCTTCGGTTTTGTCGAGGGCGGTGCACATACCATTGCAGAAGCGCTGATTGAAGCGGTTGGGACGGATGGTACAGTTGTTGCGCCTGCCTTTACCTTTATTCATGAAACGGAAGAATACCCGGTCATTGACCCTGTGAAGGACAAATCGGAGATGGGTGCCATCAGTGAAGCAATCCGCAAGCTTCCGGGTGCTTTGCGGAGCGCTGCTTACAGGCATAGCTTTTCTGCCGTTGGTCCCAATGCCGGCTTCATTACGGGAGTGGACCTTGAACTTCCGGTATTTGATATGTTAAGCTCCTTCGGCAGGATGCTGGGGCTGGACACAAGAATTGTGATGGCCGGTCTCACCTATGTTTCCTGTACGAGCCACCATTTCGGAGAATATCTCGTAAAAGTTCCCTGCAGACACACCATTGAAAGAAAGGTGCGCCTTAAAAGGCCTGACGGTATTTTGGAGGAAAGGGTGATGACGGACTACCAGCCGAAGCCGAACAGCTCGGGCAGCTATTATGAGCATCCCCACGACTTTGACAAAATCGGCAAAATGCTTGAAGAGGCGTCCCTGGTCACGATCGGTTCCATCGGGAATGCAGTGATACGAACCTTTAAAATGCGGGATCTGATTCACTTTATTATTGATAACTATCCTTTACATCCGGATCTGTTTTTCCAGGATGAAAGCTCAGAAGAACCCACCAGGCTGGCTTCCGGAGTTTCCATATTTACCGGAGACCTGCCGGATGGTGCGGGCAGGCTTGTTGAAACCTTCTGGTCCTGTATAGACCCCGGTTTGATGTACAAATAAGCAGCAGGGCGATCAATGATCGCCTGTACATGCTATCTTTGCCGGATAACTAAAAAATGCACAAAAAGAAGCTACACAAACATAAAAATAACACACAGCCGGTTTTCAGGAATTTGTTATAATTTACTCATCAAGTAAAGCGTTTCAAACTCAGCATTTATGAAAACTTAAAATCTAATAGGCAAACTTTTATAAAAGACATGGACGTGTGTTATCCGGGTCACTTATAACAAAAGGGGAGATATAAAGGTGGAAGGCAGAATCGGTTTGGCGGAAGAAAATGGATTGCAGCCCCGAAGTAGAAATAGATTCCTGACTTATATCAGAAAGCATTGGTTCTTTTATATGCTTGCCTTGCCAGGATTTTTGTACATCTTCGTTTTCAGGTACATGCCCATGTACGGAATCCTGATAGCGTTCAAGGACTTCAAGGTATCAAAGGGCATTTGGCGGAGCCCGTGGGTGGGTCTTGAAAACTTTACCACGCTTTTTAAAAACGAAGGCTTTTACAGGGTACTGGCAAACACAGTCATTATCAATATCTACAACATCGTATTCGGATTTATCTTCATTATATTCCTTTCGCTCTTGCTCAATGAAATTGTTTCTACCAAGGTCAAGCGGACGGTTCAAACCATCATTTATCTTCCAAACTTTGTATCCTGGGTCGTATTTGCAGGTTTGATCACCATTTTTCTGAATCCGGAGGATGGCGCAATTAATAAGGTGATTGTTGCTCTGGGAGGCGAATCTGTATACTTCCTGATCCAGCCTGCGTATTTCCGCGCAGTCCTTGTAATATCAAACATCCTGAAATCGGCAGGTTTTGCTACGATTATATATTTAGCGTCATTAGCCGGTATCGATCCCGGATTGTACGAATCTGCAATAATCGACGGCGCAAACCGGCTCCAGAAGATCAGATATATTACTCTGCCCAGGCTGTATCCGACAATTGCCGTTTTACTGATGCTGGAAGTTGCCAATATTTTTGGCTCAAATTTTGAACAGGTATTCAATTTGTACAACCCGCTTGTTTATGATACGGGCGATGTCATTTCCACTTACCTGTACCGCGTCGGTTTCGGCGGAGAGCTGCCTGACAGGGCGTTTGAGATATCTACGGCGCTCAGTACCATATTCAATGTGATCAGTCTGACTGCCATGTATATTGCAAACAGGTTTGTCAAGAAAATGGATGTAATAGGAATCTTTTAAAGGAGAAGGGTAATTTATGACTAGGATCGGATTGCGGAAATCCTCCATGCTGTCGGTAATGGGCTTCAATTTCTTTGATGTGTTTATTTATGCCTTCTGTCTAGGCTTTGCATTCGTTTGCTTCTATCCCATGTGGTATGTCTTTATAGGCTCCCTGTCCGAAGCGGAAAAGTTCTCCACGGTAAGCTTCAATATACTGCCTACTTTTCCGCCTACATTAAAATATTACATCAGCATTATTACAGGCGGCGCTTTTAAAAGGGCATTATCCGTTTCGTTTTTTAAAACACTGTTTGGCGCATCTGCATCGGTCATCCTTACTGCGATGATGGCATACGCAGTTTCCAAGGAACACATAAAGGGAATGAAAGCAATCAACTTTTACGTTATATTCACCATGTTCTTCAGCGGCGGTCTGGTCCCCACATTTTTGCTGATTAGAAATCTTCATATGTATGATACCCTATGGGCTTTGAGTGTTCCTCTTTTGATGAGTGTAGGCAACTTCGTGATCATGCGCAGCTTTTTCATCTATACCGTGCCTCAGGAGCTTGAAGAGGCGGCATCCATTGACGGGGCGAATGCAATATATATGTTCTTTAAAATTATTATCCCGATTTCAAAACCGACCATTGCTACCGTTTTCCTGTTTGATGCGGTAGCACAATGGAACGATTGGTATACCTACCTGGTTTATTGTGAAAGCCCCGAGCTCCGTCCGGTGGTGCAGGTACTCAGAAAACTGCTCACCGATCCGAATGCCGTAAAGGGAAACAGCCTTGCCATGCTCAATAAATTCGGGTATCTTCCGCCGCTGCCGCTGAAGATGACAACAATTATTCTGGCGATGCTGCCGATTATCATCGTATATCCGTTCCTGCAGAGGTACTTTGTAAAAGGAATCATGATCGGTGCCGTAAAAGGCTGATTCCGCGCCCGGCTGCCAAATTCCGAAGCACTTAGGCTTTATAGCCTTATGCGTATATAGTATAATAATTCAAGGAGGGTAATTTTATGAAAGTGAACATGAAAAAGCTGCTGAGTACCGTCTTATGCATACTGCTGGCATTAACTTTGCTTGCAGGCTGCGGTTCTTCCGGCGGAACGAAGGAAACGGCTGGTACGACTGCAGCTGCGCAGCAGACATCGGCAACGGCTGAGAAAAAGCCCCTGGTTGAGCTGACCATGATGCAGTTTGACATCAATGTTGACAATGTTGACGGAATGAAAAACGACCGGATCAAAAAGTATATTGAAGAAAAGTTCAATATCCACTTGAAGATTGTGAATCCCGGAGATACGGCAACCTACCATGAAAAGCTGAATCTTTACCTGTCTTCCGGCGAAGCTCCCGATATTATTGACGACGGTCTGGAACCCAACTTTACGGCAAATGCCGAGAAAGAAAGCCTTCTCTTTGATATGGGCTCGGCCGTTGCGAAAAATCCCGGAAAGTATCCTGTACTGAACAAGCTTTTTAACGATCCGATGTACAAGCTGATCAACCAGTTTAAATTCGGTGATTCGGAGAAGACCTTTGCCATCTGGTCCATTTCTCAGTTGATCAATCCCTGGGCCGGCGGCGTGGCATATAACGGCAAGGTTATCAATGAGCTGGGACTGAAGCTGCCTGCAACCGTTGACGAATATGTTGCAATGCTTCGTGAAATAAAAGCAAAGAAACCCAATGTAATTCCTCTTGGAATGCGTGTTGACAAAGGCAACCTGATCGGTCTCATTTCACCTATATTCTTCCGTACTTATGGTGTAGACATTCTTGAACTCATACCCGACGGAAACGGAAACTTTATCGACACTTCAACCACCGATACCGCAAAACAGCAGTGGAAGCTTCTCCAGACGCTTTATAAGGAAGGCATCATAGACAAGCAGGTTATTACAAATGATACGGTTGCAGTTGTCAGAGAAAAATTCATTAACGGCAAATATGCAACCTTCATCTCCAATGGCCCCGGTTACCAGGGAATGTCAATCGGAGACCTTTATAATGAAATGCTGAAGGTGAACCCGAGTGCGAAAATCGGTGTTGACATCATGGCGGACGAAGCTCCGATGAAAGGACCCAACGGAATTGCAAATATCCGTCTTCCCATTGCAGACGTAGCAGCGACCAATACTGTAATTTACGGAAACTCGAAGAATCCTGAAAGAGCGCTTGAGTTGCTCAACTACATGCTTTCCGACGAAGGACAGGATCTGAAGTGGTATGGTATCGAGGGCGTGCATTATACAAAGAATGCCGACGGGACCAAGAATGTCAACAAGGATGAGTTCTTCAAGGAAGTACAGATCTACCTGCCGGGTGAAACCACACGCTTTGAGTGGACTCCCTTCAGCGATTTGACAGGACAGGGCTACTACCATTTCGAAAAATATGCAACCATCTCCGAAGCAGCAAACAACTCCACTAATCTTATCCTGAAAAGCGTTCTTCCGTCAGGTGAGATCGGCGATTACTGCGCAAAGGTCGGACAGCCGTTCCAGGATGCAGTGGATAAGATGCCGCTCTATGAATTTTTGAGTACGAGTACGATGACGGATGAGCAGAAAGCTGTCAAGGCGAAAGTTGAAGAAATCAAGAAGAAGTATTATGCGGCATTCCTTGTAGGACAGAAGGATGTTGACAAGGAATGGGATAAATTCGTAAGCGAAGTGAAGGCAGCCGGCTGTGATGATTATGCAAAGGCATTCTCGGAAGCGGTTGCAAAGAACAAAGGAGTCTACGACAAGTTTGTAAAGTAATGGCGGACTGATTCGAAGGGCGGGGTATTCGAGCGGATAAAGCTTTGCGAATGCACCCGTCCTTTGAGCATTGGCCGCAGTATATGCCGGATAAAATTAGTGTGTGTGAAAATGTAGTATAACCTGATAATGGGGGAGATAATAACAATGGAAAAATTGAAAATTACGGCACGGAATGAGGTAAAAATGCTTGGGCCCAAAGCCTCTGAAATGCTGCGTGAATATTTTTGGAGAAGGAATTTCGGCCTTTTTGAATGCTTGATGAAGGATGACGACCATGGGACAAAGGGGGCGGAACCCGCCATCATTCCGCATATAAAAGCTTCCAAACGGAGAATTGTTTATTACGGAAATGAGTTCAACGGCTCCTATAATCATCACAATCAAATAGCGAAATTCAAGGGCAGCTATTATTATGCATGGAGCAATGGCTTCAGAAATGAGGAAGATGCCGGGCAGCGCGTACTGATAGCCGAGTCGGAGGACTGCATGAACTGGTCGGAGCCTTCGGTGGTGCTGGATACGGCCGAGGGCGCGGAATGGGCGCATAATTGCGTAGCGATGTACTCTACCAATGACATTCTTTATATCGTTATAATGACGGAAGAGACAATCCATGACGAGACGGTTACAGGGATGAGAAGAATCAATCCGGAAACCGCCTATATGGATGTTTACCAATCAACGGACGGTCGCAGCTGGGAAAAGGCATTTTCCTATGGCACCAGAATCAAGTGGATTTTTGAGGCACCCCGGCTGACAGCCGAGGGAAGGCTGATGTGTGTGTGCAATACAAAAAACGAGGGGCCTGCAATCCTTCTCTGGCCGGGTGACAATATCTGCGAAACCCCGGAATTCATTCATGTGCCGGAGCCGGAAGGCGCATGGTTCCCTTATGGGGAATCTACCTGGTACCAGACTGACGATGGCCGTATCATCGTCTTCTGGAGAGATGAGGGGGCATCCTGCCGTATGTATGTGAATTACAGTGAGGATAACGGCAGAACCTGGTCTGTACCCGTACTTTCAGACATACCGGATTCCATGAGCAGGATTTACGCGGGAAGATTGTCGGACGGAAGGTATTATATCGTCAACAACACAATAGGCAACCTGCTTGACAGGATTCCGCTCTGCCTGCTCATCAGCGAGGACGGGTACAGTTTCGACAAGGTTTACATGATCAACGACAGCCCGGCGGTCATGCGCAGAAAGGGTCTTCTGAAAATCAACGGACACCAGTATCCCTGCTGCCTGGTTGAAGAAAACAAGCTGATCGTGGCTTATGATGCCAATAAGGAAGATATCATGGTTGAAATTATTGACACCCGTTCACTGTAATACGTAATCTTTCAGCGGATAAGGAGATAGGTAAAATGGAATATGACAAATCAAAATACAACAGGTTTGACAATATAAAAGGGACAGCGCTTGAGGATGTAATCTATCCCGGAAACAGCGAAACAGAGAGGGAAAGAAACCGGCACCTGCTGAAGGAATATGACATACCGGTATATGGCGAGGCCCTGTCGGGATATTTCGGTCAGCAGCTTCAGACAGTCGAAAAGATATCCAGGGTACCGGCTGTCCGCACAAGAGTCGGGACCAGGGGGAATTACAAGGCGGGTATGGCACGCACAGCGGACGGAACGCTGTATATTACACCCTGCCGTCCGCTTTGGGGAAACAAGGGACCTTATGACGTTACCTTTCATATCAATGTTTTCCGTTCCAGAGACAACGGAGAGACCTGGGAACAGATCAATCAAACCGACATGCTTGGCAAGGAACCGAGCCTGTGTGCCCTGCCGGACGGCACGCTTGTCATGACCGCACAACTGATGGAGGGCGGGAATATGACCCATACCATGCCGGTTTACCGTTCCACAGACGGGGGCGTGAATTGGACAAAAACCATCATTTCAGGCACCAGCCGGGATTATCCTCGCAATGTATTTGTTGACAGGGATGGGAGTGTTTGCTTTGTCCGCACACTGGACCACAGGTATGAATTTGAAACGGATAAGACCGGCGAAAGCTCCGATCTGGAGGTCTTCCGTTCGTATGACGGCGGTATTAGCTGGCAGAGGGACATCGGAAAGCTGGATTGGGATTATGCCGGGATTATGGAGGTTTGTGCAATCAGGGCAAGAGAAGGCAGCATGCTTGCAACCATCCGCCATCAACCCTCCGGTACAATGGGCGAGGGCTTTGAGAATACCCTGCTCACGGAATCCCTTGATGATGGAAAAACATGGAGCAGGCCACGGAGAATCAGCGGGACCGGCGAACCCCATTTCTTCCTGACAGAGCTTTCGGACGGAAGGCTCCTTGCAACCTATTCGCACTACCACGTACCCTATGGGGTTGCAGCAATGATAAGCGCGGATGGAGGAAAGACCTGGGACAGAGACAATTTCTACCATCTGGCCCACTCGCATGACGCCTATACCGGATGGCCCGTAACCATTGAGCTTCCTGACAGGAGCCTGATTACCTCCTGTGCGGTTACAAACTTCTGGGAGGAAAAACCGTATACGACCTCGTGTGAAACTGTGCGCTGGAGGCTGTAGACCCGTCGGAGAGGTTTGTCTTTATGAATTTTATGCGCTATAATATTTTTATTGGCACTAAAAACTGCAGCAGCGCACGGATAAAGGCAACCGGCTGAAAACCCGTTATCCATACGCAATTATCGTTATAACAGGATGAGAAATTATGTATAAATTGCTTATTGTGGAAGACGAAAAAACCATACGGGACGGACTTGTAAACCAGGTGCCGTGGAACGAGCTTGGCTTTGAAACGGTCGGTGCATGCAGCAACGGAGCTTCAGCACTTGAAATGATCAAAACGGCTGCTCCCGATGTTGTGCTGACAGATATCAAGATGCCGGTCATGTCGGGTATTGAACTGATGGAACGGATAAAGGCAGGCTACCCGAAGATCAAGATTGTGATCCTGAGCGGATACAACGAGTTCGAATACGCACGCAAGGGCATAGAATACGGTGCATACAGCTATATCCTGAAACCGACGAAGGAAAAGGATTTCAGCGAGGTTTTCAGCCGTCTCAACAAGGAACTGAACAGTCTTTATGAAATTCCGGACAATCCCAAGGAAACAGCGGCTGACGAGGTGCCGGGAGTGGAGCTTGTTAAAAGATTCATTGCCGAAAACTACGAAAGAAAAATCACCCTGGAGGAGGTTGCAAACCTTGTATATATGAACCCTTCCTATTTCAGCAGCTTTTTCAAGAGCAAGACCAACCAGACCTTTATTGAGTATCTGACACAGGTCCGGATGATTAAGGCGAAGGAGCTTCTCAAACACAGGGACACCAGGGTTTACGAGGTGGCCGGCATGGTAGGCTATGATGATTTCAGGCATTTCAGCCGGACTTTTAAAAGGTATACGGGGCAGAACCCGCATGATTACCGCAATAACAAACTGAATTCATCGCAGTGACAGAGTAACGGGATAACCGGCTGCGCAGCCGGGTATCCATGCAGAGGGACAGGATTGAACAACGTCACAGTCCCCCTCTGACGTTGTTCAAACGCCACGTTTAGACGTGGCGCACGAAGTGTAGTGCAGGGCGAATTCACTTTGCCCGTAACGAGAGGGTATGGGGGCTTGACCCCACTGGAAATCCGATGATGTTTAAGGGGCTGTTGAAAAAAATTATCCTGAAGCTTGACATCAAGACGATCGTAATTGCGGTATCAATGGGTCTTGTATTTTTGCTGCTGCTCATTAATACCTACTTTACCTATAAATCGACTACCGGCATTGTACTTAAAAAGACGGAAAAAATTGAGGAAAGCAACCTTAAGCAGATGGATAACAAGATATCCATTGCTGTATCCGAGATCCGGAAGCTTTCCTTCAAAATCGAAAAAAGCGCTCGCCTGCATGCCTATCTGAAAAGCTATGCAGATGCGGCAGACTATTCCTATCAACGGACCCAGGAACGGGCAAAGGTCATGAGTCAGCTGTCAAGCGTTCTTGACGTTTACGGCAGGATCTATTCCATTGATATCTATACTCCGTCGGGCGAATTCTGCATCAAGGAAAACGATGCAGGCCTTTCTTATAATATTTTGCAGGCCTCATCGCTCTATAAGGACATGAAAATGGCGCCTGACGGCATTTACATCATGGAACCGGACTATATTCTGGGAAGCGACAGTAAACCTGCAGGAAGGTTTGCTTTTTGTATGGCCCTTGCTTATGACGGTGCTGAAGCCGGGATCATGATCATTTCGATGAAATCCGACTGGCTGGAGAATCTCCTTGGAGAAAATATCGACGCGGTGATTACAAGGGGGGATACGCACCAGTCCCTTTGGGCCAGCAGCCCCAATGCGGTTTCCTGCTTCAACGATCTCAACAGTTCCCTTGTAAAACCCGACAGCATGGGGGATATGAATCTCAATGGAGCAAGATATATCGTTTATTCAAGGGATACCAGTGTCAAAAACTGGCGGCTTATCATATTCAGCAGCTTTATGACAATATCCTCGGAGATGAAAATGATCGGCGGCTTTTCCCTTCTGTCTTATATCGCAGCGATGATATTCTGTGCCGTTGCAGCAATCTTTTTCTCAAAAAGAATCATACAGCCCATACGGGAGCTGCTTGAGGAAGTGCGGAAATACAGGGCGGGCGCGGGTGTCGGCCTCCACGGGAATTCCAGGCGCAAGGCGGCCTTCCTGAAGCTCCGCAGTGAATTTATCGTTTTTTTCATTATCCTGTTTATCGGATCGACCCTCATTAACGTAATCATTCTATACTTTTCCCTTACGGACGTCGTGAAACGCAAAATTGCGGATTCCATTCAGACCGGTCTGGTGCAGACCACCCGTAATATAGATTATTTCATCGATATCAACGAACGCAAGTCAAAGAGCATCGTTATCGACAAGGTGCTGAGGGAAGCGCTGGTCAACAGCGACAAGGGAGTCAAGAAACAGGACGATCAGAGCGTTAATGACGTAATTTATGAAAACATGGTGCTTGGCGACGGTGTATTTGAAACGGCAATTTATAATGCGAAACGGGAGAATATCTTTTCGACCTCCGTGTTTACCGATAAGAAATTAAGGGATGCAAGCATCGACCGGCTGCTCTATTCCAGGGGCGCTCCCGTATGGACGGTGGGACAGAAGGATTCCTTTGAACGGCAGGTCCTTGTGCTGATGCGGGAAATCAGGGATGATGGAAGTGTAGGCGGCGGGGAATACATGTTCAAGGTGATCGGCTATCTGTCTGCGACTTATTATGAAGTCGATATTGAACGTCTTTACAACGGGCTCAGTGAGGGGGACGGTTCCGTTTATCTTACCGATCTGAATGGGGTCATCCTCTCCCATACGGTGAAGCAGAATATCGGCCTGCATTCGCCTTACCAGATCAAAGCGGAAGAAAACAAGGTGACAGTTCAAACGGTAACCCAGAATGGCGTGAAGAGCATCATTTTTATGATGCGCTGCAGCAGGCTGCCGCTGGTACTGGTAAGGGAAGTTCCCTACAGTCTCATCATGGAAGACAACTGGCAGATCCTGAACTTCAATATTTACTTCTTTATCATCAGCCTGATGGTCATAACCGTTCTATCCTGGATGATTTCACAGTGGATTACCCGGCCCATCGACCGTATTTCACGCAGCCTTTCCTCCTTTGGCAAGGGGGACATGAATGCGGATTTCGGGTATATTTCAGGCCCTTATGAAATTGAGGAGCTCAGTATTGCATTCAACGATATGGCAGTACAGATAAAAAAACTGATCCATGAGGTTTATGAGGCCGGCTTCAAGCAGAACAAGCTGGAAAGCGAAAAGAAGCAGGCCGAGCTGGAAGCCCTGAAAGCGCAGATCAACCCGCATTTCCTCTATAACACGCTTGAATCCATCAAGTGGCTTGTAAAAAGCGGAGACAAGTCGAAAGCGGCGGATATGATATCCGACCTCGGTGAATTTTTCCGGATGGGAATAAAAAAGGGAGAGGAATTCATCCCCCTGCATCAGGAAATAGAATTCGAAAAGTCCTATCTGAGTCTCTATGAGCACCGTTTGGGAGACAAGCTGCGGGTTTTCTGGGATATCGGAGACGAACTGGAAGGGTATCTGCTGCCCCAAATCCTGCTTCAGCCGTTGCTGGAGAATGCCATTCACCATGGTATACAGGAAAAAGAAGATGGCGGTTCGATTTCCATTACAGGGTGCAAAGTAAATGACCATCTCATTCTGGCTGTATCCGACGACGGACCGGGAATTTCCAGGGAGAAGCTGGAGACCATACGCCGCAATCTAGCCGGCAAGCTGTCAGGCAACAGCATCGGAATCAATAATGTTCAAAAGCGTATCCACCTGTATTACGGGATGGAATACGGGCTTGAAATCTACAGTATCCCGGGCGGCGGCACAACCGTATCCATGCGCCTGCCGGCTACAAGACAGCAGCTGCCGCCGGTATCTGAAAAAAGAGTATAGAAAATCACAAAAAGACAGCACATACGTCCAAAAAGAACACACTTAAGCCTCAAGCCCCAATGCTATAATTTAGACAGAGTTAAATGACCTCTGTCTTTTTTAATCTTTAATTCCCATTGATCAAAACAGAATCGGGAGAGAAAATCGATGAAGAATAAGCTGGCATTATTGGGAGGAGAAAAAGCAATACCTGAGCATGCAGTGAAAAAGTGGCCTTTTGTGACGGAAGAGGACAAACAGGCTGTTCTGCGGGCGATGGATTTTGGTGTATTCAGCCATAGTACGCCCGAGGTGGATGGCCTTCAAAAGGATTGGGCTGCTTATACCGGGACCGCACATTGTCTGGCAACAAACAGCGGTACGGCCGCACTGCATATGTCAGTGGCTGCTGCAGGAATTGAACCCGGAGATGAAGTAATCGTACCGGCATATACGTTTGTAGCAACGGGGACGGCTGTACTGCATCATAATGCAATCCCTGTATTTGTGGATATTGAGCCGGATACCTGGAATATTGACGTTAAAAAAATTGAGCAGGCAATCACGCCTTATACGAAAGCCATTATCCCTGTACATCTGAACGGATATCCGGCAGATATGGATGAAATCAATACGATTGCTAAAAAACACAACCTCGTAGTCATCGAGGATGCCTGCCAGGCCCACGGGGCCGAATACAAGGGGAGGAAGGCCGGAAACCTCGGGGATATGGCCGCATTCAGCCTCAACACCTGGAAGAACCTTGCTGCGGGAGACGGGGGACTTTTTGTTACGAATGATGAGGAGTACCTTGAAAGGGCCAGGATGGTCAGAGAGTTCGGGGAGAGGATCTTCAAGGGCAAGAGGCGCGAATACAACAGCTATGCCATGGGCTGGATGTACCGGACTACCGAGTTTGTCGGCGCGTTTACCCGCAGCCAGTTGAAAAGGCTGGATGAAATGAATGCCCGAAGGATTGAAAATGCGGAAGGGCTGAAGCAAAGGCTATCCGGATATGAATTTGTAAGCTTTCCAAAATACAAAACCGATCGGACCTGTGTATACTGGTTTTTCCCGCTTATGCTTTCAGCGGCAAAAGCCGGATTTGCCATGCCTGAAGCCGAATTCAGGGACAAGGTTTCGGATGCGCTCAGCGCAGAAGGCCTGCGTATAGGGTCGTGGCAGAGAATGCCGCTGCCGGCGCAAAGGCTGTTCAAGGATAAAATCGGCTACGGAAAAGGGTCGCCCTGGAGTGACGGACATTACAAGGGTAATGTGACCTACCGTGTAGAAGATTATCCTGTGGCGGTGGAAGTATCCGACAGGACGACCTGGCTTAGTAATATGTATTTCTGGCCCAGTACAGCGGAAGATCTGGAATATGCCGTCAAGGCTTTCGACAAGGTCTTTTCACAGCTTGACAAAATTCTGTAAATTACACAAATTGATGATACCGTTTAGGAGGAATGTCGGATGGCAAATTTCAAAATACCCTACTCGATGAGAGGGTGTCTGATCAAGGATGACGATTTCAAAATAGTTCAGGAGGCCATGAATGCCGAGTGCCTGTCAGGGCAGGGACCGTATACGGTCAAATTTCAGGAAAAATTTGCCGAATACTGCAAGGTACCTTATGCCCACACCTGCAGCAATGGGACCATTGCGCTTGAAATGGCGGCATGGGCGCTGGACCTGAAGGAGGGAGACGAGGTGCTGACCAGTGCCATCAGCTTTGTGGCAACCAGTCTTGCACCTCTTAAATGCGGGGCCGTACTGAAGTTTATCGATATTGACCCAAGGACCTTTAATATGGACCCTGCAAAGCTGGAGGAAAACATCACGGATAAAACAAAAGCCATTTTCCTTGTTCATCTGGCAGGACAGATGTGCGATATGGACCCCATCATGGAGATTGCAAAAAAGTACAATCTCAAGGTCGTAGAAGACTCGGCACATGCGCCGGGTGCTTCCTACAAGGGCAAAAAGGCCGGCACAATAGGAGATATAGGGACCTTCAGCTTCCATACCTGGAAGAACATGACCACCCTGGGCGAGGGGGGGATGGTGGTATGCAGGGACCCGGAGCTGTCCGACAGGCTTTCACGCCTGAAACAGTTCGGAAGTACGCATTTCCCCGGTAAAAAGGTTTGGGAGTGCACGGAAGGCGACCTGCCCTTTTATCAGGATTTCCAGCGGGTCGGTTCCTATTACGGAAGCAATTACCGCATGAGCGACGTCCAGGCGGCAATGGGCCTGACACAGCTGGATAAGCTGGACCAGGCAAACAGGAAGAGAAGGGAATTTGCGGCAATTCTTACCCAAGGACTGAAGGAGGTCGAAGGAATCACAGTCCCGTATGAAAATCCAAATTGTGACCATGTATATCATTTGTACAATATCCAGTTTGAATCGGCCAGGTTCGGAACAGGAAAGGAAGCACTTTTAAGGCCGCTTTTAGAGGAGTATGGGATTCAGTGCTGGATCCAGTATGTGCCTTCCTACCTGTTCACCATATTCAGGGAGAAGGGTCACAAACCCGGAGAATGCCCTGTAGCAGAAGATGTGTTCAGAAGGAAGCTCATATCCATTCCCATTGGGCCGACAATGGTGCCGGAACAGGCGGAATACATCATTCAATCAATAAAGGAAATTATCTATAAAATTTCACAACATTCATAATCGAGGAGGCAAATAACCATGGAAAAGAAAACAAAAATCGATGATGCATCGGGCCGCGGATATGTGGAAGGCTACAAGGTCGTATTCCCTGCAAGGCAGCACGGGTATACCGAGGAGGAAATACAGGCAGTCGTTAATGTTATGAGAAATGCGGAATGCCAGACACAGGGGGCATACTTAAGAAAATTCGAGGAAGACTACAAAAACTTTACCGGTGCAAACCATGCCTTTGCAGTAGACAACTGCACCAATGCACTGAGGCTTGCAGCAGACCTTTGCAGGATCAAGCCGGGCGATGAGGTCATAATTCCCGCCTATACCTTCTGCGCATCTGCAATACCCTTCGGCGAAGCGGGGGCAAAAATCGTATGGGCTGACATTGACAAGGACAGATGGGTTATTGACCCGGAGGACATCGAAAGAAAGATTACTCCGAAAACAAAAGCGGTGGTTGTGGTACATCTGCTGGGAATGCCTGTGGATATGGAAAGAGTCCTTAAGCTTGCCGAGAAGTATAAAATCAGAGTTGTGGAAGACTGCGCACAAGCAATAGGCGCAAGGATCAACGGCAGGCATGTCGGCTCCTTCGGAGATTTCGGCTGCTTCAGCTTTCATGGCGCCAAGACCATGACAACCCTTGGTGAGGGCGGAATTCTTACCGTCCGCTCAGATGAAGACGCAGCTTATGTTCCGGGCCTGCGCCACAACGGCGTACGCAATTTCAAAGGCCAGAGGGAACGTTACTGGGTTCCTGCCATGAGCAATGTGGATATAGACTTTGAAGGCGTATGGCCTCACAACTATTGCCTGGGCGAAGCTCAGTGCGCAGTTGGAAGCGAGCTTCTGAAGAGTGTTGAAAAGAATACGGATACGATAACCCGGCAGGGAATGAAAATCAGGGAAATGCTTGCAGATATTCCTGAGATTGAATTCAATAAGATCCCCGAAGGATACAAGCATGTAATGCATCAGTACATCATGCATTTTAACGGCGAAGCTTTCGGAAAGAACAGGAACGACCTGCTGGATCTCATGACCGCAAAATACGGAGTACGCTGTATCGTTCAGTATTACCCGCTTTACAGGTACCCGTTGTTCCAGAAGCTCGGCGCCAGGGAATTTGATTGCCCGGTACTTGAGAAGTGGTGGGACGACAGCTTCAGCTTCCCATGGTGGTGCGGAATGCCGGATGAAACCATTGCGTACATGGTGAACTCCCTCAAGTCGGCGGTAAAGGATCTAAAGGGCTGAAAAAGCGGGATGCCTGCCTGTCTGAGCTTGTATTGCCGGAAGGCGGGCATTTCCGGAACATAGCCGCGGCAATGCGGCAGATTGGCGGATAAAATGGACAATAGCAAATTTTATGGAATATATACACCTGTAATCAGTCCGTGCGATGAAAATGACAAATTCCTCCTTGACTGCTTTGAGGCAAACATTCGTAGGCTTTATAAGGCCGGGATCAACGGACTTTATGTATGCGGCGGCACAGGGGATGCCTTCCGTCTCCGGGCCGAGGAGAGGAAAAAAGCCGCTGAAACGGCAGTCAGCCTGTCAAAGGAGTTTGGCGGGAATGCCATCATTCATGTGGGGGCCACACATCAGAGGGATTCGGTTGAGCTTGCGGAGCATGCGGCATCCATCGGCGCTCTGGGAATATCCAGCATTCCGCCGGCAGGCCTGGGACAATCCCAAACCGTTGATTACTACAAGACGATAGCAAAGGCTTCTGGACTGCCGGTACTGGTTTATCACATTCCTGCGGTGACCTTCAGGCATCCTTCCATGGAACAGCTTGTCGAGCTTCTGGATGTGGAGGGTGTCGTCGGATTGAAAATGACGGACTGGAACCTGTTCCTTTTGAGAAGGCTGCTGATAGAAAGGCCGGATATTGTGGTTTACAACGGCTATGACGAATTGGTCTGCCTTGGTATGCTTTACGGTGCACAGGGCAGCATCGGGACCTGGCAGAATCTCTTTCCGGAAATGTATGTGAAGCTTTACAACCGGATGAAAGCAGGAGAGACAAACGCAGCTGCCGATATCCAAAAGACCTTCATGGATTTCCTCAATATCGGCTGGAAGCATGGGATTGTTGAGGTTTTTGAAGCATTGATGCGGGAGATGGGATACGCGGAAAGATGTTTCCGTAAGCCATACAGCGAATTGAAGCCGGGTGTTTTTGAAAGCATACTGCCCCAGCTTCGGGAGAAAATGGATGCAATCGTTGCAAAAGTGGCGGAGGTAGGATGAGATGAAAAAATGCAGGATACCAGGCACAGACCTGGAGGTATCAAAAATATGTCTCGGCACCATGACCTTCGGAACTCCCGTTGCGGAACAGGATGCGGTCAAGCTTGTTCATCACGCACTGGACAGGGGGATTAATTTTATTGATACGGCCAATATGTATGAGGGCTATGCGAGGGTACCGGGAAGCTCGGGCGGAGTGGCTGAGGAAATCATGGGAAAAGCGCTTAGAGGCAGGAGGAATGAGGCCGTTATTGCCACAAAGGTGGGAATGAAGGTCGGCACTGCACCGGAGGATGAATACACAAGCCCGGCTGCAATAAAAAAGCAGCTTGAAAGAAGCCTGAAAAAGCTTGATACCGATGTAATCGATATTTACTATGTGCACAGGCATGATCCGGTGACACCGCCGGAAGAGATTGTTTATGCCCTGGACAAGGCAAAGCGGGAAGGAAAGATCCGGTATTACGCGGTAAGCAATTATTCCGCCCAGCAGCTTGGGAACCTGATTAAGGCTGCAGCTGCGGCCGGCTTGCCGAAGCCTGTGATATGCCAGCCTCCGTTGAGCATTTTGAAACAGGATTCATTGGACGATATGATTCCGCTGTGTGACAGGGAAGGCATTGCGGTTGTTCCTTATCAGATATTCCAGGGCGGGCTGCTGACCGGCAAGTATAAAAGGGGAGCACCGGTTCCGGAAGGCTCGAGAAAGGCTGAAAAGCCTGACTGGGTTTGGAATTTCGACGATGAGCTGTATGCGAAGCTGGAGAGTATCGAGAAGGATGCGCAGAAGGAAAATCTTACAATGACGCAGTATGCGATACGCTGGACGCTGAGGCAGCCTGCGGTTGTCTCAGCAATTGTGGGAGTAAAGAAAACAGAGCAGATTGACGACGCTGCGGCAGCGGTAGAGTAGGTTTCAAGAAAAAGGAGAGTTCCGCCCATGCTTTTATTTGAAATAAAGAACGGTGAAGCGGTAATCTCGGATACAACAGACAAAACTGAACACGGGGTTGTAAGAGCTTTTCTTATCAGGCCGGGAAATGACAACTTTTACAGGCCGGTACTGCTGAAGGCGGTATCGGCTTGCAGTACGGAAGGGCTCCAAAAAGTAGAATGGGCGGAGGCAGACGGCACAGTTGAGGCGTCGCTGATGCTGGAATCCGTGGAGGGGGCCCTGGCGGGCAGATTTGCAGCCGGGGGAAAGGGCTGCGGCATTGTCAGGCTCGTGTGGGAAGTGCCGGGCGGCAGCTATTTTCCCTTTGTGCCGGGATTTATGTATGGTTATAACAGGGGCGGCGGCAGCCGGTGGGCAACGTATCCCCAACTGACCGATTCGACGGCCGGAGGCTTTGACAAACCCTGGCAAGCGGAAGAGTGGCTTGTAAGAACGGACCGGTCCACGCATGGGTTTTCAGCCTTGCTTGGGGAGGGTACTGCCTATGCAATAGGCGGAAGAGACACTTTCACCCTTGATGGGCGGAAAGCTGCCGGAAAAACCGGCATTGGCATCAGTAATACAGGCTTGCGCCGGATATCGTTTTCAATTGGATTTTGTAATGTGCCATACACCTACAGTGTAATTCCGGGAAGGAATTTTTCAGGCCGCCCGGAGGCTTATGCCGATTTCTCGGAAGGGACGGCGGAGGCGGAAGTTTTCTTTTTGAGTGAAAAATGCGCCGGCATCCGGACGGGCGCATCGGGCCTGATGCGGAAAAGCTACGGGCTGCAGCATGATCAGGTGAATTATTCGGGGTCTGTTAAGGATGCAGCGGAAGCGGTTGCAGCTGCGCTTGCAGAATATGGATATTGCAGGGAGGCCGGCAACTTCTTCGTTACCATGTCCTACAATCCCGGTTCCGATAGCACCGGATACCGGAATGGGCTGTTCAATACGGCCTGGGCCGGCGGATTAAGAAGCGCCTGTCCTCTGCTTCATGCAGGGGTGAGACTTGGCAGAAATGATTGGGCCGATAAAGCCGGTTCCGTTTTTGATAATGTTGCAACGAATGCATTATCCGCGGCGTCAGGGCTTTTTTTTGAAAATTTCGACCCCGGCAAGGAAGAATGGAATACACGCGGCTGGTGGTACAGGATGCTTGAGAACCCCGGACATTCGGGATACATCAACGGACAGGCCTGTTACTACCTGCTTTCAGCATATAGGCTTTTAAAGCAAAAAGGGTTTGTGCGGGAACAATGGCTCCAGGCAGCGGTCGGCGTACTGGGCAGAGCTGCCGCAGCCCAGGGGGAGGAAGGCAGCTTTGGGTATACGTACAGTGAGACGGATGGAAGCATTCTGGACAAGGATGGCTTCAGCGGATGCTGGTTTACCCCGGCGTTTGCTCTGGGGTATGAACTGACAAGTGAGTCCGCATTTTTGTTTGCGGCCCAAAAGGCCATGCAGCACTACCGGAGCTTTGTGAAGGAGTTCAATGTCTACGGCGGCCCCCACGATATTTTTAAAAGCCCCGATGAAGAAGGAATTCTTGCCTTTATCAAGGCCGCACACATCCTTCACAGGAATACCGGAGGGCAGGAATTCCTGGAGGACCTGAAAGCCGGACTGGAATATGAATTTTCCTGGAAGTTTGCATATAATGCGGTGCCTGAGCTGGAACCCCTGAAGTCAAAGAAATGGTGCTCGACGGGCGGTTCGGTGACCTCGGTCAACAATTCGCACATCCATCCTATGGGCAGTTCCATTTTGGGCAGTATCGCGTATGCCGCGAAAACCACCGGAGATGTTTATTTTGCACAGAGGTATGAAGATACGCTGAAATGGACTTTGACGGTGTACCTGCATTATGACGGGGATTATGACTGGGGCAAAAAAGGCTTGATCAATGAGCGTTTTTGTTATACGGATTCCCTGCTGGCGGAAAGATATCCCGACGGGAGTCCGTCGAGCACATGGTTCTGTGCCCATTCCTGGGCTTCCGGGGCAGTCCTGGAGGGCTTGATGGAAGTGCTGGATGCGGATGGGTCCGGAGACCGTTAATGAGTCAGGGGATGGTTCCGTGGCTCATTTTATGCGACCGGAGGTCCGTCTCCTTGCCGCACACAAACTATCGTATTACCAGGAAAGGCGATCAATGATCGCCCCTACTACCTGCGAATCGATGAAAGTTACATAAAACAACCTGATAATGAAACGGAGGCAGCAGATATGATCAGATTCGGAATGTGCGGATGCGGGGGCTTTATAGAAAAAGCCGTACTGCCAATGATGGCGAAAGTGAAAAATGCAAAGGCCGTTGCGGCTTTTGACATGAATAAGGCAACCCTGGACAGGGTTTGCAGTGAATTTGGAATCGCTTTGAAATGCTCAAGCTTTGAAGAACTTTTACGGCAGGAAGCTGTGGATGTCATCTATATTGCAAGTCCCAATGTGTTTCACCGGGAGCAGGTCATTGCTGCGGCAAATGCCGGAAAGCATATATTCTGCCAGAAACCGATGGGGATGAATGCAGCTGAATGCGAAGAAATGCTGGAAGCCTGCAGCAGGAACGGGGTAAAGATTGGAATGGGCTTCTGTTACCGTTTCCAGGGGGCGCAGGAAACCGTAAAGCGCATGATATCCGATGAAACCGTTGGGAAGGTATCCCATCTATCCATGTCTTTCAATCTTGGAGGCTACAACCCGGAGACTGCCGGCTGGAGATGTGATCCCAAAATGAGCGGCGGCGGGCCGCTGATGGACCTTGCACCGCATTTGATCGACCTGGCGGCTTTTCTTCTGGACGATGAAGTGTATTCGGTTATGGCCTATGTAAACCCGGAAAAAGATGAAAACACCATTGAAATCGATTCGGATGCCATCCTTCAGTTCAGGTCCGGAGCCCGCGTATCCATGAATGTTTCCTTTGTACGCGGCAATATGCACAATTACACGGTTGTCGGCAGAAAAGGCCAGATCCGGGCAGTGGGGACCATGTGCTGGAACAACGAGCTGCCCGGCATCGGAAAAGGCAGGCTTTTTGCGGAAAAGGAAATGAATTCGGAAGAAGTGGATTTTACGACTGAAGAACACATTGAAAAGGAATTGAGGTATTTCTGCACTGCGGTTGAAAAAGGTTCGGAGCCGCCGGTTTCAGGAGCGGACGGGTTAAAGGTCCAAAGGATTGTCGATGCCATCTATGAATCCGGACGGACCGGAAAGGAAGTAATCCTTTAGTTTCTTGTTCAGGGAATGATGAATAGTCATATTTTTACAGGTGTAATGGAGGTGCTCCCATGGAAAGAAGCAGACTGAAGATTGGATATGTGCCGACGCGCAGGGATCTTTTCAGTGTTGAGGAAGCCATACGGTACAAGAACATTGTTGCCGGTGAAATCAAAAGACCGGGTTTGACCATTGTCGATCTCGAAGGCATTAACAACGAAGGGCTGCTATATGCTGAAGAGGATCTTGACAGCATTATAGGCCGGCTAAAGCAGGAAAAGGTTGATGCATTGTTCTTTCCGCACTGCAATTTCGGGACGGAAGACCTGGTTGCAAAAGCGGCCAGGGAAATGAATGTTCCGGTCCTGATCTGGGGACCGAGGGATGATGCTCCGCTGGAGAGCGGCATAAGGACGAGGGACAGCCAGTGCGGCCTGTTTGCAACAGGAAAGGTGCTGCGCAGATTCAAGGTGCCTTTTACCTACCTGAATAACTGCAGCCCGGACAGCAGCTACTTTAAAAACGGTTTTGACAGGTTCCTCTCCGTTTCAAACGTGGTAAGAGCTTTCAGAAAGCTGAGGATTCTGCAGATTTCAACGAGGCCCGCAGGATTCTGGAGTGTCATGGTGAATGAAAATGAGCTGTTGGAGAAGTTTGGGATACAGGTATACCCGGTTACGCTCCAGGAAGCGGCCGACAGGGCGGAAACCATCCGGAAGGCTAAAATGGAGCCCTTTAACCAAGTTTATCACGATATAAAATCAGGAATCAACTATTCGGAGGCGGAGGAATCCGTTGAAAAAATTGCTGCCCTGAAATGTGCGATTATGGAAATTGCCGGCGAATACAAATGCAGCGCAGCTGCAATCCAATGCTGGAGTGCCCTTCAAAGCATATACGGAATAATGCCTTGTCTTGCAAATTCGCTTCTTGCGGACGACGGCTTCCCGTGTGCCTGCGAGACGGATATTCACGGAGCGGTGAGTGCAGTGATGCTTCAAGCTGCATGTATGGACGAAAAACCGCATTTCTTCGGAGATGTCACGGTAAGGCATCCGGATAATCCCAATGCCGAGCTTCTGTGGCATTGCGGCCCCTTCCCGCATTCACTTGCAAAAGATTCTTCCACCGCATGGGTAGGCAGGCATTGGATCCTGCATGACCAAAAGTTCGGGACCTGCGAGTGGGAAATCAAGGGTGGTGACATTACAGTCGCACGGTTTGACGGCGATGGAGGAAATTACAGCCTTTTGATGGGAGAAGGAAGAGGCGTGGACGGTCCGAAAACACGGGGGACCTACGTGTGGCTTGAGGTGGACAACTGGCCGAAATGGGAGAGGAAAATCGTAAAAGGCCCATACATTCATCATGTTGCAGGGATTCATGGCAAGGTCGGCGATATCCTTCTGGAAGCCTGCAGCTATATACCGGGCCTTGAGCCCGATCCTGCCGGGCCGTCCCGCGAAGTCCTGGAGGACAGGTGGATAGAGAGCAGCCGGACGTAAAAGGCCTGTAATATGCGGCGGGGAGAGGTAAATATGAACGGAGAACACAATCCATTGCCGCAAATAATAAAGCTGCATTGAGGATAGTGTAAGGGAGGGTTATAGGATTATGAATGCGGTGAGAAAGGCACTTCTGGAAAGAAAACTGACGATAGGTACCTGGATACAGCTTGGACACCCCGGTATCGCCGAAATATTTGCAAATGCCGGTTACCAATGGATAGCCGCCGACTGTGAGCATACGGACATTGACATTCAGACCTTCTCGGCAGTGGCACGCGGGATGCACGGGCGTGGAACGGTACCGCTGGCAAGGGTGCGTGAAAACGATACACTGGCAATCAGGCAGGTGCTTGACGCCGGGTCCATGGGTGTGATCGTTCCTCTTGTAAATACTGCAGAGGAAGCGGCAAAAGCTGTTGCTGCCGCCAAATACCCGCCTGGAGGCGTCAGGGGCTTTGCGTACTGCAGGGCAAACAACTGGGGGACCGATTTTGACAGTTACGCCGAATCCGCCAACCGCGAGATTGCTGTTGTCGTAATGATTGAATCACGGCAGGCGGTAGAAAACATAGACGCCATTCTGGCAGTGGAAGGCGTTGATGGAGTTTTTATCGGACCTTATGATATGAGCGGTTCCTACGGGATTACGGGGAAAACTTCGCACCCGGTCATTCAGGAAGCCTGCAGAAAGGTGGCGGAAGCTTGCGAAAGGCATGGCAAATCTGCCGGAATGCATATTGTAAGACCGGATGAGGATACCGTGGACAGGGCTTTAAAAGACGGGTTCACGTTTATTGCCCTGGGAATGGATACGGTTTATCTCCAAGAGGCATCGGGCAAAGCTTTAAAAGCGATAATAAAAAAGGCTGGTGGGAATAATGCTTGAAATTAAGTCTGCCAGGGAATGCCGGTATGACTGCATCTCACTTGGTGAAATCATGCTGCGGCTGGACCCCGGTGAGGGCAGGATACGGACGGCGCGTGAATTCAAGGCCTGGGAGGGCGGCGGAGAATACAACGTCGCAAGGGGACTCCGCAAATGTTTCGGGTTGAGGACGGCGGTTGTGACAGCTTTTGCCGACAATGAGGTCGGGAGATTGCTTGAGGATATGGTCATGCAGGGCGGCGTGGATGTCTCGCTGATAAAATGGGTCCCTTACGATGGGATCGGCCGGAGTGTGAGAAACGGCTTGAATTTTACCGAAAGGGGCTTTGGCGTCCGGGGGGCGGTGGGCGTTCCCGACAGGGCCAATACAGCAGCGGCCCGGCTGAAGGCGGGAGAGGTGGACTGGGATTACATATTCGGAGAGCTGGGTACCCGATGGTTTCATACGGGCGGAATCTACGCGGCTCTTTCGGAAACGACACCGGAGCTGGTGCTTGAAGCTGTAAAGACAGCCAAGAAATACGGGACGGTCGTATCCTATGACCTCAATTACCGGCCGTCTCTGTGGAATGGAATCGGCGGCAAGAGCAAGGCCCGGGAGGTCAACAGGGAAATTGCCGGTTATGTGGATGTGATGATAGGGAATGAAGAAGATTTCACTGCCTGTCTGGGGTTTATGGTAGAAGGGGTGGATGAGCAATTCGGAAAGCTTGAAATCGAGGGTTATAAAAAAATGCTGGACGAGGTGGTAAGGGAATACCCCAACATGCAGGTTATCGCGACTACACTCAGAACTGTGAAATCAGCCACTGTCAATGACTGGTCGGCAATATGCCGGATGGACGGCGGCTTTCATCTATCGCGTCAATATGACGGACTTGAAATCCTCGACAGGGTAGGCGGGGGCGATAGTTTTGCTTCAGGGCTTGTCTTTGGGCTGCTTGAATATGGAAATGCTGAAAAAGCCGTTAACTATGGGGCAGCGCATGGCGCTCTTGCCATGACCACACCTGGGGATACCTCCATGGCGAGCCTGAAAGAGGTTGAAAAGCTGATGGAAGGCGGAAACGCAAGAGTTGTTAGGTAGATGCCTTCAACCTACACGTATAGCTTCTGAAGTGAAAAAAACTTATATGGAAAAATATATATAGTGGCGAGGAAAAATTATATGAATATTCTTGTAACAACCTCCAGCTTCGGAAACAGCTCATTCCCGGATTCTGTAAATGTTATAATGAACCCCTACAAGCGTAAGCTTACGGAGAGTGAAGCAATAGAGCTGGTGGATAAATATCGTCCGGCAGGTATTATTGCCGGAGTAGAACCTTTGACAAGAAAGGTGATGGAAAAAGCGCCGGAGCTTAAGGTTATATCCCGGTGCGGGACGGGAATGGATTCAGTTGACCTGGTTGCTGCCCGGAGTCTTGGAATAACTGTAGTGAATACACCGGATGCACCGACTCCCTCCGTGGCCGAATTGACAATCGGTCTGATGCTGTGTCTTGCAAGACATATAAACACAATGGATACAGGTATCCGCAAGGGGGACTGGAAAGGCCCTCAGGGAATGCTGCTCAAAGAGAAGACGGTTGGAATTGTTGGCTGTGGGAGAATTGGTACCTATGTAGCAGAGCTTGTCTCGGCTTTTGGCTGCAGAGTGCTTGGATACGACCCGTATATCCGGCAGCATGGGATATGTACGATAGTATCTATGGATGAGCTTTTGAACGAAGCGGATATTGTAACGCTGCATGTCCCTTATAGTCAAGCAAACCACCATATCATCGGTGAAGCTGAGCTTGGCAGGATGAAAAGCGCTGCATTGTTAATAAATGCAGCGCGCGGGGGGCTTGTTGATGAAGAGGCTTTATATGCAGCATTGAAGCAGGGTGTAATTGCCGGTGCGGCCATGGACTGTTTCGAGCTTGAACCCTATAAGGGCAAGTTAACAGAGCTTGATAACACTGTTTTAACCTCGCATATCGGATCCGGAGCAGTAGAAACAAGAAAAATAATGGAAGCGCAGGCTGTGGAAAATCTATTGAAAGTACTTGCTTGTGGTCTGTAACGGCTAAGGAGCGCCGGAAATATTACTTCCGGTGCTTTTAATGGGGAATGGAGCGCCGAGCGTAGTTCCCCGGAAAAGATTATCGGGAGTTATACTTTGGCCAGTTCTAAAACTGTGGAAAGATGTGGGATTATTATGAATTATGGTGTAACAATTACCGGCGGAGTGTGTCCCTGGCAGATTTTTCAGCAAAAAGACGGCACATCCGACATCTCCGTAAATGGAGCATATACATTGATCCAGTTGTCACAGGAGCTTCCGCTTCAATTCAGCCAGGTGGGGTTGAGAAAAGTGACGATTAAGGCCCGGATTGCGCGGGAAAGCTCAGGCGAAGCTGTTTTGCCATGGCAGCTTTGCAGTGTTTTGGAGGACGGAAGATGGGAAACCGTTTTTAAAAATGTGCCGGCAGGCGGCTTATACCGGATAGAAACTTACATGGACTATGACGGTTGGGACGGTCTTTCCGTCACCCGTGGAGATATGGTCCACAATGTCGGTGTGGGCGACATTTTTGTAATCGCCGGACAAAGCAATGCGGCAGGCCGGTCCAAGAATCCGGTGGAGGACCCGCCTGAGCTTGGTGTTCACCTGCTCCGCAGCAGCGGCAGGTGGGAACTGGCTACGCATCCCCTTGGTGAGACCACGGGAGCGGTTCATACCGGGCATTTTGAAAACCACAACCCAGGGCACTGTCCATATTTGCATTTCTCTAAAATATTAAAAAGAGAGCTGGGTTATCCTATCGGGTTGGTGCAGTGTGCATATGGCGGATCCCCCTTGCGTTGGTGGAATCCGGAGGAGAACGGTGCACTGTTTGATAATATGATGGAGATGCTGGGCGAATACGCTATTGTTCCAAAAGGGGTATTATGGTATCAAGGTGAGGCTGAGGGCTTTGAAGAATCGGCGTCTACCTATCTGGAACGTTTTGCAGCTTTTGCAGGTCATGTGCGCCGGGCCTTGAACAGTCCTGAACTGCCTTTTATCACAGTACAGTTGAACCGCTGCATGACTCCTTCCAGTGATAAGCTTGACAGGGAATGGGGCATGGTGCGTGAGGCACAACGACGTGCAGCACATGAGATAAAAGGGGTATACACTGTTCCGTCATCGGATGTTGCTCTTTACGACTTCATTCATAATTCATCCGAAGGAGATCTTGTCATCGGTGAGCGTTGTGCAAAAGCTGCTTTGACGGAGATCTATGGCAGGCATTATGATTGGCATGCACCTGAAGCTATTAAGGCAGTAAGGATCAGTGAAGATTCTCTTTCGCTGGAACTGGACCCGATACGCAACTGGATCAACCCTTTTGACGTACCGCCGGAATTTCTCCCCTTTACCGCGGAGGATGAGGATGGGTTGATTGAGGTTAAGGAATACAGGCTTGAAGGCCGATTCATTCTAATTACCTTTATGCATTCATTTAAGGATGGCGCAGTCCTGCATGGAGGCTGGAGGATGAATCCGGGGCCTGCCATCCCATTTGATTGCATGAGACTGCCCATGCTGTCGTTCTATGGATTACCCGTAAAATAGCAATAGGAGTATATATGACCGATAATTTGGCGCCAATGCAGAAAAGAGAAAACACCCAGCTTGCAAAGTATTTTCTTGGCGGTACGTTCAGCAGGTTCCTGCTTATGCATACCTGCTTTATGATTTTTACGACTCTGCCGGGTGTTTTCATCAATATCTTTCTCCTGGGACAGACAGAGGATATGAATGTCGTCCTTTATTACAATGCGGTCTTTTTCATTTCAGGGGCTGTCTGCATGGCGCTGGCATCCTATGTGCTCAGCCGTTTTAACCCCAGTGTGGTGGCGGTGGTCGGTATCCTGTTTTATAATTTGCTCTATTTGACGCTTATATTGCTTGGGAAAAACGCTTCAAAGTATTTTGTATTGCTGGGATTGATCATTGGCATTGCCGACGGTTTTTACTGGATTGCTTACGGCTATTTGCTTTCCACCTGCACCAACCTTGAAAACCGTGATAAAGGGATAGCCACCGTCAGCTTTTTCAGCGCCGTTGTCAATCTGCTGATTCCATTGCTTTCAAGCATGATCATATCAAAAATCGGCTCGATTCAAGGCTATCTTGTTGTGTTCGGACTTGCATTCGTAGTAGCGGTTGCCACGGGAATTATGGCTGTGCTGCTGCCGCGTCCTCCTAAAACTGACGAGTCTATCCACTATAAGGATACGGTCAGATTGATTAAAAAAGAAAGGTGCCTGGCTTTCTCATTGGCGGGGCAGTCAGTAAAGGGAATAAAAGAAGGCATATTTACTTTTATACTCAGCATCCTGCTGTTCAACCTGGTGAAGAACGAATTGCTGATAGGGTTCAATACCTTTCTTTCAGCGATTGCCGCTATTATTTCCTATGGAATTATAAGGCGCTATGTTACCCGGGAAAACAGAGTCATCTATATGGCAATTGCAGTGGTAGTTCTGTCTTGTTATAATGTTTCGGTGCTTTTCTTTCTAAACGTCTGGACAATTGTACTGTTTTCTGTTATCGATGCGTTTTTTACCGGGTTTATTGTCAATTCCAGCTACAGTATATTTCTGGATGCGATACAGGTGGTCCCCAATGCAGATAAACGCAGACCGGAGCTGTTGGTGATAAATGAGGCCTTGTTGGTTTTAGGACGGTGCATTGGGCTTATTGTAATGATTGTAATCAATCTTGCAACAGACTCAGACATGCTATGGCAGGTTGCAGGACTTTTATTCCTGACCTTGACTCAGTTTCTGGCTGTAAAGCTAAATAAGATTGCTAACCGTAATATCCGCCTGCTAAGCATCACGAAAGATACTTAAGTGAGATATTAGAAAGTGGGTGGCACATAATTCCCTGTATGGCATGTAAGGTGCCGTCTAATTTCCTCAAGTTAAAAATAGCTTGC
This sequence comes from Bacillota bacterium, assembly GCA_023433505.1. Taxonomy (GTDB): domain Bacteria; phylum Bacillota; class Clostridia; order Acetivibrionales; family DTU013; genus MnB-11. The sequence continues at coordinate 4,187 of JAEZCO010000072.1, read as the reverse complement.
ATCGATAGTGACTGCATCATTGTCGGGGCTTTTTCTTGCTCTCTTTCTATCCCCAAACTAATCAGGGCGGAGGTTCTTGATTAAACTATTGACTATGTAATTATGTGATATTATAGTATATATGTGCTTGCCTCTATTCCGAAAAAAGGATAAATAAGAAAAGGGAACTACCGTCTCTTTAGAGTATTCGAATGGAGATTAACGGATTTATTATGTTATACAAATACTATGTGCAAGAGTATGCAAAAAAAAGAGTAGATAATATTTTACCTGTGCCGGATAATTTCCCCTTGAGAGGCGATTACGGACCGGATTTTATTTCGGATTTTTCCGTATTGACGGAAATACTCAAAAAAATATATGAGGATGTTATTGTAAATCCTGCCGCATATGAATGTGATCTTTATCCTTTGGATAAAGAAGCCAGGGGAAGAGGCAGCGATAATGAATCAAACAGCAGTCTTGACCGTATCGTTAAATGTTTGCGCACACTCTGTGATTGCGGCGAAATTGAAAATAACACTTTAAAAGTAAATGCCAAACACTTTAAAAAGCAAATTAAAAAGGTAAAAAGCTATCCTGCTGTGTTAGAAAAATTGAATGATTTTGGATTTTGCTTTCAGGATATAATTTTTGATAAAAAGGTTGAATATTTTTTTATTCAATATCCTGACAAACCTAATATTATTAAGGTATTGAAAATCTATATGGATTGTTGGAATGCTGTTTTAAACGACGAATACTTAAAAAACGAAATCAAGAAAAACGGGTATGGTTGTATAGCTTATTATTACGATTATTATTTATTCGATTATAAAGTTACGGCAAATCCGAAAGAACTGGACCCAATGCAATTAATAAAAGATAACTGTTATGCTTGGGACGCAGAAAGGAAAAATGCTTATATAAATTTTTACGAGCATTCAAAAAAATATCCCGCAATCCGTTTTTCGGAAGGAAATTATTTTATCAGGAAAAAACGCATCTGTACTTTCCGGTATGATGAAAGACGGGAATTTTTAAAATTAAAATTAAAAAATCCTGATAAATATATTTCTGAAATTGAGAAGCTTCCTGATTATCTTCAAGCATGTTTTTCAAAAGCTGCAAAAAAATGTTGGGGCTGCGGGTGTCTTGGCAACAAGCCTGAGACGTGTAATAACAGAATATACTGGAAATTTGACGGCACAGATTACATTGGCTGTTCAATGGATAGTTTTTATTTTAACGATATAAAAGATAAAGATATTTCGCGTTTGTTCACATTGCTTGAGTATGAGTACGGTATTCAAAAGGCCACATAGAAAGGCTTCACATGATACTTGACGCTATGGAAAAATATTGATATTATCAATGCAAATTGGTAAGATAGATTTTATGAACGCAAGTTTATTTATTAACTGCGACGTTAGATAATTTAAATAATGGGCAGGACAATCAAATGAAAGATTTACTATCAAATGAAAAATATGATTTTATTTGCGACAGGGATAAGGGGTTTATAATTGCTTTCGATGATGCTATTACAAAAGCAGGGTATGAGAGCAATGGCATTAATCCATATGTTTGCTTGGGTAGATACAAAATTGAATACAGTAAAACCGGACTTAAGAATAAAAATTATGTAGCACGTTTTTATTTTCGTGATAGCGGCATAGTGCTGCGGTTATATTTTACAAACATTGATAGACATAGAGAATATCTTGAAAATGCCCCCGAGTTTATTAAAAACTCGTTTATTAATCCCATGGGAAAGTGCAGGCAGTGTGATAAAAGTGGCGGAGGTATAGGCAAAAAAGGCAAATGCTCTTTTAAAAAATCATATACCCTTGATAACGTTTTGTACGAAAAATGTGCGGGTGAAAATTATTATTTTGATAAAAAAGACATAGAAAGTATTCCGAAATATATAGAATTGTTGAAAACATTTTACCCAGATAGAAAACGTACTTAAATGCATTTGTGGGGGGATAAAAATGCCGACTTTAAAAAAGATTAGAGATACAATGAAAAAGCAAAAAATCAACGATGGAATTATGTCACAGATAGACTTTGAAGCCGACTGCAATAATCCGATGAATATTATTTCTTTGATAGACAAAATGGATGAGCTGCTGACGAAGGAGCAATGTCTTTCAATTATGGAAAAACAGGGCTGTTGTAAGGGCGGTCAACGTGACAAAGACTGTAAGGCATTTGCCTTGGAACACGTAGGTAAAACTCTTTCTGAAAAACTTGCTCTAATATCAAGTGTTCAATATATGATGTCACCGTGTCTAAGTGAAGATGGTACATTTACAATTGCATTTGGCGACTACCAAAATGGCGTTCATGCAGGCAAGAACACCTGCTCATGCGGTTCGATTAAAAAGTTGAAACAGCCGTTTTCCATATCGCCTACATACTGCGGTTGTTGTGCAGGGCACTTTTTATATCACTATCAAAATGCTTTGGGCGTAAAACTGAAATTGAAAGAAATCAATTCATCCCCACTCAATACAAATGGTGAGAAGCCTTGTAAGTTTACTTTTGAAGTTCTTAATTAATACAGCAGTATAAACATATTGTAAAGTTGCATTACTTTGTTATCAAAGAAAAAGTGAACTGTTCAAAATCATTATTTGGATGGTAAAGTCTAATATTGAGTTGAGGTGTATGTTAAATGAATGATTTCATTATAAGAGAAATTAAGTCAACTGATTATAAAGATATTTACTTGTTAAACCAAGAATTTAACCCTAAACTATGTTCATTTTCGGCAGAAAGAGTAAAAGAACGAATTGATTATATTGTAAACAATACAAAAGATATTATTTTTGTTAGCGAACAAGGAGATGAGGTAATAGGGTACATTCATGGAAGCCCATATGAGCTGCTATTCTCGGATTCTTTAGTAAATGTCTTAGGGTTTGTAGTAAAAGAAAAATATAGAAATAAAGGTGTAGGAAGTACACTCATCGGAAGCCTTGAATGTTGGACGAAAAATAACGGCTTTTTAGGGATAAAGCTACTGACGCACCCATGGAGAGATAATGCTCATAGATTCTACGAACGTCATGGATACGTTCACACAAAAGACCAAAAGAATTATATGAAAATATTCCAGTGAATAATGCATACCTTAAAAACGCAACTATGACCGATCAAATAAAGTACTTTCAAGGTTTGTGCCAGAGTATAGAAAATATAATACCATCACTTCAACCGAAATAGATGCCTTTCATATGCTGATAGCCATCCAACACTTCTCTACCCAAGCAACAGTTATGGAGATATTTGGCCTTGATTGCATAGACAGCAAAGATATGGACAATCAACTTGACTGGCTTTACAAATGGCGTGAACAATGTGATACTAACATATAACCTAAGTTTTGCAGTAATGTGATTAAAAAATAGCCTGCAGCCCAGCTGAAATAGCAGGATGCAGGCTTTTCTTTTTGTCGGGAAGTTATGGTGAAAAGCAAGCGTTTTTGTATCACCTAAAATTTTTTTGATATTTTGCAGTGACATTTTAATTTACTTATCATATGTAGGCATTGAGATACCGTTACCATCCTTGTCAAGTGATGTCAAACTATATCCTAAAAAGTTACCTGTTTCGGCGTCATAATATTTAGTAAGTAAAGCGTTTTTTACAAATCCTCTTTTGTGTTGAAAACCATTTTTATAATGTGTCTGAGTAATCCATATCATCCTATCTTTTGAAATGCTTTCATCTAGATCAAATTCAGCGTATTTATTAATAAAATCCTGGTAAGAAATTAATTCTTTTTTTACATACTCGGCCCCATCTTTTAAGTCTTTATCCTTGATATATCCCTTCATTTCCTCAACACTTTTTGTCTTGTCTTTCGAGTTAGTATTTTGTGGATATATTTCTGCTTGTTTTTCAGGGGTACTTATTCCAGCTTTTTTTGCATTATCTTTAAAGTTAAGATTTTTATTAACAAGAATATCATATCTAGTATTTATTGTTGCCAAGACACTTATAGATGAAAGGGTAACTAATAAAATAATTGCAATTGTAAATAGAAACTTTTTATTTATTATTTTCATAATATTCCTCCCTCTATTAACTTTCATTTTCTTGAGTTTTCTCACTCATTCTTAGATTTTCACTTTTTTAAAAGAGAACCTCTCATGGATTAAATGCATTTTAATGCTTTGTTGCCTGAAATATTAGGA
>JAEZCO010000023.1 GCA_023433505.1 Bacillota bacterium | reverse complement strand
CCCCGGAGGAATACCCGTGACCCTTCGGCACGGACGCCGAAGACGCTTGTCTTTGAGCCAGGGATGGCGAATGACAAGCGCCCGCATTGGAACGAGCCTGGACATTACAGCCTGCCCATGACGGAGCCTGATGCAGGGATTTGCAGTCATGCCCGCCCATTATCTGAAAGTAAGCACTATCTCATAGTAAAGATTGCCACGCTTCATTGCATTCGCCCGCAATGACAGATGTGCTTAGCAATATTCACCTATCCGCCGGTTTCAACGGAATACGGCATCGGCTTGTAATCGCTGACACCCATATACCTTACCTGGGTCCAATCGGGTCCTTTCACATAAAGCCAGGATTTCACAACAGCCCCGTCCATGCCTTCCAGCACCACTTTTTCCTCGCCGGAATTCAGCTTTGGATTTTTGCTCACCTGCCTTGGGGCTTTTCTGACTTCCAGGGTTTCATGCCTCCACTCTACGACTGGTCCCGGATGCCTGCCGTAAAAGGCTATATAAAGAATATTGTCCACACCCTCAGCCCATATCATGATGGGAGTATCGGTGTCATTCCTGAATCTGAAATCCCTGGCTCCGAATGCTACCGTAGCATCCTGTCCGTAAGGCACGTACGGGACAGGCATGGTATGGTTGTAGCGCTCAACGATTTCCAGATTACACAACGCCGTGACGTTATAAAGCGTCGAGGCTATTTTGCACACCCCCCCGCCGATGGTTGTGGTAAGCTTTGTTCCTATATAAGTAGGCCCTCGCTGAAAGCCTCTTTCAATCGTATAGGGTCCTATGGAGCTGTTCTGGGAAAAAGTCTGTCCCTGCTTCACCAGTATCCCTCTCAGCATTTTTGCTGCCAGATGGACATTATCCTCCTCTCCGGGAAGCGGATCCTTCAAGACTGTTCTGTACGCCGCCATAAGAACATTGGTATCGTTTCTCATCTTCATTTTGAAAAAGGTTTCATCCTCTTTCCAGGGTACATCCCGGACCGGACCGGAGACCAATTTTTCGCCTTCCGCCGGCATGCCGATATCTTCTTCCGCACTCACTGACGCAATGCCGGTGCCAGCCATGGATAGTACGGCTGCAGACATTACTGCAAGCATTGTTATTTTAAAAAAAAATTTTTTCATCATGGAAATATTATTTGTACTCCGGTGAAAAATAACCGATTTAATATATTCCAGTACTAAAAGCCTAAAAAAATACATATTTTCTCAATGAAACGGATTTGTGGAGCTTAAGGATGAAAAAAGCAGTCGGAGGAAAAAACAAAATGGTATTTATATTAGCGCTTTTCGGCATGGTTTGCTGGGGGATTGCTCCAATTTTCGCAAAAATCGGACTGAAAAATGTGGACCCAATCTCGGGGCTGGTCCTGAGAACCATCATGGCGTCCACTGTCGTCTGCGGCTGGGTGCTCCTAAGCGGGAGCTTCAGCAAAGTGAGCAGCATACCCGCCAACTCCTGGTGGCTCATTGCTGTAGAAGCATTACTGGCCACACTGGTCGGTGACCTTGCCTATTATGCCGCAATCAAAAAAGGGGATGTATCTCTGGTCACAATCATCATGTCCAGTTCCCCTTTGATAACCATTCTTTGCTCTGTCTTGTTTCTAGGCGAGCATATTACCACAGTAAGAATCATTGGCGCAGGGCTTGTCATGCTGGGAATTATCCTTATTGTATAAGGACTCTCACTATCGGCATGACACACGCTCCCGCCTGCGGCGGCAAAAACAATACGCAACTCGCTGGAAATGTATTTTTAAATTCATTCGCCTCTGCATTCACGTGCAGTTTCAACCATGGCCAGGTATCCGGCAGCCGGAACATAGGAAGGGATGGAATTTCCGGACCCAAGGGCAAATCCGCCCTTGCCGTGTGAACAATAGCCGGCTACGTCCCTGACAATTTCCTTTATCTCCTGCTCGCTCTTCCTGCATAGATGGTCGGTATCAACTCCGCCGAAATTGCCTATACGCTGGCCGTATTTGTCCACCCAAAGCGAAAACGGGGCAATCTGATCTTCATTTGAATGCTTTGAATCGATTTTTGCCACGTTTATGATGTCGTCCATTACATCAAAAATGTTTCCGCAGGAATGAAGCAGAAACGGTTTGTGGTAGGAGTGGACCAGCTCTACAATTTTCGCATATTGCGGCACCACATTTTTCAGTATATCCTCCGCAGGTATCAAGGTATTGCTTTTGAAGCCAAGGTCGTCGCCAAATCTGCAGACACAGTAGGCATCGCCAAACCTCGGCAGGAATTGGCTCCAGATTTTAAACATCATGTCTCCTACACGTTTGAATAGATCCTCGTACAGCTCAGGATCATCAATGGAAATATAGCAAAGGTCGGTATAGCCCACAATGTCCTGGACGCATTCAAACACTCCGTTCCCTGCTCCGCCGATTCCCTTCATCCCCTGCGGCATGACTTCCGCCATCAGTTCAAAATCCTCGGCAAACATATCAAAGTATAGGGAAGGCACCTCGTCCCAGGGATACTTCTCGAAATCCTCCCTGTTTTTTATAACCCCCGGCTTGTGCTGTCCAAGAGCTCCGCTTCCCGGCATTGCAGCGCCGATGCAGCGTTCCATGGTAACGGTATCATATCCCATGGCTTTATAAAAGCTGTTATACTGCCTGAAAAATTCCCGTTTGTCGTCCCGGCTTCCCTTATATAGCTCAGCGAACTTTACATTCATGATGTCTTCCATGACTTCTTCCGATATGGCATGTTCGTATAAAGGCATCCTTTTAGGCTCAATATTCCTGGCTGCCATTACAATATTGTTGAAATCGGGCGTAAACTCTCTCATCTCTTATTCTCCTCCGGTATGTTCATGAATAGTATTAGCGTGGCAATTCTATGTTTATCATAATTTATCCGGAGGGCAAAATATACCCCGTTTTCTGCTCATTTCTTTGCAGTTTTTGTCTTTTTGATATTTCCGGGAGGATAGCCCCTTACCCGTTTGAATACCCGGTTAAAGCTGGAAACATTGCAGAATCCAGCCTCATAGGCCGCCTGAGATATGTTGGCGTTACCGGATAATATCAATTTTTCCACTTCACAGATTCTGACAAAATCAATATATTCCTTAAAAGTCCTTCCGGTAATTTTTTTAAAATACCTCGAGAAATAGGAATAGCTTAAGTTGAGTATATCTGCCGCCTTTTGCAGGTTGATTTCCGTATTGTAATTCTTTTCAATATATTTAAACAGTACATCCAGCTTGATAATCCCGTCGTCGCCGGCGGCGCTGCCGTAGTTCCCGATGATCCCGTTGCGGATGAGGCTGGCAATCAACTGATAAATATAGCCTTTGATATAGATTTCATACCCTGTCCTTTTCTCTTCGAACTCCTGATAAAGGCCCATCATAAGTCTATAAACCACTGCAGAGTTTATCGCTGTGTCGGTCAGATGGCAAATGCTCTCACTCCTGTAATTAAGGAAGGACAGGATATACTTTGATTCGAAGCTTTTGGGATGCACACTGTCTACAATCTCCGGTAAAAACTTTATGACCAGGATTCTGGTCTCCTCTTCGGGATCACAGTATGTGCTGTGTATGTCGCCTTCGTTCAAAATCACCAGGTCGTTTTTTTTGGCTTTAAAATACCGGTTATTTATTTGCTGTTCAGCCGTTCCGCTGAGAATGTAAAGAATCTCATAGCAATCGTGCCAGTGGGGATCGGCCATAATATTTTCTTTCCGGCTGTCGCGGATAAAAATATCTACGGGAAATTCCTGTTCACGATTGATCAATTCTTCTTTAAAGGGCCTCATCTATGCTCACCGCCTGAACACCAATCGGGTACCCTCAACCTAACAGCGGCGGAGGGCACTTTTTGATGCCTCGTCCTATAATCTTAAATATAATTGTACCATGAAAAAGCCACTCCCGAAAGAGTGGCTCATATCAACAAATCACAGATTGTCTATTGGACCGGCTTTTCTATCTTTGTTTCATACCCATCGGGGTTAATGACAAAATCCTGAGATTCACCGACAATCGATGCTTTCATATATACGGCCTTATCCATGTAATCCTCCAGTACGACAGTGTCGCTAAATTCCATGGATTCACCGGGCTTCAAAACAGTACTTCCCATCATCATGGCAAACATCTTATCCGCCGACCAGGTGTACAATACATTCCTGTCCGCATCCAGCAAAGCAAAATCATACTTCTGGCCCGAACTGTGGTTTATGGTAATTTCCTTCTTTGTATTATTTACAACGGTCAGTTTAAAGCTTATGTTACCGTCGCCCATTACCGCCGACGGAATCACCTTCACTTCTTCCTTCACCGTCAAGCTTTGCAGCAGATTCAGCAGCCTGTAAGCCACTGTAGCCGCTTCAGCCCTTGTAGCGTCGTTATTCGGCAAAAACATCCTTTTCCCTGTCCCATTGACCAGCTTCAGCACCTGGGCCTTTACAAAATCATTTTTGTAAGCGGAATTTATCTTCGAATCATCCGCAAAAGGTTCCGGGTAAATTTTAATCATTGCATAATCTCCGCCGGTCATATATTCAAGAGAATTAATAATGAAGTGCACCATGTCTTCCCTTGACAATGTCCCGTCCGGCTTGAAGCTGCCCTTGTAATCGATGATATTTGCCGTTACCAGGTCATAAAGGTTGGATGCCACCGGATCGTCATTTTTGACATCGGTAAAGTACTCACTGATATCTGTCGCCCTGAAGTACATGATGTTTATTCCAAGAGCCTTATGGAGCATCAACGCGAACTCCCTGCGGGTGATGGACTTGTTGGGCTCAAATTTTCCGCCGGCAAAGATGCTTTCATCCGCAACCTTGTTTATTGCATCAAATGCCCAATGGCCGGATATATCGGTATACTTGCCGTCTGCGGTATCACTTTGCGGTTTCGTTTGGGCAAATGCCGGCACACTTGCGAGGACCAGGACCGCTGCCAATAAAAATGTAAATATTTTCTTTTTCATATAAACTCCTCCACTGTTCTTTCATTAAAAATAATTGCCCTTTCGGCATTGTGTTTACATAGCTATAGACGGATTTCACGTAAATTTGTTCCATCGCTTTCTGGATATAGATGTCCGATAATATTACATTCCAATTACAATATGGTTAAAAGTCCATTGCAAACAAAAATTCCGTTGTATTATGATGTATTATGTAGATATACCGATATATTTATCATAAAGCATCATTAAGTGAATTGATTAAATGGAGTGTACATATGAAAAAATTACTGACTGCTTTCCTATCTGTATTTATTTTAGCCTTATCCATCTCTAACTCCTATGCAGCGACACTGTCCACCGTAAAGGACATTAAATATGCCAAATCCGGGGGTCAGGACAAGATCTCGCTATATTCCGCCAGCTACAAGGGGTTCAGCGCCTTCTACCTTCAAAATCCGGACCGGCTGGTGGTTGATGTTCCCAATAACACCCTTGGCATTAAAGGCACGGGAACGCTTAAAACCAATGGCTCGGCCGTAAAGAGCATTCGATACTCCCAATTTTCCAAAACCGCCGTCCGGGTCGTTTTTGATTTGACAGGCAAACAGCCTTATACCGTGGACCAGAAAAACGGCTGCCTGACCTTCATTTTCGGTAAAGCAGCCGCTTCGCAGACAAAGCCTGTTGAAGCCAGCAGAGGTGATACCGTAAGGCCTCCGGTCGTTGTCAACAAATTAAGCTACAGTTCGACGGAAAATACCGATAAAATCACTGTCGCCGGCAGCAGTCACGATGGCTACAGCGCGGTGCGGCTCACAAACCCCGACAGGATCGTAGTCGATATTCCAAACTGTACGGTACCCCAGGATCAGAAGGACATCCCCGGAAATATGGGGTTGGTTAAGAATATCAGCTACACCCAGCTGAATGCCACTACAGCCCGTATCGTGGCGGAAACAAACGGACAGCCTCAATATGCGCTGTCTGGCGAAGGGGAGCAATTATTGCTTTCCATTGAAAGTCCGGCGCTTAAGAACATCCTTTACAGCGTCCAGGGTGAAACTGCCAGTCTGGTCCTTAAGAACACCCGGCTGGAAGAAATACTTCCGGCAGTCTCCACCGAAGGCGCGGCAGACGGTTCCGCCGACATGGCAATCATTAACCCGCTTTATTCGGTAATCACCGATGCCGAACAAAAAAATTGTAAAATTACCTTCCCCACTTCTCTTGCAGATCTGGGCAGCGGCACACTGCAAATCAACGACGGAGTACTCAACTCCGTTAATGTATCTTATAATACGGATACCAGGGACACGGAAATTTCATTTAATTCGAATTCCCCCCACATATTTGACATTACCTACAATCCTCAGACCAATGATACGGAAATTAACATATTGAAACCTTTTTCAAAGACAGATAAGCTGGTGGTCATCGATCCCGGACATGGAGGCTCCGACCCCGGCGCCAGCTATGCCGGCGTCATTGAAAAAGATCTGAATCTTAAAATAGCCCTCAAACTCAATGACATTTTGAAAAACAGAGGAATAAATACCTATATGACACGTACCGACGATACCTTCATCCCTCTCTATGACAGGGCGAATATCGCAAATGATCTGAATGCCTCATTTTTCCTCAGCATACACAACAATGCTTTCAATACCAGCGAGCACGGTACCGAGACCCTCTGCTATCCCTCCGGCAAGAGCAGGCAATTTGCCTCAATCGTACAGAAAAACCTTATAGGGGCTTTGGGTACCCGGAATATAGGCATCATCGACAGGCCGAACCTGGTTGTGCTGCATGCGACAAAAATGCCTGCCGCCTTAGCTGAAATAGCCTATATCACCAATACCGAAGACAGGAAAAAGCTGCTGGATGACGCATTTCTGGATAAAGCCGCTCAGGCATTGGCCGATTCCGTCATTGAAGCTCTCAATACAATGTCCTAACAGACAAAATACCGTTTGACAAAGGGCTGTCACAAAACAGGAAAACTGTCCTTCCGAGGCCGTAAAACGAAGGATGACAGTTGTTTTGAGACAGCTCCTTCAAGTTTCAGTCCTTTGACTTGAAATGGAGCATCCTCATCGGAAAAGATATTTCAATGCCTTCGGCATGGAAGCGCTTATGCAGGCGTTTGATAAATTCATGCTTGATGATGTATTGCTCGGAAAAGGATTTTGCCCTGAGAATCACCGAGAAGTCGATACTGAAGTCAGAGAAGGTATGAAATCTGGCGAAGGGCACAAATTCCGGGACCGCTCCCGGAACTTCCGTCATTACTTCCCTTCCCACCTCCGAAGCGATGCTCTCAACCTTTTCCAGATCGCTTGAATAGCCTACGCCGACATTTACAGACACCGATACTTCCCGGTCGGGCAGTTCGTGATTGGTAACAATTGCGTTTGAAAGATTGGAATTTGGAATCAATATCAGATTGTTGGTCATCTGCCGAAGGCTGGTATTCCTCCAGCTTATATCCGTTACAAAGCCCTCTTCGCCGGAGTTTAGCCGTATGTAGTCCCCGGGCTTTATCTGCCTGGAAAGTAAAATATGGATACCTGCAAAGGTATTGGACAATGTGTCCTGAAGCGCAAGAGCGACAGCCAGGCCGCCAACGCCCAGGGCCGTGAGCACCGGAGTAATGGAAACCCCCAGATATTGCAGTATTACCAGAATTCCGATCACCAGCACCAGAAGCCTGGTAAGATTTGCAAAGATGGTTGTTGAAGGCAGTAAGCCCTCCGCTTTCTTACTATAGGACTTTACCAGGCCCGTGGCTATCCGCATGGCAATAATGGTGACAACAGCGATTGTTACGGCGATAAAAATTTTCAGCACCTGTCCCATCCAGCCTTTATTGCCAAAGGCCAGCAGCAGTGAAAGGTATACTCCCACCGCTGAAAACCACAGCAAGAACATGCCTTTAAACGCTCCGACAAAGATGTCGTTGTTCATTAATTTGCTTTCTTTCGCCATCTTCAAAAGCTTGAACCTGAAGAGTCTTTCCATGAGAAACCCCGTTAAAATACATCCGATTAAAACAGCCCCCGCTGTTAGTAGTATAGTATATGTCATAAACTCTTCAAACACGTCCGTTCCAAATAATTAATTATAAATAGAATAGTCATGCCAGCCGCATCATATACATGCCAGGGAGAAGTTTTACTATGCAGCCCTTTAAGTACCGGTGTTATTTATAGGTAAAAATAAAATATAATGCCATATAGGTGAATAATGTTGAAAAGAATTTTAGCCGCAGCCACTCTGGTCCTCTTTTTAGCCTTCATTTCAAAAGGTCTTGTGAATGGTCAGCAGACAGCAACAAAAGTACTGCTCAACAATAAGGAAATCACTTCCGATGTGAAAATAATCAATGGAAAACCTTACGTAGAGGCCTCCGGGTTCTCCGACGCCCTCGGGCTGGAGTCCGTATGGGATAATAACCAAAATGTGCTGCGCATCTCCGGAGCCTCCAATGACGCGGTCATTCCGGAGATAATAAAGAATACAAGCCCATGTGTGGTTGGAATCATTGGTACTTATAAGCCCGGAGGGATTGACGGGGATAAATATTCCGACAATATCGTCCACGGAACCGGTATTATTATAAAAGCCGGCGGTGAAATCCTCACCAACGCCCATGTGATCAAGGATATGGACAAAATTGTCGTGGTCCTTTCCAATGGTGACGGGTACCTCGGACAGCGAAAATACTATGACGAGGAATCGGATCTTGCCGTTGTGAAAATCGGAAAAAGCGGCCTTCCCGTTGCCAAATTCGGCAAGGACAGCGAAATTGTCACCGGAAAAACCGTTATCGCCATCGGCACCCCTATCTCGTTCTCATTAAGGAATTCAGCGTCAACTGGCATCATCAGCGGAGTGAACAGAGGCGTCGACAGCTATTACCGGCTGATACAAACGGATGCGGCAATCAACCCGGGCAACAGCGGAGGTCCTCTTGTCAGCCTGCAGGGCAATATCATCGGCGTCAATTCCAGCAAATTCTCCGGGGAAGGCATCGAAGGCCTGTGCTTTTCCATCCCTGTGAGCACCATAAGCTACGTTTTATCACAGTTCGATAAATACGGCTACGTCAACAGGCCCTATTTAGGCGCCATATTCACTGAAGACTGGGCCGCAAGGGTTGGCCTTCCATCCAACGCCGGACTGACAGTGTCCGGCATTGATACTAATTCTCCGGCACAATTGCAGGGCTTGAAAAGCGGCGATATCGTCGTAAAGGTGGGGACGGTGGCAGTGAATACCATCGTCGATTACAATGAAGCCATGAAAAAGTATATGCCGGCGGATAAGGAGGATTTTCTTATAAAAAGGGACGGGGTCAGCAAAAAACTCAGGATTACCTTTGGTAAGTACTGATGAAACAAGTAGAAATTCGAACGGAGGTTGAGTATGAAAAGAATATTGTCTGCAATTATTGTCACCTTGCTGGTATTGTCATCTGTAAGCCAGGTTTTTGGGGCAAGTACGACCAAAGCCTATTCGGATAAGAAGCTGTGCTGGAGCATCAATATTTTGTCCGCCATGGCCAAGGAAACCGGCGGCAAAGAAAATGAAGCGGTTTTTAAGGATAAAGACAATACGCAAAGCTTAAACATAAACATGTATTCGGCTGCAGGACTTACACTGGATTCCTGGGTAGCCAGGGAGACGAAAAAATTCAAGGAAAATTACAATACGGGCTATTTCAATTTTCTAAAAACCGAAGCCGGAACCCTTAATGGTATAAAATTCAAAAAGGTCTATTTGAAATATTTCAGTACCGATAAATGGTATAACGTTTGCATCATGTATATGGTTGGAAAGAACTACAGATATGAAGTATCCTATGCCTTACCTTCCGATGATTACAAGATTGCAGCCAAAAAGTCTGCCATGGATGCACTGCTTGGCTCCTTTAAATTCACAGAGCCGGTTGTCAAAACCTTAGGCGTCCTTGCCGAAGATTCCGACAGCATTGATTCCGCCAAGCATATCAAGATTGAAAATGCGCAATACGGTTGGTCCTATGAGGTTCCGGACACCTGGAAAAAGATTTTGGACAATGACGGATTTTCACTGTACCAGGCAAACAATTATCAGCTCTTTACCATACTTACGGTGAACAGCAATGCGGAGAATAAATCCCTGGCAGATTGCGCCAAGGATTATGAAGCCGGGTTATCCAAGGACAAAGCCGGTTACAAGATCAAAAGCAAGAGTACGGTCAATGCCGGCGGCAACGAATACGTGACATATTCCATCTCATTCGGCGGTATAAACCTGAAATCCTACATAACTGCACTCAATGGAAATGTTTATATCCTGGAGCTGTTTATCGCCCAATATGTTGACATTCCTAAAAACAGCAAGGTCCTTGATACTATATGGAAATCATTTAAAATAAGCGATACCGGCACCGGCAACAGCATCAAGGATTATACGCCCATTTTGAAGGGCCAGTCAAAGGGCGTGATCGGCGACAGCTATTACAACTGGTCTTTTACTCCGTCAAAGGATATGAAGGTCTCCACCAGAAGCTTTAACGGCACCTACACCCTGTTTGTCACAGACGACCAGAAAAGCGCCTTTCAGGTTTTTATCTACAATAATGACAAAAACCTGAGTCTGGATACGATATCGGCCAATTTGCTGGAAGCTGTCAAAAAGGATTATACGGTCATTGCCTCGGAGAAAAGGAACGAAGGCGGCCAGGAATATGCTATGATCGCCTACCGGGGGGATAAGGATGACTTTGTCAACGAGCACCGTACCTTTATTGTCGGAAACAGAATATTTCAAATTATACTGACGGTGGAGCAGGAGGCTTATACTAAGAAAACCTATTCCACGATCCTGGACTCCTTTAAGACAACCTTTTCAAAGGATGGCAGCGCCGATGACTTATCCGACGTCAACAGCAGCGGATTGAGGCCCTATAAAAACCGCAATTTCTCCTGGTCTATGGATGTCCTTCCCGAGTGGTCGGAAATAAAGCCTGACAATAAGGGCAACAACGTACAATTTCTGATGGATGAGGATAATTATGCCTTTGTCTCCATGTACTCCATAGAATCCGGCCTGACCCTGGAGAAGTGGATCCAGGACGAGCTGAACAAGCTGGATACCGTCTACAACAAAAATCTGGTAACCTACTCCAAGCCTGAAGACATGACAATCAAAGGGATAAATTGCAAGCGGATAAATCTGAGCTATAACATTAACGGCAAAATGTACTATGAAAGCTTTATTTATGCCTTGGGAAAAAATTACCGGTATATGCTGGGCTATTCCCTGGATAGCACAAATTACAAGGATACGGCCGTCAAAGCAGGTTTTGAGAACGTTGTGGCGTCCTTCAGCTTTACAGAGCCCGACGTAAACAAGGTAGGAAAGCTCTTTGACCCGAATATGGCCAATTATTCCTCTTCGACCCGGACAGTATCCAGCAAGAGGTATCAGTGGTCCGTGGCGCTGCCCAACTCATTTACGGCCGGCGAAGAGAACAACGATGACAACAACGCCAGTTATCTGGACAGCAATAACTTTTTCTACTTTTATACTTCCGTCTATGACGCCGAAGCTTCCGTTGAAAAATATGCCACTGACGAAGTGAAGTATTATAAGGACCATTCTTCCCTATATACTTATGTCAGCACCGAAACCCTTTCAGAAAAAGGCACGACCGTCAAAAAACTGACGTACAAATATTCAAATCCCAATGATTACTTCGGCTATTATGTCATTTGCTACATCCTTGTGAAAAACGGTTATGCCTACTATGTCACCTTTGAGGTTACGGATATACGGAATACGGCATACAGCAGCCAGACATTCAAAACAATATGGGATTCAATGACATTTTAGTACTTTATCAGCGCTTGGGGTTTCCATGCAATTATTATAAGCAAAACTTAAGGGCGATCGCTGATCGCCCTTTCATGTTATTTAAATACAGCCGCCGATATGAATTTCCGGACAAAGCCCAGCCCGGGGTGCATTTCATTGGCCTTGCTGGATAATTTATTGTTTTACTATGTTTTCCATCCTCTTCCTCACTTCAATAAATTCTTCAAGCCTTCACCGGCATCCTTCAAAGGGAAATATTCAAGTCCTACATATCCTTCATAGCCACTGTGCCGGATGACGTCGAATATATTTCCATAATTGATTTCCCCCGTATCCAGCTCATGTCTTCCGGGATTTCCGGCCGCATGGAAATGCCCGATCCTGCCGATATTTCCGGAGATTCTGGAAATCAAATGCCCTTCCATGATCTGTTGATGATAGATGTCATAGAGTACCTTAACATTCTTGCTATTAACCTCGTCTACAATCTGAAAAGCCTCCTCCGAGCTATATAGATAATACCCCTTATGATCCACCAATGTGTTTAGAGGCTCAAACACCAGTGTGATGCCAGCCTCCTCCAGTAAGGGAACACAAGCTTCCAGGCCTTCCACAAGATTTTTATGCTGCTCCTGCCTGGACACTCCGGCCAATTCATTCCCCACTTGCGATATGAGAGTTTTGCATCCCATTTCCCGGGCGGCATGGATAGACTCCTTCAGCCCTTCCAGGTTCTGCTTCCGGACCGAAGCATCCACCAGACTTATCATTTTTGTGCAGAAGGCTGCAATATTCATATCCAGCTCTTCCTTAGCCTTTTTTATTTTCTTCAGGTCCTTGTCCCACCAGCCCCAGAATTCAAAGGTATCCATCCCGGCATTTTTTACGGCCTCCATACTTTCTGCGAAGTCTTTTCCTGCAAACAATGCATCGATACAAACTGAAAATTTCATACTGCCCTTCCCCCCTGTTTTTCTATAATTATACCACTAATTGTCATGGCTACGTCAAACAACTGCTTCCATCGTTTCTTTAAGGACTGCCAGAAATTTACGATTGCTTTCCCTGTCCTTGACAGCGATCCGGAAAAATTTATCATTCAGGAACGTGAAATTGCTTGCATCCCTGATCAATATGCCCGAACGGGCCATTTTTTCTTTCAGCCCGCCAACCGTCAGGAAAGGAAGCATTATTTTAATCAGGAGAAAATTTGTCTGGGGCTCAAAGACCTTTAACCCCTGAAGGGTGCTTAACTCCTTATAAAACCGGTCTTTTTCCTCCGCAAGCCAGGCGGCAGTCCTTTCGAGGTATTCCGCGGAATTGTTTAAAAGCGGTGCTGCGCTGCTGGCCAGCGAATTTACCGACCAGGGCACCTTCCTGTTCCACATGGCTTTCACCAGATCAATACTTCCAAGGCCATAGCCCAGCCTGAGTCCGGGAATTGCGAAAAGCTTTGTAAAGGCGCGCACAATAAAAAGATTATTGAATTCCTCCAGGGCTTCCGCCATTGAGTTCCTATTGCTGCCTACCGTCAGTTCTATAAAAGCCTCGTCAAGGATTACGTGGACTCCCCTTGAGGAAGTGAAACGCAGTATTTGATACAGTTCTTCCCTTGATAACAGCGTAGAAGTCGGATTATTGGGATTGCATAACAGCAGGGCGTCATACCCGGACTTTGCTTTATCCAACAGCTCATCCACCGGCAATCGAAAGTTGTTTGCCTCTTTAAGTTCGAAGAAGTCCGTTTCGGCGCCGGCGGCATGTGCGGCCTGCATGTATTCGTTAAAGGAAGGAGCCGGAATCAGTACTCTTTTTAGCCGAAGCACCTCAAACAGCAAATAAATGATCTCTGAAGCCCCATTTCCCGGTATTATCCGCTCCTCAGCCACCCCCAGATACCTGGCTATCTCTTTTTTCAGCCCGGTGTATTCGGGGTCCGGATAGTTCACAAGATTATCAAAGCCTGAGATCAGCATGTCCTTTAATCCTTCAGGCAACCCCAAAGGGTTTATGTTTGCACTGTAATCCAGTATATTTTCAATCTTGAGCCCATAGGTTTGTGAAGCCCGGTAAATATTGCCGCCGTGTATGTGCATTTATATTCTCCCTGAAAAATTATTATAAAGAAGTATTCCTGCTATCAAGCCCTCAAAAAATACGGTTAAAAACGCCGCCGTATACATGATCCGGATGGTATCCCGGATATCCTCCCTGTCCAGCTCTTTCACCGCATCTCCGATTGTAGGCTTTTCCACGGCATGCCCGAAATAGATGTTGGTTCCGCCGATGCGGATACCCAGAGCGCCTGCTACGGCTGCTTCCGGATATGCACAATTAGGACTTTTGTGCTTTCTCCTGTCCCTCAGCATTATTTTAAAGCTCCTCACAAAGCTTTTACCGCATAAAAACGCGGCAAGGGGGATAATGATCCCCGACAGCCTTGCAGGGATGTAATTGGCAGCATCATCGGTCTTTGCGGAAGTCCTTCCGAGATTGATATATTTTTCATTCATATAGCCAACCATGGAGTCAAGGGTGCTCACCGCCTTAAAAGCGTAGACAAGGGGGGCGCCCACTCCAAAAAAGGAGCCGATAAACGCATAGACCAGTGGGGAAATGATTCCGTCCACCGTATTCTCTGCCGTTGTTTCCACCACTCCCCGGATAACCTCTTTTTCACTCAGGCCGTCGGTCTGCCGGCCTACCAGCATTGCCAGCTGTTTCCTGCTCTCCGTGAGATCCCCCTCCGCCAGCTTCCGGTATATCTTCCTTGCTTCATCGGCCAGACACTTGGCTGCCAGAGAGGAATAGATAAAGTAGATATTCAGAACATGAAATACGACAGGATGGATGAGTCCGGCAATTTTCAAAATCGAATACACCAGAAGAAAGGTCACCGCTGCCACAAAAAGCATGAGAAAGGTTCCCGCAGTCCTTTCATATCTTGCTTTGGCCTGAATATCTCCGGGCGCTAGCCTGCGGATGAAGTTTCTGAGAAATTTCTCCGTGCTTTTGATAAGCCACCCGATAAACCGGACGGGATGGGGAAACCAGTACGGGTCTCCAAACAATAAATCAAGGACAAATGCGATAAATACATCCAGCAGTAATATAGCCAACAAACCTTATCCCTCCAAAATCAGAATGCTCAGTACTACGCGGCAATTACCAATTTCCTTACAGAAATACTGCGAATGCGTCAGCGCATTGTTTCTGTGAGGACGAATTGGTTGTTTACGCTGTAGTATTAGTGGCCTCAGCCCATACTGTTCAGTACTCCGTAGATCCTGTTCATATCCAGGTTATCCCTTAGCAAGTCAGCAAGTTTATCGTACTGGCTTTCCTTGAATTCCTTGAAGCTTGGCGCCGTACCGTCGGCTTTCGCAAGGCCCTTGCTTTTCCGCAGGTTGTTGACCAGCCCTGCAGTGAATTCCATATTGTCAAATATTCCATGGATATATGTGCCCAGTACATTCCCGCTTCTCACCCCATCCACCTTGACACTCTCCTGTCCAAGAATGGAGCTGACGGTCAGGTAAGGAACACAGCCCTCCATGTATTCTGTTGTACCCATATGTATTTCGTAGCCTTCCACCGCCACGCCGTCAAGGCCTTCCAGAATACCTTCACCCCCGGTGATTGAAGCCTTTACCTGGGTTGTCACTTTTTTCTCCCGGAAAACCGTTTTGATGTTTAGAAGGCCCATCGCTGCCATCTTTTCCAGGTTTGATTCGGTATGGTGGGGATCGGCTATCTCCAATCCCAGCATCTGATACCCGCCGCATATGCCGTATATGACAGTGCCTGCGCGCTGAAGCCTGTTTATCTCGTTTTCCAGCCCTGCTTTCCGTACAAACAGAAGGTCCTCGATGGTATTTTTCGAGCCCGGGAGGATAACCATGTCGGGGTTTTTAAGCGCCCCCGCCTGGTCGACATACCTTACCCGGACTCCCTGGATGTTTTCCAGGGCATTGAAGTCTGTAAAATTGGATATATGAGGCAGCTTAATAACGGCGATATCGATTTCCCTGCTCTGTTCGTCCCCTTTCTGGCTAAACCTTTCCGCCAGGCTGTCTTCATCCTCGATATTCAGCCGCGTGTACGGAATGACCCCCAGGACAGGAACCTTGATGATGTCCTCCAGCATTTTGATGCCAGGCTCCAATATCTTGATATCTCCCCGGAATTTGTTTATAATGACGCCTTTGACCCTGGCCTTCTCAGCCTCTGTCAAAAGCAGCATGGTCCCTGCCAGAGAAGCAAAGACTCCCCCTTTATCGATGTCGCCCACAAGAATGACCGGAGCATCCGCAATCTCCGCCATGCCCATGTTTACGATGTCCTTGTCCCTCAGATTAATTTCTGCAGGGCTTCCGGCTCCTTCAATGACAATGATGTCGTTTTTTTCCGCCAGCCCATTGTATACCTCCCGGACCATATTGGCCAGCCGGGGCTTGAACTCATGATACCCAACCGCCGACATGTTTCCATGGACATTCCCGTTGAGGATCACCTGCGCCTTTTTGTCGGTGGTAGGCTTCAACAGGATCGGGTTCATTTCCACGGAGGGCTCGACGCCTGCTGCTTCCGCCTGCACCACCTGGGCTCTCCCCATTTCCTTTCCCTCGCTGGTAATGAAGGAATTCAGCGCCATATTCTGGGATTTAAAGGGCGCGACCTTATAGCCGTCCTGCCGGAACACCCTGCACATTCCGGCCGTAATAAGGCTTTTCCCCACCGAGGATGCCGTCCCCTGGATCATAATGCATTTTGCTTTCATAAGTACTTTCACCCCATTTTAAAATCTCCAAATTCCAAACATCCTTCTACAAACCTTCGGGCAAAGCCCGGATTGCTCCAGAAGTGCAGGTGCGGATAGCCTGCCAGCAGGTTATCCCGCTTGAAGCCGCACTGCCACACCCTGGCTTCACCGCTTCTTCTGCTTTTTGCAACCTTGTAGCAGGAGGGAAGCTCTTCTGTCATTTCAGTCACTGAATAATGAAATTCATGCCCTCTGATTTTTTCACCTTTTTCTGCAAGAACGTTATCTTCCGTAATGTCGATCTCAATGTATCCGAATCTCTGTAAATTTTTAGTCATTTTGCTCATGCCCGGGATTAAACCCACCATGGCAAATTTCTCTCCGCCGCCGGTGATTATACCCTCCGATAGATACATCAGGCCGCCACATTCGGCATATGCCGGCAGGCCGCTGGTTATACGGCTCCGGATGCTTTCCTTCATTCCCGTATTTTTCTGGAGCTGCGCAGCCCAGATCTCAGGGTAGCCGCCGCCGATATAAAGTCCGTTGATCCCGTCAGGCAGCCGGCTATCGTCTAACGGGCTGAAATATACCAGCTCAGCGCCCAGCATTTCGAGCAGGTCCAGATTGTCCTTGTAATAAAAGTTGAAAGCCTTATCCCTGGCTACTGCGATTCTTGCTCCGGCTGGGAGGGGTTTTATATCAAAACAGCTACCCGTTTTGCAAAGGCCGGATACACTTTTGTCCGGCTGCATCTGCTCACCGGCGATTTCCTGCAAAAGGGCAAAATCAATGGTTTTTTCCATTTCCTGCGACAACCTGGTGATTTTGTCCCTTAGGTTCTCTACCTCGCATTCGGGAACCAGTCCAAGGTGTCTGCTCGCCAGCCTAATCTCCGGCATGCTTTTCAAATAGCCTATAACGGCAATGTTCAGATGCTCCCGGATAATATTTTTCAGCAGTTGGAAATGCCCTTCGCTGTTAATGTTGTTGATGATGACCCCCCGGATCCGGACCTTTTTGTCAAAATCCATAAAGCCTTTGATCAGAGGGACAATGCTTAAGGACATGCCTTCCCCGTTTACCACCAGAATTACCGGCGCATCAATGATCCTGGCGACATGGGCGGTGCTCCCTCCGTCGGAATACCCGCCGTAGCCGTCATACATTCCCATGACTCCTTCAACTACGGCAATATCTGCATTTCCGGAGTTTTTCGAAAAAAGGCAGGATACCGTACTTTCGTCCAGCATCCAGCTATCCAGATTCCTTGATGCATTGCCCGTAATAAAGGTATGGAACATGGGGTCAATATAGTCGGGACCCACCTTAAAGGGCTGCACTCTCAGTCCTTTTGCCGAAAGGACTCCCATGATGCCTGTAGAAACCGTTGTTTTTCCGCATCCGCTGTTGGTCCCTGCGATTACTATTCTTGGTACGTTCATGCCGATGCTCCCGTGCCGGTTATTCATCCAGGGACCGTATCCTGTCTGCAATGATATCCGCAATTCTGTCGTCATCCCCAAGATGACGGCTCATCCTTATTTCAATGCCGGAATGCTTGCGCTTTATTTCCTCCAGTTCATTGGGAATATCCTGCGTTACGTGAACGCCGTCAAAGAGGAACATGGGAATCACTTTGATACGGGTAGCGCCTTGATTTACCAGATAATCGATGCCCACCTCCAGATTTTGTTCGGAAAACTGCAGGTATGCCGGATAAATCAAAGCTGCTCCGGTTTTAGCCTTCACTTTTTCCGTCAGCGAATTCAGAATTTTTTCCGTTTCCTGCCGTTTACTGCCGTGTGCCAGAATTAATACGCCATTCATAATTGTATCCCTTTCCATCCGTTTTTCTTTTATATAAGCTTTGAAAACACACTATTCAAACATTCTATGGTAATTTCAATATCTTCAGCGCTGTGCGCATTGGAGACAAATACAGCCTCGAACTGTGACGGAGCCAGATAGATGCCCCTTTCCAGCATACCGGCAAAATATGCCGCGAACCGCTTTGTATCCGCTTTAACAGCAGATTTGAAATCCTTCACAGGCTCTCCCGTAAAGAATGCGCCAAGCAGTGAGCCGACCCTGTTTACCGATAATGGAACGGCATATTTCCTGCCTGCCTCTATATAAGCTTTTTCCAGTAATCCGGCTTTCGTTTCGATAGCGGTATAAATCTCCGGATTGTTTTTCAATATCTTCAACGTGGCAATGCCAGCCGCCATTGCCACAGGATTGCCGGAAAGCGTACCGGCCTGATATACGGGTCCCGAAGGCGATATCATGTCCATGATTTCCTTGCTTCCGCCATACGCCCCCACCGGCATTCCGCCTCCGATGATCTTGCCGAATACGCTCAAGTCGGGCTGAATGCCATAGTACCCCTGAGCGCCGCCGTAAGCTACCCTGAAGCCGGTAATTACTTCGTCGAAAATCAGAAGTGCTCCATATTTCACCGTCAAATCCCTGAGCCGCTTTAAAAACGAGACATCCGGAGGGACCAGCCCCATGTTTCCGGCAACGGGCTCTACGATTACGGCAGCAAGTTCATTCCCCGCGCTGGCGAATACCTGCTCCACTTCCTTCAAGTCGTTATATGCCGCAGTCAGGGTATTCCGGACATAGTCGGCAGGCACTCCGGCACTGTCCGGAACTCCGGTGGTGAGGGCGCCTGAGCCGGCTTTCACCAGCAGTCCGTCGGAATGTCCGTGGTAGCAGCCTTCAAATTTCAGTATCTTATCTCTTCCGGTGAAACCTCTGGCCAGCCGGATAGCGCTCATGACCGCTTCGGTACCCGAGCTGACCATCCTGACCATGTCCACTGACGGCACCGCATCACAGATGAGCTGCGCCAGCTCCACTTCTTTTTCCGTCGGAGCGCCGTAGCTTGTACCGTATTCGGCTGCTTTTTTTATGGCCTCGACAACTTCCTCCCTGGCATGTCCCAGGATCATTGGACCCCAGGAGCCCACATAATCGATGTATACATTTCCGTCTGCGTCGGTCAGCTCAGAGCCTTTGGCTTTTTCTATAAACAGCGGAGTCAGGCCCACGGCTTTGAATGCTCTGACCGGACTGTTGACACCGCCGGGAATTACTCCTTTGGCTTTTTCAAAGAATCCCGCCGAGTTTGTATTCTTCATATGCTTACCCCTCCGTTTTGCCGCTTGCCAACCATTGAGCCAGCTGCTTTGCGTAATACGTTATGATTATTTTTGCACCGGCGCGTTTTATCGCCGTGACAGACTCCATTACAGCCGCTTTTTCATCAATCCAGCCGTTATTCGCAGCCGCCTTGATCATGGAATACTCCCCGCTTACATGGTAGGCCGCCACAGGCAAGTCAAAGCTGCCGCTGACCTCATTGATTATGTCCAGATATGCCATGGCAGGCTTAACCATAACAATATCCGCTCCCTCGGCGATATCCAGTTCCACCTCACGGATAGCTTCCTGCCTGTTTGCATAATCCATCTGATAGGTTTTTCTGTCGCCAAAAGCTGGCTTTGAATGGGCTGCGTCCCTGAAAGGCCCGTAGAAAGCGGAGGAATACTTTGCACTGTATGCCATGATGGCTTTGTCCTCAAATCCGTTGGCATCCAACAGGCTTCTTATGGCACCGATCCTTCCGTCCATCATATCCGAGGGGGCTAGGATATCCGCACCGGCCCTGGCATAACTTAATGCCGACTTTGCTATCAGCTCCACCGATTTGTCGTTCAAAACCCTTCCGTTTTCAATCAGCCCACAGTGACCATGGCTTGTATATTCGCAAAGACAAACATCTGCAACCAGTAATAGCTCCGGAAACGACTTTTTCGCCGCCCTGAGGGCCTTCTGGATAATTCCGTCTTCGGAATACGCGCCTGTGCCGCATTCATCCTTCGAATCGGGAACGCCAAACAGGAGGACTCCCGGAATACCCAGCTTACGTACCTCCTCCAGCTCCTGCACAAACCTGTCGACGGACAGATGATAGACGCCGGGCATGGAAGGGATTTCTCTCTTTATATTCCCGCCTTCAACAATAAACAGGGGATAAATAAAATCATCGGCAGAAAGACTTGTCTCCCTGACAAGTCTTCGCATAGCTTCACTTGTTCTCAGCCTTCTGGGCCTTTTATGCAATTCCATTCAGCCAACCTCCTCGATCAGTTTTTCCACCAGGCCTTCGATGGTATGGGTATCAGCAACCGCTGCAACGCTTATGCCGCATTCTTCGGCGGTTTTTGCCGTAACAGGCCCGATGCATGCCGCTTTTATTCCGGATAACTTATTGATGTTATCCTCTCCCAGGATGGAGACGAAATTCTTTACGGTTGAGGAGCTTGTAAAAGTGATAAAGTCAATCCCGCCTTCTTCAATCAACCCAAGGATGCTTTCCTTATGCGTGTTGCCGGCAACAGTCCTGTAAACCGTAAGGTCTTCCACATCATAGCCTTTGGCTTTGAGTCCTTCCGAAAGCTCCCTGTCGGCAATATCCCCCCTGGCAAGAAGTATTTTTCCATGAACTCCGGCAGCTTCGGGAAATCCCTTTAAGAGCTCTTTTGTCGTATACTTTTCAGGCATATAGTCCACATTCAGGCCCAGACGGTTGAGCTCCTCCGCCGTTGCTTCTCCGACAGCCGCCAGCTTCACGCCTGACAGCGTCCTGATATCGGCCCGTTCCGCTCTCATCCTGTCAAAGAAGGCTTTTACACCGTTTTCACTGGTGAAAACCAGCCACCGGTACTCATGTAATTTTTTCAGGATATAGTCAAACCGGATGAAATCATCCGTCTTTTCGATCTTGATGGTTGGAAACTCCAACGCCTCGCCGCCCAATGCTTCAATGCTGTCCACCAGCTTGCTGGCCTGCTCCCTGGCCCTGGTCACAATGACCCTCTTACCGGCAAGCTTCCCTCTGGGAAACCAGTCCAATTTTTCATTGACAGACACAACATCGCCGATGACTGTAATTGCAGGTGATTTTACGCCTGCTTCGGACGCTTTCAATGCAATATTCTCCAGGACACCGGTAATTTTCCGCTGTTGATGGGTCGTGCCTTTTTCTATCACTGCTGCCGGAGTAGCTTTGTCCTTTCCATGGCTTATCAGGCTGCCGCATATTTCCGGCAGGCTTTTTACACCCATGAGGAAAACCAGCGTGCCGCTTAAGCAGGCCAATTCTCCGTAGTTAATCAGGCTGCTTTCCTTATCCGGCCTCTCATGGCCCGTAATGATGTGCAGCGATGAGCAAAAATCCCTGTGGGTCACCGGTATCCCTGCATAGGCAGGCACCGCGATGGCGGAGGTTACACCCGGAATTATTTCAAACTCTATCCCTTGCTCGTGCAAGGCTTCCGCCTCTTCTCCCCCGCGGCCGAATACAAACGGATCTCCGCCTTTGACCCTGGCAACAATTTTGTTTTCCAGCGCTTTTTCGACCAGAATCTCATTGATCTTCTCCTGAGGGACTGCGTGATGGTCGGGCATTTTACCCACATATACCAATTCCGCATCACTTCTAGCAAACCTCAGCAGCCTGCTGCTCACCAGCCTGTCATAAACGATGACATCGGCCTTGCCAATGCATTCCATGGCCTTTACCGTAACCAGCTTGTAATCCCCCGGTCCTACCCCGGCAATATATACTTTCCCCGGCATTTTATCCTCCTTGTCAAATGTGCGTCAGAGAACCGCGCCCTGACTCACCGGCTCATTTCCCGGCTCACTTTTTCCGCCAGCTTCAGGCCCAGGCTTTCAGCGTCATATTTGCTGCCTTTGACCTCTGCCCTGTAAATTCTGCTTTTATCCTCCAAAGCCAGCATGCCCTTCATTTCCAGGTGCTGACCGTCAATAACCGCATAGGCTCCCATGGGCACCGAGCATCCGCCGTTGAGCCGGATCATGAAAGCGCGCTCGGCCTGGGCTGCCCGGAAGCTGTCCTGATCATTTACACTGTCGATCATATAATCAAGCCCGTCGCCCCTTCTGGCTTCGATGGCCAGAATCCCCTGGCCTACCGCAGGGATAACGTCGCCGGTATCAAAATACTCAACGCACCTATCTTCAAGGCCAAGACGCTTCAGACCCGCCGCAGCAAGTACAATGGCATCGTATTCTCCGTCACTGAGTTTTTTTAACCTGGTTAGCACATTTCCCCGTAAGGTTTTATATACCAGGTCCGGCCTCATGGCAGAAATCTGCACTTCCCTTCTGACACTGCTGGTGCCGATGACGGCTCCGGCAGGCAAATCCCTGAGCTTCCGTCCATCCGTTGTCACAAGGACGTCCCTTGGGTCCTCACGCCTGGAAGCAGCTGCTATGGTAAGCTTTTCAGGAATCACCGCAGGCATGTCCTTCAGGCTGTGCACCGCAAAGTCTATGTCTCCGCTGATGAGCGCATATTCCAGTTCCTTGACAAACAGTCCCTTGCCTCCGATTTTATCCAGCCGCTCGTTAAGAAGCACGTCGCCCTTGGTCTTATACCCTTGAATTTCAAATTCCAGCGCCGGATGCTTCTTTTTTATTTCATTTATAACCCATTCGGTCTGCACCATGGCAAGCTTGCTTTCACGGCTGCCGACCCTGATAACTCTTTTCATTGCCCTATACCTCATAGAGTTTATTTAATTTTTGGAGCAATTGCTCCTCTGACAGACGTTCACCCCACCGAAACACTTCATCCAACATTTCATCCATGGCATGCTTCCTCTGATCCGCGTCAGGGATTCCGAGCAATACTTTACCCCGGAACTCTTTTAATGCCTTTAATACGTTTCCATAATACTCCGGATACAGCTCTTCTATCCTCTCCCTCACTCTCTTTGAAAAAGCCGGATAGCTGCCGGAGGTTGTTATTCCTATGACGAGATCATCCCTTTTCACTACCGAAGGAAACGTAAAGGTGCACTCTTCAGGTGAATCCGCCACATTGACCAAAATATTCCTGCGAAGGGCTTCCGCATGAATCTGCCTGTTGACTTCCCTGCTTTGTGTGGCGGCGATTGCCAGGAATGCCCCCTCCAGGTCGCCGGGCCGATACTCTCTTTTCACTATAGTGATGTCCGCTGCATGGCCTAGCTCTTCCAGCTTTCTATCGACTTTGGGGCTGATTACAGTGACATCGGCATCAAACGCCAGAAGTATCCGGATTTTTCTTGCCGCCACACTCCCGCCGCCTATACAAATGCATTTTCTGCCGCTCAGATCCATAAACACCGGAAACAGCGCCATCTATACCACCGTCCTGTCACGCGCCATACAGCTTTCTGCAAACCCGACAACCTCATCGATACTGCTCACCGTATCATTGTAGCGTATATCCGGCTTTTTTATCAAAACGACTTCTATACCGGCATCCTTTGCAGCCTTCAGCTTATCGTCCACGCCGCCTGCTTTCCCGCTGTCCTTGGTCACCAGGATTCTTGCGTGGCAATATTTGATCATTTCCAGATTCATTTCATAAGAAAAAGGTCCCTTGACGGCGATAATGTTTGAAGCCACCAGTCCTGCCGCCTCACATTTCGCAACCACCGAGCTCTCCGGCAAAACCCGGGCAAAAAGTCTCTTCCGGTAGTCCGGGATGCTCTTGGTAAATATTCCTAGATTGTTGCTTCCTATGGTCAGCAGGATGTTTCCATCCATCCCTGCCACCTCCTGGGCTGCCTGTTTGAAATCTCCGACACAAACGACGCCGTCGGTTTCCGGTCCTTTTGCCCCTTCCCGCTCAAATCTCAGATAAGGTACCTGTGCGACACTGCAGGCTTGTATCGCATTCAGTGAGACGTCCCTGGCAAAGGGATGGGAAGCGTCGACAAGGCATTTTGCCTTTAGCCCGGTTATCAGCCCGGCAATTTCCTCTCCGGACAATCTTCCCTGGTATATCCGAAGATTGGGATGCTCGCCCAAAAGCTCGCTTCCATATCCGGTAGTCACAGTCGCGGCTACTTTTACATTGTTATTTAAAAGCCTGTCAATAATCTGTCTTGCCTCAGACGTTCCGGCGATAACTACAACGTCCGCCATTTTCTCACCTACCCCAATGAATGATTGGGCAGATATGGAATCCACCCTACAATTATGACAAATGCCGGTATTCCCCGTCATTATACCGTATATCCCCTTGGTGTTATCATTTTCCCGTTTTCTATATACGTTTGCGAGTTTCCGATCAACACGACGGTAAACATATCGATCTCGCACTTCAACATATCTTCAAGTGTGGTTACAACACTGGTCTGATCCGGCCTTCCCGCGTTTCTTACGATGCCTGCGGGAGTCTTCCCGTCCCTGCATTTCAGGATAATATCCCTGGCAATGTCAATATAATCGCTGCGGTTTTTGCTCTTCGGATTATACAGGCATAGGACAAAGTCGCCTTCCGCAGCGCATGCAATTCTTTTACAGATCATCTCCCAGGGAGTCATGAGGTCGCTCAAGCTTATAACTGCAAAATCATGCATCAACGGCGCTCCGAGAATAGACGCCGCCGCTGCTGCCGCCGTAATTCCGGGAATGACTTCCACTTCCGCCGCACAGCCCGATTTATTGACCACCTCCAGCATTATACCGGCCATCCCATATATTCCGCTGTCTCCGCTGCTTACAAGCGCAACGTTGTTCCCCTCCAGCGCTTTTTCCAATACCAGCCTGCAGCGCTCCACTTCACGGGTCATTCCCGAGCTGATCATCTGCTTGCCGGGAAAGTACTCCTTGATCAGGTCCAGGTAAGTACTGTAACCGACGACCAGGTCCGAGCCCTCAATGGCCTTCCTTGCTCTTGGCGTCATATCCTCCGGACCTCCCGGCCCCAAACCTACCACATAAATTTTGCCCATTCCTTCACCTCAAAGCTGTTCGTTTTTTATGATGTTATTCAAACACCGGAAATAGGTTTCCATCTCTTCCTTGCTGGCACAGTCCCTCACATTGAAAATAAGCGTGTTCATGATCCCATTGACGGCACTGGTGATGGACGCCTTTACAACCTCTATGTCCTCGCTGCTTGCAGATTTCAGTTTTCCTATGGTCTGCCGTATTTTATCGTCCAACCTCTCTCCCGTATACTTCTGGATTTCCCGGACCAGGGGTAAAACTCCCCTGAATTCATACCATTTTTGAAATTCGAGAATGGATTGGTCAATAATTTCTTCTGCCCGGGATATTTCCAGCATCCGGCTGTCAATATTCCTGTCTACGCTTAGCTGAAGGTCATCCATATTGAAATAGGATACCAAAGGCATTTCCTTGATGGATAAATCGATATCCCTGGGTACGGCAAGATCGATAAATACTCTTTGTCTCCGGTCGGACAGCGACTTCTCCAGCATGTCCCTGGTAATGGTATAGTGAGGGCTTGTCGTGGAGCTTATGATAATATCGCATTGGTTTATGGCAGCATACCTGTCATGGTAATTTACAACCTGCGCCATGGGCAGGTCTTTTAACAGCTCCTCCGCTTTCCCGTGAGTCCTGTTGGTGATATAGATCCTGCCGACCCCTTTTGATATCAGGTTTTTCAATGCAATGGTCCCCATCATGCCGGCTCCGATGATCAACGCATTCTTATTTTCAAGACTACCGCCAAAGAAATCCGACAGCAGTTTTACCGAAAGCGACGCTACGGAAATCGAATTTTTTGAAAGCCCCGTATAGGTCTTCACTTTTTTCGCCGCCGTCACCGCTTCCCTGAAAAGTCCGTTCAGGATACTCCCGCTGGTCCCCGATTCCATTGCAAGCTCGCAGGCCGACTTCACCTGGCCAAGGATCTGGTCCTCGCCCAGCACCATGGAATCCAGTCCGCTGGCTACCTTGAACAAATGATGGACGGCTTTTGTGCCGCTGTAGAAATAAAAATACTTTTTAAACTCATAGAGCTCCAGGCCTTTTCTATCGCACAGGCACTTTTCTATCATTTCACTGTTGAAGCTGCTGCAATCGGAGTATATATAGACTTCGGTCCTGTTGCAGGTGGATAAAAGAATGCATTCCTTCACCGAAGCAAGCTCCCGGATTTCCTTTAAGACCTTTTCGTGCTCTCCTGCCGTAAAGCTTAGCTTTTCCCGAATTTCCAGCGATGTTTTTTTATAATTCACTCCGGTTACGAATATGTTCATAGGGTAAAAATCTTCTCCTCTTCTGCCAGCGCAAGGGTTATGCCGTTATAAACCGTTTTCGGACAGATCAGCTTCGCTCCGCTGCCGGCCAGCATGGCACAGGCTTCGGCGACAGACCCCACCCCGGTGGTTTTTCTTACAAATTCCGAAGCTGTGAACTGGTGCTCTATTCGATGAACTTCTTCCGCCGAAAATGTCTTAAAAGGGATGCTCCGTTCTTCAGAAAACTCATTGATCCCTTTTTCCCTTGCTTTCAGATCAATGGACGCCATGCACCGAAGGGACAGCAGGCTTTTACCGCACTTTGCCAGGAAATCCGTTACAGCTTCCTGGATCTCCTGCTTCGATTTCCCTTTCTTGCAGCCGATCCCTAAAACAAGATTTCTAGGCCTTAAATACAGAACTTTTTCTGCAATTACCGGGATCTCCAATATGTTTGACAGAATGACCGCCGCTCTGCATTGGTGCTCCGGATGGTACAATATGATATTTGCAGGCAGGACTCCGTTAAGCTTGCAATGGCTCAGAAAACAAATTTTGCCTCCATTGACCAGTTCTGAGCTTATATATTTCAAGTCACGTATATTTTCAATAACACAGTCATTCATCACAGCCAGCTCATCAAATGCAATGACGCCATTGACGTCGGTTGCAGTAGTGATTACCGGAACTCCTCCCACAATGGTGGCAACTTTCCCCGCAAGCCGGTTGGCACCGCCGATATGGCCTGAAATCAGGCTGATGGCAAACCTGCCCTGCTCGTCCACCACCACGATTGCAGGGTCCGACTGCTTATTTTTCAAATAGGGCGCGATGCTTCTGACAACGATCCCGCAGGCCATCACAAAAATCAATGCCTCATATTCATAGAATACTTTCCGGACCACATCCTTGAAATTGGCAGCAAAAGGATGCATCAGCACCACTTGCCCATTCACGATGACCTTGTCAAACATCTCGTTTTTGACATAGATATCTGCGTTTAGCGATTGGCCGATTTTTCCTGCCAGTTCCATTCCGCTTTTTGTAAGAGCAATCACAGCAGTTTTCATTCCCGCCCACTCCTGAATTCATGTGTAAAGCCCTTGTCATAGAGCTTCGAGAGCTCATATTCATCTCCCAGAAAATCTCCAACGACCACCAGGGCTGTTTTCTTTATGCCTTCTGCCTTTACCTTTTCCGCAATGGTAAGAAGCGTACCCTTGACGATTTTCTGCTCCGGCCAGGAAGCCTTGTATACTACGGCGACCGGTGTATTTTCTTCATAGCCCGCTTTTAACCTTGCTACCAGATCGTCCATCATGCCGATGCTTAAGAAGATGATCATCGTCGCCTTATGCACGGCAAGGGCTTCGATTCTCTCTTCCGGCGGCACCTCGGTCCTTCCCTCCATGCGGGTAAGTATCACTGTTTGTGTGACCCCGGGCAGCGTGTATTCCTTCTTCAACGCAGCCGCAGTTGCCAAAAATGAGCTGACTCCCGGGATGACTTCATAGGGGATGCCCTGCCTGTCCAGCGCATCCATCTGCTCCCGGATGGCTCCGAAAATCGAGGGATCTCCGGTATGCACCCTGGCAATCTTTTTTCCTTCCGAGGCGCCTTTGAGCATGACGGCCAGCACCTCCTCCAGGGTCATTCCTGCACTGTCATAGATCTCCGCCCCTGGCTTGCTGCATTCCAGGAGCGCCTTGTTCACAAGAGAGCCGGCATAGATGATGATCTCCGACGCCTCAATCTGTCTTTTCCCTTTTACCGTTATCAGCTCCGGATCGCCGGGGCCGGCCCCTATAAAATATACCATGGCCTATTTTACTCCGTTTCTCTTAATAATCATTGTGGTGAAGTAGCTTAGCTTATTCCCGGCTGCCTTCTCCAGCTCGTATTCAATCGTCTCATCCGCAAAACCGCACTTGCTCACAAGAACCGCCTTGTCCGCCAGACCCATGTCTTTCAGCTTATCCTTCAAGCGGACGATGTTTCGCGATACCTTCATCAGCACTACATTGTCGCAATTCTCCAGCAGGGTCTCAAGGTTTTCACATTCATAGGCGGAAGGCACAACAGCCATGGATTCCCTGTTTTCGGCCAGGCTTATGCCCAGCCTGGCTGCGGAGGCGCAAAAGGATGTTATTCCCGGAATAATTTCGGTATCATATCCAAGGTTTTTAATTTCTTTGTGAATATAGATATAAGTGCTGTATACCGTAGGATCACCAAGGGTAATAAAGGCCACATCCTTTCCGGCGTCAAGCTTTGCCTTGACCTCCGCGACGGAATTGCTCCAGCTGCTTTCCAAAACTTCCGAATCAAAGCTCATGGGAAAAAGCAGTTCCATTACCTCTTTTTTGGTTTCCAGGACGCCTTCCACAATGGACAGCGCCACACTGTCCCTGTCCGAAGCCGTCTTGGGAATGGCGACATAATCCGCCGCCTCGAGTATTCTCTTTGCCTTCAAGGTAAGCAGCTCCGGATCTCCGGGCCCTACACCGACTCCATACAATTTTCCAGGCACGCTCATTCTCCTTTATCTGCGCTTATAATATAAATAGGATTGGCTGCAACCATCAAATGCTTGCCTCCGGCTTCCCTGCCGCGGGACACCGACAAATTCACTATTTCAATATTGCAGAAGCCTCTGCTTTTCAAGCCTTCCAGAACTTCGTAGGTGGATTCTACGGTTACCGTATTTGCCACCACCCGCACATCGGTGCATTTTCTGCAGGTCCAGTCCAGTATTTCCCCCATATTGCCGCCGGTTCCGCCTATAAAAATCCTGTCGGGCTGCGGAAATCCGTCCAGGACGGACGGAGCCTCTCCATGGATAATCCGTATATTTTTAACCCCAAACTTCCGGGCATTTTTTTCGATGAGGCCGATTCCTTCCTGCTCCTTCTCTATGGCATACACCTGTCCGCTGCTGCAAATCAATCCGCACTCGACGGAAACGGAACCGGTACCTGCGCCGATATCCAACACCCTGCTGTCACTTTTCAATCTGAGCTTTGACAGGGCAACCGACCGGGCCTCTTCCTTTGTCATGGGTATATCGCCTCTGAAAAACAGATTGTCCGGAATTCCGGGAGTCGAATACTTCCAGCCGGCCGGAACGGAATCCGTTTTATCCCGGTGTTGAACAATCATCAGGGTAAGGCTGCCAAAATGCATTTTTCCGATTTCCTCCGGAGTTCCGGAAATGATTTTCTCATCGGCATAGGAAAGGTTTTCGCCTACGGTTATGAGAGCATTCTCCAGACCCAGCTCGGGCATTTTCCGGCAGATTGCGTCGGGTGATTGTTCTCCTCCCGTGAAAACCGCAGTCTTCCTGCCGGACTTGATTATGCCGTACAACTGAGACTCTTGCCTGCCATGGACGCTTGTTATGACCATGTCGTTCCAGTTGAGCTGAAGCTTGCTGCAAAGATACTGCAGCGAGCTTATTCCGGGAACAACTTCCATCGCCGTTTCCGGCAGATTTTCCTTCAGGGAGGTCATAATGCTGTAGAGTCCCGGATCTCCGCTTGCAAGCACGGCTATCCGCTTTTTTTCTACATTTCCGCGGATGTACCGGTAGATTTCGTCCAGATTATTCCCGATGACAACCTTCTCTTTGGCCAGATGACTGTAAGGCTCCAGATTTCTTCTGCCCCCTATCAGCACATCGCAGTTCCCAATCAGTTCATCGGCAGCAGGATGGACCAGTCCCTTAGCGCCCGGCCCCATTCCTATGACATACAGCTTGTTCCCCATGATTTCTCCTTTGAATTTCCAATGGCGTTTGAACCTCAGAACTCTTTAACCATCTCAGCCGCCGCATCATCCATCGCCAACAGGTGATCTCCTGCGTCAAACATGACCGAACCCACCCGGATTTTACCGAAGGTGTACTCGGTACACCGCTTTGCCACATTGCTGACGACCCTTTTATAAATGCCTTGTAATCCGTTTATATTAACCACTTCCATTGCAGCCTCTGTTGTCCTGCATTGGTAGATTTGTTCAACCACAGCCTGGGAAGCTCCTTCAAGGGCCGCATAGGCAGCCATGATCTCCATCCTGGCATCGGCAATCCTGCTGTGCGTATGAAAAATACCGGCAGCTACCTTTACCAGCTTACCGGGGTGGCCGGCAAGCACCAGCTTCTCAAACCCGTACTCTACAGCTTTGTCAAGCATATAACCGGCAAAGTTGCTGATGCGGATGATATAATCGGTGTTCAACGGAAGTTTTCCGGTAACAAAGGCTTCTCCGTAATTGCCGAAAATGAAGACCGCCTTCTTTGAGCCCCTGGCGGCAAGCACACCCAGTTCCAGGGCCAGCGATTCCTTCCAGGCCTCCTCCGACATAGGGGTCACAATTCCCGAGGTCCCCAGGATCGAAATACCTCCCACAATCCCCAGCCTTGGATTATAAGTTTTTTCCGCCGCCTCGCGTCCTCCGGGGACACTGAGCTTTATCTCCATCCCTGCACCCTGGGGAAGCACTTCTCCCACTTCCTTCAGCAGCATCTTCATCGGCACCGGATTAATAGCAGGCTGACCTACAGGCACTTTGAGCCCAGGCAGCGTCACCATTCCGATCCCCTCTCCGGTGGTCACTACCACCCCTTGATTGCGGGCACGCCTTGCCTCCGCAAAAATCCTCAAGCCGGTGGTCACATCCGGGTCATCTCCGCCGTCCTTGATAATGGAGCATTTTGCAAAATCCTTTGTGATTTCAATATCATTCACAGCCAGGTTCAGCCTTTTCCCGGCAGGAGTATCGATTTGAACGGCGCTTACGGCACGCCCCGAAACAAGCATGACGGCCGCCGCCTTTGATGCGGCTGCAGCACAGGAACCGGTGGTATAGCCTTTTCTGTATTTTTTTCCGCCGATTATTACAAAATCATCCATAAAAGCACCGCCCGCCTGCTGCTCAGTCTCTTCCCATCCTATACAGCAGCGCGTTCACTATTGCCGCCGCTACATTGCTGCCGCCCTTTCGTCCCTCGGTGATGATATAGGGAACCTCAAGCTTCTTTATCAGCTCCTTGGATTCCACCACATTGACAAAGCCCACCGGTACTCCGATTACCAGGGCAGGGTCCGCCGCACCTTCGCATATAAGCTCATATAGTCTTATCAACGCCGTCGGAGCATTACCAATAACGTAGATTTTAATTCTTGAATCCTTCACCGCTTTTTCCATACAAAGCGAAGCTCTGGTTACATTCCTTTTCCCGGCTTCCGCGGCGATCTCCTCATCATCCATGAAGCAGTGAACCTGCCCCCCGTATTTGGCAAGGTTTTTCTTATTAATTCCGGCTGCCGCCATTTTTGTATCGGTTACCAGGCTGCAGCCGCTTTTAATTGCGGCAAGCGCGCTTTCAACGGCTGTGCCGCTGATGTTTACAAGGTCCGCATACTCAAAATCCGCTGTTGTGTGGATTACTCTCTTGACAATCGGCTCATGCTCCGGCGGGAACCTTCTGTCCCCGAGGATGCCCGACAGTATTTCAAAGCTTTTCAGCTCTATTTCATTTGGCTTTACTATCTCAATACCCTTTAGCATACTTTATCCGCTCCCGTTATTTGATGCCCGCTGTCGGAATGCTTACGCTTCCATTCCTTTAGTGCAGCCCGCGCTTCGGAAATGGTATTGGCGGTTTCGTCAAATTCAAATTCATCCTTCTCTTTCAGGATTTCCATCAGGTGCCCGATTCTCGGCAGCCTCAGATTCACTCCCCGCAGGGCTTCTTTTTCTGCAAACACCTGCTTTGGGGTTCCTTCAAGAATTATCGAGCCATTATTCATCACATAGACAAAATCACAGTACAGCGGAACAATGTCGATATCATGGGTGGATATTATTACTGTAATCCCCAACTCTGTCTGTATTTGCCTCAGGAGCCTCATAAGCTCGCTCACCCCTATGGGGTCCAGTCCTGCGGTAGGTTCATCCAAAACCAGTACCTCGGGCTCCATTGCCAGGACGCCGGCAATGGCCGCACGTTTTTTCTGTCCGAAGCTGAGGCAATGGGTGGGCTTGTCTTTCAGATGGGTTATCCCCGTCCTTTCCATGGCGGTATTCACCCTTCTGCGGGCTTCATCCTCAGGCAGCCTCATGTTAACCACGCCAAAGGAGATGTCCTGGAACACGCTTGCCGAGAATAGCTGGTTGTCCGGATCCTGAAAAACGATACCCACCCGGCTGCGCAACTCTTTCAAGCCCTTACGGGAATAGTCGATGGGACTTCCGTTAAATAAAACCTCTCCGGAGGATGGCTTGTGGATTCCGTTAAAGTTTAAAAACATGGTGGATTTTCCGGCGCCGTTGCCGCCCAGCACCGCAGTACATTTTCCCTTCTCTATTCCAACGCTGACGCCCTTTAGCGCAATTGTCCCATCGGCATAGGCATAGTGCAGGTTTCGCGTTTCCAGTATATTCTCACTCATACTTGTGGGCCTCCTAAACTTAGTCTCAAAATGACCGCAGATAAAACAAGCACCGTATTGACGGCAGCTGTCAGGGCATACCCGCTCCAATGGCTTTCGTAGGTTTCCGCAAGCACATTGAGCTCCCCCTCGTATCCCCTTGCCTCCAAGGCGGTATACAGCGCATCCGCCTGCTTGTAGGACTTGATAAAAAGCATTGAGGCCAGGGTTCCGACCGAACGGTAGGCATTGGACAGACGGGAATAGCCCAGCCGGCAATTCTGAGCGTTGCAAATCGTATCCGCCGTTTCAAGAAGGACAAAGATGAACCGGTACACCAGCCCCATGAGTTCGACCATAAGCTTGGGCAGCCTCAGCCTGCGAAGGGCTGCCAGTAAATCGACCATTGGCGTGCTGAGGGACAGAAAATACAGGCAGGATACGGCGCCCAAAGCTTTAAGAAACAGTTGGAGCGCATGCTGCAGTCCTTGAAGGGAAAAGCCTATCCATGTACCGGCAATGGGAATTGCCGCCAGAAAAGCATCGGGTTTTTGCGATACGTTCACAGCAATGGTCAAAACACTGATAACCAAAAAAGACATCGGCACCAGCATCAGATTTAAGAAAAACCGCAAAGAAGTACCGCCTCTCAGGACAGTTACACCGCACATTACACAAATCACTGCAGCCGATACGGCATTCTGATTGGCCCAAATGCATACAGCCAGTGTCACCAGTGCAAAAACAAGCTTTTGCATCGGGTTGGTATGTTTTAGCTTTGAGCCGTATGCATATTTATCTATCGAAATCATAATAACTCTCCATCTTCTTCAACCGATTCAAAAAGGAACCTTCACGCCTCTTACGGATTACCCTCAACGCAAAGAGCGTGTCCCCTCCTTTAAAACAAAAAATCTCCCGACCGCAGACAGTCGAGAGATTATGGAAACCTGTGTAAATATTGCATATGAACGCAATACACCCCCTATCGCTCGTAGAGTTTATGGTGTTACAAAACAGGCAGGTCTTCTGGCTCAAGCATCATCATCCTTGCAGCCTTCCCGGTTTCCCAGTGGCATTTTGCAAGAATTCCTCTTTCACAGCGGCGGGACCGCGTGGGATTCAAACCCACTTCCCTTTTCACCGTCCTATGTATATCATACATACGACAGCACCTGTGTACTTATGAAATTTTAAGATTATTATACTTCTTTAAAAGGAGATTAACAAGTTTTTTAAAAGTTTTTAGTATGGATTTACAAAATAAAATGGATTTTTTCATTCCGAAGCCCCCTGGCGGCGTGGGAGGCTCAAAGGCGGGAAAGCAGAATTAATGAAACGGCATCAATAATGATGAATATGGAAATGCCTGTGCTCGCTTCCTTCATGCTTGTGGTAATACTCGTCCACCAGATTGACTTTTTTCAAAAGCTCCACATCCTCCAAAAGCTTTTCACTAGGCATATCCGCCACAATCCTGTGGTTTTCGTCAAACAGGATTGACCTTTTGGAAATTTCCTGTACCAGTTCAAGATTATGGGTTGATGAAATCAACGTCTTGCCCGCCTTATTCAGCTTGCCGAGAAAATCCACCAGCCACCGTTGAGTTCTCGGATCAAGGCCGTTCATGGGCTCGTCCAGCACTAAAACCTCCGGGTTCA
The DNA here is from genome assembly GCA_023433505.1 of Bacillota bacterium. Lineage (GTDB taxonomy): Bacteria > Bacillota > Clostridia > Acetivibrionales > DTU013 > MnB-11. The sequence goes on along the minus strand of JAEZCO010000023.1, from coordinate 23,715 downwards.
AAGCAAGGACGCAGGCGATGGCAACCTTGCGCTTTTCCCCTCCGCTCAGATGATAGGGCGGCCGATGCTTGAAGTCCCGGATATTCAACAGCTCGAGGCAGTCATTTACCCTTCGCTCCACCTGGTCCTCACCCATCCCCATCTGCCTCGGTCCAAAGGCAATCTCATCGTAAACATCGGAGCAAAACAGCTGGGTATCCGAATTTTGAAAAACAAAGCCTACTTTTTGATGGAAGGACTTCGAAAATTTTGCATCCTGGAGCTTTTTATGCGTAATTTCCTCCTGGTTGAATTTGAAAACGCCTTTCTCCGGTGAAATGATCCCATTGATCAACTTCAGCAGGGTTGATTTGCCGCTGCCGTTGGGCCCCATCAAGGTAACGGCTTCTCCCCCGTCAATATGCACATTTATATTCTCCAACGCAGTGATTCCCGAATACGAATAAGATACATCAATAATATCAATCATCCTAAATCCTTCCCAAATACACAAAGATAAATATTATGCCGGCATTCATCAGAAGATACATACCGTCTGCAAAAGTAAACTTCAGCCGGCTGCTTATATGGTATTCTCCCGTAAAACCCCTGCATTCCATGGCAGCATGCATATCTTCCGCCATTTCCTTTGATTTTATGAACATTGTGCCGGCGATACCGGAAAGGGAAGTATATTTGCTCCTATTCCTGCCGACGGACCTCAGTTTAAGCGCATAGAGCATATTCAGCGTAAAGTCTCCAAGCATTACAATGTACTTGATGGTGATGTCCAAAACAAAGATAAAAATATCCGGAATATAGAATCTTTTCAATGCACTGGTAATGGAATTCCACATTGTCGTGTGAGACAGTATGTTTACTGCCGTCACTGTCGCAAATACCTTGGAGGTAATCATGATGCTGCTGTAGGTATTCCCCCAGAAAGCGGCCGGCAAAAGAATAATAAAGGTGAAAACCGCCATGACAAGGCTCACCCGGAGCACCTTTACAATCTCCTTCCCCTCCATAAAGCTAAGGACGGCAAGTAAATAGACAAGGATGATAACGACAAAGGTAAAGCTTCTTGAAACAGAAACCAGGACGGCCAGCATAAAGGTAAATGCAACCTTAAAAAAGGCATTGACATGGAACTGATCCGCCTTATAGCCGCTTTGGCTCCTTATTCTGGAAAGGATGCCCAATAAAGACAGGATACTTTTATTAATAAAAGTATCCTTATCTGCTTCAGGTGCATAACGCTCGTCTTGTAACAGCCACTCAGGCATAGCTTCTACATTTTCTCTCAACAATGTCAGGTAACGCTCCCGGTTTTATTTTTCTTCAGACTACTTATTATTTTAAACAAAATAATTAAAATTGCAACCCCCGCCACTGCCGACAGGATATATCCCGCTACTTCCGGCAAGCCTTGTACTGCGTAATCAGGCATCAAAGCATTGAAGCTAAACCCGTTTTGCATCCCTTCGGGAACATATCCCAATGAATTTCCACCGGAAACCACATCCTTGATTTCCTCTGCTCCCCATTCTCCCCATGCTGTGCCGGTTGCCAGCAAGCCCAGCGGAGTCAGGCAAACCAGTGCCGCAACCAAACCGTAGATGAACTTTGTCTTCTGCTTGGAGCCTTCATAAATTGTTCCAGGTGAAACTTTTTTGATAAATGCAAAGATTGCCACGGTAAATACCGCTTCGATAACGCCAGCCACAAGGATATGGGGTATGGTCATCGCCGGTATGGATACGGAAAGCGGATAGGGGCTGTACAGTGCCTGGCCTGCCGCATTTTTAAAGAGCAGCGGCTGAATGCCGAACTCTATGGCTGCCGCCAATGCCGCAATATTAATCCCAAAGTATGAACCTAATACGATTCCCACATATTCGCCTTTTGGGGAGCGGAACCTATCCTTGACAAACTTATAGATAAAATATCCGAGGAAAGGCAATATAAAAGCCATGTTGAAGCAATTCGCCCCAAAGGCCAATATTCCGCCGTCGCCAAAAAGCAATGCCTGGATCAGAAGCGCTACGGTTACGGAAATACAGGCCGAAAACGGTCCCAGAAGGATGGCAATCAAAGTCCCCCCCACTGCATGCCCGGTGGTACCTCCCGGAAGCGGTACATTGAACATCATCATAAGAAAGGAAAAAGCCGCGCCGATACCCAACAGCGGCATTTTGACCCTTGATATTTCCTCTTTGACACGCCTTACCGCCACCGTCCATACAGGAACCATGGCGGCGCCCAAAACAGCGCAGGTGGACGGACTCAGATAATTGTCTGGAATATGCATAACTTCCCCTCCAAAATTTTTAATAAAATAAAAACCACAAATATTGAATACTATTAACTAGCAATCAACCTTCGTGGCTGTATTTTTATATCCCTATTCAGTTTGACGGATTCTTACATTCATCTGCTGGATCTTCGTGACCCAAGCTTTACCTTTTCTATTTTACTTTAAATTTTCTGCCTTGTAAACAAGATTGTTTACCATTTCTGATTTCTCCATAAATATTACATAAAACCGCTTATTTTTAACAAGCCGCGGTCATACCCTGACCTCGAAAATGCTTGCCTTGCTTCCCAGGTAAAATCTTTCTCCGGCGCTTAAAGCTATGGGCTTCCCGCTTTTTATCCTCACACCGGCCATTGTATACGTCCCGTTGGTAGACCCAAGATCGTTGATGACAAACTTGCCGGACTGGAGATTATAATCCACCTTGCAGTGATGGCGGCTTATACCATGGGCTGCCTGAGAGAAAACTATCAGGCAGGAAACAGCGTCTCTTCCCATTAAAACTCCATGCGTATATAACGGAAAGGATTTCCCCGCAAACTCACCGGAAATCCCGATTAAATGGCTTGTCTCCAGTTTTTCCGGCTGCCCCGGCCCATAGCTCCAAGCCGGTTTGGAGTCTATGACAAATGTATTTGCCAGCTTGTCATGCAAGGCTTGGCTGGTATCTGAAAAAGCAGCCATGATGTAGCCTATATACAAAATCAATGCCGACAGGATTTTCCCACTATACCTGACAGCAGCTGTACCGTAGCTTATCCCGTTTCCGCTGGCGTCTGCCACATAGACCCCTGCCGCTCTTTTTCCCAGGGTTGCACGCCAGCTGCTTCCTTCCAGCAATATGAAATACAAGGCCCCAATTACCCAGCTTAACCCGATATATGCCCAGACTCCCCAAACCGCAATAAAAAAACTGCTTATACTGCCAACGATCAAGCTATCAATAATAAAAGCCAAAAATCTTTTCCCAAAGCTTGCGTACTGTTTCATAATCCCTCCTGTCCGTCTGCTGCCCCCTTATTTTTCTTTATTTTAATTAACTTTGGCAATAGTACCTCCGAAGCAGAGTCCTTATTTTCCGCTTCTAACTGTCCGGCTATTGCAGGAGTTTTTTCAATTCGTTGGTATTTTTCAGACCCAGCTTTTTCAAAATACTTGTTTTTTGATTGGAAATCGTTTTGTTTGCGGACTTGATTCCTATATCCTTGCCGATGATCAGTTCAAGGACGCTTCGCTCCGCTGCGGATAAATCCTCCAGGATCAATTGCTTGATAAGGATCTGGTGGGGAGTTGTCCCTTTTGCCACATGGCGTACGGTATCACATAAAACCGAAAACTGGCTTTTAAAAAGATAATCGGAGGCAAAAGCCCGCTTAACGGCATGCTTGACAATATGCGCCGATTCCAGGGATGTCAGGATGATGATCTTTGCGCCTGTCTGTATCCGTATATCCTTGGAAACCTCTACTCCGTCAAAATCGGAGGTGGATAAGTTCAAGTCCATCAATACGATTTGGGGCAGCTGCTCACAGGACAACCGCAGCGCTTCATCCGGATTTCCTGCAATGCCCACGCACTCAAGCTCTTCATCCCTTTCAATATGCTGTTTGATCAGGAAGGCAAAGTCCTCATCATCTTCAACCACTAACACTCTTATTCTGCTGTTCAACGGATACCTGCTCCTTTCGTTTAATCCGTTTTAAAGGAAAGCGCATTATAAACCGGGTACCTGTATCCTTATTGCTGAATACCTCGATGGAGCCGTCGTGAGCCTGCATAACATTTTTACAATAAGGCAGACCCACACCAAAATTAATATTGTTTTTCTTGGTGGTATAGAACGGTTTGAAAATTTGCTTCATCTGTTCGGCGGTGATGCCTATTCCGTTGTCAGCTACTTCAATGCAGAAATCTTTTCTATTAAAATAGGATGTTATTTTTATTTGGCCGTCCTGCGTAATGGCCTCAATGCCGTTGACTATAAGGTTGCGTATCACTTCCAGTATGCTCTGCGCATCGCAGACAATCAGTACGTCGTCCCTGACATCAACAGCCAATGTTGCATTCCCGCCCTGCTGCGGATTAGCGGACTCAAGCGCCTCATAGATAAGGTTGGAGGAGCCGCATATATCATCCCCGGCCAGTTTGGGTGAAAGACTCTTGTTCGTCCTCTCGGTGAAAGCCATGAGCTGCCTGGTTGACCTTTCAATGATATCCAGTTCCTCCATTGGGCTGTTTTTCATTTTCTCCCGGATGTTTTCGACGGACCAGATGATTTTTGTGGCATGATTTTTCAGCATGTGGTTGATATACTGGGTGCTGGTATTGATAGACTGCATTTCAGAATTCCAGTCATACTTGACAAAGGAGATTTTGACCCCCATAAATCCTTCTTTATAGGCGATATAGATATAAAAAATCAAAACTGCGGCGACAAGATAGACATTGCTTTTCCATATTTTTTTCAGGTTGTCGACGCCCAGCGTATGAATGATGAAAATGGCAAACAAGCAAAAATAATACGGCAGCAGCAATATTTCAAGAGTGATTCTCTTCCTCCGCTTTATCTCAAAAACCGTTTCCTTTTTTATATTTCTGAACATGACCACTGACCCGATCATGGCATATCCGACATTAAACGAAGACATGACATACCAGAAATCTTTTCTATTCAGCTGGTAGTATTTGAAATGCGTGGGGGTATAAAACCGAAGGCAGGCCAGGATAATTACAAATGTTACGATATGCACCAGGACAAATAGTTTCTTATTCTTCTTATTCAGGTCGGAAAAATACATGGACAAAGTGATAAAGCAAAATGGCGAGAGCAAATAGATAAACGCTGTTACACAGCTGTTGATAGTAACATATCTTTCTAACGCCACTTCCGGATAGGCTTTCAGAAGCAACGGAACGATGTCATCCATGAAAAACTCTTTTAACGTACCCAAAGATGCCAGCAGGTAACAATAGGCAAACCATCTGTTAGTGCGATTATGCCTGTCTGAAAGGAATATGAATACAGCAATTACCCATAATGCCAATGTAAATGTCATAAAATATACCTTCACATCGTTTTTGTCGAAAAAATTTTATCAAATTATCCGGCATAATACAATGACCTAGCTGCCCAATAGATTCCTATATTTTTTAGGAAAATTATCCATTTATCCTTTTATGCATACTTAAATCCTTTGCAAATTGGAGGTCTCGGAAAGAACAGCCTGAGACTCACAAAATCAAAACCGCTCCAAACGGAGCGGCTTTATGCGTTGTTCAAACAGACTTTCAAATATCTTCAGGTCGATGTGTATAGGCGCATATTACTTATTACACCGTGACCGGGTCAGCGCTCCTAAGACAATTGGCCTGTAATATGGCCGAATATGCCTTCCGTCCCAATTCCCGCCTCCTGCATGGCCCAAATCACGGCTCCGGCAACGGGCGGCTGTTTCAGGGTAATAAAATTGAAAGCACGGTTTCCGGCTTTTTGCCGAAGCTCATCCTTTATGGTATCGATCACCGTAGGGTTTTCTCCTTTAACAAAGACTGAACCCGCCAGGACGACATCGATCGGAGAGGCTGTATCAAAATTAAGGGTAGAAACAGTGCTGTAGATGGAACGGGCATATTCCCTCCCCACCTCGTTAAGTATCTCAAGCGCAATTGGATCAGCGAGGTTGGCCGCCTTAAACAGAAGCCTTCCTATGTCTCCTAAATTCAGGACTCCGCCACACGATGCTTCCGTCAGGGTATCCATATAGTCGTATTTTGATTTGATCCCAAGAAGTTCAAACATCATATCTGTCATTGCAGTTGCTGTTCTACCCTTCCAAAGGGCGTTATATACGCTGCTTATGACACGCTTCCCCAGATAGGACCCGCCGCCCCTGTCACCGGTCAGCTCCCCCTGCCCGCCGATCTGCAGCATACCGCCGGCCGGGTCGATCCCCGCCACCGTACAGCCGCTCCCGTTTATGGCGCAGATACCGCTGCCCGACTTACTACCTGCTTTTACGCCAAGAAAGGCGTCATTGCAAAGCAGAAAGTCCCTTATACCCAGGTCGAGGAGAATCCCCGAAATTATCTCATGCTGTTTTTTGGTATCTACTCCTGACATGCCGAGTACAGCCTTCTTAATTTCCGCCAGCTGTATACCGGCATTTCCGGCCACCTCGGCAAAAAGCTTTTCCAATTCACCCTTTAACTCCTGAAATCCGTCCTTCAGGCATTCGTGGTTGGTTGGCCCCCACTCTACAAAAGCCTTCCTGTTTCCATGGATATCAAACAAGGCGCAGTGTGTTTTGGAGCTTCCTCCATCCATGCCCAATATGTATTCTGACATAGCAAATCCTCCTAAAATGCAAACTGCGGCAAATAATCCCTGTTTGCCTCAAGCATCTCTTCCATCGCCGCCCTGGCCTTGTAATAATCGCCAATCAGGGGATGGACCATAAGTGAAGCCAGCAGGGCATCCCTGTCGCCTGACAGGCCTGCTTTGACCAGCAGCTTTTCATAGGCTTTGACTGCCTGCATGAGCCCAATAATATAATAATTATCGAAATTTTCCAGCTTGATGGGGGTTACGCCGTCTTTGTTGACAATACACTTTGTCTCGATTACGTCATTTTTGTCCATAAAGCTGAAGGCCCCGTTGTTTTTCACATCCACAACATGGATTTCGTTTTTGTCGTTTACGATAGCGTCGATCAATGAAACCGCAGCCTCGGAATATAGGGCGCCGCCGCGTTTGTCCAGAACGGCTGGCTTTTCGCACAGCTTCGGGTCCTTATACAGTTCAAGGAGCTCCGCTTCAATTTCCTTGCACACCTCTCCGCGTGTCTTTTCCGCCTCCTGGCATTTCTTGACCTGCTGATCCCTGAAATAGTAGTAATTCAAATATCCGATGGGAATGCCTTTGACAGCCTTCCATAATTCCTCGTCGTAAGCTTCCTCCGGGATGTTCTTCAGGGACGAAGTTTCTATGTTCCGGGAAAGCTGATCCCGGAGCACCTCCCTGCCGTCTGCGTATACGGCCGTTATCCAGCACAGGTGATTCAATCCCACGAAATCATAGTCAATCTTGCCGGTACCTTCAGGTACCAGCTTTGGCAAGGACTTCAGCATATTTATGGGTCCGTTGCACAAGCCAAGCATTTTGATGCCGGTATGGTTTAAGACCGCTTCCGCAATGATTCCCGAGGGGTTTGAGAAATTGATGAGCCAGGCGCCGGGAGCCAGCTTTTCCATTTTCCTTGCCACCTCCATGATGACAGGCAGGGTCCTGAGTCCTTTAAAGGCGCCTCCGATACCTGTCGTCTCCTGCCCGAGAAGCCCATGCTTCAGCGGAATCTTTTCATCCCTTATCCTGGCATCCAGTCCGCCTACCCGCACCTGGCCCAGGACATAATCCGCTCCCTCTATGGCTTCGTCCAGCTTTTGCGTCAGGTTGAGCCTCAGGTTCATTCCGTTGGCGTCAAGCATACGCTGTGCAAGTCCTGCAACCACTTTCAGCTTTTCAGCATTAATGTCCATCAGGTAAATACTGTCCACAGACAGATGACCTGCCCTCACGATAAAACCGTTGATCAATTCCGGCGTATAGGTGCTTCCTGCGCCGATTACAGCAATTTTCAAGCCTTTAGACCTCTTCATATCCATCCGTATTCCCTCCTTGAAAGTACAGTCGTCTATACCAGTTTACCTCTTGATGGCCCCGGCAGTCAACCCCTTGATCATCGATTGACGCTGTCAAAAAATCATGGAACTATTTTTGTATAAAGTAAAATAACCCCAGTGTCATTGCGAATAGCGGCAGCGACGCGGCAGTCTCATATATTTATATGAAGCTTACCTGACATAATTTCTTTCGAGGTTGCCGCGCTCCACTGCGTTGCGCTCGCAATGACAGACGGGCCGATATTTATTACTTACGTTCATTCCGCTATTTTTTCTTTATGCCCGATTCCGTTAAGCAACGCAAAAAATGCCAGAAGCGTGCATGAAAATAAAATAACCAGCATGCCGGAACGGATTCCTCCATATTGCGCAAAGACTCCTGTAAGGTAAGGCATGACAGACGCCCCGATCCCGCCGAAGGAAAACAGGATTCCGCTTGCAATTCCCGAGCCTCTGGTCAAATAGCTTGCATCTGCAACCGTTGTAGGATAAATTCCTGCGAGGGAAATCCCAAGGAAAAAGATGCATGGATATAGGACTGCAGGCGTTTTCAACAGCAGAAACAAACCATAAAACGCTATCGTGCAAATACTGCAGGCCAAAATCACCTTCTTCTTCGGGAAGATCCCTGTTATCCATGCGCACAAAAGACGCCCGAAAATCACTGCTATCCAAAGCAGGGAAAGCATGCTCTGTGCAGCTGCTTCACCTGTTATATCCGCGTCGATCAGATAAGTAACAAGCCAGCCTCCGATGCTCACTTCCGAGCCGACATAGAAAAACAGGACTCCCATGAAAATATAATATCTGAATTCACGCAGAAAATCCAAGGAGAGCTTTTCCCGTTTCCGAAGGGTCCCTGCCGGCTCGATACGCAAGAATAAAAAAACGACCATAAGAATAAGGGATAACCCCGAGACCAAAGCGGTAACGGACCTCCAGCCAACCCCCGACGCAACGGCAAGCCCGGTAAGGGCAGGCGCGGAAAAAGCGCCGACAGCAAAGGACGTATGGAGGATATTTATAATACTCCCCTTCCCTTTGGTTTTGTCGGTTAACACAGCGTTTACCAGGTTATTTACCGTCCCCCATCCCAAGCCCGAAATGAAAATGAAAACGGTCAGCAGGCTGGCCGACGAAGTGAGGGTGATTCCTCCAAAGCCTGCAAAAAAAGCTGCCGCTCCCATTAAAAGAGTCCATTTCCTTCCGATATATACCGAGATGATCCCGCTTGCAACGCCTGAAATAAGATTTCCCGCAGCCTGTATAAGCAGCAGGAATCCACCCTGGGCATAGTCAAGCTTGAAGTCTTTTAACAAATACGGCATAACGGCTCCCGTCGCCAGGACAAGCATTCCGTTTACCAGAAACGAATAACAGCAGCTTACTAAAAGCATTTTCCCAAGTCTATTTTCTATTTCCTCTTTTCGAACCATGATAGCTCCGCTTCAGGACGATGGTCTCCCTGTCTGTTTACAAGAGTACTCCGGAAGTACCGGTGCAAATATAACTTTACGTATAGGTTTCCGAAAATGCAGTCCATTGCGGCCGGTATTTTCAGAAAAACGGGAAGTTACATTGCAGTACACCCTAAGTAAATTCGTCCTACCCCTTCATGAGTTAATATTTCCTTGAGATTTTCATTCTGCACCATTGACTCAAGTATTTTGGAATAACTCCATAATAGGATAATTCTTTTTTTACCATTTTGCAATCCTTCGTTTTAATCCGACGCTACCGCAACCATAGCTGCGAGCGTTTCAACGCATGGAAAGCGATGGATAATGGCTCGACCATGGCCCCATGCTCAAAGGATACCCCCTCAGGCAGCGGATAAAGAATATGCTTCGGCACTGCCACATATTACCCTGTCTCCCACTTTATAGCCTTTGACATGCAACATGCTTTATCTCAAAATTATTGTGCCGCACACAGGTATTTGCTTCCAATCGTAATAGGCACCCGAATAATCATCAATTTGCATAAAAGGCTATTGATACGGCGTCACAGCATAAAAGCCACCCCCGAAAGAGCGGCTTTACGCACCTGTATATTCATAATTGAAGTGAAAATCATAGTTCAAAAAAAATACTAGCCTTTTTTTAGATTTTCTAAATAATCTGTCCTTTCAGAGCTTAAAATCTCCCGTATCATCTTGCAGGGCACCCCTGCCGCCACTACATTCGCTGGTATATCCCGTGTGATTACGCTTCCTGCTCCTATGATGGTATTATCTCCTATAGAAACGCCCTGGTCAATATGAACGCCCGCTCCTATCCATACGTTATTTCCGATTTTCACAGGCTTTGCATAGCAGGCGCCTGCCGCTCTTTCTTCGGCATTAAACGCATGTCTTGACGTATATATGCCAACTCTTGGTCCGAACAAGACATTATCTCCTATTTCAATTCCGCCGCCGTCAAGCATAACACAATCAAAATTTGCATAAAAATTGTTTCCTATCGTAATATTAAATCCAAATTCGCATCGAAATGAGGGTTCAAAAAAAACATTTTCACCAAAACTACCCAGGATTTCTCTTAATATGGCTTCCCGTTCCTCTTTCGGCCTTCCAAGGCTTTCATTATACCTGTCGGTAAGTATGACGGTCTTTTCTCTGGCGGCAATTAATTCAGGTGTCAGGTCATTGTACATCGCGCCTGACAATATTTTCTTTTTTTGCTCTTCCAGTGTCAAAAACTATCCCTCCTCTTTGCTATATGTTATCCGTAAATTATCCCAGGTAAGCGGATGCAATATCCGCATTTTCTTTCAAACTCGACGGTTCTCCTTCAAAGACCATTTTTCCGGTTTCCAGAACATAGCAATAGCTGGAAATATCCATTGCCATCATAGCATTTTGTTCTACTAATATAATTGTTTGTCCGGACTTGCTTATTTTTACAATCGTATCAAAAATATCTCTTACCAGTTTAGGCGCAATTCCCATTGAAGGTTCATCAAGCATCAAAATATCACCGCCGGTTATCAATGCACGGCTGATGGCCAGCATTTGCTGTTCACCTCCGGACAGTGTTCCGCCTCTCTGATCACCCCTTTCCTTCAAACGTGGGAACAGGTCTATCACATACTCCAGGCGTTCTTTAAATAGCTTTTTATTTTTGTTTTCATACGTATAGGAAGCAACACGCAGATTTTCCATTACGGTAAGGTCCGGGAAAATCCGTCTTCCCTCCGGAACATGGACGATGCCCTGTCGCGCAACTTTAAATGCGGGAGTATTGTTTATTAGATTTCCCTTAAATTCGACTCTGCCGCTTTCAACCGGTATTATTCCGGTAATGGAATTGAGCATAGTAGTTTTGCCGGCGCCATTGGCGCCCAGCACCGAAACAATTTCGCCCTTATAAACATCAAAGGAAATTCCTTTCAGGGCTGCAATTTTACCATAGGAAACATGCAAATCCTGAACCTTCAGGATCGGATTTGATTTATTTATTCTTTCACTCTCACCCATATCAATCTGCCTTTCCCAAGTAAGCTTCCAGTACATCGCGATTGTTCTTGATTTCCTGGGGTTTTCCCTGTGCCAGCTTCTTTCCGAAATTGACCACCAGAATCTCGTCGCAAATTGCCATGACCAGGCGCATCTGGTGTTCTACCAACATGATTGTCAGTTCATAGTGATCACGTATACTCAATATGAGTTGATTCAGATCATCAATCTCCGCCGGATTCATACCGGCCGCGGGTTCGTCAAGAAGCAAAACTTCCGGCTTACAGGCGATTGCGCGTGCAATTTCAACTCTCCTCTGCACCCCGTAGGGCAATGCTGCGGCTTTATGCCCTGCAAATTCCTTTAATCCGAGATAATCCAGGATATTCATGCATTCCTTTTCAATCTTTTCTTCTTCCTTATAAAACTTTTTAGTCCCAAACAAAGTGTCAAAAATACTGTATTTGATGTGCCCATAATAAGCAATCTTCAGATTGTCCAGAACTGACTGGCCGCCAAACAGCCGAATGTTTTGGAATGTTCGGGCAATGCCTGTGGCTGCTATTGTATGGGCCGGGATGTTATTGAGTTTTCGGCCCCGGTAGTTTACTTCACCTGACGTCGGAATATAAACACCTGAGAGGACATTGAAAATGGTAGTCTTACCGGCGCCATTGGGCCCAATGATGCCTAAAATCCGGCCTTTTTCCACCTCAAAAGAAAGATTGTCAATCGCCTTTAAGCCGCCAAAATACATGCAAATATGAGTAAATGATACAATTTTTTCAGCCATGATTTCGCCTACTTTCCTTTAGCTTTCGGTCTGTTTGTGCCAGATAGGCCTAACTTTTCCTTGCCATATGCCATTAAACCTTTGATTTGACTCCATGTCAGCTCCTTATTTCCAAAGATGCCTTTAGGAAGGAAAATCATAACCAGAACCAGGGTAAAACCACCAATTACCCAGCGCCAGGTTCCAATACCACGAAGTGCCTGCACCAGTATTTCCCATACAACCGCACCAACTATAGACCCGGTAATGCTTCCAATACCGCCCAGATAAACCATAATAAGGCCATCGACTATACTGGTATACCCATAGGAACTGGGATTGGTATACGCCAAAAGGTGAGCGATTAGTGAACCTGAAACGCCTATTAGGAAAGAGGACAGCCCGAAAGCAACCACCTTGCACCTCCTCATATCCACTGAAACGAGTTTTGCTGCAACAGCATCGTCACGTATGGCAAGAATGCTTCTTCCATACTTTGATTTAATAAATTTTTTGAACACGATGATCGCAATCGCCAGGCAAATAAAAATTACGATCAATGACGTGTATTTGGGGATAGGCCGGATGCCGCGGGCGCCTCCCACAAAATTCCAGTTTGTTATAATGCTCTTAATAATTAACGAAAAACCCAGGGTTATAATGGCGAGATAATCCCCACTGACTTTAAAGGATGAAAACGCCAGAAGTATGCCGGCGACCATGCCCATCATTCCGCCCGCCAGGATGCTAATGGGAAAAGTGTAAACCGAATGAAAGACATACATGCTGACAAGTGCGGAGGAATAGGCGCCAACCGCCATGACACCTGCATGAGCAAGAGAGAATATTCCCATATACCCGTTAATCAGATTTACACCCAGTACGAAAATGCAATAAATACCGATATACTCAATTATCAGGATATAGGAGGACGGAATAAGTCCAAGGTTATCACAGAGAAAACAAATTCCCACGCCGATCAGAACCGCTATAATGCTTTTAAGCAATTTTCTATTCATGGTAATCCCCCCTAGACCTTCTCAATCATCTTTTTGCCCATTATACCCGTAGGTTTGATCAACAGTACAATAATTAAAACTCCAAATGCAACAATATCCCGATAACTCGAAACAGGCAGTACTACGGGAGCTATGATGTTGACGGCTGCAAGCAGGAAGCCGCCGACAACAGCTCCTTCAATACTGCCGATTCCGCCTAATACAGCTGCGGTAAAAGACCACCAGTTTATGTTATCTCCTATATAGGGGTCAAATATAGGGTAAGCTGCGGTGTAAAGACTTGCTCCAATAGCTGCCATGGCAGCACCGATAATGAAAGCAACGCTAATCATAACATCAGGGGAAATACCCATCAGGCTTGCTGCCTTTTCGTCCTGAGATACCGCACGCAAAGCAATTCCCACTCTGGATCTCTGCATGAATGTTTTGAGTACGACCATGAATAAAACGGCTACGGCAATGATAATCAAAGTGGAGGATACAATCCTTGCCCCAAAAATAGTAAATGTCGTGCTGGTAATCATGGCAGGCATACTCTGGGATGTCGGGCCGGCGATATTCAGCGTCAAATACTCCAGGCTCAGACCGACGCCTACGGAAGAGACGACAACGGATACCTTCGGCGCCTTACGCAGGGGCTTATAAGCAATTTTTTCCACAACGAATGCCAGAAGCGAAGTTATAATAATAGAACCCGCTAAGGATAAAATGAAAATGATAAATGAGGCATTGGTTACTTTATACAGGATACAGGAAACGAAAAACAAAATATAGCTTGACACCATAAAAATTCCACCATGAGCAAAGTTAACCAGGCCGGCAATACCATACACTATCGAGAAGCCGATGGCAATCAGAGCATAAATACTTCCCAGCTGAAGAAGGTTTACTACCGTTTGTAAGACAACACTCATAACTGACCCCTTTTCTAAAGAATATAATCCATTTTCTTGACGTAAAGTAAAGCTTATTACTCAGGATCAATTGTCTTCAAATACTTGAATTCGCCGTTATCAATCTTTATCATGACAGCCGACTTGGTGGGCGAATGAGAACCGTTGAAATTCATGACCCCGGTGACTCCTTCATAGGTGCCTATGTTCTCCATCGCTTTTTCTATTTGTTCACGGTCATAGGATTTTGCCTTTTCTATGGCAGTTTTAAGAAGATAAACACTGTCATAGTTTAATGCAACGATATCATTGGGAACATTGTTTTGATTCTTTGCTTTATAAGCATTGATGAAAGCCAGCGCTTTTTCGGAAGCCATATCCTTGGAGTAATGACCGCACCATACTGCGCCGTTCAAGTTCTTTTTGGTGTCAAGTTTTAACAGCAGCTCATCACCCCAGGTATCCGAACCGATAAACTTGCCTGTATATCCCAGTGAAACAGCCTGGTCAGCCTGTTTTGCAACTTCGGAGTAGAAGTTGGGCAGGAGAAGGATGTCCGGTTTAGCAGCCAAAATCTTTGTCAATTGAGAGGTGAAGTCTGTCTCCTTTTCATTATAGCTTTGAAACTCAACAATTTTCCCTCCGTAAGATTCAAAGGTCTCTTTAAAGAGCTTTGCAATGCCTACACAGTAATCATTCGACATGTTATATAAAACAGCCGCTGTTTTACTGCCGGCCTCCTTAAAAGCATACCGGGCCAAAATTCTTGGCTGGAAATCATCCGTAAAACAAGCCCGGAAGAAATACTTGCCGGAAGTAATATCAACCTGGGTAGCCCATGGTGTGATACTGGGCAAGGCTTCTGTCTCAACGATTGTCTGGCTGGCCAGGCACATTGCACTGTCGTTAGGCCCGATCATGGCACAGATGCTTTTATCGTCTGCAAAGGTCTGTGTTACCGATGCAGCGGATTGTGCATTAAACTCGTTATCCAGCGCTTTATATTTCAGCGTATATTTGGTTCCATTCAGGCCGATTCCCCCGGATGCATTAATTTCCGAGACAGCAAGTTCAATCCCTTTTTTTGCAGATTCACCCACGACCGGATTTTCCCCTGTAAGTTCATAATTAACCCCGAAAGTAATTACTTTGCTGCTGTCGGATGCATTGCCTCCGCATGCTGTCAGTGAGAGAGCAAGAATTGCAAGAATTGTCAGTATGGCTGGAATTTTTTTCATAACGGACCCTCCTTTATTCATATCATTATTTTGAATTGCCTGTATGTATTTTATTTACTATGGCTCGGGGCACAGCTCCAGGTAATGATTGCCATATCCATTCCAATATTCGTCAATTCATGAGGTTCCCCCTCCTCCACAAAAAGAATATCCCCTTCATGTAATTCAAAATGCTGCTGCGTATCAGGATTGCGCATAATCACATGCCCCCGGCTCACATAGAATATTTCATGGGACTGCGGATGACCGGGATCAATTCCGCCAGTCTGGCCCGGCAATAAGGTGGAAGTACCAAATGTAATCTTTCCTGTCCGGATATATTCACGTACTACCTCCGGACCGTCAAGCGAAACAACTGCCTGGTCTTTTCGGACTATCTTCATATCCATTCCTCCATAAATTAAAGAGTTTTTAAAAGATCAACCACATATACCAGATTGTCACGGAATGAACCGGCTTTTACAAAATTTCCGGTAAATAATGCACTTCCCATGGTGAACGCCCAAGGATTCATTCCCTTAACAAGTTTTATTCTTTCTTCGCTTCCTATACTTCCTGCAAGAACGACAGGCAGCTTTGCACTTTTAATGTAATTTGCCGACAATTTCCCCGGGTCACCCTCCGCATAACGGTATCCAAGCAGATCTGTTCCAAAGCAGCCCGCTTCCGCAAACTTTGCCTCCTGGTCCAGCATGCTTTCCAGGCTTCCCCCCAAGACGCTGGGGCTTCCTTTAACCTCCCCTACGAATGGCATATATTTCAGATTTGTTGTTTTAACATAGTTCATAACACTGTCATAATATAAGGTGCCGATCAAATACTTAAAACCGCATTCAACAGCAAGTCTTGCCCCTTGCATACACTCCTCCTCGGAATAGGTAACCACTTCAAGGAAGGTATCCTTTCCTGCAGCGTTCATGGAAGCACATAACTCTTTCATCTTTCCAGGTTCCATACCTACATTTTTAAATCCCCACTTCTTGATTGGAATATCTTTGTTTTCTTCAAACAAGTCTGCCGCAGCTTTTACCGTAACATCATCATGCGTCAACATAATGATCATCTGATCTACCATAGTAAATGAACCCCTTCCAATTGATAAATAGTATTAAAGTGTTTTCTCAAAACAGCCGGACAAGTCATTAAAAAGTTTTTTATACAGCGTATAGCCTTCATCATATACTTTACGGTTAGTTTCACAGGGAGGGATACGTTCTTTCACCTCAACCATGCTGTCAACGGCCGCCTGTATACTTTCAAAAGCCCCCACTGCCTTGCCTGCCAATATTGCAACCCCCAATGATGCCGCTTCCACTGATTTTACTGTTTCCAAAGTTACATTATTAATATCTGCTTTAATCCGGTTCCAGACTTTACTTTTTGAACCGCCGCCCAGCGAGCGGATCTCCTGTACCTCAATTCCCATTTCTTTAAGCGCATCCAAATTTCTTCTTAAAACGTATCCCAGGGATTCCATGATTGCCCTCATGAAATGGGCTTTATTATGCTGAAGAGTAAATCCAAACCACACACCCTTCGCCTTAGAATTCACATCAGGCGCCAGGGAACCTGCCAAATGGGGCAGCATAACCAGGCCATCACTCCCTGCGGCCACCTTTTCCACCTGTTCATCAATTAAGTAGTAGGCGTTTCCGCACTGCATTTCTTCAATCATCATTTCCACAGGGCAGAACTTATCACGGAACCATCTGAGCGTCATCCCGCCATTGGTAAATGTATGAATCATATATGTATCAGGCAATGCAAAGTAATGCAGCGGCATCTTTCTTGCCGGGTCAAAAACCGGTTTGGATATTGGTACACAGATTGCCAGAGCAGCCCCTATATTTTCAGAAAACATTCCTTCCCTGATATTCCCGGCCCCAATAGCTCCGGCCGCCTGATCCAGCGCTCCCGTACATACGGTGACATTCCGCCCAAGTCCCAGTTCTTCGGAAACCTCCGGTAAAATCCTGCCCACAACCTCTCCCGATTCCATTACCGGCGCCAACTGCTCTTCCTTGATTTGAAGAAAATCCAGCATCTCCTTCCAATAAGTTTTGTTAATAATATCCCAGTAGGTAGAGGAGCAGACTAAAGAGCCTTCTGTGGCAAATCTGCCCGTCAGACGATAAATGAAATAATCCTCAACCAATAAAAACTTATCTGTTTTTTTAAATACTTCCGGCTCATTTTTACGAATCCACAGAATCTTGGATGCAGGCCAGCAAGGCTCAAAGCTCACCTGGCCGGTTACCTTATAGCACATTTCATTCCCGAACTTTTCTTCAAGCTCTTTTGCTTCCTCTACCGCCCTGTTGTCCATCCAGACAATCGCATTTCTCAATGGCTTCCCATCCTTGTCCATACAGAAAAAGGTTTCACCCTGGGCCGATATTGCCAGCGCAATTTCTTCATCCGCAGCAAAGGAATACTGTCCGCCTAACTCACTCAATCCTTTCCGGAATGCATCCCAGTATACTTCCGGAGCTTCTTCCACAAAATTAACGGATGGGGTGAGCAAATCATATTCCTGCGTTGAAACTGCCAACAAACGGCCCTGCTGATCAAAAAGAGCTACTTTCATCGCCGTAGTTCCCACATCCAAGCCAATGAACAATTTCATATTTTCTTCGCCTCCTTTCTCTGCTGTTTTGGCATATATAAAATCCGCTACGCCATATTGATTCATATTGACACTTTTTGAATCCTATTGAAGCAATTATACCAGTCCTATTTCTCCACGTCAACAAACAGCTTGAAATAATTTGTGAATTTTCTTAAAACACTGTCTTTAAGCATTCTCAAGAATCTGTTCCATTAATTTTCGTCAGAGGTCAGGTTCACTTGTATTAATTTACGTAAAATTTATTACATTATCTTGATTCATATTAGCTTATTATGGTTTAAATTGAAGCAATTACATTCATTATACTCTTCTGCATTAACATATGACGTAAAATAATATGTGTATTTTTTTAGGTATATGGCGTAATCCAATTATTTTTGACCGCAAAAATTCAGTCATTTGCGGTTATATAGCAAATTTATTCAGTCATTTGTTAAATAGAAATAAAAAGGTACATCTTAATCATTTTGGTTCATATCGAGGATTGACATTATAAATTGGGCATGATAAACTTTTCAATATGGTTCAATTCAATCTATTCGATTTGATGTATTTGAGCCATGACGGCATTATACCTTAAGGTGGTTTATTTATAAACCCTTAAAGCTGTTGCCTATTATCAGAAAATATGTTAGTATTCTAAACGTTGTAAGGATACCCAAAAACAAGCAAAAAAACAGATAGCTCATTACATATAGGATCGGAGTGGTTTGTATTATCAGGGAACAAAGAATTGAAGCTATTCTAAATGAAATTAAGAAAAAGGGAATCGTTTCCATTGATGAATTGACAATTTCTCTGAACACCTCCAGGTCTACAATTCGGCGGGATCTGCAGGACCTGGAAGAAAAAGACAAGATTAAATGCATTCGAGGCGGCGCTACGGCCGTTACGCCGAAAACCTCATACGAACCTCCGTTTGACATTCGCAAGGATTACTTTCTTGATGAAAAAAAGAGGATCGCCGCCAAAGCATTAAGTCTTATTCAGGAAAAAGATTCTATTATCCTGGACAGTGGAACCACCGTGTATGAGCTGGCAAAACTGATTAAAGATTTCCAGCATCTTTACATTGCGACAAATGATTTAAACAGTGCCATGGCACTTTCTTCCATTAACAATATTGTCTTGATGGTAATGGGAGGAATGCTCCGTCAAAGCCATTTTTCCCTAAGTGGAATTTTTACCGAAACGGTGCTGATGCAGATCCATGCCGATAAGGTTTTTCTTGGTGTGGATGCCATTGACTTTAACATTGGCCTTATGAATTTTCCTCTGGAGGAGATTCAGACCAAACGCCTTATGATTCAAGCGTCACACGAAGTAATCGTTCTTTGCGACCATTCTAAATTTGAGAGAGTTGCTTTTGCTAACATTTGCCCGTTTAAAGATGTCGACATAATCATTACCGGTAAGGAGATCGGTAAGGATAAGGCGAATAAGCTGGAGGAACTTGGAATAAAAGTAATTATGGTCTAATACTACAGCGTAAACAACCGAATTATCCTTTCAGAAATAACGCCTTGAAGCTTTGTCGATATTCCTGAAAGGCGCATGAATGCCGACCAAACGTTAGCTACGGACGATTTCCATTTCGGAATTATCGTAGCAAGTTTATAATTTGGACTGAGACAGTTTTGTAAAAAATCCCCCTGCGTTATGCGAAAAATCCCCTTACGTCACCTATTGCTTGTGACGTAGCGTAATGTGTTAAATTACCCTCGAAAGGAGGTTTCTATGTCATATTACACGACTGGCGAAATGGCTAAACTGTGCAATGTTTCGGTGCGAACGGTACAATTCTATGACCAACGGGGTGTTTTACATCCATCCGCCGAAAGCGAAGGCGGCCGACGGATATACAACGATGATGACCTTTCCAAATTGCGGCTAGTTTGCACACTCAAAGCAATCGGACTCTCCCTTGACTCAATCAAGGGTGTGTTGGAAAGCGAAATGTCCGGCAAAATCCTCACGATTTTACTTGACGAGCAAGAGAAAACGCTTTCAAACGAAATTGATGTGCGGCAACGGCAGCTTGAAATGATAAAGAATATCAAAGAAAACATTGCCAACAAAGCCATCGTTCCGGCAAATTCAATTCTTGACATAGAACACATTATGGAAAAGAAAAGCAAATCGCAGGGTAAAAAGAAACTGGCACTGGTTTATGTTGGAGTAGGAATCGCCGCGACTTTAGGGCTTTTGTTCATGGCGTGGCTCGTTGTATCGCGTATCTGGTGGGGACTTGCGGTATATATATCCTTCGCAATACTCGGTCTGTCGATTTCAGCTTATCAGTTAAAAGATAATGAGTTTATTTGTCCCAGATGCGATTCAGTTTTCAAGCCATCTCTAAGACGCGCTTTCTTTACTACTGGCAGCCATAAGGTCCGCTGGACGAAATGCCCCGAATGCGGACATAAAGATTGGTGCGTTATACGGAAAAATGAGCAGATAAAGGAGACTGATAACAATGCGTAAACTACTTTCAAATGATAAACTAAAGTTATTTGCTTTTGTAATGGCGGCGCACGTTTTTACTTACTTCGCTTGCGGGCTGATATTTTCGCAAATTATTAATTACGACGATAAGTATTTACAACTCTTAGGTTTTAGACCTATGGATGAACTCAACGGTTCAATGCTCATACTTGGGCAGGTAGTCAGAGGAGTCTTGCTCGGATTTGTTGTATGGTGGATTAAAGACAGCATTATCGGTAAAAAGCTGGCATGGCTAAAACTCTGGGCTATTCTTGTAATACTCGGTATCATTAGCACATATGGGCCTGTTCCCGGCTCTATCGAAGGATTTATCTATCTTGCTCCTGTTGATGTACCTGTTAATATTGGGTTGAGCATTTTAGAAGTATTAACACAACCGTTATTGTTCAGTATAATGGTGACTTATCAAAGGAAGAAAAAAGTGAAGTCTGCGATACGAAAAGATAACACGGTAGTATAAGGAAACCTATTTCTTGAACAAATCCGCATGAGTGCCTGTCCTAGTAAGAGTCAGAGTTAATATGTCGTTTTCGGCAATATAAATCAGCAGCCAGTCCGGCTGTATATGGCACTCTCTAAATCCTTCAAAACTGCCTTTCAATGCATGGTCACTATATTTTTCTGCCAATGGCCGACCATTAGCTATTTCTCCAACCACATACTCGAACAGTACGGAATCGTAACCTCGCTTCATCATCTGCCTGTATTCTTTTTTGAAACGAGAGGTTCTGTTAATCTTCATCATCGCTGTTCAAGTCCTCCATCAGCTCTGCTATGCTATGAAAGCTTTTAGCAGGGACTTTCCCGGCTATGATATCGCGTGCTTCCTGCATAGCCGCAAGCGTTTCGGCGTTATACCGAGGGTTTTTGACCTCAAAAGGCAGCCCACCTGCAAGAATAACCTGATGAAGAAATATATTGATAGCCTCGGTAGTCGAAAGACCTAATGTTTTAAGCGTAGCTTCAACACCAGCTTTAACGGCAGATTCAACCCGAATGTGCAGTGTTTCCGATTTAGCCATATTACTCACCTCCCTCTATTAACTTTCATTTTCTTGAGTTTTCTCACTCATTCTTAGATTTTCACTTTTTTAAAAGAGAACCTCTCATGGATTAAATGCATTTTAATGCTTTGTTGCCTGAAATATTAGGAAAAGGGTAACTTTAACAAGCTGCATCCTTTTTACAACTTATTACGGCTCTGTTTTTCCACAATAATCTCAGGTGGCATAACCTCCCATGTCTCGCTGGCTCGTAGCCTTAATTCCTTCGTCCTGCCTGTCCATGAGGTGGATGTCAGCTTAGCTCCTTTACTGGGTCGTCTATGCGCCCTCCTGGAATAAATTCCTGCTGACTATCGGCTCTCTTTTTCAAGGTTCAATCTTTCAATTGGGTTTGAAAACTTCCTTTTTATCTTCAACGCCTGTTTTTTGCTCTACTTCTTACCGGAAGTCCGCCCGGCGGAGACGCAATTCCGCTCCCGATGTTTGGTAATAGCTGCAACAGACTGTTAAGACCTAATATGCCTGTATTATCAACCCGAAGGCTTGATTTCCTATCAATCTTTTAGTACTTTAATCAGGCAAAAAACTTTTTAAGTGCGGTTTACAATGAGGGGGTCCCGTATGATAGCCTATTGGCTGGCCAGCCATCTATACCCCCTTAGCCTTTCTTCCTGCGCATACTC
The DNA here is from genome assembly GCA_023433505.1 of Bacillota bacterium. GTDB lineage: Bacteria > Bacillota > Clostridia > Acetivibrionales > DTU013 > MnB-11. Next base: position 1,540 of record JAEZCO010000023.1, on the reverse strand, counting down.
CGGGGGGTATGGAGGGATGGCCCGCTGGCAGGGTCTCATATGGGAGAGGCTCGTTGTCAACTGGATTCTTGAAAAGTTTTTTGCTTCCTTTTTTGCCCGTGAATCGCTTTATTTCATTCTCCCTGGCTCTTTCCCGCCAGGGAAAGGTTCCTTTTCTATGAACCTGCTTCAAGCTGCAGTTGCTGCCGCACTCCTGTGGATATCGCTTAGCATTTTTGCCGGATCATATTTTACGTTCCTCGTAATCAGTGTATAGGCTACTCTGATCAGTTTATTGCACAATGCTATTAGCGACTGCTTCTTTTTTAGCGGGTTTTCCTTTTTCGTAGTGTTATATTTATGCAATGCATTGAATTCTGCATTTTTAGCCGTCATCGGAAGGATTACCCTGAACAGCAAAGCTCTTAGCCTGCTTCGTCCTCTCTTGGTAATAGTGGTCTCACCCTTGTGATCGCCGGAGCTATTCTCTCTGAGATTTAGTCCTGCAAGCTTTATTATCTGATCCGGATGGCTGAACCGTGTTATATCACCTACTTCAGCTAGAAAGCCTGCCACTGTCTTTATACCAATTCCCTTGACTTCAAGCATTCTCTCAGCTCCCGGTATTGTCAGCACAATTTCTTCAAGCTGCTTTTCAAGCTCATCCATAATTGTCCGTACTTCCCGGTACTCCTTCAGCAACAGCCGGATTTCATATTCCGCCATTTTCAGGCCTTCCTTGATTCCCACGCTGCTAGCGGCAATTTCTATGAGTTTCTGTGCCTTTTTAATACCTACAGCCCTTTTTACTTCCTCTCTCCAGACAGTTACAATTTCAGCAGCCGTCTTAGTTGCTATCTTGTCAGGCAGTCCTATTTTCTCCAATGTCATGACGGCAGCCTTTCCTTCCCAGTCTGAAAATACGTCCAGAAACTCTGGAAAGTACGTATCCAGCCATCTTTGTACCTTGTTCTTTATGCCCCATATCTTTTTCAACCATTCCTCGCGGAGGTTGTTAGCCTTCCTGAGTTCTGCATATCTTCCTTTTGGCATATAGGGTATCTGGTAGCGTCCATCTTTTATCAGCATTGCTATGGTTTTGGGATCTTTACGGTCGCTTTTACTAGGTGAATTGTCGTCAAGTTCTTTGCTGCTCTTTACATGGAATGGATTTACCTGTACCACCATCATTCCTTCTTCCAGGACCGCCTGTGCAAATGTGAACCAGTAATGGCCGGTGGGCTCAAATCCTACTACAATCTTGTCTTTGCCGTTCTTATTGGCAATTTCCCGTGCCCATTCCTTGAATTCAGAAAAGCCGGTGCTGGTTGCCTTAAAATTGAATGTTTTAGCAACTTCAATCCCTCTCCAGTCAAATGCTCTTGCAAAGTGAACTTTCTTGGCAATATCAACACCTATTACCAATGTTTTGTCTGTGATTTGCATAATCTTAAAATTTTGCTTATACTTCATATTGAAGACCTCCCGTAGTTTTTATTTGTGGCGTTTTCTTGTCGGTTAACAACCACATCTTAATTCTACTGGACTGGTCTTCTTTTTT
>JAEZCO010000068.1 GCA_023433505.1 Bacillota bacterium | reverse complement strand
TGAGCCAGGATCAAACTCTCTAATAAAGTTTTATTTAAGGTGTGCAAGCACACCGTCAATTACTCTTTTCGAAAGCCATTTGGCTCTTTACTATTTACTGACTTAAAAAAGTTCGCAAGCTGTTTTTTACAACTCTTGAAATTTACGAGTTCCATGATTGTTTAATACACTGTTTACTTTTCAAGGTCCATCCAGAACCGTTTTACCGTTTCTGTTCCCGCCGGCTCACCGCCAGTGGAATGCTATCTTACCACGCCGCCGTTGTTATGTCAACACTTAATTGTCTTACTCTTTTTACCAACTTGGCTCCGATGCTTCATTCTGCTTCGTTGCCTCGTCAGCGGCGACTGCTCAACTACTTTACCACGCCCATAACATAAATTCAACCGTGTAATGTCCGATATTTTCAATCCACGCTTGATTGTCTCCCAAATAGTCTCTTATTCTTCACTATAATGACTATAGCTACATTTGTATCCACCTGAGTTGCATTATTAGACTTGAAATGACTCAAAAGCAGTGAGGAAGCCATTACAACGCAAAATCAATGATATTATTTATATTCTTCCCGCTTCATAAATGACTGCCAAGGAGCTGCTCAGCGCAACTGATTCCATCTACCGCGGCAGAAACGATACCGCCTGCATATCCCGCACCTTCTCCACAGGGATAAAGGCCTTTAATGCCAATAGCCTCCATGCTTTCTCCCCTTGTAATACGCACCGGAGAAGCACTTCGGGTTTCAGCCCCTGTCAGCACTGCGTCCGCATATGCAAAGCCAGGCATCCACAAGCCCATTTCAGCAATACCTTCGCGCAAAGAGTCTGCAATATAATCCGGCAAATATGAATCCACCTCGGAAAAGGTAGTACCGGGCAGATAGGTCGGTACTACCTCCCCCAGTCCCGTTGACCTGCGCTTGCTGAGAAAATCCTCCAACCGCTGCACCGGCACTTTATATCCTCCCCCGCCCGCTGTAAATGCCGCTTCCTCCAGCCGCCGTTGAAACTCCACGCCGGCTAGCGGATAATCACTGGCTAAATCTTTTTTATCCACTGATACCAAAAGGGCGCAGTTGGAATTTCTTCCGTCCCGGGCGAATTCGCTCATCCCGTTTGTTAAAAGGCGGTTTTCCTCCGACGCGGCTGCCACTACCGTGCCGCCGGGGCACATGCAGAAAGTGTAGACGCTTCTGCCGTTTTGCAGATGCACCACCATTTTGTAATCAGCGGCTCCAAGCGCCGGATGTCCGGCAAAGTCACCATATTTTAGTTTGTTGATCATCTCCTGGGTATGCTCGATCCTCACACCTACGGCAAAAGGTTTTTGTTCAATCTGTACTCCGCTGTCGAGGAGACTTTTAAATGTATCCCGCGCACTGTGTCCGATAGCCAGCACCACATAGTCTGCAGAAAGCTCCTGATGCCTCCCGTTTTCTGTTACGCTCACGCCTGTTACTTTTCCATTTTCAATCTTTATTTCAGTGACGAATGAATTAAACCGGACTTCGCCGCCCAAGCCTATTATTTTTTCCCTGATGGCTTTGACCGTCTTATTCAAACGGTCGGTACCGATATGCGGCTTGCCCAGATACATGATCTCATCCGGTGCGCCTGCCTCAACGAGCTCGTTGAGCACCTTCATTTTCCGGAAATCCCTAAATCCGATTTTCAGCTTTCCATCGGAAAAGGCTCCTGCCCCGCCTTCTCCAAACTGTACATTGCTCCGGGTATCAAGAATTCCGGACCGCCAAAACTCCAGTACTTTTTTCCTCCGGCTATCCACATCCATTCCCCGTTCGAGCAAAACAGGCCTCGCTCCTGCCTGTGCAAGGATCAATGCCGCAAACAATCCCGCAGGGCCACAGCCAACAACGACGGGCCTTTCTGTAAATTTCCTCCCCTTTGGCACATTGTAATGCAGCTCTGTCTCCTTGGAAATGCATTTGTCCCTGTTCATGGAGAGAATCCGGTCCTCGTCTCCGGAAACACAAACAATAATGGCCATATCGAAATGGATATCCTGTTTGTTCGCCGTATTGACAATGCGTTTTGCAATATTGACGCGCTCAATACGACTATGCTCTATTCCAAGCCTTTTGGCGGCAATATCCTCCAGCATTTTCATATCATATGAAATGGGTATTTTCAATCCGGTTATTTTAATCATTCAAAGCTTCTTTCCTTGCATTCTGCTCTCTTATGCATCCGGGCGGAAGCTATGCTCACCGCCTGAAAACCGATTCGGTACCCTCCGCCTGCAGAGGTGAAGGACCTCTTTGCGCTCCGTTATATCTCAAACTTTGCTAACCTTACGCAGCCTGCCTTTTATAGGAGTGTTCTGCAATTCCTTAAATACCAGCTCGCCCTTATCGTTAAGAATTTCTACAAAGGTAGATACATCGGCTATATTGATAATCCCTATATCTGCCGCCGTCATCCCCTTTATATTGCAAAGCGTGCCGACAATGTCCACCGGTCTCATCTTGGTTTTCTTACCTGCATTGATGTGCAGTTTCATAATTTCCTTGCTTAACTGGGCGCCTTTTGATTCTTTAATTTCAGGCCTGGTACTGATTTTTTCAACAAAATCCTGTTTGGAATTATCTACGGCTTCTCTCCCGGGTCTTTCTTTCAAAGGAATTTGCCTGCCGATAAATTGATGGATCTCATTTAAAAATTTATTGTCGCTCTTTGTTACAAAAGAAATAGCCCTGCCTTCTTTTCCTGCCCGCCCGGTCCTGCCAATTCTGTGAACATAGTTTTCCCTATCTCTGGGAATATCATAATTGATAACAAGTGAGATGTTGTCTACATCAATTCCCCTGGCTGCTACATCCGTAGCTATCAGATACCGGAAATGGCCTTGTTTGAAATCGTCCATCACCCTCAACCGGACACGTTGTTCCATTCCGCCATGAATTTTCTCACTAGCATATTTAAGTTTGGAAAGCTCGTCGTAAACCTCGTCAACCTTTTGCTTTGTATTGCAAAATATTATACAGCTGTCGGGATTTTCTACGATGAGTATATCTCGCAATAGGCCTATCTTCTCACTTTGCTCTACATTATACCTTTCCTGCCGTATCTTGTCTATTGCCGGATGCTGCTCTTCAATATCTACAAACATAGGATCTTTCATATACTTTTGGCACAAAATTTCTATATCACCGGGCATCGTAGCCGACAGCAACGCCGTCACGCGTTCATCGGGCAGGCTGGCCATAATGGTCTCAATTTGCTCGATAAAACCCATATCAAGCATCTCGTCAGCTTCATCGATAACAAGGTACTTTATTTTGGTCAGGTCCAATGTTCTTTTTTCAATATGGTCAATGATCCTGCCCGGTGTACCGACAACTACATGCGTCTTTTGCTTAAGTTCCTTTTCCTGATTGTAAAAGGGAGACTTTCCGAAAACTGCGGCAACCTTGAGTCTTTTGAATCTGCCTATAGTAAAAAAATCTTCTTTTACCTGGATGGCAAGCTCTCTCGTTGGCGTCAGCACTAAGGCCTGCGGTTTATTCTCATCCCACTCCACCAATTCGCAAATAGGAATGGCAAAGGCTGCAGTCTTTCCGCTTCCGGTTTGAGACCTGACAATGACATCCTTTTGCCCGAGCATAGCCGGTATAACCTTTTCCTGTACGCTTGTAGGACTTTGAAAGTTTAGTAGGCTTACGGCTTTTATCAACTCGCCGCTTAATTTATAATCGCTGAAATTTGTATCTACCATTCAGTTATCTCTCTCTTTATTTTGATGCTGTGGCAAGTATAACTATTTTATAAATGCTATACCTTCCTTATGGAGTCGGCTTATCAGCATCGTTTTTGCCGGCATTTACAGTCGGCTTATTCGCTTCCGTTTTTGCCTTTGAAGCTCTTGCAATTCCGGAGAATATATCCTGCTTGTTATTTCTCGTGGTAAATTTGCTATTGGAATTCTTCGCCATCGGTTTACCTGGCTTACCCATATTCAACACCTCCCTAGTTATTTTATTCTTTTTTGAACGAATTACTCCCTTGTCCGGCTTTCAAAGCTTAGCACATTTGCATAGGATAAACAAGGAGAATGGGATTCATCACCACATCAGTTGAATACCGCTGTCCGTAATTTTGACGGCGCCTTCTTTCAAAAGCCTTCCAACAGCCCTTTTAAAGGCAGCTTTACTTATGTTCAGCTCTGCTTTTATAAGCTCGGGAGAACTGTTATCATTGACAGGCAGTCTACCGCCGCTGGCTTTCAGCCTGTCCATGATCTTTTGCGCATCTCCTTCAATCTCATTATAGGCCTCTCCTCTCAGACTTAATTCCAGCCGTCCGTCCTGCCTCACTCGTTTAATTCTCACTTCTATATTGTCACCTTCAGAGAAATTCCCATACAACTCCTTTACGGGAATCAGTCCCTGATACCTGTTATCTACCGCTACAAAAACACCCAACTCTTTACTGACACCGTAGACAGTTCCACGAATTCTATCATTTTCTTTATACGGTGAATTAATACTCAAAAGATTATGTATATTCATTGTTGCAGATAATCGATTGCTGCTGTCAACATACAATCCCACCAGGTATGCCCCGCCTTTATTTATCTTGCCTATCTGTTCCCTGAACGGCAAAAACAGATCTTTCTCCAGGCCCCAATCCAGAAAGGCGCCGATTCTTGTGATTTCTACCACGTTTAGTACCGCCAGCTCGCCAAGGGTCAGTTTCGGTTTTTTTAGGGTAGATATAATTCTGTCCTCAGAATCTTTATATATAAATACCTCTATTTCTTCACCTGGTTCGATCCCTTGCGGTACCTGGTTTTTCGGCAATAAAATCTCTTCTTTGCTTCTATCCCCTTTTGAATTCAGGTACACCCCTATCGGCGTCTTTCGAATTACCTCCAGCTTTTGCATTTTCCCTAATTCTATCATTTTTGTACCTCCGCCGTTAGTATTTGTTTTACCCGGCCTACTACGCCGCCGACAAGACGAACCTTTATGCCATGCGGGTGGAATGATGAATTTGTCAGAATCCTCTCAACAACTCCTCCCGTCAGCTTTCCGGTAGGTTGGTCTTGTTTTTGTACGATCATCACATGGGTTCCCTGCTTTATATCCTCACGGTTCCTGCCATCCATCTTTTGTTCTCCTTGAGCCTTATTAAAGCAAATACAGTATTTTATATTGTACCACAAAGCACCTGTTGTAAGCATAAAAAAACTTGTAAATTCAAACCAGGATCGTTAAGGAATTACAGATTCATATATTTTCCATGAATTTGCTGATGATTGGAGGATTATTACAATTCATTGTAGAATAGATAAACAATACATGATTTTACTATTACTTAAAAAGAAAGGAGTCTGAATATGGGAGATAAAAATCCGAAAAAAGCGCCAAAGAAACCTAAAGTACCGGTAAAAAACCCATAGTCTTTTCGTTTATGTCCGGAGCTCACAGAAAGATTATTTATTTAAATTTTAGATTATCGAACCATTAGGAAGACATTGTCCTAATGGTTCTTTTTGTTATTTTATTGCTGCGGCACAAAGCCCTGTGTCTGACTTTAAAAAGGGGATATTAAAATTAGATTTTAATATCCCCCGGCAAACACTTTATCAGCCGTTAACTTACTTCTTTATACACGATCATTGCCGAAATACCCTCAGAAAGCCTGAATTAATTTACACTGAGATAAGGCTTGTTACTCGAACTTTGATTACTGTTGAAGCTTATATTTACTGCGTTGGCGGTTTCATTCTGGAGCTTGAACGTAACTGTCTTGTCCCCGCTCATCTGGCTGTTTACATAGCTCGTTACATCTATCGTGCACCAACCCGCCGCTGACACATTCACTGTCCCGATCAAAGTTGCACCTGTACTGCTTGGCTGGTTGTTCCAGGTGATTCCGGATTCTGTCCAGGAATCACTGGTCAATCCGTATACCTTAACAGGGGTTGAACTGCTAGGCGCTGTATTGCAGTAAATTTTCAGCACTGCAGATGTAACCGATGAACCTGACCGTCCGCTAAGGTCATACTTCATAAACACCTTTCTGTTGTATCCTGCATCAGGGTCACCTTTCAACTCCAGCGTTGTTGCCGTACCATAATTCGTATCCCCATAGGAGCCATCCCGTACATATGCATCCGCGGCAGGCGGATAGGAAGTAGCTGTGGGTGTAGCCGTTGTTGTTGGAGTGGGTGTAGTTGTCGGGGTTGCAGTTGGCGTTGGAGTTGCAGTCGGTGTTGGGGTTGGGGTAGAAGTAGATGTGGGCGTTGGCGTAGGTGTCGTTGTACCTGAGTACATAAATGCCGCCAATGCCACACCTGCTATGTTCCCGGAGATTGTAACTTCATTTGTGGCATAGTCTCTGCGGTTATCATGCCAGATCATCCTGTTGTCGTTGAATTGAACGACATTGGGATCTTCCTGTCCGGCAAGGAGCGGGTCCGACTGGTCCTCGGCATATTGCGTGCTGGTCTCAAACCCTTCGCTCCAGGAACCGTTCAATTGATAATTTGGGTTGCCGTTAGCCCTCTGGAGAGTTGTTACGCGATGACGGGGATTTTTGAACCAGGTTGTCCCCGCCCCATTTACCAGGCTTACGCCCCAGGGATTTCTGCCCAGTGCAAAATCCATCTGTCTTTGAGCAAAAGCGTCATATGTAGTGTTCCCAGTCAGTTCTTTATACATCAACGCTTCAGCAGCCACATTGCTCATTGCCTCCAAAGAGCCCCAGCCTGGCGCTGTACCGTTGGTCCAAACCTGCGAGTTCGCATAGGTGTTTTTCAGGTTCAAATGATTGTTCATACGGCCCGCAGCAGTACTCACGTAAGATGTATCAAGCTTAGCAATTTCATAATTGGCCCATTCATAGGCGCGGGACCAGTTGAGGGTGGTGTTGCTTTTGTTATAATATTCACCGGCGCTGTCACAGTAGCTTTTTGCTTCCGTCAGATAGGAGGAGGTGCCTGTAGCGCGGTAAAGTTCAGCCGCAGCCCATGCCATGTCGTCCTTATAATCGGTATCCACATAAAATTCATCCGCATCGCCGGCAACGGCCAGCCTGCTTTTGCCCCAGGTGTATATCTGCTGGGCCGCAGTAAGATAACTGCTTGCCAGGGTCGAATTATACCACCCTTTGCTGGAATCGTTATAGACTACATATCCCAATGCCAGGGCTGCCGCCGCTTTGCCTGCGATGTTTGCACCCGTGCCGGACGGGCAGGGATGTACAGGACGGTAGGAGCCATAAATTGTATTATCATTCTCCGGCCAGCACTTGCTCCTTGAATCAAGGTCATCATTCTCCACGTCATGGTCCAGCCCGTCGGCCACTTCCATATACAATACCTGATTTGTGTTGTTCCACATCTTTTTAATAAAATCGAGGCCCACCTTCGCTTCCGCTACGACACCTCCGTTGCCCGGATCAGGGAATGCACCGGGATGATTTACGTATGTGGCAAGCATTACATCCGCTGTATATCCGATGGTGCTCATAAATTTTATATAGTCGGCGGCATCATGCCAGCCCCCTGTCACATCAATGCTGCTTGAAGAGCCGTCCGGCTTTCCATCGATGGACGAGCTGGTGCCTGATACATGGCATATGCCATGGGACAAAGGGTTGGTATTTCCGCAGCGCTGCACCTTGAAAAATTGCATTGACAGATTTGCCAGACTGTCGTAAACCGTATCGCTTATTGCAAAAGAGGGAGAGGTATATGAACCCACAGATAGTTTATAACCGGTTCCGGCAGTCTGGAACGCACTGAAATCCAGCACATAATTATGGGAGCAGTTCGCTCCGCCGGCGTCGCCCCAGCTTCCTTTATCGGCGCCTATGGTACCGGTATAGACGGTTGTTCCGGACGAGTTTTTAACATAAAAGCTACCGCTCAGGCTGGAGCTGGACAATGCCATGGCGATCTTACTGGCTGCGGGCTTATAGCCCATCTGATTGACCCGGATAAAAACACCGGACGCACTCGCAAAAACTGTATTCACTGGTATAAAGAATGCTGCAATCATTGAAACGACAATTATAAAAGAAATAATTTTTCTAAAATTCATTGGTAATTACCTCCTCATAATTCGGATATTAGCATTGGCAGGGAAAATTCCTGTGCTTAAAATAATCATACTGAGACGGTTATCCGTCAGCATGACAGTGATGCGTGACCCTGCGTTTCCATCAAGCACTGGAAAAGAACACCTTGCATCTCATCATGGCTTTCTCCTCCTCTCATGCAGTCTCTCACTCCGGGCTCTATCAGAAGCCTTTTGCTGCAATCGATCATTTCTCAGATAGCTTTGTCGTTATTACCAATTGCGGCCTGTCTGTACCGTTTTCCTTGCTGTTAAAAACAATATTCCTATCCTGCAAAGCATTTCCTGTTACAGCAAAGGAGAAAACGCTCTGACCACGGCTTATCTCTGATTGTATAAAGCCGGTCACATCAAATTCATAGTACTGTGCTTCCGAAGTAACAGTCTGTGTATCCAGTGGTTCTGCGGATAGCCCGGGCTTGTTGTTGTAAGTGATTTCCTTCTCAAGCCAGCTATCGTCTTCCACAGAGAACACTTTGACGGTGGCATCTGCGCCCGAGCCATACAGTCTCAGCTTTGCAACCGTTACATCGGCTAAGCCTTCCGCGTTAAACTTGATATATCCTTGCCTCATATAACCGTTCTCGGGGACATCATCCTTGATTTGTATTTCTGTCGAAGTGCCGAAATTCTGACCTGTGTGATCCACACCGTCTTCATCTACTCCGGACCGTACAAAGGAATCCTCTGCCGCTGCATACGTATAAACCCCTGGTATGGGCGTAGCGGTGGGAGACGGGCTGGGCTTCGGCGGCGGTGTGGGAATAATTTCATCGGGATTGCCCTCCGTGGCTGCGTCAAACCACACCGAAACCGCCAGGCCGGCGGCATTTGCATTGAGGCACGGCTCATTTGTTACAAAGTCCATCCGGTTATCATACCAGACGGCTCTCGTATCCTGGAATGCGGCATACTTATCCGGCTGGCCGGGATCCATAGAGTCGTTCTGGTATTCATTGTGTACGGCTATTGAGGTTGCCCCTTCATTCCATGAACCAACAAGATTCCAGCCGGCCTCCTTCTGCTTGTTAAGATAATCGACACGGTGTCTGGGATTAACCCACCAGTTGGTGCCTGCACTGTTAAGGAAACTTACGCCCCATGGATTGGAGCCGAGCAAATAGTTAAATTCTCTCTGCGCTAAAGGCATATAAGTGCTTTTATCTGTCAAGTCCTTGTACATGCATGCTTCCACTGCCAACTGTGACAGCATGGCATTGCTGCTCCAGCGCAATTCATCCACTCCCAGATAAAACGGACTGCCATCTGCATACCACCAGGCGGAATTCAAGTGGTTCTCCATTCGTGCGGCGGCTGTTAACGCATAGGCAGTATCAAGCTTTGCAATCTCATAATTGGCCCAATGATACTCTCTTGACCAGCTCAGGTTTTCAGTGGGCCATTCCCCGTCTGAATTTACACCCAGTGTATCTGCATATGCCTTTGCTTCATCCAGATAAGAGAGCTTGCTGGTTGCGCGGAAAAGCTCTGCAGCGCCCAATGCCATATCATCCTTCCATTCTGATTCTTCATAACCGCCGTCCTTATCCGCTGCAACCGCCGGATTGTTTTTTCCAAAATCGTATAGCTGTTCGGCTGCCGTCAGATAGCTTTTGGCCAACTCCGCATCATAGCAGGGCCCCTTGGGGTTGCCCCAAATTTTCGAGGCAAGCGCAAAAGCCGCAGCAGCTTTACCTGCTATATTGGCTCCAGTTCCTTTGGGACAGGGATATACAGGACGCGGGCCCTGAAAGAAATCGTCATCCTCGGGCCATACGTCAAAGCGCCCATGTTCCGTGGCATCCGCCACAGACATATACAATACCTGATTTCTGTCATCCCACATTTTGCTCATAAAATCCAGCCCGATTTTTGCTTCTGCCAGCACACCGGCTTCAGGATTGACAAAGCTGTCCGGATGATGTAAATAGGACGCAAGCAGTATGTCTGTGGTATAGCTGGTCGGAACCATGAATTTAATATAGTCGGCGGCGTCATGCCAACCGCCGGTTACATCCAAAATATCGTTCATTGTGGGTCCGGATACTACTTTACCGTCCGTAAGGTGGCACGCCTCATGTCCCGTTGGGTCGGTATCTCCGCAGCGGTTCACTTTGAAAAATTCAAGCGAAAGCGAAGCCAGAGTAACGTAAGGGTTGGCGCTTATGTCAAAGGGGAGTGATTTCTGGCCGCTGACGCCTATTGTATACCCCTTTCCCAGCTTCTGAAATGAACTGAAATCCAGAACATAAACATGAGGAAATTTATCGCCCGCATCCCCCCAGCTTCCCCGGTCAACGCCCACTTTTCCGGTATATACGGTGTTTCCGCGGGAATCGTACAGCATGAAGCTTCGTCCCTTCAAATCACCCCTGGACAATACCAGTGCCTCCTTAGACCAGGTTTGCCTGTATCCCACCTGATTTGCCCGAATATATACACCGGGATTTTCCGCATCCGCGACAAAAGCATGGGGGCGGAAAAAAAACAGCCATGAAACCGATGCTGCAATGATTAAGAGTGCAAATGCAATAAGCGCGAAATACTTATACTTTCTTATCATTTTACTCACCTTCCATGAAAGAATCGGTCATTTAAAACTCAGATCCAGTGTCATTGTTTTGTAGTTTTCATTCAAAACTGCGCTTCCCTTTATTGGATACCAGCAGACTTTCAAGGGCTTCGTCGATAAAAAATCTTGAATCCATAAACTCCCTGACCTCGGCTTCCGGATAATGCCGTTCCAGGAGGGAGCGAAGCCCTGTTTTCAAATACTGCCGCATCAACGCCAGATCCTCGGTCCTTTTTAAGACAATTTCTTTTTCATAAATTGAAGACTCATTGAAAAGCTTATAAAGCTCTCTGTTAGTGACTAGGCTCTTTTTCCGGTACAGCGCAAGAAAATACATCCATTTATATGCTTCCGCCACATAGGCATGCCTCAAAGGCTTTTCGCACAGGCTATTGAATACTTCATAGATTTCTTCGTAATTATTCGAAAAAACACTCTCTTCAATCTCCGTATTGAAATAATTGGCAAAAAACCTAGCTTCAAAAGCCTTTTTCAATCCGGCCTCCGCATTCCAGTACATATCTGCCGAGAGCAGCACCGGATACCAGGCAGTATCGAAGAAGGGATGCGGCGGCGCAATGGTCCCTGTGTAATTGGACCATACCGTGGTTATTACCCCTGGCAGCTCCATCTCTTCGGACAACTCGGCCCAATCGGCGATGTTGCCGGCTCTCTCTCGGAAATCAGGCAGGTCAAAATAGTTAACCTCCAGACCTGCGCTGCACTTTGCGGAAGAAGCCCCAAGCACCTGATATCCAAAGCTTTTATACCGCCTGATCAGGTCTTTTGCATCGCCGATTTCGTATTTATAGTACAGCCAGCATACAAGCACCATGTCTTTATCCAGCATTTGCATTTCCGTATCGCTAAAATGCCGGAGCATGTCATCCCACATTACCGGTGTTTTGCCTGCCGCCTTCACCTTCTTTGCCATCCGGTTGGCATGTTCGATAAAAAGCCTGTTCCGGCTGTCCTTCTCCTTGCATACGCTGCAATAGGAAAGGTTCCACGCTTCATCACAGCCGATATGGACATACCTTCTTTCAGGAAACAGCGAAATGATATCGTCTAAAAGCCTTTCCACCAGCTTGCAGGCTTCCTCGCTGGAAATGCATATCTCATCAAGCTGATTGAAATGATTAAAGCCCAGTATTCCTTTGGAAAATTTCCTGTCCACCGGATGGGGTTCTTCCCGGACTTCTCTCAGATGATGATATTCGTCTTTTTTCAGGACATATTCAAGATGCCCCAGGGTTTGCTGAAGGGGTATGATATCGACAAACCTGTCCTGAGCATATTTTTCCATCCGCCTCACCTGTTCAAGGGTCAGCGCATTTTCTGAAGCGACCCCCGGCACCGAGGCATAGGGGAATTTATCTTCAAATTCCATTAAAAGCGTATTGAATTTATAGTGGGCGATTTCATCAATAATTTCCAAAATCCGGTTAAAATGCGGAATTCCGTATCGAACCTCAAAGTGGAAGCCTCTTATGGCGCTCTGCGGCCAATCGATGATTTCCACCTCGCTGCTGATACCGTCAAGCATAAGCTGATACAAAGTTTGTACTCCGTAAAACAATCCTTTTTCAGAACCTGCAGCCACAACAGCCGCAGCTTTTCCCGCAAAAAGATAATATCCCTCCTCCTGCCCATTCAGACAATCCGGCAGCACGGCAGGCAACAGCCCCGGATCATGCCCTATTGCCAGGAAGAAAATCCCGGAATCGCTCATACCCTTTACTTCGCTTATGCTGCAATCAAACTTTTCCCTGCTGTATTGCTGCAGAAAGCCGGAAGTATTTGTTATGATACCGGACCCACCGCCCAATGCGTATTCCGGCCTTACAGGATCCCCGAATTTAATGCTCCTCGGGTATGGAATAATATTCAGGTTTGCCATTGAATCATCCTTTCAGTGAGCCGATCATGACTCCTTTTACAAAGTATTTTTGAAGAAACGGGTATACAAGTACGATAGGAATGATGGAAACGATTACCGTGGAATACTTCAAAGATTCGTCAACAACGACGGAATCGGCGCCTACCGCCTTATTGCTGAACTGGGTGCTCTCTATTAGCATATCTCTGAGCACAATCTGCAGCGGCACCTTGCTCTCCGTATTTATATAGAGCATTGCGCTGAAATACGAATTCCACAGGCTAACGGCATAGAAAAGTCCGATGGTTGCAAGTACCGCCTTTGAAAGCGGCAGGACAAGCCGAAAAAACACACTCAAATCATTGAGGCCGTCAAGTCTGCCTGATTCCTCAAGCTCTGCGGGAAACTGTACGAAGAAGGTCCTCATGATCAGCAGATTATAGGTACTGACGGCTACGGGAAGAATGATGGCCCATATGGAATCGTATAACCCCAGGCCTTTTACCGTCAGGTATGTAGGGATCAAGCCGCCGCCGAAAAACATTGTAAACATGATCATGGCTGTAAAAAACTTGTTGAATATCAGCTTCTTTTTACTTAAAGCATAGGCGCCGGCACAGGTTACGGCAAGAGCCAGCAAGGACCCGGAGGCCGAATAGATCACCGTATTCAGATAAGCCTTGAAAATCCTGCGGTCTTCAAATACGATCCTATAGGTATCCAATGTGAACCCTTTGGGATAGAAGCTTACTTCCCCCTTTAACACATAAATGGCCTTAGAGGTCGATACCGCCACCATGTAAATATACGGATACACCGTACAGAAAACCGCTGCCAACAGAACTAATACTTTAAGTATTGAAAATATGCTAATCTTATTTTTTTTCATGGTTACTCCCTTCTCCTTCTACCACAGGCTTGTCTCGGAATATCTGCTTGCCATCTTGTTGGAAAAATAAATGAAAAATAGATTGATCAAGGAGTTAAATAGCCCAAAAGTCGCACCATAACTCACATTTCCGGATAGCAAGCCCTGCCGGTATACATAAGTCACTATGACATCCGCAGTGGAATTTGTCGCTGCATTCTGCATCAGAAACACCTTTTCGAAACCGATGTCCACCACGGAGCCTGTATTCAGAAGAAGCATGACAATGATCACCGGAGCAATGGAGGGCAGTGTTATGTATAGTATTTGCTTCCATTTGTTCGCCCCATCAATGACTGCTGATTCGTATATCTGAACATCGATGTTCGATAGTGCCGCGAGGTATATAATGGCCCCAAACCCCGTATATTGCCATATGTCCGCAATGATGTAGATGGGCCTGAACCAGGCAGGGTCCAGCAAGAAGTTGATCTTGCCATGTCCCAAAGCAGCAATGATATTGTTTACAATCCCATTCCGCGGATTCAGAAACATCTTGAGCATGCCTACGATGATGACCGCAGACATAAAATAAGGCATATAACTGACGGTCTGGACAAATTTTTTGAAATGGATGTTTCGTACTTCATTCAAAATCAACGCGAAAATGATAGGAAAGGGAAAGCCGCAGACAAGCACCAAAACGCCAAGGATCAGCGTGTTTGATACAAGACTTGGGAAGTCGATGGAATGAAACATTCGGGTAAAATTGGCAAAGCCAACCCAGTCGCTGGCGAAAAAGCCCTTGAACAGCTTATAA
This sequence comes from Bacillota bacterium, assembly GCA_023433505.1. Classification (GTDB taxonomy): domain Bacteria; phylum Bacillota; class Clostridia; order Acetivibrionales; family DTU013; genus MnB-11. Next base: position 8,754 of record JAEZCO010000068.1, on the reverse strand, counting down.
TTCTTGAAGGAAATGAGAACGCCCCACATTGGCACATATTTGAACAATAAATAATATAAAAAGCAAGGAGCGAAAAGCAGCAGCAGAAATTTGGATTCCTGCAGTTTTTTCATAAGCAATCCGCCGCCTGAGATGTTTCCAGGCGATAAAAGTCCGGCATTATTCCTCTGTTTCATTTAGCATTACCTCTCTGCATGAAATCATATTAATTCCTCAACTTTTGAACAACCATACAGAAATACCGTACTTTTACGGTACGAATATTTCTGTATGGTCAAGTATCCTGCTATACTTCCTGTACATCAAGGGATAACCCCGTTTGGGGGACTACTTGCCCGTCTGCCTGTCATAGGCTTTCTGGTAGATATCCTCTATCTCCTTGATCCCAAGACCTTCAACTTCCTTCATAAATGCGTCGTATTCGCTTAAAGGCCTTGTGCCCATAATAAACTTGGAGCCATTTTCTTCAATATGCTTCATGATTATATCGTATTTCTCCGTAACCGTGTTTAACTCATCCTCATTTAAAGCAACTGCCGGAATGGGGTCCAAATCATATTTCCTGGACTCAACGACAGCTTCCGCCAACTCCTTGGTAAATAAGGAGACATGGGAGTCATAATCGAAGATCGTATAAAAGCCGTTGGTTGATATTCCGTATTTCTTACGCATACTCATCTGGTCCTTGACATCGATGAATTTCTTTTTGCCGTCAACCAGGGTATACGTCTTGCCTTCTTCACCCCAGCTCAGCAGTTCTTTGGCTTCGGGTGTGTACATCCAATCCATGTACTTTAACGTATCCTTCAATTTAGGCGATTTTGCCGCAACAGCGAAGGCAGAGGAGGCATAAGCAGAATAAGCCGTCTTGGCTACACCGTTTTCTCCGCCCTTCCAGGGTGGCATATAAGCCATGGTAAATTCAGGGTTTTCGCCTCTCAGGGCATTGTTGAAGAAATCGATTCTTCCAAGGTAGTCGTGGGTAATAAAAGCGTTATTGGTGGAGATCATGTCCTGCCACCCTTTTGTATCCAATATCAGTGAATCCGGCGGCATCAACGCTTCTTTATAGAGTTTGTTGAAGAATTCAAAGCAGGCTTTCATTTTGCTGTCGGTAGCGCCGGATTTCCATTGGCCGTTTTCCAGGTACAGGTAGTGGGTATCATTGGGGAAGATGGCACCCCATGACGAGGAAATCCATTCAAACCTGTGTAGGGAGGAGAGATCCCTTTGAGCATAAGGATAGCTGGTAGGATATAACTCCTTGAGTTTTTTGCATACTTCATAAAACTCAACATCGTTGGTAGGTGCTTTAAGTCCATGCTTTTCGAATATATCTTTTCTATATAGCCATCCCATACGGTCCGTCTCAGAAATGCCCTTGTCCGGCAGTACATAGAGGCTGCCGTCAGCTGATTTATAATCTCCGACAAAGGATTGATTTTCTTCTGCAAATTTTGAAAAATTGGGCATCTGATCTTTATAATCCAGAACGTTGGCGTAAGCCCCTTCTACGCCGTAGCGCTGCATCAGCGGGACATCAAAGCAGAACGTGATTTCAGGTATATCGCCGGATGCCATGGTCACATTGATCTTTTCTCCTATATTGGATTCATCCACTGCGATGACATCAAATGAAACATTCAGCTTTTCCTTTAATGCCTGAACAATATACCAATCCTTCTGATAAGGCCAGCTTGGGTTGGTTGGAATCATAAGGCGGAGCGTTACCGGACTTTCAAAAAGAGGGCCTGCTTTTGCCGCATTTTCCTGTGTTGCAGCCGGCGCTGTGGTTCCTGCCTGTGCTGTAGTCTCTTTTGAAGGCGCCGTCCCGCCGCAGCCTGCCAGAATGGAAATAGATAAAGCTGCTGCAAGCAAAAGTGTGAGAATTCTTCTCTTCATAAACTTACCTCCATTTAATATTCGGATGATTAAGAGTAGAGTACGATAAACAATTGCTTCTGCAGAAGTTTTGTTTCGACAACAGCGTAACATAAATAACAGCCTGAAACAATTTTCAAGCTGTTATATCGTCTTCAATTATTAAGGTAAGTTTAAAAAATGAAGATAATATTAAAAAAAGACCTTACAGAAATAACACGTAATGATACAACATTTATTCCTGTAAGGCGAAAGTAAAAGCCTCGAGAACCCTTGCACCGGTAATTTTGAGACTTGCTTTAAATTTGTTACGTTTTTACAGCCTTTTTGCACAAGTCAAGTTATTTAATTTTGACTTCTATCTTATTACCGACAAGCTGATAGTTTGACATATTTTCTATCTTCAGAATCAATTCATTATGCGGGCCTTGAACGTCGGCAATAAACCGAACCAAACCTTTATTATACTTTTCGTGAATATAACTTTCCAAATCAGGACTAAGCCTAAGGATTCTTTTAATAACTGCTTGAAATTCATCCTCATTCTGCCTGAGGATGGGTGCCTCTTCATATTCATATCCTGCACCGCATATAGCGTCTTTTCCCAACAATGCACTTTTTGATTTGTCTATAAAACTGTAATCCGAGAAACTGACAAAGGCCCTGTCGGTAGTCTCAAACTCCAGTTCCACCAACGTGTGTTTGGAGAAATACTCTTGTTGCTCTTTTGGTGCATCTTTAAAGCCTTCCTGATCTCTTTTATCATCTTCTGTGATCATGGATTTCAATGTGAATTTATTTCCCATAAAGTCATAGGTTTCATGTACATTACTCTTTTTCAGCAAATATTCTTTATTAACTTTTATACGGTACTTTATAGAAATAATATTCAATTCAAGTGTTTTGTCCCCATCGTATATTACAGGTGTAAATTTTACATACCCCGTATACTTTTCGGCATTGTCATACCATATCGGACCGTTCTTGGAGTCCTCAATTTTTTGAGCAGCATCCCTATTATCACTGCCATAATTCTCATATATATCCAATTCCCTGGTTCCTGACTTTAGTTGAATATCCAAAGCAATAAAACTAATATCAATTCCTTCCTTAGGGATAAACCTATAGGATAATTCGGAGAACATAGCTCCGCACTTAACTTCCTTTAAAATTACAGAACCTATTTCTGTTGTAATTGTCTTGTTTATTTCAATATTTTTCACTTCATGCTTACTAATATTTATGGGAAGCTCAATGCTGATATCTTTTATATAACCTGAGTCCTTGACGTTTATAAGCTTAGTGAACCGGATCGTTATATTATTTTCTTGAGTACTTGGAAATACAATCACCTTTTCACCCATGTTTCCAGGACCAGATTGGAGGTTTTCAATGTAATAAATGCCACCCTCCGATAAGTGAAAAGAGCCATCTTCCTGATTCAATATAATATTGCCGGATTTGTCCAGTACCTCTGCTCCGCTTAAATCATAATCAGCATTGCTTATTTCATAGGAAAGTGCAATTCCGGTATCATCAGCTACAACATCCTTAAAAGTTACGGTGATTCCATCAACTGAAATAGTTTTATTCAGCTTGTCACTCTTTTTATTGTCAATGGCAAGGCTAACACCATCGTTAAGATTGTTTCTGAAAAGCTTAGAAGCGAAACCGGTAACTGTTTCAAAATTTATAACAACTAAAGATGCGATAAGAACCATTGGAATAATTTTATACGCCATGATTCTTGTTCTTTTGCGTGCAACATGTTTCTTTAAGCGGTTTTCAACATTCAGCATCAGATCCTCGGGTACATTTATATCCTCATCAAAATTCATATTTATACCTCCTTCAGCGCTTTTTTTGCTGTTTTACGTTTCAATTTGTCCAGTGCCCTATACAAAAGACTCTTAACTGTATTTTGCGGGATTTTCATAATGTAGGCGATTTCTTTCAGAGTCAACCCTTTCAGATACTTTAATACCAAAACATCCTTACTTCGCCCTTGAAGCGAAGATAGTATGCTTTCAAGCAATATCCTGTTATCCGTGTCATTAAAAGAATTATAATCTGCTAAAAACGAAGTAGCAGTCTCTATCGGCACTTCATTTTTGTATCTTTTACTATAAGACCTGCACTTGTTAATTAATATGGAGAGATACCAGGCATAGAATTTATTTTCATCTTTTAACTGATACAATTTATCAAATGCCTTTATGGTTGTGTCTGCTATGCAATCCTCCATATCACTGGGATTTTCTATATATGTCCATGCAATTTTATAGATTAGTTTTTGCTTTTGCAGTATAAGTTCCATAAAGCTAGAAATATTCCCCTTCCTGCTATCGCTTACCAGTTCTGTTATATTCAACTTAACACCCCCTTAGTGAATTATCAATATTAGACTTGTTCTCGCGAGCTCATATATAAGATACTTTGAGTAACAAGAAAGTTTCAATTTTATTTTTTTATAAAATTAAAAAATGTGATTAAAAATATCTATGTAGTTGAGGGTAAAGTGGAATGTGTTGAAAATATGACCGACAGGTTGGTGCAGACTGCCATAAAAATTTTGCAGCATCTGCTTTATTTGTGGCGCCTGTCATACGCCGCTTTGTAGATATCCTTTATAACTTGAATCCCAAGGTCCTCAATCTCCCCGACATATGCATCATATTCGCTTAATGGCCTTGTCCCTAAAAGAAACCTGGAGATATTCTCTTTATAATACTTCCGGATAATATCATATTTCTCTGCAACCTTGTTTAATTCCTGCTCGGTGAGAGCTGCTCTTGGGATCGCCGGCATATCATACTTTTTAGACTCGGCGATGGCTTCGGTTAATTCCTTTGTAAAAAACGATCGATGTGCATCATAATCATAAAGCGCATAGAAGCCGTTTGTAGACAGACCGTATTTTTTACGCATGCCGGCTACATCCGTAACATCCTTAAATTTCTTCCCACCGTTTACGACAGTGAAGGTCTTGCCTTCTTCTCCCCAACTCAGCAGCTTTTTTGCTTCCTCCGTATACATCCAGTTCATATACTTTAATGCTTCTTTCAATAAAGGAGAATTTACCGCAAGGCTGAACCCGGAACCCGGATAGGCTGAGTACGCAACCTTGGCCTCACCGTTGGCTCCGCCCTTCCACGGAGGCATATAGGCAAAGGTGACTTCAGGATTTGTCTTCCGCATCGAAGCGTTGAAGAAATCGATTCTTCCCAGATAGTCAAAGGTAATAAAGGACGATTCCGTATAAATAAGGTCCTCCCACGCCTTTGTATCCATAGAAAGACTATCCGGCGGCATTAGTTTTTCCGCAAGCAGTTTGTTGTAGAATACAAGGCAATCCTTCAGATTTTTGTGGTTGGCGCCAAACTGCCATTCGTTATTGCCGTCCAAATACAAGTAGCCGTTATCATTGGGGAAGATCGTACCCCAGGAGGAGGACAGCCAGTGAAATCTTTCCAGCTCGATAAGATCCTTGCATGTAAAAGGATAGCTGTTTGGATAGAGCTCTTTGAGCTTTTTGCAGGTATCATAAAACTCCACGTCCTTCGTCGGAACCTTTAGACCATTCTTATCAAAGATATCCTTTCTGTATAGCCATCCCATGCGGTCCGTCTCTGAAATGCCCTGGTCAGGCATGATATAGAGGCTTCCGTCAGCGGATATGTAATTTTCAATATAGTCTTTATTTTCATCCATCCATTTGGCGAAGTCAGGTAATTCCGCTATATACTCCAGAATATTCGCATAGGCTCCTTCTGCGCCATAGCGCTGAGAAGTGGTGATATCAAAATCGAATACCAATTCGGGTATATCGTGTGAAGCCATGATGATGTTGATCTTTTCCCGCATATAAGCATCATCGGCCGTAATAATCTCAAAGCTTACATTCAACTTTTCCTTCAGCATTTTTAAAACATACCAGTCGGCCTGATATGGCCAGTTGGCATGCGTAGGTGTCAGAAGCCGAAGCGTAACGGGCTTGTCAAACAACCGGCTTGTTTCTTCGGAACCCGGCGTACCGGCCTGCGTTGTCGTCTGACCGGCGGAAGGCGATGTACTGCAGCCTGATGAAATGGATAAGCACAGAATTGCTGCCAGTAAAAGGATGAGAATTCTTCTCTCCATAAACTTACCTCCGCTTTATACTGGGATGACATCTACTTTTTTGAAGCCTGCAATTTATCATGCCTGTATTCGTTGGGCGTCTTCCCCGTATATTTTTTGAAAACCCGGATAAGCGTATTGATATTCAAGCCTACCTTTTCTCCAATTTCCTGTACTCTTACGTTTGTGTTTTCCAGCAGATAGATCGCCTTTTCAATACGGTACTTGCTTATATAATCGCTGAGATTGATGCCGGTTTTGTTCTTAAAATACACGGATATGTACTCCTTGGTCAAGTTCAGCTTTCCTGCAAACAGATCAAGGTAAATATCTTCCGGATAATGCTTTTCGACATAGTCTTTAATATAGTCGATGATATAATCCCTGCTTTTTTCTGTTGTGGAGAGCATTTCTGTAATTTTTGCGATGAATTCTTTGCAAAGCTGTTTATATTGCTCCAATGTAAAGCAATCGCCCAGCCTCGTATAATGATCCTTATAGTCATTCCCTTCAGCAGTGCTTTCCGCTATGCTGCTTATGGCTTTAACTCCATAATTCAGTATCTCTGTGCACAACAAGCTTATATTAAAGCTATCTACACCGTTCTTAAAATTGTTGTCCAGGATTCCGTCGATTTGCTTGATGCATTCATCTCTTCGTCCGTTCTCAAGGAATTGAACAAACCGTTCCGCCTGTTCGATGGAAAAATAAAATTTCCCTTCCATACTTTTCGTAACTCCTTCAATAACGAGCTGCGTACGGTCAAGAGGCATCCGATGCTTTGATAGGTCAATAATGTTCCGGTAAACCTTCTCCAATTCGAAATAGTCACTTTGCGTCCTGCTGACGGCTACCGTAAAAAATACGTATTCATTCTCCTCATCCAGTTTCTTCGCAATATTCTCCATCATGAGCTCAGGCTTAAAATTAGACTTATTGCAGCTTACGATGGAAACAATCTGGTTCTTCTCTATCTGGAAAGTAGTGCAACTGCCATATAGCATTTTCAGGTATTGATCAATCAGCTCTTTAATATAATAGGCGCCCTTGCTCATATTGATGCCCGCGGCTTCATGGAACTGAGACCTGAAATGAAGGGTAAAGCAGATCAATATATAATCGTCGTTATTGTTCAGGTCTATATAGAGATTATTTTTCAAATCGTCCGGCTGAAGATAAATATCCTTTATTCTGGTGCGTAGAAAATAAGAATCAAGCAGGGAGTCTTTTGATTTCAGCTGCTGGTTATACTCGGAATTTTGATTCATTATCTTTTCAATATTACTCCCGATATGCTGGAAGTCCGTCTCAAAGGTCCTATTTTTGTTGCCCGAGCTGCTCATAAGATTTACGATTGATTTTGCAAGATTGTTGTATCTTCTTGAAATAAAATAGGAAAGCAGCAAACTTATAAGAATAGAGGATAAAATAAGCATTACAAGAATCATATTGGTGCCGACCATTAAATTGCTGATCTCACTGGATTGAAAATATTTTACGTAGGTGATTGCGCCGATCTTTGATTTTGTTGTAAATAAATACCCGCCTTCGATTTTCTTTAAATGGGCAAAGTCCTCAAATGCCTTATTTGCAATTTCCATATCCGCCTCGACAGGATAGATGGGCTTTTTATCTTCATTCACTATATAAAAATTATTCAAAAAAGTATTTTCATTGTTCATGGCAAACTCATTTAGATTGAGCAAAGCTACTAGAATAATGGAGGGATATTGGGATTTTTTCAACGCCATGGGCATCAAAGTATAAGACCGTATAATGGCCGGGTCGGTAATGTCTTTGAAAATACCGGCTTCGTAAAAGTTATAATAAAATCTGTCCTTTCCTTCCTGAATCCAAAAATTTTTATCATAAACTGAGTTTTTAAAGATCTTGTTAAAGAAAAGATCCGAATTATAGACCCCTTCAGAGGTTATGACGATGTCGGAATTCGTATTGACTAAAAATATATTGGAAATGCTTTCATTCAAGGTCTGGTTGGTATTAATCAATTCCCGGAGTTCTTTTCTCTGGTCGGGAGAGATATTCCCCTTCAGAACAGGGATGAATTTCTCATCTTCATAAATCCGGTAAAGCGTCCCCATGACTTGTTTGAAATAATTATCAAATTTGTTGGATATGATCTGCATTCTTTCGTTGGTATTGTTCAGCAGCTCTTTCTCGATGTTTTTAAGATAAAGTTTGTAAGAAAGCAGATGAAAGGACGTAACGATGACAAGTACGAGTAAAAAACCCGACATGAGCCGCATAAACATTGACTTCGTTTTAAAAAACCTGGGAAATATATTTTTCATCCTCCACCTCATATAAAAAATCTATAACGAATGAACCTAGTCAAATACACCAGGCCGTTCCAGGTTTATATCTCCAGTATCCTCATAATGCAGTTCATTTCGACGTCGGGCATCAAAATTCCTGCATGGAATGCACTCAGGAACATTTTACAAGGCGGACTTCCTGGACATTGCAAGATATTTCAAGATAGCACAAAGCCCTGTGTTGATTAACACAGGGCTTTGATATAGATCTGGCAGAGACTTACTTTCCCGGGCCGTTACCAGCCAAGTATCATCAGCACTGAGAAGCTTAACTGCCGTGTTCGGTATGGGAACGGGTGTGACCTTCTCGTCATATCCACCAGAAATTTGTCGGATGCTTATGCACCCTCAAAACTATATAATGTATTGCGCTTGAAGATGATCATTTGCTTTACAGCAAATTTCTCTTTGAAGACTA
>JAEZCO010000065.1 GCA_023433505.1 Bacillota bacterium | reverse complement strand
AAATTCAGGGGTCGAATGTATGAGTTTTAACAAAATATTCATAGTAAATTAAAAAATACGGGGTAATATAAATATAGTAGGGTTCCTCCCTTCTATATAGCGAGCCGGTGAAGTTTTTAAATAAACTGACCCGGCTCGTACCGATGATAGGGGAGCGGGGGATATTTGCTCCCAAAACGGGTTATCCACAGGGAAAACAAGCTAAAAACAGGCTTATACACATGGTTATGCACATAATCCACAGAGTTTTACCCACAAAACGATTGTTCTGTGGAACAAAGCAGCAGGGTAAATCCAGCCTTTTTTGCCGCCGGGGCTCCCTGTTTTTCATATGTAGATATCCGAGAACTCAATGGCAGTAGCTTCAATAAGACGGCTTTCGGAATTTTCTTTCATTGCTGCTTCCCCGGAGTTCTCGTTCCTAGCTTTGAGGGTGGGAAGGAGGATGGAAAAGGTGCTGCCGCGTCCTTCGACACTGTGGAGTGTGATTTCTCCGTCCAACAGTTTAACCAGCATTCTGACCAGGTACAGACCTATTCCGGACCCTTCCGCCTGCCGGGTAAGGGAGCAGTCCACCTGGCCGAACCTCTCAAAAATAAATTCGGTTTTATCCCTCGGGATGCCAATCCCGTTGTCTTTTACCTGAATACACACCTTGCTTTTTCTTCCCATGTTTTTTTGCGACACACTGACGGAGATAGCTTTACCTCTCGGGGTGTATTTAACCGCATTGGATAAGAGATTCAGAAGGATTCTTTCATATTTTTCGGCATCGATCCCAATGATTTTATTTTTTAGCGTTGATGAAAAGGAAAGAGAAATCTCCTTTTGCTCTGCAAAATCCTTAATGGATTCGGTAATGGACCGGGTAAGCAGGACAATATCCATATTTTTACTACAAGCATTGAGATGCCCGGCGCTGATGCGTGTAATGTCAAGAAGATTATTTACCAGGCGCAATTCCCTGTTCGTATTTTGCCAGATACAGTGAAGCAGCTTATTTGATTTTTCGGGCATCTGCTGTTTGTATAACAGCTCGATGGTCTGTAAGGCGGAGCGTATCACCGCGATTGGAGTTTTGAATTCGTGGGTGATAAGATAAAGAAACTCGTCTTTAAGCTTTATTGCATTTTCAAGGGCTTCGAGCTTTTCTTTTTCCGCCTCGATCAGCAGTTCATTCTGCTCCTTGATCGCCTTGTCTTTTTGTATCAACTCGGTAATGTCATGGCTCATAAGGATGCAAAAGTAAAGCTCGCCATTTTTATCAAATACCGGTATTGCCGAAAACTCGGCATATTTTTCATTCTCTTCACTTTGATCAACATACCGTTTCTTGGTTATTTTTTCTCCGCGCAATACTGTAGTCAACAGAAAATTAGGGCAATACAGCTGACTGCCGTCTTCATAGTAGTAATCCATCCATGCGCTGGAGGCGATAATCCTTTTTGCGGCATCATTTGCAATGATTAGCCGGCCGGACTTGTCTATGACGGCAAGCGCGTCCCCCATATTTCCGATAACAGCTTCCAGTTTTTTGTTCTCTGAAAGCATATGCCTGCGGGACAGGTGGGATTTGGTAATGTTGCGGCTTATGGACAGTACAAACTCCAATTCCCTGTTGCTGTTGAAGATAGGAAGCATGGATATGTTCAGGTAAAATACCTTATCGCCGCAAACTGCCTGTACAATAATGGAGGGCACATGCTGGCCCCGGAGGGATTTGGCCAGGGGGGAATTTCCGGAGATCAGCTCTTTTCCGCTTTCGTCATAATACCTGTACCTTTTCATAAAAACATCCAGGTCCTGAATATTTAAGCTTCCAAGCGTATTGCGGATTGTCCGGTTGGCAAAAACCACCTTCCCGCTGTTGTCATAAAGCAGGATGGAGTCATCCAGATTATCAAGGATGGTCAACAGCTGTTTCCATTTTGTTTCAAGCTCTTGCTTCTGCTGTTTGATCAGTTTGGTTTGATAATTCAGCACTTTTCTCACGGAGACACGTTCTGTAACCTCCTCCAGCATAAGGACCAGATAAGTGACCCTGCCGTTTTCGGAAACAGGAATCAGTGTAACATCCCAATACCGGCTTTTACCTGTGGATATAAATCCGTTAAATTCTTTCAGGTATAATGACAGGTTTTCAGCAATGACAGCCTTTACTTTCTCTTCGATGGCGCTGCCCTCGAAACCAGGGATAAAATCCTTCAGACGCTTGCCGTATAAGCTCTCCTTGCTGTTGTCCGGCAGCGGCAGGCTGCACATGTAGGCTTGATTCGACTTTATCAGTCTTAAGTCGGGGGCAGAGAGTACAGCCACTCCCATAACATTATCTGTAATAACCTTCTCAACAAATTGGTTTTTGTCTTCAAATCTAGAACCGGGTATTTCGCTGGCAAGGTATGTTGTTTCGCCGTTTACCTTCTGCTTAAGTCTTTCAAATTCCACATACCGGGCTTCGAGGGATTTTGTAAACAAATAGCCCTTGCCCTTATTTTCAGTAAAAGCAAAACTTGCATCCATGCGAAGCAAATGCTTCCATACCTCTTCCGTTGTTTGATCCAGCAGTTCATCCGGTGGATAGCCGGTAAGTTCGTAAAAAGTATCATTTGCATCCGTTATTTTTCCTAGCTTTTCCATAATACATGGTACATCCTTGCTTCCACTGGAACAACTATTCATTTCGACCGCCCCCTGCAATCTATGCTGAATTTACTGCTTCCATATATTATCATAGTACCATATTGCGACATAATCAAGAAAATATTGTAATTTAGATGGACATCCGTGCCTTTTTTGATGGAAATGGAAACCAGCAGATCATTTATGGTATACTATTGTCATATTGTTGATATTGAGGTCTGCTGGAGAATGGAATACCTGTCCGGAATTGTTGAGAGAATTACTTATACCAATGAAGAGAATGGTTTTAGTGTCATAAAAATAAAATCCAGAGGCTTTTCCGATCTCGTCACGGTGGTGGGAAGTCTGGCCGCTGTCAATGTCGGGGCCGTTGTGAAGCTGAAGGGCGAGTGGAAATTTGACAGCAAATTCGGGAAGCAGTTCAGTGTCGTAGATTATAGAGAGACTGTGCCTGCCACGGTTGCGGGGATTGAAAAGTATCTTGGCAGCGGGCTGATTAAAGGAATAGGGCCTGTAAATGCCAGAAGGATAGTCAACTGCTTTAAGGAAGATACCATAAGGGTGATCGAGGAAGAACCCGACAGGCTTGGGGATGTGGGCGGCATCGGGCCTAAAAGGGTCGCGATGATCAAAAAGGCCTGGCAGGAGCAGAAGGAAATCAAAAATGTGATGCTGTTTCTCCAGAGCAACGGGGTATCCACTGCCTATGCGGTAAAAATATTCAAGACCTATGGAAATGAGAGTATTAACACGGTAAAAACCAATCCTTACAAGCTTGCGGACGATATTTGGGGCATAGGCTTCAAGACCGCCGACAAGATTGCCCGGCAGCTTGGGTTTGACATAAATTCCTATGAGCGGTGCAGGTCCGGATTAATTTACGTACTTAACGAGCTTTCCAATGACGGACACTGCTATTCGGGAAGGGAGCAGCTCATCGCTGAAGCGCAGAAGATCCTTGAACTGGATGACGCTCTTTTAAATTCCACCATAGATAAAATGATCGAAGAAAAATCAGTGATCAAGGATACCGGCGATGCGATTTTTCTGCCTCCCTTTTATTATAGTGAAATCGGAACTGCCAAAAGGATAAAGGACATCCTGGCGGGACCGTGCATGTTTCAGTCTGCTTTTTCCGGCGATATCCTTGTGAAGCTGGAAAAGGAATACGGCATAAAATATGACGATGTCCAGGTAGATGCAATCGCAACGGCGGCAAGGTCCAAGTTTATGGTCCTCACCGGAGGGCCGGGCACAGGAAAAACCACCACTACCCTGGCGGTCATAAAGGTATTTGAACGGCTTGGAGCCAGTATATTGCTGGCCGCGCCCACAGGCCGCGCGGCGAAAAGGATGTCCGAGACTACCGGAATGGAAGCGAAAACCATTCACCGGCTGCTGGAATTCAAGCCTCCGGAGGGGTATAAAAAGAATGAGGACAGCCCTTTGGAATGTGATGTACTGATTATTGATGAAACCTCCATGGTTGATATTATTCTTATGTACAACCTTTTGAAAGCGGTGGCGGATAATACCATTGTCATCCTTGTGGGCGATGTCGACCAACTGCCCTCCGTTGGCGCAGGCAATGTACTGAAGGATATTATTGATTCCGGAATCGTAAACGTTATCAAGCTCACCAGGATTTTCCGGCAGGCGCAGGGGAGTGCGATCATTACAAATGCCCATAAAATCAATAAAGGAGAATACCCCGGTTTGAACGGAGGACGGAGCAGCGATTTCTTTTTCATTGAAGAAGAAGAACCGGCCAAAGTGGTGGAGACCATCAAGGAATTATGTGCAAAAAGATTGCCGAAGCATTACAATGTCAGTCCCATCGACGATATACAGGTCCTGTGCCCGATGCAAAGAGGAGAGGCAGGCGCTCACAATCTGAACACAGTCCTGCAGGAGACCCTTAACCCTGAAGCTATATTTGTAAAGTATGGCGGAATGCAATACCGGCTTCACGATAAAGTCATGCAGATAAAAAACAATTATGACAAGAGTGTTTTCAATGGAGATATCGGCCGTATCGTAAGCATTGATACCGAGGACAGGACCCTCGTCATCAGGTTTGACGATAACAATGTTGAATATGATGCCACAGAGCTTGACGAGGTAGTGCTGGCCTATGCCACCACAGTTCACAAAAGTCAGGGAAGTGAATACAAGATTGTTGTGGCGCCCTTCACAATGCAGCATTATATGATGCTGCAGAGAAATCTGCTGTACACCTGCGTTACCAGGGCGAAGAAGGTTTTTGTCCTGGTAGGCTCCAGGAAGGCGATAGGAATAGCCGTCGGCAATAACAGGACCCAGAAGCGGAACACCCTGCTGGCAAGCCGGCTGGTATGAAACAGTCTGCTCAATGGTTTTGATTGCCGAAGGGTATTCCAAAATCAAACTTCAATCGATTTCTAAAGTACAATCGTCTTCTTAAGCTGTATAAATGCAATCTCCAACTCCTTTCAATAGAGTTGCAAGATGGATTAATGTATAATTTATCGAAAAAAAGTTTCGAAGAATAAGAAACTTGCGGAAACAAATTTTCTGTGATATACTCATTGGTATACCATCGTAAATGAATAAAAACAAAAGCAGTGTAATGAAATGTGCGTCAAACATACCGAAAAACGGTTGTTGCTGAAAATGGATCATTGCGATGAATTTATAGGATGTATTCGGAAATTGCAAACAAATAAAAATATGTTTCGATAGTTATGCAGCGGAAGAGAAGGTGGAAAATTGGCGACATTAAAAGATATCGCAAAGATGGCGGGTGTCAACCTGTCAACAGTATCCAGGGCGATCAATGACAGTAGCGAGCTTAATAAAGAAACCAAGGAAAGGATCGTCGATATCGCAAGACAGCTGAATTATGTTTCCAACAAACATAATAAGGCGTTTAAAAGCGAAGGAAACAATACCATCGGGATAATCTGCCCGGAGATAAAAAGCAATTATTATGCGCAGCTGGTCAATACCATTGAAGTAAGGCTAAAAGCCAAAGGCTATATGCTGCTCATCGGACTGACCGACTTCAAATATGAAAACGAGGTCTACTACCTGAAGCTTTTTGAAAAAAAGGGGGTAGGCGGCATCATCTGTATTACCACCGTGGACAGGAAGATTGAGAAGGACCTTAAGGAGTTTAAAAGCAAGTACAACATGCCCATTATCCAGGTTGCGACCGAAGTTGAGCTTCAGGATTATGACTATATAAAAATCGACGAAGAGTATGGAATTTCTCTGGCCATTCATCATCTGGCGGAGCTTGGGCACAGAGAAATAGGCTATATCGGCGAAACCTTGTCGGAATCCAGATTGAAAGCATTTCACAGCCTGTTGAAGAAAAACGGTTTGCCGGTAAATAATGATTTTATAAAGGTCGGGACGGAAAGATTTGAAGAAGGCGGATACAAAAGAATGAAGGAAATGCTGGCGTTGAAGAAGCTGCCCACCGCCATATTCGCCTCCTATGACAGCATTGCGATCGGAGCAATGCGGGCCATGACGGAGTCCGGCTTGAGGATACCGGAGGATATGTCGATCATAGGCATTGACAACATTAACGTTGCATCCTATCTGACCAAAGCCCTCACAACCATTTCAAGTCCGGTGAACGATATGGGCAGTATAGCCTCCCGGATGTTATTGGATAAGATTGAAGACAACAGTGCAGTGGTCCAGCATGTAGCGTTGAAGCCCGAACTGATCCTGAGGGAAACTACGGGCAAAGCGGGTAATTCCGGTATAGCTGTACAGTGAAGGGCTTTATCATTTCATTTTTATAAGGAGGGATAGCGTGGAAGCGGTGCTGATTGGGCTCGATCTTGGGACTACAGGCTGCAAAAGTGCGGTTTTTGATGAGAATTTGGAGGTTCTGGGGGAAGCATACATTGAGTACCCCTTAATAAGGATCTCCCCGACAGAGATCGAGCAAGACGCAAATTTATGGTGGGACCTTGCCAGACAGGCAATAAAGGAATCGGTTCAAAATTCAAAAATAAACCACAGCCTGGTTAAGGGCATTAGTGTCAGCTCGCAGGGAATCGCCTTCGTGCCGGTGGACAAGAACTATAATCCGATACGGAATGCCATCAGCTGGCTTGATTCCCGGGCGGCAAATCAAAGGGATGGCATCCTGGGCAGATTCGGTGAGCCTGAAATTTTCAGCATCACAGGCAAACGGGCAAGCGAGGGCTATGTACTGCCTAAACTATTGTGGCTGAGGGAAAATGAGAAAGAGCTGTACAACCGGACGCACAAGTTCTTGATGGCGTTGGATTACATAACGGCAAGGCTTTGCGGAGAATGCTTTACGGATCATTCCATGGCCTCCGGAACTTTGCTGTACGACATTTCGAAGCAGGGCTGGTCTCCCAGACTGCTGGAAGAATACGGAATAGACGAAGCCAAGCTGCCGGAGATCAAGTGGAGCGGCAGTCCCGTCGGCTATTTGTCAAAAGAGGTGGCAAATGAGCTGGGGCTCCCTGCGAAGGTTGTTGTAGCATTAGGCGGGCAGGATCAGAAATGTGCCGCGCTGGGCGCCGGAATCGGTGAAATGATCTCAACCGTGTCTCTCGGGACGGCTTCGGCGATTGAACAAAAATGTCACAAACCTGTGATTGACAGCAATATGCGAGTGCCCTGCTTTTCCTATCTCTTTAAAAATGAATGGGTGATTGAAGGCTGTGTTTTGACGGCGGGCGCAAGCATGAGGTGGTTAAAGGAAACCCTGTTTAGCAATAAAAGCTATAGGGACCTCGACCGGTTGGCGCTGCAGTGCGAAGGCGAAACGAACGATGTATTTTTCTTTCCGCATTTGGCAGGTTCAGGCTCGCCTTATTGGAAAAGCAATACGCAGGGTTCTTTTTACGGGATTACCCTGTCGACGGATGCAAGTCATATAGTCAAAAGTGTTTTTGAAGGCGTTGCCTATCAGGTAAAAGCCAACATTGAGGCTATGCAGGAATTATACCGGCCGGTAAGCGAGCTCCGGCTGTTTGGCGGCGGAGCTAAAAGCGATATATGGTGCCGGATCCTATCGGATATAACGGGAAAGACGGTCAAAACATCAGCGACCTGTGAAACGGCCAATGTTGGCGCGGCTATCCTTGCAGGGCTGGGATGCGGCGTTTTCAGCGATCCGTCCGCGGTCGACGGTAAGGCCGGGACAGCGAAGGTCTTTGACCCGGTCCCCAAATCGGTTTGCGCCTACCGGGAAAAATATGAAGAATACCTCTATATTCAGGATAAATTCCTTCGTTAACAATGGCTGACTCAACGGTTCCCTGTCCGTATTCAATTATAAGCGAAACCAAAAAATAAATTACAGAAAGGCAAGTCACATGTCAAATAAACTTAAAGCAGGAGTATCCATTATTGATATTTCACCGGAAAAAGGAGTGGAGCTGGCAGGTTATCCGCATTGCCCGCGGCATAATACGGGGGTTCATGATCCGCTTTATGCCAGCTGCATATATCTTGACAACGGGAAAACAAAGCTGGTGATCGTGGCCATGGACCTTTTGATGTATTCAAAGAAATATGTGCGCAGTCTGAGAAAACAAATTTCCGACAAAACGGGAATCCTTCCCGGAAACATTGTGATATGCTGCTCGCACACGCATTCGGCGCCATGGACCTCGGGAAGGCTTGATCTTGAAGCCCTCGAGAAGGGCTTGACTACAGACGGCGCATATATATCCTGGCTGGATGGCAGGCTGGTTTCGATGGCCGTTGAAGCTTGCAGCAGCCCCTTCGACGCGCAAATCGGCGTAAGCAAGGGAACCTGCGGCGGCGAACAGGGCGTAGGAGGCAACCGCAGGGACCCGGGCGGGGCTGCCGACAAGGAGGTATGCGTCCTTGGCGTGAAGGATACGAATGGGAACTGGAGGGGATGTCTTGTTTGCTACGCACTTCACCCGACCGTCCTTCATTCGGATAATACGCTGGTCAGTGCCGATTATCCCGCATATATCAGGAAATACCTGAAATGGGCAAAACCGGGGATGATTACGCTGTTTTCCCAGGGGACGTCAGGTAACCAGAGCACCCGGTATTTCCGGGATGGGCAGAACTTTGAGGAAGCATCCAGGATAGGGACCACCCTTGGCGTTGAAGTCGGGCGGGTTCTTGACAGGATGAGTTTGTCGGAGGAAGCCGGTTTATCGATTCAATCCATTGAAACCGAGCTGCCCCTGAGAGAATATATCGACAAGGAGACTGCCGTAAACAACGTAAAAGAAGCGGAACAAAAGCTTGCGCTGCTTCAGGCTTCCAACGGCTCGTATATTGAGATAAGGAATGCAGAGCTCAAGCTCTTAGGGGCCGAGGACATTCTGGGCTATATAATACTTCAGGAGAAAGGGATTAAACCCAGTTTGCTAACCGATGAGCTTCCCTATGAAATACAGGCAATAGGGATAGGAAATGCCAGAATTGTATGTTTGCAGGGGGAAGCCTTTGTTGAGGTCGGACGTGAAATAAAGAGAAGGTCCCCCTTTGCCGAAACTTTTGTGATCAGCCTGTCAAACGGAGTGGCTCCGGGATATGTTTATACCGCTGATGCGCTGGAGGCCGGAGGCTATGAGACGGATACCTCAATGCTGGGTCCCGGAAGTGCGCAAACCATTGTTGAGAAAGCTGTTAAGCTATTAAATGAGATACGGGTGGACTAAGGAGAAGAATATGTTGTATAACGCTGTAAAGGTTGGATTTTGCCCAATCGGAAAATTTGTATTCAGCCATGAGGATGCAAAGGTTTATAAGGCCCAGCTCGAAAAGAAGATGGAGGCGATGGGGCTTCAATACATAGGAATTGACAGTGTCCTATGTGATGGCATTGTCAGAGGCTATGACGATATAGAACCCGTCGTGCAATTTCTCAAGGCGCAGGAAATAAACTGCCTTTTTATCCCGCACTGCAATTTTGGGACGGAAAGCGCAGCAGGGATGATTGCCAAAAAACTGGGTGTGCCGACGCTGCTTTGGGGACCGCGGGACAAAGCTCCCCTTGAGGACGGAACACGTCTGCGGGACTCACTGTGCGGAATGTTTGCTTCGAGCAAGGTGCTTGGTAAATTAGGTGTGCCCTTTACGTACATTGAGAACTGTGATATGGAGGACGAAGCTTTTGAAAAGGGACTTGACCGCTTCCTCCGGGCCGCCAATGTTGTAAAAAGGCTGAAAGGCGCCAAGATAGGCATCGTAGGGAACAGGATCGATTTTTTCTGGAGTACCATTATTGACGAAAGCGACCTGCTGCAAAAATTCGGCATTGAGATACTGCCTATGGATTTATCGAAAGCAATCCGATTGACAAAAGAAGCTGCGGAAAAGCACAAGGAAAAGTATGTGGCCGAAATAGCGGAATACGCCAAAAGGATTGATTTGTCTGCCATGCCAGAGAAGGGGATGATCAATGTATTGGCCTTAAGGGATGTGATCTATCGGTTTGGGACGGATAACAACCTTTCGGCGATTGCGATCGAATCCTTTATGTCGATTATCGAGGAGCTTGGGGCATGTGTAAGCTTTGCGCAGGCAGAGGTGTCCGATATGGGGATACCCTGCATTTGCGAAAGCGATATCCATGGCGCTGTGAGCGCCATTATAGCTGAAGCTGCCGGCTTAAACGCAGCACCGTCCTTTTTTGCGGATATTACCGTGCGCCATCCGGAGAATGACAATGGGGTTCTTCTCTGGCATGATGCATTTCCTTTAAGTCTGAAGGCTCCGGATGCCAAAGGGCATCTTGGCTCTCACTGGATTTTGCCCGACTTTGAGCCGGGGATGTGCCATTGGAGGTTGAAGGAAGGCGAAATAACGGTTGTCAGGTTTGACGGTGATAACGGAAAGTATAAGCTCCTTGCAGAAAACTGCAAAACCATCGCCGGGCCGTTTACCCAAAACACCTATGTGTGGGTTGAGTTTGAGAATTGGGGCAGGGTCGAAAAAAAGGTCATTTACGGACCCTACATCCACCATGTTGCATGCCTTTACGGCCAGTATTCGGAAGTACTGGAGGAGGCATGCAAATATATCAATGAATTGGAGTTTGACGACCGGTGATTGCCTGATGCATCCCAGGTGCAAATGCCCTTGAAGTGAAGGTTTCTGAGTAATCTTTGATATTTTTACGACCTCCGAGGACGGTCCTATTGCATAGCAAAAAAGGGCGGAGGTAACAAGATATTCACCGAACGTGAAGCCAAAATCCTTATGAATTCCAAAACCGATGAACAGGTGGAGGGAGGCTGCAATGGAATGATGGAAGAAGCTGCTGTTTCAAAATTATTTTTGGGACAGTCCTTTTTCTGTGTAGAAGGCTACGCTTAAGTCTGCATGCGCATAGAATAAATATCATATTATGATTACAGATAGTGAACAGGAGGAAAAGGGAATGCAAAGTAAATTATCGTGGGGTGAAGCGAAGAAAAGCTCATGGGCGGTTATTGATACCGGAAAAATGATCTATGACGGGAATGGAAACAGGATGCAATGCCATTCTCCCGACATATGCAGGTTTGGAGACAAGTATTATCTTTACGGTGAAGATATCGGCAGCTATCATATGGATGAACCTTACACTTTTCGAAATATAAGCTGCTGGTCGACAAAAAATTTCTCCGATTGGCACTTTGAAGGAAATGTAATTACCCATGACCTTATGGTTGAGTGGGGAAAGGATGGCTGGGTAATCGCAAGGCCGCATGTGATATATAATGAAAAAAACAATGAGTATGTAATGTTGGCCAAGTTTTTAAGAGAGGATGTAAGCGACTGCAGGATGGCTTGTTTTACCAGCAGCTCGCCAACAGGGAATTTCATATTCAAAAAATATATGCCCTGTCCCGACCCGGAAGACGAAGGCAAATATGTCGGAGGGGATGGCACCTTGTTCAAGGACACCGACGGGACCGTCTATTTTGCCGGCACATCCATTTTCAACGACTTTCATGTATGGATCTATGCGCTGGATCAGGATTATTATAATTTGGCGGAAGGCACCAAGGTTGATACCGATCTTCTCATCGAGGCAATCGATTTCATTTTCAAGGACGGTATCTATTATATGATCGCTTCCGGTTTAACCGGATATAACAATAATGATAATTTTTACTACACGTCCTCAAGCATAAAGGGCCCATGGGAAAACAAGACCTTTATCTGTAACCCGCCTACGGGCACAAGAACCTTTGAATCCCAGCATTCCAAAACGGTAAAGATCACAGGCAGTAAAGGTACTACATACGTTTTTTGCGCGGACGCCTGGGCAAATGCAGCCGGGGACCAGGTCTTCCAGGTGGATTCCAGATTGTTGTTCCTGCCGTTGGAGTTCAATGGTGCGTCCATCACCTTGAATTGGCGCAACCAATGGAAGCTTGATGTTGCAAAGGGCATCTGGACCGATGGCGCCGAGAGTATATGGGGAAGATACCTTCACAGCTATTGTGCGGACAAATATAGTGGTTCCAGGTCCTACGAGCTTGGGCAGGTGTTCATACCCAGGGCGTCCGGGAAGCTTAAGGCCATATCCGTCTACGCAGTAAGCGGTGAAAAGGGCCGGCATACGGCAAGGATCTGGAGAAACCTGGACAATGCCTGTATAGGCGGACCTTATGAGATGGATATTTCAGGCAGCAATGAATGGTTTGTTTATACACTGCCGGTACCGGTGAGTATTAAAGCAGGCATTGAATATACGGTTTCCGTAACGACAGGGGAAGAACCTCAATTGTATTATGCCTGCAAGGGTACGGAGGCGGTGTTCAATTCTGTCCGGAGCTGTGATACGGCTACCTCCGAACCCGGTTACTGGAGGTTTTCCAATCGGCGCTCCAGGTACATTACATTCCCTGCGGACAGTGGAGTCTATACTACGGAAATGGATACAAGGCCTACTGAAAGCCGCGGATGCATTTATTACAGGGATATTGAATATGTCCCTGATTTGGCATAGCATTTGCTGTTATCTTACCTTTCCGGCATTATCCTTTAAAGCCGCGGCAAAATGCAATTGACAGGAAAGCCGCGGCGGTGCTAAAATAAAAAAGAATCGAAACGTTTTCAAAAACGTAATTAGCGTATTGGATGGAGGCAAAGGAATGCAGAAAATCAAGTGTGCAATCGTAGGTATGGGGTATGTCAGCGCAAACCAGATAGACGCACTCCGGAGAGTCGGATTTGTTGATATCCTCGGTACCGTAGATGTAAACTACGAGCTTGCCAGACAAAAAGCAGAGAAGTACTTCATACCGAAGTGCTATGCCACAGTAGAGGGAATGCTGGCGGACGAAGAGGTTCAGGTGGTACATAACTGCACGCCCAATCATCTCCACAGGGAAATCAACGAAAAGGTAATTAAGGCCGGAAAGCACATCTTCTCTGAAAAACCGCTTTGCAAAAGCAGCAAGGAATCCGAGGGATTGCTGGAGCTTCTGGCGGAAAACCCCAAAATCGTCGCCGGAGTTGATTTTGTCTACAGAATGAATCCACTGGTACTGGAAATGAGGGAAAAGGTACGTTCCGGTGAAATCGGAAAACCGAGACTGATCCACGGAGCATATCTGCAGGATTGGCTGCTGTATGAAACCGACTATAACTGGAGGATGGACTCACAGATCAGCGGTAAATCCAGATGTGTAGCCGATATCGGTTCCCACTGGATGGACCTGGCCCAGTTTATTACCGGGGGCAGGATTACGGAGGTATGTGCGGATCTGGTGACTACCATTCCTGTAAGGAAAGCGCCGGTAGGACAGGTGGAGGCCTTTTCCGTAAATAGCAGCGGGCAATATGAAGACAAGGTCATCGACACGGAAGATTATGGAGCGGTGATGTTCAAGATGGATAACGGCATCCATGGAACGTACTGCTGTTCCGAAGTCAGTGCGGGAAGAAAATGCGCCATCCGTATGGAAATAGACGGCGAGAAGGCCTCCATGTATTGGAATCAGGAAGAGGCCGACCAGATGTGGATGGGATACAAGGATAAGCCGAACCAGCACATCTTGAGGAATCCCAATTTTATGCCCGATAATATCAAACAGTATACCCATCTTCCGGCAGGCCATCCCGAAGGGCACAACGACGCCATGGCCAACATCATGAAGTCCTATTATGGCTTTATCCGGGATGGCAAGGTCCCAGGAAAGGACCCCTGTGATTTTGCAACCTTTGCAGACGGACATTTCAGTATGAGGCTGATCGAGACGATTCTCGAAAGCAGCGAGAAAAGGCAGTGGATGAGCATAAAGTAAGTCCGGATTATTTCGAGAAGGATTCAATTTCAACTAATTAAAATTTTAGGAGGGTTTAGGGATGAAGTATTCTGCGTGCATAGAAATGCTGTTCCAGGAGGCCGATCTTGTTGAAAGGGTTTACAAGGCCCGGAAAGCAGGTTTCCAGGCGGTGGAATTCTGGCTTTGGCAGCCCAAGGATCTGGACGGCTTAAAAAAGGCCTTGGATGAAACCGGGCTGGAAGTCGCCGTATTTCAAGGAAATATTGAAGGAAGGATGATTGACCCGAAAGATAACGAGCTTTATATCGCCGGGGTGAAAAAGTCGGTGGAAGCGGCGAAAAAGGTTGGCGCCAAGCACCTGTTCCTTATGACGGACATTCTTCAGGAGGACAGGACTGTTCTTGAACCGCCTTATTCCATCTCTGAGGAAGAGAAAATCGCAAGCATCCGGAAGGTATTAAACACGTTGAAGCCTGTAGCCGAAGAAGCCGGGATTACACTGGTGATCGAGCCGCTGAATATTTATGTGGACCACAAGGGGTATTACCTGAGCCATTCCAAACCGGCATTCGACCTTGTCAGAGAGATTGGGTCGCCCAACATCAAGGCCCTGTACGATATTTACCATATGCAGATCATGGAAGGAAATATCATTCAGACCTTAAAGGATAATATGGATGCCATCGGATATGTTCACGTCGCCGACGTTCCGGGAAGGCATGAGCCGGGGACGGGGGAAATCAACTACAGGAACATATTCAAGGTTTTGCGGGAGCTTGATTATCCAGGCGTGGTGGGCTTTGAGTTTGAACCTACGGGAGATTCCGAAGAGGTATTGAAGAAGGTATTCAATGAAATAGCATAGAGCCGGCAGTGAATGCACCAAATCAAGGGCAGATGCTAAATCTTATTAGGAGGGTTATTATGGACATCGGTTTAAAAAAGAAGTTATACAAGGATATGTGGAAGATCAGGTTATTTGAAGAAAAGGTAAGGACGCTGGACATGGAGGGCAGGCTGCCGGGATTTTTCCACCTTTATGTAGGGGAAGAAGCCGTGGCGGTGGGCGCATGTTCTGCAATCAATACGGAGGACTATATTACCAGCACCCATAGAGGCCACGGTCACTTGATTGCAAAGGGCGGAGAACTCAAAAGGGCTATGGCGGAGCTGTTTGCAAAAGAGACCGGCTATTGCAAGGCCAGAGGCGGATCAATGCACATCGCCGCTCCCGAGCTGGGTATGCTGGGCGCCAACGGCATCGTGGGCGCAGGAATTCCAATAGCCACAGGTGCGGCCTTAAGCGCCAAGTATCAAAAGAACGGGAAGGTAGCAGTTTGCTTCTTCGGCGACGGCGCCAGCAACCAGGGCACTTTCCACGAGGCATTGAATATCGCTGCGGCCTTTAATCTGCCGGCCGTTTATGTTTGCGAGAACAACCTGTACGGCGTCGGTACAAGACAGACCGATGTAAGGAAGCTGAAGGATATTGCAGAACGTGGAAAGGCTTACGACATGCCCGGAATCATTGTTGACGGGAACGATGTGGAAGCTGTTTACAATGCCGTGAAGGAAGCCGCCGACAGGGGAAGAAGAGGCGAAGGTCCCACACTCATAGAGTGCAAGACTTACAGGCACTATACCCATTTCACCGGCGAGCCGGATACTTACCGGCCGAAGGAAGAAGTGCGTGAATGGAAGGCAAAGGATCCCATAAAGAGATACCATGAAAAGCTGATCAGCGAAGGAGTTCTGGATGAAGCCGGTTTGAAGGCGATCCGGAAGGAAGTCGAAGATGAGGTCGAAGCGGCGGTGGACTTTGCTGAGAAGAGCCCTAAACCCAGGCCGGAAAGTGCGCTGGACGATATTTACGCAGACTAGAGCCGGATGAAATGACGGTGGCAAGGGATTTGAGTTTCTGAATTTACTGTAACGGGAGGATTTTTTATGAGCAAAATGACATATTCAAAAGCTTTAAATATAGGGATATCCGAAGAAATGAGGCGCGATAACAACGTCATCTTCATGGGCCTGGATATCGCAGGCTACGGAGGAGCCTTCGGCGTCTCCAAAGGGATGGTGGAGGAATTCGGGCCTGAAAGGATCATGAACATGCCGATTGCAGAAGCCGGTTATACCGGTGCGGCGGTTGGCGCTGCCGCCACTGGCCTGCGGCCCATCGTAGAGCTCCAGTTCGGAGACTGGGTAACCATCGCCAGTGACCAATTGGTAAACCAGGCGGCAAATATGCGCTACATGTTTGGCGGCACGCTGAGTATACCCATGGTTATGCGGCTGCCCAGCGGCGGTTACGGGTCGGCAGCTGCGCAGCATTCACACATGTGGGATTCCTGGTTCGCCTTTGTCCCCGGCTTGAAGCTGATAGCGCCTTCGAACCCACAGGATGCAAAAGGCCTCATCAAGGCGGCCATCCGGGATAATAACCCCGTGCTGGTGTTCGAACACCGCCAGTGCTACCAGATGGAAGGCGAAGTCACCGAGGATCCGGATTTTGTGATCCCGCTGGGAAAAGCGGACATAAAACGCGCCGGAAAGGATTTGTCCATTATCACCCATTCCAACATGGTGAATATGGCGCTGGACGCGGCTAAAATCCTTGAAAAGGACGGCATAGACGTTGAGATTGTAGACTTAAGATCAATAAAGCCCATGGATACCGAGACCATCGTCAACTCTGTCAAAAAGACCAACCGGGCGTTATGCCTGCAGGAAACCTGGCTGACATGCAGCATTGCTGCCGAGGTAGCGGCGGTTATCGCCGACAAGGCCTTTGATTATCTGGATGCGCCGGTAAAGAGGCTGGGCAGTCTTGATTGTCCCGCACCCTTTGCACCGGACCTGGAAAATTTCGTACTCCCCAGCGTGGACAAAATTGTGAAGGCAGTCAAAGAGATGTTCTGATTTAAGGAAGCTTTAATGGAGGGTAAAATGGCTCAAGATATTATCATGCCCAAGCTGGGCCTTACAATGACTCACGGGAAAGTAACCCGGTGGCACAAAAAAGAAGGCGATGCGGTGCTGGCCGGCGACGTGATCGTCGAAATTGAAACCGATAAGATCAATTCCGAGGTGGAATCGCCTGCGGATGGATATGTGCTGAAGATCCTGGTAGCGGAAGGCGAGGACAGGGAAATCACTACCCCGCTTTGTATCATTGGCGAGAAAAATGAACTGCAGCCGGTACAGAGTGACAAAACCGCAGCAGCGCCTGTAATCTCTACAGGGGTGCGCATATTTATCACACCCGTAGCGAAAATACTGGCAAAGCAGCATGGCGTGGATTATACGAAGCTGCGTGGGACCGGACAGGAAGGGCGTATCGTCAAGAAGGATATAGAAAAGCTTATTGCGGAAGGCGGCTATTCGTCCGAAGATAATTCCAATGTAGTTTCCCATGAAATCCGTATTTCACCGGTTGCCAAGAAGATGGCACAGGAGAGTGGGATCGATTTTGCAAAGCTTAAAGGCACAGGTCCGGACGGCAGAATTGTGAAAGAAGATATCCAGACGGCGATGGAAGCCTCTGTGGCAAGTAAGCCGGCGGAAGCCAAGGTAAACGCAAAGCTCATACCGGAAGCACAAGCAGCAAAGACTCCGGCAGAGCCAAAAACCGAGCCTGCGGTTCAAGAAGCCGGCGGAGCCCAGATTGCCAAAAGGGTACCTCTGGAAGGGATCCGGAAAATTATTGCCACACGGCTGGCCCAAAGCAAGCGTGAGATTCCCCATGTGTATTTCAAAATCAGCGTGGATGCAGGAAACCTCATGGAATTGAAAAAGAAGGCGGCAGAAACGGTAAAAGTCAAGACAGGCTTGAAGCTGTCCTTGAACGATCTGGTCGTAAAGGCTGTTGCCTGCGCCATAGAAGAGTTTCCGGACATCAATGTCTCACTGGTTGACGATGAAATTATCTATTATAAGAATTCCAATATCGGCGTTGCCGTGGACAGCGATAAAGGACTGGTGGTCCCCGTTGTCAAAAATGCCAATAAAAAGAGCCTGTCGGAAATGTGCGGCAGCCTCGTAGACCTCATCGGCAGGGCAAGAGCGGGGAAGCTGGGCCTTGACGATATGACGGGCGGAACATTTACGGTATCAAACCTTGGCGCCTACCATATCGACGAGTTTTCAGCCATCATTAACCCTCCCGAAAGCGCCATCCTGGCTGTGGGGAGAGCGGCAGAAGCACCCTGCGTGCGTGATGGGGAGGTAGTCATACGGCCCTTAATGAACCTGACACTTTCCGTAGACCACCGGGTAATTGACGGCGCCCTAGCCGCCCGGTTTATGAAGAAGCTTAAGGATATCCTGGAAGATCCCTGGTTAATGCTGGTATGAGTATATTGGAGGTAATGCTATGCTTTTGGATAATAAAGTAGCAATTGTAACAGGGGCGGCACAAGGAATCGGCAAGGCCATCGCGAAGCTGTTTTCTGAAAACGGCGCCGTTGTGGTACTGTGTGACATGGTGGAACACAAGCTCATCTGTGCGGCGGAGGAAATAAAAGCTGCAACAGGATACGAAACACTGGCGCTTAAGGTAGACGTTACAAAATCGGACGATGTGGAGAAAGCGGTGAAAAGGGTTCTTGCTGCTTATGGCAGGATAGACATTCTGGTAAATAATGCGGGAATCTTAAAGCATTCTCTGATACTAGACATGCCGGAAAGCGACTGGGACAGGGTATTTGAGGTCAACGTCAAAGGGACTTTCCTTTTTACACAGATTGTGGGCAGGATTATGAAAGAACAGGGCGGCGGCAAAATCGTCAATGTATCCTCCTGCTCAGGGAAGAAGCCCACCAGGGAGGAAGGCGCCTATTGCGCATCCAAGTCGGCAATCATTGGACTTACTAGGGTTACCGCTCTCGAACTGGGAGTCTACGGAATAAACTGCAATGCCATATGTCCGGGGGCTACGGATACGGAAATGGTCCGGAACACTTTTCTTACCAGTCCGGAGATCGAAAAGGAATGGATCGACAAAACCGCCCTGAAAAGGCTGGGTACGCCGGAGGACCAGGCAAAGGTAGTGCTGTTCCTGGCTTCAGGACTTTCGGACCACATCACCGGAGAAACGTTGATCGTATCCGCCGGCGAGATGATGGGACAGTAGCGTGGATGGAGGTATGACATGAATATACCGGATAAAAATGAAGTCATGGAAAAGGCGGGGCGTGTCCGGGGATTCCTTCAAAAAAGCGGCTATGAGGCTATGATCCTCGGCCGTCAGGATAATTTCGCCTGGTTTACCTGCGGCGGGAATAACAGGGTGGTCACGACAAGTGAAGTTGGCTTTTCCTGCCTGGTTATAACAAAGGATCACATATACTGCATCGCCCACGTGATGGACGGTCCCAGAACCCTCGACGATGAACTCCAGGGTCTTTATATAGAGCCGGTTTTCCTGAAATGGTATGAGGACAGTCTGGCAGGGAAGGCAGCAAAGCTCGTAAGCGGAATGAAGGCAATTTCTGATGTGCCGGTGGAGGGAGCGGACCTTTGCGTCGCAGAAATATACAAGCTCCATTATCCCCTGACGGAGCAGGAGATTCAAAAACTGAGGTGGATCGGTGAAACGGCCGAGGAGATCCTCCGGAAAGTTGCGGACGAAGTGAAACCCGGTATGACGGAGCATGAAATTGAGGCCATGTACCTGTATGAGTATGGGAAGATCAATGCGACCCCGGAGGTGCTTCTTATCGGAAGCGATGAAAGGATTGCGGCATACAGGCATCCGAATCCTTCGGACAAGAAGGTGCAAAAGCTTGTCCTTTTGCACCCGGCTCTGCGTAAATGGGGCCTTCACGCCAATGTCACCCGGATGATATATTTCGGCGATACGCTGCCTGAAGAGGTCAAAAACAATTATGAAATGCTCAATATGCTCCAAGCACAGGCTATTTCCATGTGCATCCCCGGCGAAAAGTTCCACCGGATATTGGATGTGCGCAAGGAGCTCCTGGAAAAGGCCGGACTGGGGAATGAGTGGGAAAAGCATTTCCCGGGCGGCATCACCGGATACCTGCTTTGCGATGCTTCGGTATGCGGAAGGCAGGATTCCGAAGTCGTATTGAATCAGGCCTATGACTGGTTTATTACCATCACAGGCGTTAAAGCGGAGGAACTGAGCATCAACACGGCAAAAGGACGGGAAGTCCCGTCGGTGGCAGGCAGGTGGCCTGTAAAGGAATACTCCTTCAACGGGCAGACCTTTAAGCTGCCTCAGATATTGATGAAATAAGCACTGGTGACAATATAACTTCCGGAAGTAATATTTCCGGTGTTCCTAAGTAGCGTAAAGAAATGGGGATAGGTCCATGATATATGATGTAATCGTTATAGGAGGCGGGCCCGGCGGTTATGTAGCAGCGATAAAGGCTGCCCAGCTGGGAGGAAAGGTATTGCTTGCCGAGAAGGAAAATCTGGGAGGCGTGTGCCTGAATAAGGGGTGTATCCCGACAAAAACCCTGCTGAAAGCCTCAGGCTTGTATAAAAGCCTGAAAAAGGCCGGGCAGTTCGGAATAACCATAGAAAATGCCTCCTTTGATTTCGGAAAAATGATGAAAAGAAAGCAGGAGGTTGTCAATACCCTGGTCAGCGGAATCAAAGGCCTGATCAAGGCAAACGGCATTGAGCTTGTCAACGGTGAAGCCAGGATACAGGACAGCTCGAAGGTTTCAATCAACGGCATGGTATATGAAGCAAGGAACATCATTGTTGCAACGGGTTCGAGGCCGGTCATGCCGGACATTAAAGGAATCAAAACCGGCAAGGTGATGGACAGCGATGCCCTTCTGACCATGGAGGATATTCCTGCATCCATGGTGATTATCGGAGGCGGGGTCATCGGAGTGGAATTTGCCGTATTGCTGTCGGAGCTTGGTTGTCAGGTAACCATTCTGGAAATGATGGACGAGATCCTTTTTATGGCTGACGGGGATGTCATCAAGGAAGCAAGACGCATCCTGCAGTCCAATGGCGTAAATATCATCACAGCTGCCAAGGTCATAGAGATCGCGGGAGACAAGGTGACTTACGAAAAAGACGGAGGAAAGCAGCAGGCGGAAGGCCAAAGGGTACTTATGTCCGTCGGGAGAACCCCCAATACGGACAGGGATGAGCTGGACCGGCTGGGAATAAAGCATGACAAAGGTAAGATCATTACGGATGAAAAAATGCAGACCAATGTTTCGGGGATCTATGCCATCGGCGATGTGAACGGCAAGTTCATGCTTGCCCATGTCGCGTCCGAAGAAGGTATTGTTGCGGCAGAAAATATTTTCGGGCATCCCGCCCGGATGGATTATAATTCCATCCCCCAGTGCATTTATTCACACCCGGAAATTGCATGGGTCGGAATGAGTGAAAAGGAAGCCATGGCAAAAGGGCATGAGATCAACATAGGGAAATTCCCATTGGCTGCCAACGGAAAATCTCTGGCAGAGGGAGATACCTCCGGCTTTATAAAAATCATTGCAGATAAGAAGTACAATGAAATTCTGGGAGTGCATATTGTCTGCGCACATGCCACGGACATGATATCCGAAGGGACGCTTGCTATTTCCCTGGAAGCCACGGCAAAAGAAGTGGCTTCGGTCGTGCATCCTCATCCGACGGTATCCGAAGCAGTGATGGAAGCGGCTCTTAAGACGATGGGCAAAGCCATACATGCCTTATAGAGCTTTTGATGAATAAATCTGTTGAGATTTTTCCGTAAATTATATATAATAGCTGCTATTAGTATTACAGCAGCATTCCCCAATAGCCTTTCAGTAACAGCGCGTTAAAGGATCCGTTGTATCTCTGGAAGGCTATAAATACGGGTGGATGTTTATTTTGCTGTAGGATCAGGAGTAATTTCAAAACGGCATTAATGCAAATGAAGTATCGTTTGAATTATACGGAGGGATTTTATGGACTCAAAGCAGGATAAAGTGGCTGTACAGCCGGTGGTCATAAAGAGCGGGAGGCTGGAGGTTGAAATAGCCCGGCCGGGTACGGCATACAGCGGAACAAGATTTGACTGGACCGCATTCATAACCCAGGTAACGCTGGACGGCAGGCATACCTTCTGTGTCCCTGAAAGCTACGAGCCGGGTCAAGGGACCGGCGGGGCAGGTCTGTGCAATGAATTTGGGATTGATATGCCCATAGGCTATGACGATGCGGCCATTGGAGAGCTATTTCCCAAAATAGGCGTAGGCTTGCTGAAGAAGCATTCCGATACGCCGTATAGTTTCTACGGCAGGTATGATTTGCTGCCCTTTGCCGTTGAAATCACCGCAGGCGATGATCATGCCATTTTCAGGCAGGAGCCGGTAGAATGCCGAGGGTATGCATTTAGACTGGAAAAGAGGGTGAGTGTCAGGGAAAACAGGGTAAAAATTGATTACAGCCTGGAAAATACCGGCCATAAGGAGATTCATACCAGCGAGTATATCCACAATTTTTTGGGGATTAACGGCCAGCCGGTGGGGAAAAACTACTGTTTGAGCTTCCCTGGAGAGATACAGGTCGATTGTACCGCAGGAAAAATCGTAGCAGGAAATGATTTTATAACCTGGGATGCCAGACCCGGCGAAGATTTCTATTGCCGGATTTACGGCAATTCCGGCGAAAAAGCGTTTAAGTGGCAGCTGCTGCATATCCCCGACGGCGTTGGGGTCAGGGAGGCAGGAAGCTATCCGACGGCTAAAATTGCCGTTTGGGGAGGCAGCCATGTGGTCAGCCCTGAAATGTTCGTTGCAGTTGACCTGAAGCCTGCCGAAAGGATGGAATGGACCCGGGAATATGAATTTTTTGCAGGTCTTTAAGCAGGCGCAGTTTGGCTGCGCCGGACTGCACTGGAAGAATTTATACGTGAAACGGCATATGCAAATAATAAAGGGTATGTTATAATGAAGCCACTTGTTCCCCGCTTTAAAGCACTGGAAGTGTTTCCTCCGATTTTACGCAATGCCGGCTGGCCGGACTGCAGCTGCAAAAATTGTAGCGGAGGCCGTATTTTTACAGTGCTTAATACCATATGGTCTGTCTTACGGGAGATTGTATGAAATCTACAGTTGGCTTGAGAAAGCGTATATTTTTAAGAAAAATCATCGTGGGTGTAACACTGGGACTGGCCGTGCTGATTACGGTTTTTTCCGGGATTCTTTATTTTTGCATTGAGTCCCTTGTGGTCCGCATTGAGAGCGAGTCCAACAAAAATCTCATGGCTCAGGTCCAGTATAACGTCCGTTTTATCGGAGATACCATCAAAAACACCTGCGAGCATCTCTATTTGAGCAGCGATGTGGAATACATCATGAATTTCGGAAGCAGCGACAGTGATTTCGAAGAGGGTATGATCCGGATGAACATGGTCTGGAAGGCTGTGAAGGATTCAAATCCCTTTATCCACTCCATCTTCATCTATAACAACAATACCCGGCAGTTTTATTCCACCTACGGCGGCATGCTCTATCAGGATGCCAGCCTGGAGGAATATCTGAAAGGCCGGGATAGCATACCCAGGATGGTCCCCGTGTTCCGGAAGTTTAAAGGAGAGTCCAGGACCATTGAAACGAATGAGGATGTCATCAGCTATTTTATCTATGACACTTACGACAAAAACTCCGGCATGAAAAACGGGATTGTGGTCAACGTTAAGCAGCAGTGGCTGCTGGACAATCTGAACGAGGTCAACCTCAACCGCTCGTCCAAGGACGCCAGACTTTTTTTAATGGACAGCAACGGTGAGTTTGTAACCCTGGGCGACGACAAACAGTTCCTGGCGCAGGTCAAAAAGGACTATACCGCCTACATGGACAAAATGCGGGAAGGGAAGGCGGACAGCTCTTTTACTACGGAATTTAACCGTGAGAAATACCTTGTATCTTTTTACCAGTTGGATAATGCGGCCATTACCGTGTTTAAAACCATGCCCTACCGGAATATCCAGGCCTATGTTTTCCAGCTGCAGAAGGTCATGATGGTCATGTTTATCGTTTTTCTGGCGGTTGCAGTGCTTGAATCGCTGATTATCTCCAGAAAGATTTACAATCCGTTTGACAGCATGTTTGCCCAGATCAGGTCCAGAAGCGGCAAGATATCAGGCAACATGGACGACCGGGATGAAATTTCCTTTTTAAGGACCATCTACGACCGGCATGCGGAAATGCTGGAAACCTACGGAAACGAGAACCGGTCCAACTCCAGCATCGTAAAGGCCTATCTGCTGAAAAACCTCCTGACCGACGGCTCCTACAACACCGAGGAGGCGGTAAAGGTACTGAAATTCAACAATATTTCTTTTGATACCAATGCCTGCTACGCGGTGGGCCTGATAAAAATCGACCGCTATGAAGAAATGATGCAGGGCTGGAGGGGGAAGGATAGAGACTTGATCAAGTTTGCCATCCTGAACATCAGCTGCGAAATCATCGGAAGCCGGTATGACAATGAAGGCGTGGATGTGGGAGAGGATTTTGTCTGCCTGATTCTTTGCATCAAGGAAAGCGAAAGGTTTAAAGAAATTTTTACCTCGCTGGCCCGGCAGACCCAGGACTCTCTGCTCCAGTACTACGGGGTTTCGGTGACCATCGCCGTCAGCGGGATCGCCGGCGGCTTGAATGATCTGCCAAGAGCTTACGGGGAAGCTTTCAAGCTCTCCTATTACCGGTATGTGCTGGGCCGGGGGGCGGTGATCTTTCCCGAGCAAGCTGCCGGTAACGGCGGGGAAGCAAGTCTTCAGGCCATTGATAAAACCGAGAAGAAAATCCTCGATGCGCTGATGGCGGGAGACCGGCAAAAAGTGGAGCGGACACTGCAAACTTTCTTTGAACAGCTTTCGTTGATGAATTATGAAAGCATTATTATTTCACAGTTTCAGCTCTTGCGCACCTTGAACCAGGGGGTTGCCGAGATTAACCGGAACCGGCTGGAGATCGTCCATGTCAATTTCCATGAGCTGTATCACTTCCCTTCCCACATTGAAACCATGGAAGACTTTTGCAGAAAGCTTCTGGAGCTGCTTCAGGACCTGTTGGACAGGGACCGGGTAAAAATGGTGGAATCAAGACATGCCATGCTCATCGGCGCAGTAACGGAGATGATTGATAAAAATTACAGCCAGAGCAGCCTTTGCCTGGATGAAATCTCCTTGAACATGAACATTTCGTCCCGGCAGCTGAGCAGGATTTTCAAAAGCGGCACAGGAAGGACCGTACCCGAGCAGATCAACGAGGTTAGGCTGACCAGGGCGGCAGAGCTTCTAGCTTACTCGGATCTAAGTGTAGGCGAGGTGGCTGCGAAGGTGGGGATCGAAAGCGAAACCTATTTCTACAGCTTGTTTAAAAGGAAATATGGGACCACACCCAAGGAATACAGCGCCATCCGGCCGCTTAAAAAAGAGGGGATGTCGTAATTTCGTAGAAATGTCCTGATTTTATAACACAAAAAAGAAGTAAATTACAGGATTTTGAGTATCCTTCAAAGCGTCCGTTTGCTACAATTGGAGCATGAAATCATTATGGCAGATTGAAAGCGGGCGGACGCATCATGACGAACAAGTGGACTAAAAGAGTGCGTACTTTTAAAAACAACAGGGAGCTGCTTTTTCTATCCCTTCCGGGAGTACTGTTTATTATAGGATGGATGTATATCCCCCTGGCATATACCGTGCTTCTTCCTTTTAAAGAATTTGATCCCAGCAAGGGTCTTTTCGGAAGCAAGTGGATGGGATTTAAAAATTTCGAGTTCCTTTTTGTTTCCAATGACGCATTGACGATTACCAGAAATACGGTTTTACTCAACCTGCTGATGACGGCTACAGGCATGGTTGTTTCTCTGCTGCTGGCATTTTTATTAAAGGAAATCCCCAAAAAATCCATGAAAAAGTACCAGACCGTCATTTTTTTTCCCAATTTTCTTTCCTGGGTGGTTGCCTCCTATATCCTGCTGACGTTGCTGGATATGGACAAAGGCCTTATAAACACGCTCCTGAAGAACTTCGGGATGACTCCGGCCTTATGGTATAACGAGCCGAAATACTGGCTTATCCTCTTTCCGTTGATCACTATATGGAAATTCGGCGGTGTAAATGCACTAATATATTATACTGCCATTATAGGAATATCCCCTGAATATTATGAATCTGCTGAACTGGATGGCGCCGGGAAATTCCAGCAGGTATGGTACATCACGCTTCCACAGATCAAGTCCCTGATCACCATGCTTTCGCTGCTGGCTATCGGGAGGATTTTTTCCGCCGATTTTGGGCTATTCTATAATATGACGCTGAATTCAACGGCACTGTATCCCGTTTCCGACGTCATCGACACGTATGTGTACCGGGCGCTGAGAGTAAACGGAGACGTGGGCATGGCGTCGGCGGCAGGCTTGTATCAATCCGTTGTGGGCTTTATTCTGGTCCTTGTCACCAACGGTCTTTTAAAGAGGTATGATCCGGAAAATGCCATTTATTAGGGGTATGCGTTTTGAAAATATGAAATCCTGGAGGGATTCATTTGAAAAAAAAGAACAGTTCGGTATCCAATTTTTTCGTCCATGGAATTTTACTGCTGTTTTCCTTATTCTGCCTTATACCGATGCTGCTGGTTTTGTCTACGTCTCTGACCGATGAGACTTACCTGAGGGTCCATGGCATTTCGCTGATACCGGGAAAAGTTTCCCTGGCAGCCTACCAGTACATCCTGTCCGACCCCAGCCAGCTCATCCGTTCCTATGGCATCAGCATCCTGATTACGGTGGCAGGGACCTTTATCAGTCTCTGGATCACTTCCTCCCTGGCGTATGTCATCAGCCGGAGGGACTATGCCTATGCGAATCCGACTTCGCTGCTGGTTTTCATCACGATGCTGTTTGGTGTCGGTATCACGCCTCAATACCTGATCATGGTCAATGTTCTTCACTTGAAGAACCACCTGTTTTCCCTGATCCTGCCCAACCTGCTGGGCGGCTTCAACGTAATGCTGCTCAAAGGCTATATGCAGGGGACGCCCGCTTCCATGTACGAGTCGGCAAAAATGGACGGAGCCAGCGAGTTCCGGGTCTATCTCAATATTGCCCTTCCGGTGGCTGTGCCGGGTCTGGCAACCGTCTCGCTGTTCAATGTATTTAACTACTGGAATGACTGGCAAACCGCCATGCTGTATATCGACGATTTTAAGAATGCGCCTCTGCAGCTGCTGCTGCAAAGGATCATCATGAATATAGAATATATTCTCAAGGTCATGTCGCCGGCAGTCTCCAGGGACTTTATGAACAATCTGCCGTCCATGAGCGCCAGGATGGCGCTGTGTCTCGTCGCCACCGGACCGGTACTGTTTGTCTTCCTGCTGTTTCAGAAATATCTGGTGGGTGGTCTCGTGGTGGGGTCGGTGAAGGGGTAGGACGCCGTGCAAAACCTGCATTGGGGAGTTGGCCGGCCGAAAAGGTTGTCCGGGCTTTTAAGCCCTTATAACAATATAGTATAATCAATACGAGGAGGAGTACGAAATGGTTAAAAGCAAATTTTACAAGAGTTTGACGATGGCAGTGAGTGTCATTGTCGGTGCATCTCTCCTACTGTCCGGGTGTGGAGCCGGGAACAATCCGAATCAAGGAGAAACAACGGCAGCGTCGGGCACCCAACAAACAGGCGCAGGGACTTCCGCAACGGAGCAGGCAAAGCTGGATCCGGCAACCCTGATCTGGTATGTGCCCACAGGCGGGACCAATCCCCCTGTCGAGGAAGTCCTGGCCGAGGTGAACAAGTCCTTGAATGAAAAGCTCAATGTGACGCTGGATGCAAAGGTGCTCAGCTGGGGGGATTACGACCAGAAAATGAAGCTCATCTATGCTTCCGGGGAACCCTGGGATCTGTGCTTCAGCGCCAGCTGGATGAATAATTTCAATAACAACGTATCCAAGGGCAATTTTATGGATATTACCGACCTGATAAATCAATATGGTCCCACACTGAAGCAGGTAGTCAAGGACTCCTGGTGGGTGGGTTCCAGCTACAAGGGAAAAATTTACGGCATTTTGAATCCCCTGGGATATACACAGATGTGGGGAGCCGCTGTTAAAAAAGACATGGCGGACAAGTACGGCTTTGACGCGTCAAAGGTAACCAAGCTGGCCGATTTTGAACCGCTGCTGGCTGCCGTCAAGAAGGGTGAGCCGGAAATGTATCCCATGCAGACCGTAGGAAGCCAGATAGACAATTTTGTAACCTCCCAGGAAGAGGAAGACAGGTATGAAGAGCTGAACGACTATCTTGTTCTGGATACTGTGGATTGGAAGGTTGTCAGCAAGCTGGATATGGACTTTATGAAAAAGGGCTTCGAATTGGTGAGAAGCTGGTATGAAAAAGGCTATATCCGTAAGGATGCGCCCACCGTACAGGATTGGAATGCCGAAGCAAAATCAGGGAAATATGTCATGACGCTGACGGGAGTTGTTCCGACCCGGGGTGAAACCAAGAATCAGAACCCAGGGGTGGCCTATCCGGTACAATATGCGGGGTTTGCTTTGAAGCCCATCACTACGGGAAGCCTTCAAACCTGTATTACAGCCATCAATAAAAGTTCGAAGAATCCCGATAGAGCCGTCATGCTGTGCGATTTGCTGGATTCGGATAAAAAGCTCTACAATACGCTGACTTACGGTATTGAAGGGAAGCAGTGGAAAATGGTGGGGGATGATATGATCGCCCCTGTCGATCCGGCGAAGCAGAATATCGATGAAGTAATATCCGCCATCGCAGTTGGCAGCATCTCCAGCGTTATGTATTCTACCAGCGAATATAAGAAGGAAGAACAAGCGCTTGGCTTACAGCATGACAAAGATGCAAAAGTAAGTCCTGCAGTAGGCTTCTCCTATATCACCGAGACGCTGAAGACAGAAATTGCAAACGTACAAGCCACCTATGACAAATATAAGGCCGTTCTGGGCGCCGGCGCCATAGACCTGAACAAGAATTATGACAAGATAAAGGACGAGATGAAAAAGGCCGGACTGGAAAAGGTTATTGCGGATGCGCAGCAGCAGGTGGACCAGTGGAGAAAAGATAACAACAAATAGCAGTACCCAAAGCAAACCACACATCCATGAAAGGCGGTAGAACGGCAATGCTATGCTTGCAAAGAGAAGAAACACAGGATAAGGTCGGTTTATACGCACGGAAGGAATTTTGCAGGCTGTTTGCGCTTCTTTCCGGGGAAGGGATTGTGGAAGACGATTGGGAGAAAGATATACCTGGCAGAAAGGCCGTCCTTATGATGGACGGCCTTTTACAGGAGCAGGAGATTTGTGTCGAAGCGGAGGAGGCCGGGCTGAAAATCCGTGGAGGAAGCTACCCGGCGCTGCTGCATGCAATTTATGTTTTCTTTGAGCAGCTGGGCTGTGTATTTGACCTATCGGGTGAAAATCTTCCGGAAAGAAGGCCCGTACTGCAGATCCCCGCAATGAAGCTCCGGCATGTGCCCGGCGTCAGGGAACGGGGCATCCGCATGCATTTGAATTTTGTCCAGGACCAATCCTTCTTTACCCGGAATGCCTTTGAGGCTTTTATCGACAACATGGCCCGGCAAAAATTCAATTATCTGTGCTTCCACATGTATACCCCGCAGCAGTGGTTCCCCTTCACCTACCGCGGCGTACGTCCTCTGGACCTGAGCCTGGGCAATCTGGAAAGAAAGCATATCGTGGAGGAAATGACCGGACGTGAAAGGGTGAAGGTTCTTGACCACTGGTTTCCGGCGGAGTTTGAAAAGCTGCAGGAGCCGGAGGAGCTTTTGGCTGCGGTCTATGGCAGGTACAGGGATATGATGGCCCGCTGCCGCCAAAGAGGTATCCGGGTCAGTCTGTCCATGGAACCGGAAGCGCTGCCGGAGGCCCTGGCGGACAAACTGACGGAGTGGAGCGGAAGTGAGGCAGGCAAAGCTTCTCTTCCCGGAAAGCTGCCGGAAAACTGGCAGGAGGGCTGGTCGGGGAAAAAACTTGTCAAGCCCGACGTCCGCCATCCTCTTATGGTCGATATCGGTGTTGAACGGTACCTTCAGTGCATTGACGCCTTTCCCGACCTGGACGAGGTGCAGCTTATCTCAAGGGAAGGTACCGCTTGGCATCCCGAAGAGGGAGACAGCTACAGCCAGGAGATAAGCCGGCTGGAAGAGAAATTTCACCTTGAGGCCGGGACGCTGGAGGAAAGCCTGCTGGAGGAAGTCGCGAAGGAAAACGGAGGACCGCGGATGAATCCAAAGGCGCATCCCTACTGGACAGTTCTGCCGGGCGACAGCTATTATGCCACCGTCCTGGGCAGCCTGCGCTTTGTGGAATTCGCCCTTGAGATCCTGGCGGACAGGCGGCTCCTGGAGAAAATAAAAGACCGGGACTTGAAGGTGTCCATAGCGGTTTACAGCCCGAATCCCGGCACGGTAGAGCGGATGCTGCCGGCTATCTCGCAGATGCTGCCTTCCGGGACGCGCTTTCACCTCATCGGGGATTACGGCGCGCGGGATATCGCCGGACAGATGGATACATGGCTGCCTCTGCGGAAGCGCGGACAGAACACCGGTGTGATTTCCTGGCTGGAATTCGACGGCTGCATGATGCTGGCCCAGAATTGGATGGAGTCTCTGGAGCGCAATATGCAAAAGGTGCGGGAGCAGGGGCTTGAAACGGTCTATTTCAATCATTGGCGGGTACGCTCCATGGAACACAATGCCGCTGCCGCGTCAGCCCTTTGCTGGGACAGCGGACAGGATATACGCGGCTTTTATCAAAGGTATTTCTCGACCCTTTACGGAGAGACGTCCGCAGAGAAGGCTGTATTTGCCTATGAACTGCTGGAAAAAGCCACGGTTTACGCGAAAGAAAAAAATTATAATATCGGATTCACCAAAGACTGGGTTTTCATGCATTCCACCGATGTGCCGGGCTATTATTGGGCATATCTTGCAGAATCTGCGGAGAACTATTCTAAAGCCGGAGAGGCATTCTCTGCCCTCTCGGAAAGCTGCAGCCCAAGAGGGAAGAGGCAGGCAGCCTATATGGGCGACCTTTGCAGGATCAGCGCTCTGCATATCCGGGCGGTGTATCATCTGCAAAATGCAAAGCTTCCTTTGATAGGGTATATGGCCTGGCCGACAGACAATGTACAGGCTTCCTGGCCGCCTCCGGAGATGCTGGAAACACTGCTGGAGGAGGCGGAAAAGGCGGTTGCCCTGGAAAGGGAATACATGGCTGTGTATGCCCGGTGGGTATCGGACTGCGACGAGCAGGGACAGCTGGTCATGCACCAGCAGGGTGTGGTTGAGCCTATGGAAGGCTTCGCCTCCGCCCTGAGAGCGCAGCTTGAAAAAGAAAAAAAGAAGGTCAGGGGAACGGTATTATGAAAAACATACCATATTCCAAAGAAGAACTGCATGACTGCAAACAGCAGAGGAGCTTCCGGGGGGACGCGAGGGAGGCCGCCTTCCTGCTGGGAGGGATAGGGACCGGAAATGTTTCCGTCGGCGCCAGGGGAGAACTCCGGGATTGGGAGCTTTTCAACCAGGCGGGCAAGGGGAACTATTTCCCTTACAGCTTTTTTGCCCTGTGGGCTCAAAAATCCGGCGGCAAACCGGTGGCAAGGGTGCTGGAATCGGAGCTGACACCTCCCTTCGGGAAATCCCACGGCTTCGGTGCCCATGAGATTGCCGGCTTACCGCGGCTGAAAGCCTCGGTGATGCGGGGGGAATATCCTTTTGTAAGGGTGGACTTTGAAGATGACTCACTGCCGGTGACAGTGGGTTTTGAGGCCTTCACACCCTTTATTCCGCTGAATGCCGGCGATTCCGGCATACCCGGCGCAGTCCTCCGGTATAAAGTAAAAAACACCGGTCATATTCCCGTAGATGTTACCATTGCCGGCTCCCTTGCAAATCTCACCGGTCTGGACAATTACCAGATGACCGAGTGGAAAAATGTGGAGATGGTGGACAAGGGTAAAAATGTGTACAGGGAAGACCATAAGGTCCGCGGACTGTGGTATACCTGGGAAAATCCTGATGAAAGCCATCTGCGCTTCGGCAATATGGCGCTGACAACCTCCGACCCGGAAATCACTTATAAGGTAAAGTGGCTGGATGGAGGGCATTGGGACGGACTGGCCGATTTTTGGGCCGACTTTTGCGAGGACGGCCTGCTGGAGCCGGAGTCCTTCTATACTGCGAAGGACGCTCCGGCGGCATCGGAGGC
Source organism: Bacillota bacterium (assembly GCA_023433505.1). Classification (GTDB taxonomy): domain Bacteria; phylum Bacillota; class Clostridia; order Acetivibrionales; family DTU013; genus MnB-11. Next base: position 99,433 of record JAEZCO010000065.1, on the reverse strand, counting down.
CGGCTGGGTAAAGATAGGCACCCTCGGGCTGCGTCACCGGCTGGCGCCCGGGGAGGAGAAAACCTTTGAATTCATCCTCACCTGGTATTTTCCCAACAGGATGCGCGGCTGGTATCGCAGCCAATGCGAATGTACAGACTGCGGCGGCGGTGTCAGCACCGTCCGCAATCATTATGCCACGCTTTTCTCTGACGCCTGGCATGCCGCCGAGTACCTTATTTCCGATATGAACCGTCTGGAGAAGGCAACAAGGGATTTCCACAGGGCGCTTTTCGGAAGCACTCTCCCCAGCTATGTGCTGGATGCTCTGGCCGCCAATATCACCGTCTTGCGCAGTCCCACCTGCTTCCGCCTGGAAGACGGGACCTTTGCGGCATGGGAAGGGTGCTTTGATACCGGCGGCTGCTGTGAAGGAAGCTGCACCCACGTATGGAACTATGCACAGACGGCGGCCTTTTTGTTTCCGGAGCTGGAGCAAACCATGCGCAGGGTGGAATTCAACCTGGAAACCAATGCCGAGGGGCGGATGAAATTCCGGACCAACAAGATTTTCGGCATCGACCCGTGGGAATACCATCCCGCCGCCGACGGACAAATGGGCACCGTTATACGGCTGTACCGCGAATGGAAGCTCAGCGGAGACGGCCGGCTGGTGCGGTCGGTCTGGGAGAATGCCTCCCGGGCGCTGGATTTTGCATTTACCTATTGGGACAGGGACGGGGATTATGTAATGGACACCTCCCAGCATAACACTTACGATATTGAGTTTCAGGGCCCTAATTCCCTGACCAATTCCATGCTCTATGCGGCGCTGAAGGCTGCCGTTGAAATGGCGGAATATGTTGAGGACCGGGATCATGCGAAGTGGTACAGCGATGCGCTGGAAAAGGGCAGCAAGAGAATGGATGAGCTCTTGTGGGGCGGAGAATATTACATTCAGAAAATAGAGGATGTGGACGAGTACCGGTATCAATATGGCCGCGGCTGCCTGTCCGACCAGGTTTTCGGCCAGCTGCTGGCCCACGTGGCGGGCCTGGGCCGTATTCTTCCGGAGGAGCATGTGAAGCAGGCGCTTCTGTCAATTTACAGGTACAACTTCCTGGAAAGGCTGGACGGGCATGAAAACCTGCAAAGGACATATGCCCTGAATGAGGAAAAGGGACTGGTGCTTTGCACCTGGCCCGAGGGGGGGAAACCCCGGCTTCCTTTCATTTATTCCGACGAGGTATGGACGGGTGTGGAATACCAGGTAGCCGCCCACCTGATATTTGAAGGCTATACGGATGAAGGACTGTCGATTGTAAAAGCTGTCCGGGAGCGCCATGACGGGTACAGGAGAAATCCGTGGAACGAAGTGGAATGCGGGCACCATTACGCCCGGTCGATGGCCAGTTGGGCGCTGTTGATTGCCCTGAGCGGATTCCGCTGTGATATGACAGCGGATGAGATCAGCTTTTCGCCGGCAATCAATCCGGAGAATTTCTCTTCGTTTTTCAGTACCGGAAAGTATTGGGGGATTTACACCCAGAGCAAAGATAAGGACACGGGAAGCATGGAGAGCCGTGTGGAAATATTGTATGACCTCAGGGAAAAAGAGGAAGGTCAATAATGACGGAGGTATAGAATGCACCAGGAGTTTGAAGTAAATGTGAACGAAAATACAGGGGGGATCGATTCGGTAAAGCTGTATGGGAAAGAATTGCTCAAGCCCGATGATCCATGCCCATCAGAGTTTTCTGTAAACGGCCGGCCCTTGAAGCTGCGGAAAACAGGAGCCTTCCACGAGGCGGATACCCAATGGGGGTCGCTTCTGCGGTACAGAATGAAGGGGGAGCGCTTCGTAGACCATTTCAGCGGTTGGGGACTGGTACTGGCCCGTTCCATGGGAGAGCGCCAGGATTTGAAATATCACTGCTATGGAATCAACTATCTCATCCGGAGGGAGAATGCGGACCCCACTTGTCCGACGCCGGGACCAGGGGGGCCGGTGGTGGAGGCGCCTCTGTGGGTGGATTCCTTCTCTCTTCTGAACCTGAACTGGAATTTCTGGGGAGAGGATACCCGGATGATCTTTCCCTCCGCCCATTCCAACGGCCCCTCCGACGAATTCGGACATGTGGGCTACGAACACGATACGCCGGAAAACTGTAAAAAATTCCTGCAGAATGACTGGCGGAGAATCTATCCGGGAGTGCTGGTCATCCATGGCGGCCTGTTTTACAACGCGGTCACCGGGGAGTGGGTGGCCATCACCTGCCGCCGTTCCCATGTAGGCTACATCCTCAATATGGAGGATGCGGGCAAGGGCGTCAGCTACGACTTTACGCTGCATGCACCCTTTCATCTCGGAGATTCGCTCCGTATGCCGGAGATCAAGATCTATTACGGCAGCAGCCGGGAGGAGATGATGCACTGGCTGGCGGATTATGTCACCTTCTATTACGAGGAGCCGCCGGAGTGGATTCATAAAACTCTGTGGAGCGACGGGTTGTGCTGGAACAACAAGGCTACCTGGAGCCAGCAGGGCGATTTCTGGGAAGCAGAAATTGAAAAGGGCCTGTACAGCGGCATTAAATACAGTCTTGTGACCAACCGGCCCGTGAGCAGCGGCACCTCGCCCATGGGATACGAGCCGGACCCCAACCACGGCTCGATAGCGGAGTTCAAAAAGATGTGCCGCCGGCTGACAGACAAAGGAATTCCCATGCTGATATGGATGTCCCATACCGGCCTCCTGCCGGGAGGTCAGGATATCGACGACGACTGGTTTATGCGCGGTATCGACGGGCGCATCATCGCTTCCTGGGGAAATGAGGATGGAGGCATGATGGCCGTTAATCCGGGCCATCCCGGCTATATTGAGTATACGAAAAAGTGGATCCGGTTTTATATGAAGGAATGCGGCGCAAAGGGCATTTTTATGGACTGCCTGGGATGGGCCTTCCCGCCGGACTTCAAGCCGAGGTCCTTCATGAGGTATCCGGGGGATACAAACCGGATGACCATAAAGTTTGCGGAAGAAATTTATGCCTGCATCAAGGAATGCGACCCCGAGGGCATACTGATCGGAGAAGGCGCCACGTTGGACGTGCCTGTCAATGTGATCACGTTTTATGCAAATCCGGTCCGGGCTATTGACGGAATGGGCCCCAGGGATTTCTTCCTCCAGTTGAACCGGTATTCGGAAAAGCGCATAGTCATCGACCAGGGCCCTCAGTTGTTCGCAGCTTCGGGTATTTGCTGCAAGGATGACGCCAAGGGCTGGGAGGAAAAGAATATCTATCTTAACCGCCTGCTCAGGGAAAAGGGAGGAAGGGATGCTGCCATTCCGCTCAAGGGCGATCTTTCTATCCTTGGCGACCTGTTGGTGGTACCGGCGGTGGAAGGCCATCTCTATGGCGAAATCCGTTTGCCCGAGCCCTGGCAGGAGGTTGTCAGACTGGTGGAAGAAACGGACGGTTCAGTGGTGGAAGTCGCAGAGGCGGGTATTTTTAGAAATGTGGCGACAGGAATTTATAAGATGACAGGCCTTGCGGCAGTGAAGACTGTCTGAGAGGATAGGTTCAAGCCCCGGAAATATTTTGTTATTAAAGGAGGCGGGAAGGATGGAATTCAGATTTTCCTCCGGAGCTGTCCGACTGGATTTGGCGGCGGCGGAGGGGTTGCGGATAAAAGCTCTCAGGGTGGGGGACAGCGATTTTTCCTGGCTGAATGACGGCAATTTTTCAGGGGGATTTTCCATCGCATATGATGGGACGGTCTATCACGGAAGTGACTGCCGGTTCCGTTTCCTCAGGATCAAGGAGCGGGATGAGGGAAATGGAGCCTGTACCGGGGAAGTCATCTTTGAGGACGTTTGCAAACGGCTGCGGATAAAGGTGTGTTTCAGGACCTTCAGGGAGTATGCGGTACTGGAGCAATGGGTTACAGTGAAGAACACGGGAGATGCGCCTGTGCGCATCGACCGGCTGGATTCCTTCAGCTTTGCCTTAAATGCGTCACTTCGGGAGCTGTCCTATTTCATAGGGAATTGGGGGCATGAATTCACTCCGGTGAAGGAGACGCTGGACGGGAGAAGCCTGTGCCTGCAAAGCACGCTGGGACGCTCCGCCGGGAACGGCGCTCCCCTTTTTCACCTTGGAGACGGCGGGGAAAGGCATGTAACAGGCACGCTGGCATGGTCCGGGAACTGGATATTCCGTTTCCAGCCCTTGAACGTAACAAGCTATGGGAGCTACACGTATGAGCTTACCGGTGGGATTCACGATATGAATTTTTTCACAGTGCTGGAGCCCGGGGACAGTATGGACGGGAGCCATATGGTGATGGCCTTTGCGGAAGCGGGGGGCATGGACGGGGCCGGCAGCGAGCTGCTGCAATGGGGAAGGGAGTACTGGTACCTCAAAAGCAACGAGCTGGCCCGGCTTCTCCCGGTGGAATGGAACCACTGGTGGCCTTATGAAGATGACCTGATTGACCGGCAGACCTTTCTTGCCAATGTGGATTGCGCCGCAGAGATGGGCGTGGAGCTTTGCACCCTGGATGCGGGGTGGTTCGGCCCTTCGGGAAAAGACGTTTCCTGGGTGGATTACCGCGGGGACTGGGACCGGGTCAATGCGGAAAGGTTTCCCGGCGGCATTGCCGCCCTGTCGGACTATGTACACGCCAAGGGCATGAAATTTGGTTTGTGGTGTGAAATCGAGGCCATGGGGGCAAAGGCGGGCTTAAACACAAGGGAGCCGGGATTTGCCGCCAGGAGGGACGGACGCGCCATGGGATATCTGTGCTTTGGCAGCGCCGAGGTCCAGGCGTGGGCCTGTACCACCCTTGACCGCCTTATACGGGAATATGGCTGCGACTGGATAAAAATAGACTATAACCTGGACGCGGGATATGGCTGCAACGAGCCCGGCCACGGGCATTCGGGCGGAGACGGGCTTTATGCCCACTATCACGGCTTCTACAAAGTGATGGACAGGGTCCGGGAGCTGCACCCGGAGGTGGTTTTTGAAAATTGCTCCTCCGGAGGCCTTCGGATGGACCTGGAGATGATGCGGCATTTTCACCTTCACTTTTTAAGCGACCCGGATATGCCGGTGCACAACCTGCAGCTGATCTGGGGGTTCACCACCGCCTTTGCGCCGGAGAGGGCCCTGCATTTTTTCTGGTCGGATACGAAGCTTGAAAATTGGGAGGGCTATCACCCGTCCGACGGAAGTATTCTGCCGCATCAAGCCGACTTTTATATCCGTACCGCCATGCTCAACGGCTTTGGTATTTCCCACAAGCTGCCCCTTCTTCCGCCGGAAGTCCGGGAGCGGATTACCCGGCATATTTCCCTGTATAAGGAGAAGATCCGGGAGAACCTGAAAAACTCCGTGGTGTACCATTTGACCGGACAGCCCCTGCGCACGGGAAAAGGAGAGGCCTGGACGGTTTTGCAGTATAGGCTGCCGAAAGAAGGAAAAGGAATGCTGTTTATTTTCCGTCTCAAAGGGTCAGAAGAGCAGAGGCTGGTCCGGTTGAAAGGTCTGGAGGAAGAAACGGCATACGAGATCTCCGATCACGACGGCGGAGCGGTATGCCGCTGTATACCGGGCAGAAGCCTGATGATGGAGGGCCTTGTCCTTGACGGACTTAGGGAAGAGGAGGCCAGGATATATTTTTATTCTCCGGCAGGCAGCCTGTCACCCGGCCTGTGATTTGATGCCGGATATGTCTGTGAATTCATAGTCCCATATGATATAATATGTATTGTCGGCCTGTAACCTGCATAAAGTGTATTGGGCCGGAACATGAGTATAAAATAAGGGGAATAGTTCTTGTACAGGAAACTTCGTGAGAATCATTTGATTTCTACGCTTTTTGTATTAAAAGGCAATCCCAGAGCCTGTCTTTTTACCGAACCGCTGTGGGGTATACCTTATAACCTGTATATACCTTTTGCCACGCTTTACATGTATGCCCTGGGTGTCAAGGATGGGCAGATCGGACTGCTTTTAACCATAGGAATGGTGCTGCAGGGTTTATCTCCGCTGTTTGGCGGCATAATCACCGATAAATTCGGACGGAGAAAGGTCACTTTTCTTGTGGACCTGATTTCGTGGAGCATCCCCTGCCTTTTGTGGATGTTTGCCCAAAACTTCTGGTGGTTTGTGGCTGCCGCGGTTTTCAACAGCGTGTGGCTGGTCACCAATACATCCTGGCAGTGCCTGCTGGTGGAGGATTGCGATCCGAAGCTGCTTGTAAACGTCTTTACCTGGATCAATGTCGCAGGGCTGCTTTCGGTATTTTTTGCGCCCCTGTCGGCATTATTCGTCTCAGAAATTTCTCTTGTGCCGACGGTACGGATTCTCTATGCCGTCGCTTTTGTATCAATGTCTGCCAAATTCATTGTCCTATACATATTCAGCACCGAAACGGAACAGGGCAAAAAACGTATGAGGGAGTCAAAACACCAGTCCATAGGGTCTTTGCTTATGGGCTATAAGGCTGTTTTTCAGAAAATGGCGGCTTCCCGCCAGATGCTTCTTATATTGGCCATCTTCATCCTGATAAACATTTCCGGCATCTCCGTCAATAGCTTTTTCAGCCTGTATATTACAAAGAACCTGGGAATACCCGACAGGTATGTGGCACTCTTTCCCATCGGGCGTGCGGTGATTATGCTTTTGTTTATCTTTCTGTTTCAATCGGGCATTAACCGTCTTAAGTACCGGCCTGTTTTACTATGGGGTTTTTTCGCCTACATTGCAAGCCATGTTATGCTGCTGCTTGCCAGGCCCAATAGCAGCATTCTGATCATTTGCTACACCATTCTGGAAGCCGCGGCCTATGCCCTCATTATTCCAAGAAGGGACTCCCTGGGTGCGCTCTTTATCGATAAAGAGGACAGGGCACGTGTCATGAGCTTGATTTATGTGATAATGCTGGCTGTATCGTCTCCCTTCGGATTCCTTATAGGGTGGCTCTCATCAATGAACCGCCAGTATCCTTTTATTCTCAATATCATCCTGTTTGCGATAACCGCATTGATTATCTCAACTTCAAAGGTAATAGCGCAGCATGACCGCAGTGAATTTGAAAATTAAGCGGCGGCATTGCACTTGAAGATATTCCGTGTAAGTACGGGTTCCTGGTTTTACCGTGAAATAAAGGACGAATAATGTTGAAGAATCTGAGAACATAGTATAAGATGGATAGAGAGAGTACTTCTTCGGGATTTGACACATGGACGCAAAACACTTCGGAAAGCTGTGCAGTTTTCGATTCCATCTTACTGCAACGGGAGAATTGATATGTTCACAATACTGATTGTCGATGATGAATTTGTTGAAAGGGATGGTATCCGGTTTCTTATCCATAAATATGGGCTGGACCTCAATGCGGTTGAAGCCGATAATGGAGAAAAGGCATTGGAATATATCCAAAAAAATCATGTCGATATTCTTTTTACGGACATCAAGATGCCTTTTATGGACGGACTTGTGCTTGCTGAAAAGGCACTGGAAATTATCCCGGAAATCAAGGTGATAATTTTCAGTGCGTATGGTGAATTTGACTATGCCAAAAAAGCAATGGATATCAGCGCCCTCAACTATTTGCTGAAGCCTGTGAATAAAAACGAGTTTCAAAAGGTAATGAAGCATGTTATTGACCTTTGCAGCACCGAGTGTGTTGAAAAGGACAGGAATGAGAAGCTGATGGAGGCTTACCACAAGAATTTGCAGTATGAAAGGGAGAATGTATTATTTGACCTCGTAAGCGGCGCTCATTTCAATCAGCGGCTGAAATCACGGCTGCAGGCTGCGGGCCTTGAGTATGAAGGACAGTTTATCCGGATAATGATGATTGATTTGCAGAACCGTTTTTTTGACACATACGGAGAGGATTTTGTCGATACCGTAAGGCAAACGTCTTCATGGGAATTTGACTATCTGAATTTGAATGAACGGCAGTGCCTTTTGCTCTTTAAAAATATGCACCGGCATATAACGGAGGATGAAGCCGAAAAGCTGGCGGAAACGCTGAAGCGCCATATGACGGAGAAATATGGGTTTGCGGCGTATATGGTCATAGGTGGAAGCCTTGACAATATACGGCTGATTGCGGAGGAGTACAGTAAAGTTGAGGCAGTTCTTGACACCAAGTTCTTTTTTGTTAATGGCGCCGTACTTTTTGTCCGTCATGACAGGCAAACAAATTATGCAGTCTCCGAGTCCCTGGAAAAAATTCTGGAAACCATAGGAAAGGCAAACGAAAACAACTACTACAACGCTTTGAAAACACTGGAGCTTCTATTTGAGCAATTTGCGGAGAAGCAGGAATTTTCCGTTATTTATATCAAGTACCTGTGTGCCGAAATTATAAAAAAAGCATTTGAACAGATCAATGGCAATGCCGCCGCCGACTTTAAGCAATGGGTGGAAAAGATCTTCAAGAGCAGCAACTTCGAAGAATTGAAGAATATTCTGCATTTGGTTGTAATATCGATAGGAGAAAGCTACGGCAGTATTACGGAAGACAACACCAAAAAGGTCATCCAGGCGGTAAAAAAGCTGATCGACCAGAAGTATATGCAAGATATCAGCCTGGAGTGGGTGGCCGACAATGTCTATCTTGCGCCTACCTATTTGAGCCATCTTTTCAAAAAGGAAACCGGACAGAGCCTGATTAAATTTCTGACCCATTACCGTCTCGAAAAAGCCAGGGAGCTTTTAACCAACACAAACATAAAAATAAATGACATCGCGGAAAAAGTAGGCTATCAGAATGCCTCCTATTTTTGTTTAATGTTTAAAAGCTATTTCGGGATCACGCCCGCCAGATACCGCGAAAAGGAGGAAATTTGATGGAATGGTTCCTAAGACGTTTCAAAAACCTCAGTTTCCGCAAAAAGCTGATATTGTCCTATTTATTTGTGATTGTTATCCCCGTTATGATTTTAGGGATTTATTCCTACAGTCTGTCAAGATCCTTTCTGCTGGAGCAGGCGAAACAGCGGCTGAGCAATATCGCAAAGCAATATGCCGACGGTATAGACAGCATGCTGCAGGATTCAAGCGCCGCCATTGATTTTATTACGTTCAACAGCGGGATATTTGAAGTATTTAATAAGGAATATATTGACTACTTCGACATGTATAAGGATTTAAATCAGATTATTGACCCGATGTTTAATACCACCCTGAATACAAACACGCAAATCAGGCAGTTGACCGTATATACAGCCAATAACATAACGGAGAGAAGATATACGATAATGAATATCGACAGGGTAAAGGATACCTGGTGGTATCGGGAAGCCATGAAGGACAGGCAGCTTCACTGGTATTGCGAAAACGGAAAGGTCTTTGCCGCCAGGAGGCTTTTGGACCAGAGGAAAACTGAAATTCCGAATCTCGTATATATGGAGCTTAACACCAATACCCTATTTAATTCAATTAAAGGTGAAAATACTTATGAGTTTGGAATAACGGTATTGGACGGCAGTGGTACAGTTGTTTTTTCGCATGATACCATGAATCTCAAAGGGTTGAACCCTTCCGGCGATGTGTTGGGGGCATGGGATAAGGGGCAGGAACTAAAGATGGAGGTTGTTTCCGGGAAGGATATGCTGTTGATTAAAAAGCCCGTATCCGTGCCCTCATGGACATTGTACTTTTATGTCCCCGTCAGGTCCATCGTGCTTGACGCAGGAAAGATCGTGCAAGCGACGGTTGCCATAGCCGCAGCCTGTTTAGTCATCCTGGGACTGATGACGTGGATATTCTCCAAGACTTTTGTAAAAAGAATAGAAAATTTGAATAAAAAAATGGATGCGGTTGAAAAGGGGGATTTAAGGATCGAGGTTTCAAGCAGGTCAACGGATGAAATCGGAGAATTGACCAACAAATTTGGCAAAATGCTGCGCAATATCAATCTTTTGATCGACGAGGTCTACCAAAGCAAAATCATACAGAAGGAAGCGGAATTGAAGGCTTTGCAGGCGCAAATCAATCCCCATTTTCTTTATAATACCCTTTCCTTGATCAACTGGAAGGCCTTGCGTTTGGGGGCCGAGGATATAAGCGACATTACCGCAAACATGTCGAAGTATTACAGGACCATCTTAAACAAAGGGAAAAATAACATCTCTGTCCGGAATGAGCTGGAGAACACAAGGGCGTATATTGATATCCAGCTCATTATGCACAATGATGGGTTTGATGTATCCTATGCTATCGATGAATCCGTTTACGAGTATGAAATGATCAATATTGTCCTGCAGCCAATTGTTGAAAACGCCATAGAACACGGGATTGAAGGCAAAAGGGTCGGCAGGGGAGAAATTGGTATCAGCGCCTGTAAGATAGGAGAAAATATTGAGTTTGCGGTTCGGGATAACGGACCCGGAATGTCTCCGGAGCTCGTAGAGGATGTTTTTGTCAAAAATACCGCCGGGTATGGGCTGAAAAATGTAAATGAACGGTTGAAGCTTTTTTTCGGGGATCCGTATGGGGTGACCATTTGCAGCACAGCCGGAGAAGGTACCCTTGTGAAAGTTCGGATTCCTGTTTGTGCTGTTAAAACTTAAATTTCTTTTATAAATCGAAAAAATCTTTGATATATTGATTGGGTTTTTTATTCTAAAATAGAAGTGTGAATTCACAAAACAATATTTTCTGGGAGGATTTTTCATGTCAAAAAGAATTATTTCAGCGATACTGGCAGTATTTATGATTGCTGCGGTCTTTGCCGGTTGTGGACAGGCAAAGAATTCCGGTGAAACTCAAGCCCAAGGTGAATCAGCTTCACAAGCGACTACCGCAAAGGTTGAAAACATAGATCCTTATGGTAAATACGAGCAGCCTGTCACTTTTACCATGGGCAGGCCTGATATTCCCAACAATAAGCTGCCGGAAGGGGATACTCTGGAAAACAATGCTTATACACGCTACATAAAAGAGAAGTTAAATGTCGAGGTCAAACATGCCTGGGTGGCACAAAACGATGCATATGCGCAAAAAGTTGCATTAAGCATTGCCAGCAGCGACATACCCGACGTAATGTTCATTAATCAGCTGGCATCCTTGAAAAGCCTTGTGGATGCCGATTTGATTGAAGATATGACAGATTCTTATGAAAAATACGGATCTCCCCTGCTCAAGGAATATTACGCATCGGCGGGCACCACTGCCCAGGGTGTGCTGAAGGCGTTGGAAACTCCTACATTCAAAGACAGATTGATGGCTCTTCCCGACCTTAACGTGCAGGCAAATGCCTTTACCCAGCTCTGGATAAGGCAGGATTGGCTCGACAAGCTGCAGCTTCAGGCGCCGAAAACGGTGGATGAGATTGCAGCCGTAGCCAAAGCCTTTATTGAAAAGGATCCGGACGGAAACAACAAAAAGGATACCGTCGGCTTGACTGGCAGCGCGGATCTTCTGGGCGTCAATTCCATCCATGTCTTTAATTCAATATTTACCGCCTTCCATGCATATCCGCGGCAATGGCTGAAGGACAGCAGCGGCAGTGTGGTCTATGGCTCCATTCTTCCGGAAGTAAAGACGGCCTTGCAAAAGATCAACGAGCTGTATAAAACCGGCGTGATTGACAAGGAATTTGCCACCCGCAAGGCAGACGATACCAATGCGTTGATTGCCAGCGGCAAGGCAGGCATGATGTTCGGACCCTGGTGGGTTCCCTGGTGGCCTCTGACCGACTCTGCGAAAAATGACCCGAAAGCCGACTGGAGAGCATTCATGGTGCCCCTGGATGCGGAAGGAAAGTTTATTTCAACAATGCAGCCCATAAATAACGGATACATTGTTGTGAAAAAAGGCTATTCCAATCCCGAGGCCATCGTAAAAGTGCTGAACCTTCAGCAAAGGGTTATTGTAGGGCAGGATCCGGAGGTTACGGCGGACAAACCGCTATATCCCAAGGATCTCGGATATACCGTCGATTGGGGCAACTGGCCCTTCAGCCTGTCCATAGACTACATCGACGCCATCGAGAGAAGGGCGAAGGTCCTTAAGGAAGTATTTGACGGTACCAAAAACGCAGATGAGCTGGATGCAGTGGCAAAGGGCTGGTATGACCTTACAATGCAGGAAAAGGCCGATCCCAAGAAAGATTTGAATGCATGGGCGCATTATGCGGTAACCACCTCAGGAGCTCCCGCACTTGCCTTTACGGATATTACAAAAATATACAGTGAATATTACGGGACGACAAAGACCATGGAGACAAAGAAAGCAACGCTTGACAAGCTTGAAAATGAGACCTTCCTTAAAATCATCTTGGGCTCTGCGCCGGTTGAGGAGTTTGACAAGTTTGTCGGACAGTGGAAGCAGCTTGGCGGAGACGAAATTACGAAAGAAGTGGACGAATACGTAAAGGGGAAATAATCCTCTTAATAAAATTATGCGGTATCGGTCATGGGGCGGAAGTTATTCCCTGGCCGATATCTGCTTAAAATTTGGTGGGTGGAAATGCGAAATAGAATTCGAGCGATAAATTATCATTTAATGCTGCTGCCGGGAATCATGCTGCTGGTTGTATTCAGTGTGATACCAATGTTTGGGGTTGTCATTGCCTTTCAGAATTTTATCCCGGCGAAAGGCATTTTGAAATCCGCCTTCGTTGGCCTGGACAATTTTACCTACATGTTCCAGATTCCGGATAGCAGGCAGGTTTTTGCCAACACTCTTGTAATTGCCTGCCTGAAAATACTTGCAGGCCTGTTTGCGTCACTTGCTTTTGCCCTGCTGCTAAATGAGATGCGAGTGAAATGGTATAAAAGAGCCATACAGACCATTGTCTACCTGCCTCATTTTATTTCCTGGGTGATTTTATCAGGGATCATTATAAATTTGCTGACGCTGGACGGCCTTGTCAATCAAATCCTGAAAGCCGCGGGGCTGGAGCCGGTGATGTTTTTGGGAAACAATACCTGGTTCCGCATAATATTGGTAGTCAGTGACGTCTGGAAAAGTTTCGGATATGGAGCTATAGTTTATTTGGCTGCATTAACGGCTATAAGTCCGACGTTGTATGAAGCATCGGTAATTGACGGAGCCAACCGCAGGCAGCAGCTCATATACATTACCCTGCCGGGCATCGCTTCAACGGTGGTACTGCTTGCCACGCTCAGCCTTGGAAATGTTTTAAATGCGGGTTTTGACCAGATATTCAATTTATATAATCCAACAGTATATCAAACGGCTGACATTATAGATACCTATGTCTATAGGATGGGACTTATACAAATGCAGTATGGCCTGGCAACAGCCGTAGGCCTCCTTAAGTCCGTTGTCAGCTTTATATTGATCATCCTATCCTACAAGCTTGCATACAGATTTGCTAATTACCGAATTTTCTAGAAAAGTGAGTAAACATATGGTAAGGTCCAAAAAATTCTCCGATAGATTAAATGACGGAATGATTATAGCCATTCTGACGATTGTAACTTTTTTGTGCGTAGCCCCTATATTGCATACCATTGCACTTTCCTTCAGCGACAAGTCAATTGCTGCCGCAGGTATGGTCTCCTTATACCCTGTCGGGTTTAACCTATATTCCTACAAGCTGCTGCTGGAAGACAAAAATTTCTTTGTTGCCTTTGGTGTTTCCGTACAGCGTGTAATTCTTGGCTGTGCTATAAACTACGTACTGACCGTTCTGATGGCATATCCCCTGTCAAAAAGCAACAGAGTGTTTCCGGGAAGAAATGCCTACATGTGGTTTGTCGTCTTCACCATGCTTTTCAGCGGAGGGTTGATTCCGTGGTATATGACAATCAGCGCATTGGGGCTGATCAACAGTATCTGGGCCCTGGTGCTGCCAACGGCAGTGCCTGTATTCAATGTGATCCTGTTAATGAATTTTTTCCGGGGGATCCCGAAAGAACTTGAAGAGGCGGGTATAGTGGACGGAGCGGGACCCTGGTACATGCTGGTAAGAATTTTTATTCCGGTTTCACTGCCTGCCCTTGCAACAATTACGCTGTTTACCATTGTCGGTCACTGGAACTCCTTTTTTGACGGCTTGATACTTATGAACAAGCCGGAGAAATACCCTCTGCAGACATACATCCAGCAACTGGTCGTTGTATTGAGAGACACTTCTACAATGGACCCCGAGCAGATAAAGAGGCTGTCAAGGATATCCAACAAAACATTGAATGCCGCAAAAATTCTCATTTCCATGATTCCGGTCATGGCCATCTACCCCTTTTTACAGAGGTATTTCATCCATGGGATAGTCCTGGGGTCTGTAAAGGAATAAGTAAAAGGTCAAAAGTCGATAACAACGGTGAGGTATGGACATGAGTGCTAAAAGGGTTATTTATGTAGTATTTAAAACACATTTTGATATAGGCTTCACGGAGCTGGCGAAAGAAGTCATTGAGCGATATGGAAGAAAAATGCTTCCCGATGTTGTAAAAACATGCGAAGACACCCAAGCGTTTCCGGAGGGCCGCCAATATGTATGGACAATGCCGGCATGGCCGTTATTACAGTCTCTTGCTCCGGACAACGCAGAAAGCGGCATGATCGCCAGAGCAAAAACACTGATCCGGAAAGGTCAGATTGCCTGGCATGCGCTCCCCTACACAACGCATACGGAATTCTGCGGTCTGGAAGAATACATCCGGGGCATGTATTTTTCGCGCAGGCTTTCGGAGGAATTCGGTAAGGGGCCCCTATCGGCAAAAATGACCGATGTTCCGGGACATACCTGGGTTCTGCCTTCCATACTCTATCAGGCCGGTGTAAAATTTCTTCATCTTGGCTGCAATCCGGGCTGCACCGCCCCCGAGGTCCCCAGGCTGTTTTTCTGGGAGGGACCCGATGGAAACCGGGTGCTGACTTTTTACAGCAAGGGCGGCTATGGGTCCTCCCTGCTGCCTCCCGAGGATTGGGGCTTCCCCGTATGGCTTGCGCTTATTCAGACCAACGATAATGCGGGGCCTCAGAAGCCGGAAATCATTCAACAGCTAATTGACCGGGCAGATTCCCAATTGCCTGGTGCGGAAGTCATCGTCGGGACGATGGATGACTTCTACAGGGCATTGTCGCAATACTCTTTGGAGGACATCCCGGTTATCAAAGGCGATCTTGCCGATACCTGGATCCATGGGGTGGGCTCTTATCCGGCGGAGGTTGGGAAGATCCGGCGGATAAGGCAGAGGACAGCCTCTCTTGAGAAAGCGCTTGTCCTGGGAAGGGAAGTGGGCTCCATACCTTTGCATGCCGGAATTGAGAGCCAAAAGCTGATTGATGGTGCATACGAGCAAACACTGCTGTTTGGAGAACATACCTGGGGATTGGATGTCAAAACAACCTTGGGCTACGACAGGCAATACGGAAAAAAGGATTTCAACCGGAGCAGGACAAAAGCTGCATATCAACGGATAGAAGAATCATGGAAGGAACAGAGGGACAGGGTCGCACTGGCAGAAGAATCCGTCTGCCGGACGCTGCCCGGGGTGATGGACACACTGGCGTCCCGTGCGGACGCTGAAGGGGCCAGAATTGTGGTCTTTAACGGCCTGGGCTGGAAACGGAACGCCTGGGTGGATATGGACAATTACAGCAAGGTGTTGGAACATCGGCAGCTGATGGATCTGGAAAGCGGACAGCCTGTAAGGATGTCAAATATCAACAGCAGAACGATGGCATATCTTGAAAACATGCCTGCTCTGGGCTACAAAACGCTGGGCATCCGTGAAGGCAGTCAGGCAAAGCGGCAGAAGGGACAGCTTCTTTGCGATGCTGCGCTGGGTGTACTGGAGAACAAGTGGTTCAGACTTTCTGCGGATAAAGGCTCCGGTGGCATCAAGAGCCTTGTGGAAAAGTCCTGCGGCAAGGAATGGGTTGATAGTAATCAGAAATACAGCTTCGGACAATACAGGTACGACATATACGGGATAGAAGATATCACGGAATTTATACGCGCTTATGCATACCGATTCTCCGACTGGCTGGTGAATGACCTTGGAAGGTTGGCTTATCCGGAGCAGATGCATTTGACCGTATTGCCTTCGGAATATACCATTGAAGGGGTCATGGAGGATGGCGCGGCGTCTCTGATCTTGCGCAAGGAACTGGGAGATGAAAGCGTCACGGAATATGGCAATGCAGCGATGATCGAATTGCAGGTTACCTTATATGAGAATCAGCCGTATATCGATATGACCTTCAAGTTAAGCGGCAAGGAGGAAACTCCGCTGGTTGAGGCAGGGCATTTTGTTTTCCCCGTCAACTTGAAGGAGCCGGAGGTCCGGATCAACAAAACCGGATGTGTCATTGATCCCGGAATGGATATCGTCAAGGATGCCAACCATTTACTGTATTGCTGTGAAAATTGGCTGGATATTTCCGACGGGGTGCACGGCATGGCTGTGGTCCCCTTTGATACACCGCTGTTCTCCATTGGGGATGAAGGCATTTATAAATACCGGAAGGAATATGAAAAATCTGCTCCCGTCCTGTTTTTCAACGCCTTTAACAACAGCTGGGGCACGAATTTTCCCCAGTGGATCGGGGGGGATTTCGTCTGCAGCTACAGGCTGATTCCTCATTCCGGCAACTGGGTCGACGGAGAGGTTCCCAAACTGGCACTGGAAGCTGTTACGGAACCGTTGACAGGGTTTGCGGAGAAAAAGAATGCCGGAGATAAATTAAAGCCTGCTACTGTTGATTTGATTCAAGAGCTGGAAGGTATGGAGGTAATCTGTTTCAAACTGTCTGAAAAAGGAGACGGCTATGTGATGCGGGTAAGAGAGATGTATGCCCTTCGGAAGGAAGTAAGGCTGGTGTTTTCCAAAAGGTTCAAATCCATTGGGGTATGCGGCTTGCTGGAGGATAATTTTAATGAAATTGCTGCAAATACCGACAGTATCGTCTTTTCCACGAAACCCTTCGAGATTCATACCTTATATTTAAAAACGGGAGGTAGCTGATTGATGCTTACAATGAATCATTGCCCCGAGGTGAATAATTCCGGCCCGGAATATAGACCGTGGCTTTTGTTTTTAATTGAGGAAGGCTTCAAAGGAGATCTGATAAGTAAATACCGGGATGATTTTGCCGAAATGGACAGGTGTCTGGAGAATATCTATTCGGCATTGGCAGAGCTGGAATGCAGGTATAAGGCAGCGGTGATTATTTATCCCATACAATTTTACGACAGAAATGCTTACGGGATACGGAATGCTGCGCAAATGGACCGTATTCACCCCGCATTGCGTCATGCCCTTGATTTTTTTGAAAGAAACTATACAAGCGGGAGGGGGACCCTATCTTTCTTCCTTGAAATGTATTCCTCGGGAAATGCCACCGAGCAGAACGGTGAATTGTCCGACCTCCAGCCTCCGCCGCTTTACAGGGACGGAAAGGACCGGCGGACAGGGATGTCCATGGACCTGGATACGGCTGCGGCCCTGAAGGCTTTTTATCCAAACGCCTTTGCCGGCATCCGGTTCCATGAAATATACGGGTCGGACCTGGTTATGAAAGTGACGGGAGGGCACGGGTTCCTGCTGGAGCCTGAGATTGTCAGGGGGGCCGTTGATTTATGTAAAAAGGAAGACCTGGTGCTCTACTGGACGGACTCATGCTGGCTTATGAACATTCCCGAAGCAGGCGGAAAAAGATATGTAAAGGACGGCAATTACCAGCCGTATTTTGATACCCGGCCGTATAAAGATTTGCAGACCTATGCCGTTGAAGCCCTTGGAAAAAAGGTAATATTCTCTTATGCCAACAATAATTATCATTTGGCAAATAATCTGGAGAGACTTTCCGATAAGATAAGAAAACATGACGCCAGGGATAATTCAGGCGGTAACTTTGACAATCCGGTGTATTTTACTTCTGTAAACGGAAGCCATCCAATTGATGAATCCCTTTGTTTTGATTTACCCTATAGGGACCATCCCCTGAAGCATATTGAGGGGGCGGACTGGGGAATTTCAAACCAGTCCTGGTTCTGGAGCGAGATGGTTTTCACCATCGGCGGTAAAAAATATTACGCACAGAATGATGACGACTGTCCCGTGGAAATCATTTCCGCTTTTGTAAGGAAGGCTTTGAAGGAGAGAGCCGGCGGTATTCAGTTTGAGCCGGCATGGTATCTCTTCAATTCCGGCAATCCCCACAGGAGGGATACCTACGGATATGAAACCAGGCCCGACTACACTCCCCGGACCAACTTTCTGAGATTAAAGGAGGTCTTGCTATCCCCGGAGAATGACAGAAACATACCGGATGACCCCAATGCCTATTTTGATACGGACATGCAGAGACTGATGGAAAACAGCATGGGTAACCCCCCGGCAGTATATTCCCGGAATACGTTATTCATCAATGGCAGGAAATCCTACAATGCAATGTCTTGCTTTGATTTTTACAATAAGGACAAAAGATGGATAACAGGCCAGCCATACCGGATACCCGGGTCATGGCATACAGGTGAAATTATCTGCCTGCAGCGGATTGCAATCAATGGAAGCGGCGATGATGTATTGCTGCAAGTAAAAAAAGAACGGGACGGTTCAATGGTCTTATACTTCTATATGCAGAATGGAGTGCTTATCGGCACGGATAAAGAGACTCTCAGCATAGGGCCGGAAGAATCATTGATTACCCTGACAACTGCAAACTTAATTCCGCGGATATACAGTGAGGGAGATGCGGATGAGCTCATTATGGTCAAAAGGTGTAATACTGATAAAAAACTGCATCTTGAGATCTATTCCGTGGAGTATGATCCAGGAGTTTCGCTCCGGCTTAAATGCATACAGGCTTCAACCTTCGCGCCGGATGGCTTTGGGAAGCTGTACCGGGAAATCGGCAGGATGAAAGAAAGTGATTTCGGCGGTATTCTGGGAATCAGGGATAATACAGCTTTGTACCGGGATAAAACAAGGCCTTTGGATAAAGTGATATTGTTTCAAAGGAAGAAAGATAAAGTGAGATTAAAAATATTTGCAGGCCAGGGCGGATACCATGAACTGGATATGTGCGGAAGTGATGACGGGTGTCCGGTTGAGGACGGCTGGACGCCCCTGTATGCTGCGGCATTGGACATCAATTGCGACCGTGCTGATGAAATTCTCTTACCAAAAAGAAACAACCAAGGGATCACATGGGAGTGCTTTACCCTGCTGCCGGACCGGTTGGAACTGGTCGAAACATATGCCGATCCATACAGCGATTACCTCGGAGATATCGTATCCATAACGGGCATGAGAAAGGTAGTCATGACAAACGCGTAAAGGAATGTTCCCGGAAGGATAAACAGGACATTCCGCCAGGGAGAAGTGAAAAATGAACAAAGAATGCTGGACAGAAATGGATTTATACTGGTTTCAGGGAGGGTCCGCCGATAGTAAAGTAAAAGAACTGTTTGACCGGTTAACGCCGTTATGGATCAGAGAGCCGGATGCAAGGAAGGGACTGTCCCTTTGCATCGGCTGGCTTTATGATGCTGTCTTGTACTGGAACGGCAGGCTGGAGGATCAAATTGCCACCTGTCAGGCTCCCACCTATGAAGCCTGGACATACCGGCGGGTTAAAGAACTGGTGGGCAGTATTAAGCAGGAGGCTTGCCGAAGGAAGGTTTCAGATTTCCACGTAGGCTTGATTCTACTGGGCGGTGAGACCATGGCCTATAATGCCGATATGAGCTGCGAGGGCTGGAGCGGGCGTACGGAGGAGGTCAGGGAAAAGGCCCACTATAATATTCGGGGCAAGTGGTTTTATGAACACCCGGAAGTTGACAGGGCAAGGTACGGCACGTTTTATTTCGGCTCTGACGTCAAGGCGCCGGAGGATGAAGCCGTTTGCCAGGTAAAAGGACCTACCTTCGGGGAGTATTTCGCGGACAAACTGTGCGATATGTGTAAAAATACGGGATTTGATGCCGTGATCCTCAGGGACTCGGTTTTCACACCCGCCTATGTAAGAGGCAATCGCAAGCGTTATATGGAGCCGGAAAACAGTGCTGCCCTTAATAAATCCTTTATTAGTCTTTTTGCACGCATCAAAGCGTTGATTCCCGGATTTATTATTATCGGATATGATTCAGGGACATCCTCCATGGAGGAATGGCGCTCCCATGGCTTTGACCTGGAGCAGGTGGCAAATTCCGGGTATCTGGATTTATGGATTACACAGACCTGGGCTTCGGCCTGGCAGGACTACTGGCCCGCCCACTCCATGGGGTATACCTTTCAGTTGTCCAATCTGCTGGTAAACCTGGCTATGCTGGCCAAATCCCCCTGCAGGCACATGTTTCTGATAGAAACCTTTGATGCCTGGGAGCCCTGGGACAGCATCCATCAATACCCCAGCAAGGTGGCATGGGAAATATGGGCTTATAGCCATGCTGCATTGCGAATGCCCGGGAATGTGCTCAAGGGGTCGGAAGGCTGTTATATTTCGTGGATGAACCGGGGATTTGATTTGATTCCCGAAGAGACGGTGAAGCTTCTGTGTACCACCATGGATGCCTGTGCCGCAGATTTGCTGAAAAAGCCTGTGCCCGGCGGGCCATGCCTGGTGTATCACCGCAAAGGGCTGGAGTATCTTTTGCGCCGTCCGGAAAGCTACAGCCGGGGAGAGGAGATGGACGACTGGATTTCCATGCTGCAGAAATACGGAGTTCCTGTCCTTTCCATAACCAGAAGCGAGTGGCTTCGCGATGTGGAGGCAGATGCGTTGATATTTCCCGCGCCTGCCGGGATAGGACATGCCTTGTGCAGTACACTGCGGGATAAGATCGATTCGGGCATTCCGGTGCTTTTTACCGGGCAGGCCGGGTTATTGCCGGCGGAACTAAGAGACACCCTCTCTCTGGCTGTGGAAGAGGATGCCGTGCTTTGTGATCTGCCCTCCGCTGCGGCGATAGAAGAAAAGCTTGGACGGATTGTCGGCGCTTATGGCTTACAGGTCAGACAGCATCAAAGGTCTATGAAAGAAAATGATGGCTGGGATTCACTTATCCGTTGTCTTGGAGGACCGATCTTTGCAAAGCATAAGGAAAAGCCCTGCTTTCTCTGGGAAACGCCGGAGTGGGGTACGCCCGGAGAATTGCACCTGACTTCAAAGTCCATCGGCAGCCCCCAGACCTATTATGCCGTATCTTCGGCATTTGGCGGGTCCGGATGGGGGCCGGAGGGTATCCGGTGGGAGAATGAAGACTGGCAAAAGCCGGTATGCTTTTTATTCTGGCGGTATCAAAACGGAGAAAAGGCTGTCCTGCTGGGCAATCTGGAAACCGGTACCACCGGGAATTCGCAGTTTGCAGTCAAAGGGACTCTCGGCATTCAAGCGGCGGAAGAGTATACATGCTGTGAAAAAGAAAATTTTGGACCCGGTTACATTAAGCCGGGAGAAGCCGGCTTCCGTATAGCTGTTGCGCCACACAAGGCGTGCATTGTAAACATTGGCTTACCGAAGAAAAAGATGGTTTCATATGATCAGTACAGCTATCGCATCAATGACAGGCGAATATGGCTGACAAGCGGAGAGCTTCATTATTTCCGCGTACCGGCGGGATTATGGCGAGACCGCTTATACAAGGCAAAACGGGCCGGCCTCAACTGTATTTCTACCTATATGGCATGGAATTTCCACGAGCCTGAGGAAGGACAGTTTGATTTTAGCGGAGATAAGGATATTGAAGCATTTATACGGTTGGCAGGCGAGGTCGGATTATATGTTATTCTCCGTCCCGGCCCATATATCTGCTCTGAATGGGATTTCGGCGGGTTTCCTGCATGGCTGGCCGGCAAAGCCGGAATACAGTACCGCACAGACAATGCGATTTATACGTTCTACTATAAACGGTTCTTTATGCGTATTTTGCCAGAACTGGCCAGGATGGATGCGGCGCATGGGGGCAATATCATTCTGGTCCAAAATGAGAATGAGCATCTGATGCCTTGTGTCCCGGGAAGAACAAGCTATTTTGCGGATATTAACCGATGCTTTGAGGAATCGGGCTTTCAGGTACCTGTAATCAACTGCAACCGGTTGTTTGAAGGAAAGACGGAGGCCGGCAATGTGGAGTGTGTCAACACCTGGGAGGACCCTGCCGGGGACATCGCCAGGATGAGGTCTGTCCAGCCCGATGCGCCCATCCTTGTCACAGAGCTCTGGTGCGGCGGACTGGACAGCTGGGGCAGGCAGCACCAGACAAAGCATCCTTTGGACGTTGCCAGAAAGGTTATGGAAATCCTCGGAAGCGGAGGGCAGGTAAACTACTATATGTGGCATGGCGGTACAAACTTCGGCTTTTGGGGAGGACGGCTGCAGTACGACCCTTTCTACCATATAATCACCAGCTATGACCTTGATTCCCCTCTGGCGGAAGGCGGCGAGCCAACGGAGAAATATTATGCCACAAAAATTGTAAATATGCTGTCCGACAGCATGGGAGCATTCTTTGCAGGCAAAAAGACCGAAATAAAGCAGATGCAAGGAATGGAAGGGATCAAAGGCTGGAAGCTTTCCGGTACGGAGGGGGAGTGGATGACCTTTACAAACGGCGGCGACACGTGCCTCACCAGCACTCATATGGAATTGGAAGAGGGATGCGGGCTGGAGATTTCACTGGAGCCTTTTGGTGCGGTTATCCTGCCTGTAAATGTACAATTGACCCGGCGGCAGGTAGTAAACTATGCGAATCTTATGCCTCTGGGATTCTTTGGCGAATGTATACTGGTATTCCATGGCCCTGTGGGCTGGCATGCAAAAATCTGCATAAACGGGACGGAAAAAAGGGAAACCGTCAGCGGAGGATGCTCTCCAAAAGCAATGGATTTCGATGGACTCACCGTATTGATTGTCAATACTGATCTTGCAGGACGCTGCTGGTGGCTGGATAATAAGCTGGTGATCGGGCCTGAATATGTCGGAGAAACGGAAGCGGATATAAGGCTGCCGGAAATGGACGAAGGATTTTATGAGATGAATATCTTTGACAGAGTGCTGTGTGGCAGAAAGTCCAATACGAAAAACGCAGATGCCGATCTCCCTGAGTTAAAGGATTGGAGCCTTGTCAATGTATGCCGGGAGCCCGCCGGCGAGGGCCTGGAATGGGTCAGGACCGACGGACCCTCTGAAATGTCAGCCTTGGGGGTAAATTACGGGTATTGCTGGTACCGCTTGACAATTGATGTGGAGGATGAGCAGCAATATGGGCTGTTTCCGGTAGAATCCTGCGACAGGCTTGCAATATACCTGAACGGCAGATATATAGGCACCTGGGGACATGGTCCGGGCGCGGTGAGGACGCCTTTGCCTGCTTTGCTGAGAAAAGGAAGGAATACTCTGACAATGCTGGCGGATAATCTGGGCCGTTTCAGCCACAGCTGGAGAATGGGCGAAAAGAAAGGCGTATACGGACATATTTACCATGCGGTCCCCCTCGTCTCATCAAAACCGGTTATCAAAGCAGGGGGTGAGTTCAAGTCATCCTTGATTCCATCCCTTCCCGGACATTTGAACGAGGATGACCATTTGGCTGAGCTTGTAAATCAACGGTTGTGGACCGGCAGCATTGAATTCAGCCTTGACGTGCCTGTGCCGGTATATGGTGTTTATTGCGGCAATTACAGCGTACTCGTTTTATGCAACGGTGAAGCGGTGGGGTTCTATGAAAATCCGGGGCAGGGTTTTGCGGACTTTATTCTGAAAGAACAGCTAAAGGCAGGGAAAAACAGAGTCGACTTTCTCATGTGGGGGGATGTGCGGCCGGATGCACTGAATACTCTGACATTCCATGCGCTGCTGTCAAACCTCAGCAAAGAGGGGCTCTGGGAATTCAAGCCCTGGGAGTATCCTGCTGAGAGAAGGGACGATTGCCGGGGAATGCCCGGAAATCCGGCATGGTTTGAAACCCGGTTCAAATCGGAGAAGCCTGCCGGGCCAATCTACCTGAAAATCCATCCGTCCCGGAAGGGGCAGATTTTCTTCAATGGCCGCAATGCGGGACGCTACTGGAACGTTGGCCCACAGGATTCTTACTATCTCCCGGAGTGCTGGTTCAAGGAAGAAAATGAGTTGCGGATTTTCGACGAAAAAGGGATTCCGCCGGAGGGAGCTATGCTTGTGAAGGAAAGGAGATGGGATGGCCGTGAGGGTGTGAGTGCTCAACTGGATGTATTATAGGAGTATTGATGAAAATGGAAATGATGAAGGGAGGATTGGGTCGGTGAAAAGAAGAATTTTTGCCAAAGTATTGGTCTGTATTTTGTTGATGACCACTGTAGGTCCCATAACTTATCCTGCCAGGGTTTATGCGGTTTCGGAAAATCTGGCAATCGGCGCCGCGGCTTCCATGAATGCAAATGTCGGATGGGGGAATATAGCGGCTTATGCCATCGACGGAAATTATACTACGCATGCACAGACATCAGAGGCAGGAGTCCCGTGGGACCTGACAATCGATCTCGGGACGAAAAAAGTCTTCGACCAGGTAAAGTTTACACAGGACACGGTAAATTACGCCACGAAATTTGATATCCAGATATCAAATGACGGGATCAGCTATGAAACGGTTTTCCATGAATATGCCGGAACAGCCGGTACGACTTCGGCATATGATTTTGCGCCTGTACAGGCCAGGTATCTGAAAATCAATGTTACGGAAATATCCGGGACCAATCTTGCGATGAAGGAGGTTGAAATATTCAGCACAAAAAACCTTGCAGCCGGAGCATCCATGACGATGCTCAACGGCAGTCCCGCCTGGGGCAATACTGCGGGAAAAGCGGGGGATTCCAGCCTGGGAAGCTGGGCACAGGGAGACACGGCAGCCTGGGATCTGCAGATTGATCTTGCAGCGGTGCAAACCGTTAACAGGATTGTTTTTATTTCTGCTGTTCATAATTACGCTACAGCCTTTACAATTAAAACCTCCGCCGATGGTTCGGCATGGACAACGGTTGCAACGGAGAACAATTATATGGAGGCTTTGTCCGAAACCTATGATTTTCCACCCGTACAGGCGAGGTATGTGAAAATTGATGTCACTGCAGAGCATAATGGAGGCGCCCATCATGCAATAAGCGAGGTAGCTGTTTACAACTTATCCAATGCAAATCTGGCATTAAACAAAACTGTTTTGGCTTCCATAGACGGTTCAGCTTATACGGGTGGATGGTGGCATAGTGCTTCCAAAGCCGTTGACGGGGATGAGACAACCTATGCCCAGCCCTCCGAGGACGTAAGCTGGGATTTGACCATTGATCTGGGAACAATCCGGTCGATTAACAAAGTATTTGTCCTTCCTGAGGAGAATAATTTTCCCACCTGGTACAGCATCAAGGTTTCAAAAGACAACAGCAATTGGTATACGGTGACGGAGGATAACAAAGGCTGGGGGTATAAAAAAGAATATCATTTTGCCAATACTCCGGCCAGATATGTGAAAATTGATGTAAATGCCAAAAAGGCCTTCGGGTATGCAATGAAAGAAATAGGCATCTTCAATTCGGATAACAGAACGAACCTAGCCCTTGGCAAAACCGTTACAAGCTCCAATTACAACGGGAGCTGGTACGGCGCACCCGGTAATGCCGTCGACGGCACCACAAGCACCTACGTTCAGCCTCAAACGGATACCTTCTATGATTTGCAGATAGACCTGGTAAATACGGCCAATATCAGCCGTGTTGTAATGAAAAACGACAGTGTCAACTATCCCACCTGGTATTCCGTTAAAACATCCCTAGATGGGACGGATTGGGTTACGGTCGCCGTTGAGAACATTGGTGCGGGCGAAGCCAGAGAGTCCAATTTTCTGAACAGGCAGGCAAGGTATGTAAGAATAGTCCCAACGGTAAAGGTGGGCCAGGGACCTTATGCCATAAGAGAAATCGAAGTATATGGGACGGCGGCGTTGGCACCTGCCGCCGCCGCACCTTTGCCAACGCCGACTCCGATACCGTCATCGACTCCTGCGCCTTCCGCATTGCCTTCTCCGACGCCGTTACTACTGTTTTTGATTGATGAGGGCATGCCTACGGAGTTTATTTATGCAAATAAAGATAATTATTCCGGCATGGATCCATATCTTGACAACATCTATAATGCACTGGCGGACCTGGCAACAGATTACAGGGTTGGCGTCCTGATCTATCCGACGCAGTTTTATGACAAATACGCCTATGGGGTGCAAAATCCTCAACCCATTGACCGCATTCACGGTGCGCTGAAATACGTATTGAATTATTTTGAAAATAAGGACAATGCGAAAATCAAAGTATACCTTGAATTGATCTCTTCCGGCATTAAAACAAATCAAAACGGTGAAATATCACTCTTGCCCCCGCCGCCCATACATGTGACGCCAGGCGCGGAAGGGCACTACGGCTTGTCCATGGACGTGGATGCATTGGCTGCCTTGAAGGCGGCATATCCGGATGCGCTGGAAGGCGTCCGCTTTCATGAAATGTACGGAAGCGATGCAGCTTATAAAACAAATCCCATCGGCGCCGGGTCCCATGGATTTTCCTTCGATTCCGAAGCGGTCAAGGGAGTCATAGACGTCTGCGGCAGCAGCGGCTTAAAGCTTGCATGGAGCGATTCCTGCTGGCTGATGAAGGAATATGTGGTTTCCGCCGAAGACAATTATGTATATAGCAATACTTTTCTCCCATACAATGAGAGCCGGGTTTATGCAAATATGCAGAATTATGCGGAAAATGTGCTTGGACAAAACGTTACCTTTGTATGGGCAAATAATAACTATCATCCGGCGGCCAATCTGGAATATCTTGACGCTGCCGCCACTGCTCCTACCGCAGGTGCAAACAGACCCCTGGCATCCTGGCTCAAATTCGACCTGAAAAACAATTATTCAAAAAATCCGGTGAGGTCAAGAAATATATCCGGCTGGGGCATGTCCTTGCAAAACTGGATGTGGGCGGAAATGACAGCTTCCATTACGGGCAAATACTATATGTACGGTGAACTCTTCTGCCCCGAGGAAATTTTAGGAAGCTATATTTTAAAAGGGTTGGGGGAAGGCGCTACTTATTTTCAGTTTGAATCCTCACCATCCTTCTTCAATATGCAGGTCCCCTATGTAAGTACGGCTCAGAGCTGCCAGTATGAACAACAGCCGGATTACACGGGCACCAACTACTTAAAGCGCTTAAAGCACATTTTATTGAATCCTCAGGATGCAGACAATCCTGCCGCTGCCTTGAGCTCTTATTTCGATACCAACCTGACGAAATTGATGGAAAACGACGCTGCAAATGCACCCAAAACGTATTTGCAGAATACTCTGGGAGTATTGTGGGATGACCAGACGGTAGATTATTATGATTTCTACAATGACGGAAGAACATGGGTCGGTCAGAATGAAAACCGTTTTGGAAGCTATGTGTTCTCAAGCGATAAAGACTTGACCTGCAGGTTTGATTTGCAGGGAGATGGAGTGGATGAATTTGTCGTAGTCAAGAATACGGATTCCGCCGGCCGGCAGCTGTATTTGTATAACTGCTTCGGAGGGTTGATGGCAAATGATTCATCCATTGCAGCGGACAATTCCGAGGGCAGCTTTGTCGCGTTGACAACGGCAAATCTGGAGCAAAAGGTCACCGGTGAAGGTGATCCCGATGAAATCGTGGTTGCACGCAGAAAAGCCGGCGACAGTACGATAAACCTGAGAGTGTACAGGGTCGCCTCCTATCAGGCGAATCCTCTTTCCGTCACATTTACTGCTGTTTCGGATAATGAAAACCAGGCATTGCTGAGCAGGGTTTCGGATGAGGCGCAGCAATTACGATCGGCTGCGTTTATGGGCATGAGCGGGCTGAGGCCGAAATCCGTAAGATATTACAATGATTTGAGAAATCTCGATGATCTGATTATCGCCAACAGGGATGCTACAAATCTGACTTTGAGCAAAAAGGCTTCCGGACAGGTCGGCAGCAGTACAATAAATTATAATTCCCTCAATACGGACGGCAAGTTTGTCTGCATCAGCGCAGACTATAATTCAGACAGGACGGATGAGCTCTTTGTAGTAAGGCAGTCCGCACAGGGATCGTATATTGATGTATACAATTCAAGCTTTACGCTTTTGAATACGAAAACATTAAGTACGGCTACGGTCAATATATCTTCCTTGCTAAGTAAACGGTATGGGATACTGCTCAATGACAAATATGCCTTGCCCTCCGGGAATCTGGCCATTGGCGCAGCCGCAACGATGTCTGAGCCCGCCGGATGGGGAAATACTGCAAACAAGGCCATCGACGGCGACGTGAACACCTGGGCTCAATCAAATAATGAAAAGCCCTGGGACCTGACCATTGAGCTGCCGGCGGTCCGGAACGCAAACTGCATTATGCTGCTGCCAATGACAGGTACCTATCCATGCAGGTACAAAGTATTGGTCTCAGCAAACGGAACAAATTGGACCACTGTTGCGGACGAGCAAAACGGTATTGGGACTGCAAAGACATATAATTTTACTGCGCAAGGTATAAAGTATGTAAAGATTGATAGCTATGACGTTATGGGCACAACCTATTATGCCGGATTCCCTATCAGAGAAGTAGGTATTTATAATAACTGACGGGAAGCGATAGAAAAATTTTTGGGCCTGCCGGTTGGCAGGCTTTTTTTGTTCCACTAACGGTTCATCCTTTGCTGCCGTGCAAAAAGCGGCGGCATCAGCTATTTTTGCAATAAAATATTTCCGAACTTTTCGCTATATGATACAATACTTGAAAAGAGATCGTTAGAAAAGGAAGGAAATTGAAAATGAGTGAAAGCAGGGGAAACATTTTTTCGTTTTTTATTCTTGCAGCTGCAATGATAATCTGTGCTGTTATTTTAAAAGATGCTTACCTTGGCAGAGGGTATCCGTCGCCCAGTATACCTTATATAAATATGGACATATCACAGCTTGAAAATGCGCTGAAGACGGCAGACAAGGATACCCTGACGGTTTCGGAAGCTGCCGGCTATCTGGGTATAAAGGAGGAAGAGTTTTCTTCCATGATCTATGCCGGAAAACTGGACGAAATACCGTATGTCAATATAAACAGCACCATTGTTTTTAGCAAAAAGGCGCTGAACGACTGGCTGGAGGCTGCTTCAAAAGCCCACGAATGGCTGCACTGAAAGTTGAAATTCCGCGGATGAAATCAATTTTTTCGGCAAACGAAAAAATTAACTTTGAATCAGGTCGTTAGAAAGCCATGAAAAGGTCCGGTTTTGTGTGGTTTGAGCCGATAAAAGGATTTGCAGCGAAAGCCCTGGTTGCTGAAGGCGGACTATTAAAGGATTCGGAGGTTATTATCAGTGGAGAGCTGCAGCACGAATATTCGGCAGATAGGATTATTTGACCTTTTTTTGTAGAATGTAAAAGTCATAGATCAATTTATCAAGTTTTTCACTTAATTTAAGGATAGAATCACTGCTTAAGTCAGTTGATTCATTCGTATAACTATGTAATATCAGCCGTAAGTCGTCTATCCTCTTTTTTATTGTATCTTCATAATTATTACACATCGCAATAAGTATACTCCTTGTAAAGATTATCATGTGGTACATCCTGTACCATAATTATAATCTTTATCTTGTTTAATGTAAATATTTGTTTAAAGTGTTATTTCATAATAAATCAAGAAAAAATAAATAAATTGCTTAACAATTAAACATTATCCCATAAAAATCATAAAAAACAAAAAGCACCCTTTGGTTAAAAGAGTGCTTTTGCTTTAACCCTTTACTTTAAGTGTTTTGGTACCCGAGGCTGATAAAAATAATCACTACTGGCAGGTTTAATGTTTAAAGCAGCAATAAATAATAGTGCGGAAGATAGGACGGACAACAGTTTGTAATATTTTGCTCTCATTACTTTCACCTCCCTCTTTTTATTATTTTTGATTATCTTCATAGTTAAGCCCATCTATGAGCATAATCGCTTCGGCTGTTCTATTATCCTTCAGAAGAGTATTCACCCGAGCAAAAGCCGATTTTGCATTCTCTTCCAATTCTTTGTATTTAGAGTATCCCTTCGTTAAAATATCTCCGACCGCAATATAAATTGTTTTAAATATCAATAAATTAAATACGGTTACCAGCATCACCAAGATAATGGCATTTGTAATTTGATAAACCAGGGGCTGAGTATCAAAATATGTATCAAACATATAGGCATAGACGTATTCGACCAACACCATAATGGAGGATAATATGATAAAGGTTTTATGAAATCGGCGGCTGATTTTTGTAATCATCAGTATATCATACTTCCAAAGAAAACCAATCACCAGGCATTGGAATATTCTTTGAGGCATCGCGTATACTACAAAAAACTGGTAATGTTCAGAGAAATTTTTTGGTCCTCCGCTGATGTAAGCAATCACAAAAGGTACAAAGATATTGTTTATCGTTGATTCCAAAAGCATTGTCAGGATAGTGCTCAGCGCCGCATAGCCCAATTTTAGCCTATAAATAAGTACAAATAGTATCATGTAAGCAACGGTGTGCATTAATACATTTTCAATTACATTTTGTGCCAGCGGCCGAATGATCGTTGTCGCGGCCAGCATAGCAATTATAGAAACGGTAAACCTGAGGATGTTTGATTTATTGATCTGCAATTTGCTTTTTGCGCCGGCAAAAAGTATGATGATGATTGCATTTAAAACGGCTTCAGGAAGTGATATAACAAACAAAATGTATAAATTCATTACCATAATTTTATCTCCATATTCCTTAATGCCTACTTTTCTATTTTATTACATTTTCTTCTAAAAGTAAACGGAAAAGGACAATATTGTATATAATCATGCTACATCTATCCGACGGATAACAGATAAGAATTAACCGCGCAAGAAATTGCAATAATTAATTTTCAGGCATCTAAAGAGATACTTTATGCCGGCTTTTTATCGTCATTCCTTTAATAAAGTCGAAGAATTTATGGCCCATGGGCGTTAAGGTATACAGTTCCAAGAATGCGCCGAAACAAAGGGATAGGGCATACATGTTCAGTTTATAATATACCAAAACAAGTCCGGCGGCCGATAGCAAAAAAAGATAGGTCAATGATAAAATTTTAAATTTTCGGATCTCTGCCGGTTCGGTTATCGGTTTATGCGGGGTGTCCTTCGGTGCATACCGGATTAGGGCATAAAGGCCAAAAATAAATGTAAAAATTATTAGCACAAGCATAGCGCTGATATTCCAGTACGGGTTTGTATATTGAGCGGCTGACGCGGAGACTAAAAACAGCATAAGCGATACAAATAAACATCTTCCGTAGGTATCCATATGATAACCGCCGGCGATCATCCGCAGGGTTCCAAATATTGTTGCTATGATCAGTGTCGGGATGAATGCTCCGACTAATATTGCCAAGGAGAATAATATTATGTTTTTAACAAGCCCGCCAAGTATGATTTGAAAAGAAAAATAATATACGGATCTTTTTTGATGGCCGTCATTTAACAGTATTGAAAGACGCTTTGCAAATAAATAGGAATACCAATTGACAAACCGCATCTTAATCCCCCCATTTATTTGTATTATACTAATAAAAATGGTAAATTTCAAATAAAATGTCCTTTTTTATACGAAGAAGCATACGAACCGATACGCTAAAAGAAATATAGAGAAATGAAGAAAAAACTGTAGAATCTGAAAAGCTTTTATTCACATGGGTGCCGGTCTCTGAATTCGGAAGGCGATACCCCGTAATATGCCTTGAACGCACGGCTGAAGTAGTTGGTATCCTTGTATCCAAGATAACTGGAGATGGACTGTATTTTAACGGAAGGGTCGCAGATCATTTGACCGGCCCTCTCCATTCTCACCCTGAGGATATATTCATGAATCCCGTAGCTGAACTCCTCCTTGAACTGTTTGGACAAATATTCCTTGCTGAGATAATATTTATTTGAAAAATAACTGAGGGGAAGCTCACTGGAAAAGTTTTTTTCGATATACGCTTTGATTTCGTACAGATTGGCTTTTTCATTGACTTTCATATTTAAACGTACGCTTGCAAAAAGACACTCCAATATGGTAAAGACAAATTCGCTGAACTCCTCCAGCTTTGTAAACGCACGCGCAGGGTCTTTTCTTCTGTATTCGGCGATGACCTCTTTTCCTCCCTGTATCCGCAGCTGCTCGGTAATATTTTCAATAATCACAAGGAACTCCATCGAAGTCCTGTACAAGTCATCCTTGCTCCAAAAGCCCTGCTGCCGGATATCCTCGAAATACTGGCTGATGATACTCCGGGCATATTCAATCCCGCCGCTTTCAAAGGCATAGATCAGAATTTCTTTTTTTTCCATAAGGGAAGCTCTTTTGCTCGTCTCTTCCGTATTCTTTCTTGTGAAAATTTTATCGTTGCATTGGAGGACATTGATGCTGTTCAAGATTTCCAGCGCCATGCCGTAGGATTTATTCAAGGCTTCCACGTTTTGCACCGTCTTGCCGATACATGCGATGCAATAAGCTCCGAATAAATCCTCCAAAACCTCGGTTATTTCCATAATGCGTCCCGACAAGGAAGCCTCGAATTCTCCTGCATCCGCAGGCTCCGCAATGACAGTGTAAATAATTTCGCTGCGGGCTTTGCCGGTTTTTAAGCTGAACCCGCTGCACCAATGGGATGCGAGCTCGTCAATAATATTCATAACGGCAAAAAAAGTAATGGGCAAATCTCCTTGAAATTCATCGCTGCAAACGCGGTCCATATTTAATATGCTGAATACAACAATGCCAAGACAGGCGTTGTTCCCGGGTATCCCAAGAATTTTCCTTTGTTCTGCGGTAACCTGGGTATTCTCGTTCTCTTCGATAATCTGCAGTAAAATTTTTTCTCGTGCCAGGGGCATCGTCATGCGCTTCTCAGCCCACATACGCAGACTTTCCGTATCCTTTTTGCGATCCTCCTCCAGTTCCTGCACGGCCCTCAGCAATATCTGGTTCAGTTCCGATTCAACGACCGGCTTTAATAAATATTCCAGTACTCTCGAATGTATCGCCTGTCTTGTATATTCAAAATCCTCATAGCCGCTGACAACGATATATTTCGTCTTTGGAAATTCGCTGCATGCCGCCTTCAGGAATTCCACCCCGTTCATATTCGGCATGTTCATGTCGAGAAATACAATATCTGTTTTACATTTCCGCATCGCTTCCAGTGCACTGCGGCCTTCGACAGCCTCAAGCACTTGATCTACACCGGCTTTCTGCCACTGCCCCAGGGCTTTGATAACTTCTCTTACCGGTTTTTCATCATCAATAATCAGAACGTTGTACATTCCTATCTACCTCCTCTGCTGCACTGGAATCACGATCCTGATTCTGGTCCCCGAGGGTGAGCTTTCGGTAATCTCAAGGCTGGCGGCCCCATCATAGATTAACTTTAACCGTGCATTTAAATTGATCAAGCCGATTCTTTCATTGATCTTTTCCAGCCAGTTATTGTCGTTCATTTCATCTCTTATTTCCTTCAATTTGCTTTCTGTCATACCCGGACCGCTGTCCTTGACCTCAATGATGATTTTATCCTTTTCCATAAAAGTATGCACTTCTATGAGGAGGGTTCCATGAATGCGCTCAAGACAGTGTTTGATGGAGTTTTCAACCAAAGTATGGATTGAAAGCTTGGGTATCATGACATCAGGCACCTCGTTTTCGAAGACGACATCCACCGTTAAACGGTCATCAAAGCGAGCTTTGTGCAGAATCAGATAATTGTTGATATGCTTCATTTCGCTGGAGATATTCACCATATCGCCCCCTTTGATGCAATAACGAAAGTTATGGGCGAGGGCTTCGACCATTTGACTGATGTCCTTATTGCCGCTCAGTACGGATTTCGTCGAAATGGCCTGCAGCGAGTTATAAAGGAAATGTGGATTTATCTGCGCTTCCAATGCTTTGAGCTGTGCAGTTTTTTCATTGATCCGCGAGATATATTGTTCATTCACCAGCGCATCGATCTGTTCAACCATCAGGTTAAATTTCTCCGCAAGATGCGCCGTCTCATCCTGGCCTTTCACTTCCACTTTGATTTTAAAATTACCCTTTCCGACCTTCTCCATCTGCCGCGACAGCTTATGCAGGGAACGGGTGACGACATTGGTAACAAAGCCGACTGCCAGCACCAAAACAAATATGCATGTGCTTCCGATCAGAAGATTGATATCCCGTACCTTGCGCGGTTTTTTATCAAGAACATCGATGGGAATCAGCTTCATTGTCTGCCAGTTGAAGCCTTCGGAAATATCGTATACAACCATGTAATCCCTTCCGGCTATTTGCGTTTCAAAACTCCCGTTCATTGCACCCGCCTGAAAATTCCGCAGCAAGTCAGCGGACTCAATGGCGTCGATAAGGCTCTCATTGCTGCAATAGAACAGCCGGTTTTCCTTTCCGTAAATACAGAGGACCTCGCCTTCCTGGCCGCCTTCATTCCAGTTGATCTTCTCCAGCAGCGAATAGTTGAAGGCCATGGATAATACGGCAAGGGTTTTCTGATTATGGATATTAATCAGCGCACGGTGAAAGGTGAAAAAGGTGGCGGTACTATTGGCCGTTCCGTGTACCCCGCTATTGCCGGGGCTCGGCTCTATATCCCTGTAATATTTGCCTGTTGTCGTCCTTTTATACCAGTCCGTCCCCTCTATTTCCGCATCATATTCCACCCTGACGTTGGCAAAAACCTTTGAAATATAGAAATCCTTTTTGGTGGAAGGAATATAAAACCGCACTTCCTGTATGTCCGGCCTGGAACTGAACAAATCTTGTATCCTGCTCTGAATATATTTTTCGTTCTGGTAATCACTGCTGTTTTCGATGAGGATATTGATCATACGGTCTCCCTCATACTTTCTCAGCGTAATGGAGAGGTCGTCAATTTGCTGCACATAGCTATCGATACTCTGCCCCGTTAATTTCAGGATGGTCTTGCTTTTCTCGATATAGTCCTGTGTCAGGATTTCGATGCTTTGAAAATAGGATAGCATGATCACAACAATGATAAATGCAGAAACAATGAGTGATAAAAATAATATCAGCTTGTTTGCAAGCCGCCGGTTATATATTTGATAAATTGGGCTCAGTCGCTGGCGGACCCATTGAAATATCATCTTTCACTCTCCCCAAAATATAAACTGCCTTAATTATATCAAAAAAGAAATCACGCCGATATGTACATTATCTGGGATCCGTTTGAGTTATTTTGATGACGGGGCTGCTTTTCGGAGGGTGGCAAGACCGGCGAAAATCTAACTGGCAGGACGAAAAATAAAGCATCCCAGGGGTTGAAATGCTTTATTTCTCTTAATCAATCTGCTATCCTCCAAAAATACGAATGATATTACCGCATATGGATCAAAACTCGTTCCGCTGCCGCATCGGGCTTAACCAGAACACCAAGCTCATGAGGCTCCCACATACCGTTATCGACAGACGCAAGGCTTTCTATGCCCCTCAGCAGAAGGCTCCAGGGTTTACCTGAACCATCGCGGGTTACCTCTGCCAAATTTCCGTTGCGTAGTATCCGAACAGTAAATTCCGGATTTCCTTCCGCATCATATACCGCCGTCCCGGTACCGACTCCCTCCTGAAGCTCAAACACATGCAGGGTTACATTGTCCGCAAAGTCATATTCCGTCGATTCCTTGTTATTTCCCACGGCAATGACGGAATTAGGCCTGACCATAAGCGGCAGGCTCATATAGCTGTGCTTTTCATGTTTCCAGCAGCCGCCTTCGACCTTTTCTCCGGTAATAAAATGCGTCCAGCTTCCCTCGGGAAGGTAATAGCTTACATTACCGTCTTCACCGAAAATCGGAGCCACAAGCAGTGAATCACCCAGCATATACTGCCTGTCCAGATAGTCGCAGGCCGGATCTCCGGCAAATTCAAGGAACATGGCACGCATAACGGGTAGGCCTTCCTTCACCGCAGTGCAGGATGCCGAGAAGATATACGGCATAAGGCTGCATTTCAGATTTGTAAAGTGTCTCAGGACTTCTACCGCTTCATCCCCGAACAACCAGGGTACCCTGTAGGATTCATTTCCATGAAGCCGGCTGTGGGTCGACAACAGCCCAAATGCACACCACCGCTTATAAAGGTCGGGGGTGGCGGTTTTCTCAAAGCCGCTGATGTCATGGCTCCAGAAGCCGAACCCGGAAAGGCACAGGGAAAGTCCCCCGCGGAGGCTCTCCGCCATGGATTCATAAGTAGCGGAACAGTCTCCGCCCCAGTGCACCGGGAATTTTTGATTGCCCACCGTAGCCGAACGGGCAAACAAAAGCGCTTTGTTTTTGCCCTTTTCCTCTTCCAGCATACTGTAGACCGCTTGATTGTACAAATAAGTATAATAATTATGCATTTTAAAGGGGTCGGACCCGTCATGGTATTGGACGTCCGTGGGAATACGCTCCCCGAAATCTGTTTTAAAGCAATCCACGCCGATTTTGACCAGCTTTCTCAGCTTTTCCTGAAACCAGGCAGTCGCAGCGGGATTCGTAAAATCCACCAGCCCCATCCCCGGCTGCCAGCGATCCCATTGCCAGACGCTCCCATTGGGCTTCTTTACCAGATAGCCGTTTTCCATTCCTTCATCAAAAAGCCTTGATTTCTGCGAGATGTAGGGATTGATCCAGACACATATCTTCAGCCCCTTGTCTTTCAAACGCCTCAATATGATTTCCGGATCGGGGAACTGTTCCTTATCCCATTCAAAATCACAAAGCTGGTATTCCTTCATCCAGAAACAATCGAAATGAAAAACATGCAGCGGGATATTCCGCTCATGCATACCGTCGACAAAGCTATTCACCGTTGCTTCATCATAGCTGGTCGTAAACGATGTCGTCAGCCAAAGGCCAAAGGACCACGCCGGAGGAAGTGAAGGCCTGCCGGTCAGCTCGGTATATCTCCTCAAGACATCCTTGGGCTCCGGTCCGCCTATAACATAGTATTCCAGATATTCTCCGGGTACGGAAAACTGTGTCCGCGTCACAACCTCGGAAGCAACTTCGAAGGAGACCTTTTCAGGATGCGCCACCAGGACGCCATAGCCTTTATTGGTCAGATAAAACGGTATATTTTTATAGGCAATCTCACTGCAGGTCCCGCCATCATCATTCCACATGTCCACAACCTGGCCGTTTTTGACAAAGGCGGTAAACCTTTCTCCAAGGCCATACACGCACTCACCATTGGACAGGGACAACTGCTCTTTCATATAAGCGGTTCCGTCTTCTTTTGCGATATGCGCCATATACTTTTTTCCGCTTCCGGTAATCCGTTTGCCATCATAAAGATAGTCAATGGCCCATCCGCCATGCTTTTTAATGCTGGCGCTCAGCTTTCCGCTGGCAATGCGAATTTCATCGTCATTTTCATGGATTTCAACTTTCACCTCGGGGTTTTTATTAATTTCAAAGGCCGGCCCCTTTTTAACTTCACCCTTATAATGCCATGTCTTGATACACAGCACCTCCGGCTGGGGTGAACTGATATTTATCGTTAACAGTGCCGTATCAACGGTATCGAATCGGGTGATTTTCGGCCTGCAGGGCGCATATATAGTAATCGAACCGGCATCTTTCCTGATCTCGTTAATTTCAACAGGGTTCAGGACTGTCAGCCCGTCTTTATTGCACCAATATCCATCTGTAAATTTCATCTAAACAACTCCTTTGTAATTATAAATAGAGGGAATAGGATGTTTTATCCCTTCACCGCACCGGTTACCATCCCTTTGATAATCTGCTTCTGAAGCACAAGGTACAGTATGATCGCAGGAATGATCGTCAGGAAAACGGCGGCCATGGCATAATTCCATTCAATCTTATACTGGCCGAAGAAATTATAAGCAGCAAGCTGTAAAGTCATTGCCTTTTTTTCACCGCTCAGCACAAGAAGAGGAAGCAGGAAGTCGTTCCACATCCACATAACATTCAAAACAATAACGGAAACCGTCACAGGCTTCAGCAGCGGCAGTATGATCCTGAAAAATGCCATAAAAGGAGGACACCCGTCAATTACCGCACATTCATCCATTTCTTTGGGTACACCTTTTACAAAGCCATGATACATAAACAGTGAAAGCGGAGCGCCAAGACCCCAGTAAATTATACCTAAGCCATAGGTGGAACCGGTCAGGTGCATGATTTTGGCGATTTTAACCAATGCGATCATAAACGACTGGAAGGGGATCATCATCGGCGCAATGCAAATCAGGAAAACGAGCCAGCTTACCCTGGTCTTTGAACGGGAAAGCTTGTAGCCGGCCATGGAACTAAACACTACGACGCCCCCCGTACCGATGACCGTTGCAATCAGGGTATTGAGGAAAAGGTTTGGATAGCGCAATATTTCAAAAGCTTTCGTGTAGTTTTCAAAATTCAGTTTCGAAGGGAATGCAACCACATTCGTCATAATCTCGGAAAAGGTTTTAAACGAATTGATTGCCACCAGTATCAACGGATAAAGATAGATCAAAGCGGCAATAAACAATAGGATGGATAACAAGGTGTTAAAAATTTTGTTTTTCATGCTTCCACCTCTTTCTTTTTAAAGAGGGTCACCTGTGCAACCGTTATGATCATTATGAGCAAAAACAGCACAACCGATTTTGCGGAGCCATATCCGAACCTGTTGCTGATGAAAGCTGTCTTGTAAATATCAAGGGCGATGCTTGTCGTTGCATTGCCCGGCCCGCCATAGGTAAGGCTGAAAATCACGTCAAAGGTTTTCAATGCATTGGAAAGGGAATAAAACACACAAACCGTAATGGATGGCATAATCAACGGAAGCGTTACTTTGAAAAACCGTTTAATGCCGGAAGCGCCGTCAATATACGAGGCTTCAATCAATTCACGCGGCACTGTCTGTAAACCGGCAATGTAAATGACCAGATAGAAGCCGACCGCTTGCCAGACAGAAACCATCACCACACTGAAAAAGGCAATCCTGGTATCACCCAGCCAGCTTAACTGGAAAATGCCCGCATGCGTTATGCCGTAAAACGAATCAAAGGCTTTGGAAAATATGAACCGCCATACATAGCCTATAATGATCAGACTTATGATATTCGGCAAATAAAATGCGGCACGCAGTATATTCCTTCCTTTAATGTCGCTGTCGAGAAGGACAGCCAGCAGCAGTGCTATCACATTGGTAAGCAAAACCATCAGCACTGTAAAAGCCAGCGTAAAAATAAAGGCATTCAGCATATCCTTGTCATCGGTGAGCAATTCCTTATAATTTGCCAGGCCAATGAATTTAGGTACCTTGTCAAGGCCGTTCCATTTTGTAAATGAATACAGGACACTCATCAGGAACGGAATCTCCACAAAAAGTAGAATGGTTATAACGGCAGGAACCGTAAAGCCTGCAAATTCAAATGCCTTTCGGAGCTTATTCTTGGTTTTCACCTTTGGCACACCACCTATAGGAAATATAGAGTATCATCGTGTCATTCTTATTTATCAGGCCGCTTCCTTGTACTCCGTACGAAGCATGCCTTGTACAGGAGGAAGGAGAATTTCTCCCCTTTCCTCCCATCAAGAAGTCGTTAAAGGTTATTTCGATGCGTTTACAAGTTTTGTATAAAAAGCGTCCAATTCAGCCAAGGTCTGTTCTCTGTTCTTCGACCCTGCACAATAACCCTGGAGGATGGTACCCAGACCTTGCTCAGAGCCGGTTGGGAACATCTGATAATATAATGGGAAATTGGGCGTATTCTTTGAAAGCAGGTCTTGAGTCTCTACGGCCAGCTGCGCTTCTGCAGCAGCAGCTCCCTTGATCGGAGACATTTGCTTGATTTTTGACGGTATCCAATTCTTACCATAGTCTGAGGTTGTTATCCAACGAAGCCATGCCAGTGATTCCTTGAGATAGTCTCCGTCTTTGGCAATACGTATGGTCTGGTTTGAAAAGAAAGCCAGATTTGCCTGACTGGCATCATCCCCGGTCGCACCGAGAAGATAACCCATCTGGATATCGGGGTTGGTCTTCTTGATGGTATCTTCCGCCCAGTTACCCTGATGAATCATGGCAACCTTCCCTGTGGCAAACGCCGAACACTGGTCATTGAAATCCGATTCCATCGGCTTTGCTCCGCCGTACTTCTTGATGAGGTCCAGCATGTCGAATACCTTGCCCATTTCCTTGATATCCTTGAATTTCACCGTACCGGCATTCAGTGCATCGACAAATTTCTGATAATCTCCGCCGTAAGCATCCTTGATCGGAGCCAGAACCTGCCATGCGGTCTGGGGAAGTACCCACCATTCCTTAAAGCCTGTTGCAAAAGGCTGTATCCCTTTTGCCTGAAGCTTCTTGCAAACATCCTCATACTGTGCGAGGGTTTTAGGAAGCTCGGTAATGCCATTATCTGCGAATAACTTCTTGTTATAGATGTAGGAGAAGGATTGAACCAGGAAGGGATATCCTGTAATCCTGCCGTTAACGATAACACCGTTCAATGTCGAAGGCTCCATCTGCTGCATGAAATCTTCATCTGTCAAATCATAGCAATAATCCTTGTAGGTTAGATTGTCTGCGTATGCACTGCTCATGAAAACGTCCGGGATATCGCCTGAATTCAGC
Source organism: Bacillota bacterium (assembly GCA_023433505.1). Classification (GTDB taxonomy): domain Bacteria; phylum Bacillota; class Clostridia; order Acetivibrionales; family DTU013; genus MnB-11. The sequence goes on along the minus strand of JAEZCO010000065.1, from coordinate 58,811 downwards.
TTTGCATTGAGCATCGTTACATAATCTGCCTGTTGTACTGTGATGTCAAGGGTGTTTCCGGTTTCGGCATTATACTGCTTTGCCATGTCGTTGTATTGGTCGGTCAATTCCGGGCTGAAGAAGAAAAGCTTAAGGGTGACAGGGTTCTTCGCAGCCCCTGTTGTTGCGGATGTTCCCCCCTGTGATGATCCGGCGGGAGTCGTGGTCTCCGTATTGCCTTTCGTGCCGCAACCGACTACCGTGGTTAAAAGCATGGCCATGCACATGAAAATAGTGATAAACCTCTTCATTTCAAACCTCCTCATTAATATTCCTGAAGATACTTTGTGTTATCTTCTACTAGTATACTACCCAATTATCTCAAAAAAATGAATGCAGAAAAATGAAGAAAGACCTGTAGAAAACTGAAGAGATTCTCTATAGATAAGTTGAACCAAGGTTAGCCATTCCGGGCTGAGCGGAGAAGCTTACGGAAGCTATAAGATCCTTCGCCTTAGCTCCCGTCTCTGAAAACACCTGAGAAATTTCCACCTTTTCCTGAATGCTGCCACCTTTACCATTTGTTCTTATGCTACTATCATAAAAACATAAAGAAACTGAAGTGGAGCTATCGTCATAATCCACTATCGGGTAAAGATTTTGAAAGGATGGAAAACCAAATGAAAAACAAACGGTTCCTCACCTCTCTCTTCGTGGCTTGTTTGCTTGTATTCAGCCTTGCAGCCTGCACGAAAACACCCTCATCGGAGATAACGACGGCGGCGGACACCACGTCCCAACAGCCCGCCGGAGGGAAGACCATAAACTATTGGGCAATGTGGAGCGAGACCGAAATCCAGGCGGAGGTGTTCAAGGAGGCCATCGCACGGTACGAAACTGCCACCGGCAACACCGTCAAAGTGAACTGGCTTGGCCGCGACGTGCGTCTGACCCTGAAGTCGGCCATTGACTCCGGTGAGCCCATTGACGTCATTGAAAACTCGCCGGACTGGCTGTACCCTAATTTTGGAACCGGGTACCTTCTGAAGCTGGATAACTATCTGAATAAGACATACGCTACCACAGGAGGCAAGACCCTAGGAGAGACCATTATACCGTCCTATATTGATTTCGCTAAAACCTATAAGGGCGACGGCTCGGTATACTACCTGCCGCAGCAGCCTTCAATTGCCGGAATGTTCTATAACAAGGCTATTTTACGAAAGGTCGGCGTGACCTCGCCGCCCGCCACATGGGCAGAGTTCCTTGATGTCTGCCGAAAGATCAAGGATGCGGGCTATGACGTGGCAACCATTGACGATGCCTACCGTCCGGCTCTCGCTGGCTCCTACCTGACGCTGCTTAAAGGCCAGGCATGGTGTGACCAGCTTAACGCTGACGCGACGGGCGGAATGTGGGGCGACCCTGCGGTGCTGCAAATGGCGCAAGCCATAGCCGAGCTGGCTTCTAAAGGATACCTCAGCTCAACCACCGCCGCCAACGTGTTCCCGGCCGGGCAGCAGGAGCTTGCAGTGGGTGTTACGGCCATCTATCTGTGCAATGGGAGCTGGCTCCCGAATGAGGTAGCCGCCACTGCCGGACCTAACTTTGAATGGGGCGTATGCGGATTCCCGCTTCTGTCCGGCTCGGCCGACCCCAACACAAATCTTCAGTTTATCTCCCAGGGTTTTGCTATTTCCTCAAAGAGTCAATACCCTGATGACGCGGCGGAGTTGATCGCATACTTCATGGATGCGAAAACCCAGCAAGGGCTTGTTGACCGGGCAGCATGCGTTCCCGCCGTGGTTGGCGTCAATTGGCCGGCCATGCTGGAGGATGTCAAGGCGATGCTGAACAGCATGACCGGTACCTACACAATATGGGGCAACATGAGCGACACCAATGTCAGCGCTGCCCTCACTGAAAACTTGGGAAAACTTCTGGGGGGAGACCTGACGCCCGAGGCATTTGTGGAAGCAATGAAGAAGGGCACGAAGAGGGATTGATAATCCGACAGGCTCTGAAATTGCAGAATGGGGCGGATGGAGATGTCTGCCCCGTTCTCTCATGATAAAAGAAAAGGAGGGCCCAGCGTTGGTTCGTCGAAAAGAGGCGCGTTTTATTGTTTTGTGTATAGCGCCTGCACTGCTATGTTTTGCATTTCTTTTTGTGTATCCTGTCCTGAGAACCGGCTTGATGAGTTTTTTCTCCATGTCCTCCTTCACGGATAATATGGGAAAATGGACCTTCGTCGGGTTACAAAACTATCTTACGGTTTGGAAAATGCCGCTTTTTGGCCGTTCCTTCAGAAACCTGCTGCTGATATGGGTGGTTGGGGGTGTTGTGACGCTCTGCGTATCGCTGTTTTACGCCGTCGTGATCTCCTCGGGTGTGAAGGGGAAGGCTTTCTGGAGAAGTGTCGTCTATATGCCCAACATCATTTCCATGGTGGCGTTGGTGAGCATGTGGACGCAGTACATATTCAACACGAGGTTCGGCCTGCTTGCCTCGGTGTTCAAAACGCTGGGACTCCAATCGCTGGCGGCGGTGCAGTACACCGACGAGAAGCACATATTCTGGGGGATGCTCTTTTCTTTCTGCTACGGTTGTGTCGGGTACTATCTGTTAATCTTTCTCGCGGGCATCGACCGCATACCTGCGGAACTGTATGAGAGTGCTTATATCGATGGTTCGGGACGCGTGCGGTCCTTTTTTGGCATTACTCTTCCATTACTTCGAAGCGTGTTCCACACCTCCCTGACTCTCTGGACGATCACAGCATCGAACTTTTTCGTCTGGTCGATGGCGTATTCCCGTTTCATCAGTTCCTCAACGGCGGTCCCCGGGGTTTTGATGTACAATCTGGTCTTGGGGTCGAAATCAACCGCCTCTTTGATGGACCCCGGAGGCGGTGCCGCAGTCGGTGTTTTTGTGACTCTGGCGGTCATGGCCGCCTACACCGTGTTCAAACTGGTTCTTCCCGAGAGGAGGTTGGAATACTGATGAAGCAGAGTAAATTAATCAGGCAGCTGCGTCTTACACCGGGCTATATTGCCCTGTTTTTCTGGTTTTCGTTTTTTGTTGTGTCCATTGGTTGGATTTTACTTGCCTCTTTTTCCTCCACACGGGAAATCTTCACGAACACGATATTGGCTTCCGGATGGCGTTTTGAAAATTACATAAAAGCCTGGACCACGAATAATCTATCGTGGTACTTCCTCAACAGCTTGTTCTATTCCGCCGCCTCATGCGCTGGCGTGATCCTCATTGCTTCTCCCGGCGCGTATGTGCTTGCCCGCAAAGTATTCCGCGGACGCGGTGTGATTACAAGGGCGTTTTTAATAACAATGGCCATACCAAGCGTGATGATCGTCGTCCCCATGTACTCAATTCTGGCGCAGGCTGGTCTTGTGGGAAATAGATTCACACTTGTCATCATGTACATCAGCTCACTGGTCCCGTTCACCATATTTTTTCTTATGGGATTTTTTTCCTCGCTCCCCGGTGCGATTGAAGAAGCCGCTACGGTGGATGGTTGTTCCCAGGGACGGATTCTCTGGCAGTTATACATGCCGATGGCTCAGCCTGGCATCATTACCGTCACCATCTTCAATTTCATGAACATATGGAATGACTATTTCATCTCTTTGGTATTCGGCAATAAGCAGGAGCTGCGCTCCCTCTCTGTGGGACTGCAAGCCATCATCGAGTCCATGACTTATACCGGTGATTGGGCGGGGTTATTCGCGGCGGTCATGATTGTCTTCCTGCCGACATTGTTTTTGTATATCTTTTTATCAGACAAGATTATTGCGGGCGTCACCGGAGGCGCGGTCAAGGGATGAGGGCGCCCAGCCGCCTGCGGGGGTAATGTTCACTGTAAGAAAAATAGCGATTTGTGTTGGCGGATTTACTATAATTAGCCGAATATATAGGGAGCTCTTACTGGACAACGAATCCTCCGATGGTTTATAATAACAATTATAGATAAAAATATATAAATTGCAAATAATCAAAAAGTGTACTTATTCTCCTTGAGCGTGGGGTTGACGCGACGATTGAATATTTAATTGGGGGAAGCTCTATGAAAATAAGGGATATGCACAGGAACACTTTGCTGCGGTGGGCACAGATAGGCATAGGAAGTAAATTTTCCGTGGCTTTTGTAGTGTTCATCATTCTTCCCGTCATAAGCATAGGCCTGTTTATCAGCAGGTATTCCACCCGGATCGTTGAGGAACAGCTTAAAACCTTGACAACAAAAATGCTGGAGCAAATGGGCAGAAATCTGGATAATCAGCTCCAAACGGCGGACAGGCTGGCTCTTTCCGTCATGACCAACGAGATGATCCTGACGGATATTCAGTGGTATGACAAAATGACTCCATTGGAAAAGTTAAGCGCGGAGTATCGACTGCACGATTGGCTGCTCAATTTTTCGGAGGTGAACCCGGATATTGCCGGCCTCTATCTTTTTGACCAGCAAAATAATATTTTCTTTGCGAAAGGGAATCCCCCGGAACCGGGATACAGCGCGCCGGAAAGCCAATGGTATCAGGATACGGTAGCTGCGAAGGGCGCAATGACACTTTTCGGGACGCACGACGAGTTTCACGTCGCGAATCATCCCCGGAGAGTGATCAGCATCTGCCACTCTCTGAGGGATTTTAATTCGAGAAAAGTGTTAGGCGTGCTAATGCTCGACCTCCCGGATGAATTTCTGCCCGGCATTCTGGAACAACCCGGCGGCATTCTGGAACGAGGCGCCGACATATGTGTGCTGGACGAAGCCGGCAGGGTGATTTATGATGGTGCCGGCGGGGAAACTTCCCGTATGCTGCCGAAGGAATTGCTGGACCGAATTTCCGATGGCAGCGGTATGATGCGATATCCTATCGGCGGCAAAGACTATTTTCTCATTTTCTATACTTCTAATTACACGGGTTGGAGAATCCTTAACTTTCAGCCGTATTCCTCCGTGCTGTCCAGTGTAATCAAGGCTCAACTGCTGATATTATGTTTGGTTTGCGGGTTTGTTATCATTTTCATCATTTGGTTGATCTACATACAAAAAAAGCTTATTATGCCCATAAAATCCATGTCCCAAGCCGCTGCAATGGTGAAAGCGGGCAACTACGACATCGTTCTGGATTTTCCCAGGCACGGGGAGATCACTACACTGTCCAACGGTTTAATTGAAATGGCAAGACATATCCGGCGCCTGATTCAGGATGTGTACATGTCCGAACTGTTACAGCGCGAAGCTGAGCTTGTGGCTCTGCAAAATCAGATCAACCCGCATTTCCTGTATAATACGCTGGAATGTGTGCGCGGTATGGCGATTCAGTACGGAAACCGCGATGTGGCCTCGATGGTCAGAGCCCTTTCCTTCTATACCCGCTACAATCTTTCCCGCAGCACAGAGTTTGTCACGATAGAGGAGGAACTCCGGCAGATCAAGAATTACATGACCATACAGAATATCAGACACAACGGGAAATACCGGTTGGAATATGATATTCCCGGTCAATATGCAGGCTTTCGCGTCATGAAGATGATTTTTCAGCCATTGGTAGAGAACGCGATACAGCATGGGCTGGAAAGACAGATGGGCGGCGGTTCTGTCCGCCTTTCCCTCCGGGAAGATGGGTGTGACCTTGTTTTCTGCATTACGGATGACGGTATCGGTATGCCCGAAGATAAAATCCGTAGGCTCAACGAGAAGCTTGCCGCGCCTGTGGCTGTCCACACGGAGTTTCGGAAAAACGCGGGCGGGGTGGGCATTGAAAATGTCAACAACCGGCTTCGTATTCACTATGGGGAGCGGTCCGGTCTTTTTTATGAGACAGTGAGCACCGGAGGGGTCTGTGTAACCATACGTATCCCCAAATACGCAAAGGAGGGCAGGCTGTGCGTGTAATAATCGCTGATGACGAGATGTGGATACTTCCCATTATTGAAAATACCCTGGCGGAGATGGAAGGCAGCGTTTGTCAGGTCGTGGGAAAGGCATACGACGGCATAAGAGCCCTTGCCCAGTGTGAAGCCTTGATGCCGGACCTGCTGATCACAGATATCCGTATGCCGGGGCTTGACGGCTTGGAACTCATCGAGAAAGTAAATCTGTTGTCGCCCCAAACGAAAACCATTATCATCAGCGGCGCCGATGAGTTCGCATATGCCAGGCAGGCCATCGGACTTGGGGTTACCGAATATCTGCTCAAACCGATTTATGAGGAAGATCTCGTACATGCCGTACGCAAGGTAAAAAGCATAATAGACTTCGGGCATGAAGACCTGGTCAACGTGCCGAAAGACAATGTTATGCAAGCGGTGCTCTACATACAGGAGCATTATCATGAAGACATCAAACTGGAGCAGGTTGCCAAAAAAGCCTTCTTGAACGCCAACTATTTTAGCGGCGTCTTTAAACAGCGGTATGGCGTGAATTTTTCGGAGTACCTGACGAACCTTCGCATGAAGAAAGCGGAAGAGATGCTGCGCAGCGGCCTGAGAATTTACGAAATCAGTGAAAAGGTTGGGATCAAAGACCCGAAGTATTTTACAAAATTATTCAGCAAGCACTACGACTGCATGCCTAATGAATATCGTTCCAAATATCGATCTGGGACAGGGCGGCTGTAAAATATAGGAGAATACGTTTGCGTTAAGTACCGGTGCAAAATATATACAGGCCACCGAAAGGTTATTTTTCGCCTGCAAAAACCCGGGAGTGAATTCTGCAATTTGAAGGCAAGGTTAGCTACGAGGCGAGTAGTATGGCTCTGGTTAATACCTGCCTCCTGCTCGATTCCAGAGAGAGTGAGAGGAGGATGTGCTGATGAAGGTACCGCGTTGCGTAAGCGTCTACTTGCTGCTGACGGCTCTGCTGTTCAGTCTTTGCTCGTGCGGAGGCTCGGGGACAGTGGCGAAGATGCCGGAGAAGAAAGTCTTGCGGATTATGCATTATCAAAAAGAGGCAAAACAGGCATACATCAATATGTTTGACAGGTTCATGGAGGAAAATCCCGACATTGTCATACAGTATGACCTGACCGGCGGCGATGAATATCGCAGTTTACTGCGGAAACGCTTTTTGGCCAATGAACCCATCGATATTGCAGGTGTTCATCCTGGCGTCACTGAGGCTGTCCCATATGCGCAAAGCGGCTATCTTCTTGATTTGACAGGAAGGCCGTTTTTGAAGGGCATTCAGGAGGAGGCACTGGAAACCGGACTGTATAACGGACGGTATTATGGACTGCCGGTTGATCAAAGCTATATCGCCTGTCTGTACAATCAGGATATGTTTGATCAATATGGCCTGGCTGTTCCCAAAACATGGAGGGAATTCCTCACGGTCTGCGACCGGCTCTCGCAAGAAGGCGTGACGCCTGTCGCCCTGGGGCACAAAGGGGCTTGGGCGGTGCAGCTGATTCCGTACGCGCTTGCCGTAACGGCGGTTTATCGGGCCAACCCGCTGTTTGACGAAAAAAGGTATCGAGGTGAGGCTAACTTTTCCGGCTCCGAATGGAGAAGTGTATTTGATATGTGCCGGGATTTGATTCCTTACGTAAACCAGAACTTCATGAATATCACGTTTGAACAGGCATTGTCAATGTTTGCTTCTCAAAAAACCGCAATGATTGTTTCGGGAACGTTTTCGCTGAATTTGCTGTACAAAGAAGAGCCCCGCTTCAAATTCGGCGCGTTTATCCTGCCTGCGTCCGGGGACGGCGAAAACTGGACGCCTTACGCAGTTGGCGGTATGTTGTCCATCAGCGCCGGAACTGAGAATCAGGCAGCAGCTTTGCGCTTTTTCGATTATTTCATGCGGGACGACATCTATTATCAATATTTGAGCGATAGCTTGAATCTGCCCGTAAAAAAAGGTGTTTCGGTGGAATACAATCCGATATTGCGGCAGCTTTTTGCCAATGTCAGCCAAACTCACGTTTTTGTCAATCAAAACTGGCCGCAGGAAATGACTAACTCTTTTATACTGGGTGTTCAGGAGATGTTCGCCGGACGGGATAATGACGCGGTGCTGCGGGAACTCGACAGTTCCTGGGCGCAGATGACGGGGCAGGATAATACCGAATATGCCGGGAAAACCGGCGGAGGATCAGACTTACCGTAAATCCCATCTCGTGGAGAATCGAAGAGGATATAAAGCTGAAAACCTGAATATTTTACTCCTTGACCTGAAGGTTATCTCCCTGACTAGAATTGCATTCGGCAGTATAATGACCCTATAGGAATACAAGTACTTTTGGGATCTTCTCATTGTAAATCCGGAAAGAGAAAATTAAATAATTATTAAGGAGGAAAACAAAATGCTTCGTAAAACCATTACACTTTTACTGGTTGTACTGCTGGTTGCCGGAACGGTGCTTCCGGTGCTGGCAGTTGCCCCGCCGGGGCCGGGCAACCCATGGCCGTATGAAAACCCGCCCCAACCCTATACCAGCCAATACATATACAGTCTGTTTGACGGCGACCCATACGCCCCGTACGGGTCTAAGGATGTGGCCCTGGGTTTGCCCGTAACCAGCCTGAGGGCCGTCGATGAAAACGGCGCGAATAACTATCTCAACAATGCGCTAAATCCCGGTACAGGTTGGGCTCTCGGTAATCTGACAAGCGGGGTGCTCACGGACGCGGGCGGAAACCCCCATGGCTACCACTCGAAAATCCAGGGAAAAGCGATCATCACCATGGACCTGGGAGATTTGTATGAAATTAGTCAGATCGTCGTCTACCCCTGGAGTTCCACTAATGCCGTCACTACTTATAACTACACGTATACACTGAGCTTTTGCGGTGCCGGGGGCAAGACCATCGACGAGCTGAAGGATAGTGATTTTTCATCGCCTTACCCGGGCATTGGCGCCATTAAAAATGATCCCGCAGCCCCAGATAGGAAGCCGTTGATTAATGGCTTTGCCGGTAAGGGCATCAAGGCTCGTTTTGTTCGGATCACCGCGACCAGGGTATCGGGCACACAGCTTCGTATCGCCGAAGTCTCGGTCCATCCCAAACCGGGCGACAAGGCCGCTTTACAGGCTCTTTTCAACGAAAGCGCGCGTTTCACCCAGGATTTATATGGTACAAACAGCAATTGGCCGGCCTTCGCAAGCGCCGTGAACGCCGCTAAAGCCGCGCTGTCCCAAAAGATAATTTTCAAGGCCGAATTGGACCGCATCTATGCCGGTTTGTCGGAAGCTATGGCGGGGTTCTTAGATACAAGGGAGCTCTTTACCCTTTATAACACCTATAAAGATATGTTGGAGGCGTTTTACATCTCCGGCTGGGGCGGACTGCAGACGGCGCTGGCCGGCGCGTCGGACGTGCTGAACAGTTCTAACGCCAACCAGCAGATGATAGACCACGCGTTGGACGCCTTACGAACCGCCGTGGGCAATCTTGTCCTGAAGAAATATTACTCTGTTTTGGAGGCCTTCTTCAGCGCTAGCCAAGGCAAGGACAAGAACCTATATACCCCGGAGAGCTGGGGGCATTTCCAGTCCGTGATGGATGCTGCGAAGGACGTTTTGTACAGCATCGACGACGAAGCGAAGGCAGCCTATGAGGCGCTGTCGACTGCCGTCCGCGGTCTGGCCAGGAAGCAGCCCGCTGAAATATCCGAGCTGCAAAGGCTGTACGATGCGCATAAGAACAAACGGGCGTCCGACTATAAGTCGTGGAGCTGGCCACAGTTCGCGGCCGCGCTGAGCAACGCGGGCAATGTGCTCAACAACCTTTATGCCACGCCGGAAGATGTGCGTGACGCCATCGCGGCGCTGACGCTTGCTGTCAGCCGGCTGTATGCCCCGAATGCCATTTTGGACCTGAAGCATTACGACCCGTTCAGACCGGAGGGTGCGGTCAACCTCTCGATGAACAAGCCGGTGTCTTACTCCAACTCCTACGAGAATTACGGCTGGTTTGCCAACAATCTGAACGACGGATTGATCGGTGGCAGCGGCGCAGCCAACGAAAGCAACGGATGGAACAGCCATCCTTGGGTGGCTCCCCAAGACAATAGGTATTGGCTGGTCATAGACCTGAAGGAAGTGTTCCGGATCGACAGCGTCGCCCTGTGGCCCCGGCAGGACAATCTCAATTGGCCCAGCACCGTCGGCCTCGATTTCCCCGTGGATTATAACATCGAGTTCTCCACCGACGGGGAGCATTATTGGGGCACGGTCTATGAGACGGGCAAAATCAAGGAGCTGGTCAAGGATATACCCCAGTTCACCGTCCTGAATACGCCGGTGAAGGCCCGGTACGTGCGTATCAACATGACCAGGAAGCAAACCTATACATATTGCCTGTCTGAGGCTGTGGTTTACGGCCGGGGCGTTGAGGAGCTGTCTCTGTGCGACAAGACCAGCAGACGGCTCACCGTCGGGAAAACCTGGCAGCTCCCCGACTTCCTCATCTATCCGGACAACGGCTCCGTTGACCTGGGAGAAGTTTTGTGGGATTATGGTGACAGCCGCATCCTATCGGTGGACAAAAATGGGCTGGTCACGGCGCTGGCTGAAGGACAGACTACCGTCACAGCTTACTGCAAGCGTTTTTCCTTGAAGGCGGAGTGGGTGTTTGATGTCCGGAAATCGACGAACGGTCTGTACGACCGGCTCCTTGTCTCAGCCTTCTGGCCGCCCGAGCTGGAACCCAAAGGTCCCGGCGTTAACGCGGAACAATTCGACCTGATGGCGGAGGCCGGTATTGACAATATCCAAAACGTAAGCACCAACAATCTGCTGGACAGGGATACCAACATGCTGATGGCCCGGCTCGCCGCCGAGCGTGGCATGCTGTTGAACGTCTGCGACCGCACTTTCAAAAACTTTGACACTTTAAACAAGGCGCTGATCGAGCAGATCGTGGACGCTTACGCCGATGTGCCCGGCGTGGGCGGTTTCTATATGATTGACGAGCCCGCCGATCTGTCCTTATACGCCGATACAATCCGGTATTTCAAGGAGCTGGCGCCGGATTTATACATGCATATCAACGACAGTCCCTTCATGACGGAGGCGAGATGCCGGAAATTCGCGGATGCCGTCACCAATAACGGAGCCGATCCGGAACTGCTGGATTACATCATGTTCGACGTCTATCCCTTCGCCGGCTCGCATGCGTTAGGCAACCGCTCAATAAACTATCCCTATATGCTCAACCTCATGGAGGTTGCCAGGAGAGTCGGGCTGGACTATGGCGTAAAGACCGCCCAGTATCTGCAGACCGCCGGCGGCTTCCGCCCCGGAACGGATGGGGTCAACGAAGATGAGCTAAGGTACCAGATCTACGTTTCACTGGCTTATGGATTCAAGCAACTGTCCTACTTCACATGGTCCACGCCCATACAGCGGTCCGAACCGTTCACGCACGCCGTCCTTGACGTCAACGGAAACCCGCTCCCGATCTACGAGGGCGTCAAGCGGCTCAACGCCGAGATCCACGCACTCAGCGACGTTGTGTACCCGCTGAACGCCGTTGAGGTTTATTTCACTGGGATCAATCTTTATGGCCAAAAAGCAATTCCTCACACCTTCTTCGCGCAGCCGGCTGCCAAGGACGATATGGTGTATTCCCACATGGTAGATAAGTACAACGGGACCGAATACCTTATGGTCGTCAATAACAGCATCAAAAATCCGGTCACTCACACCGTCAAGCTGGACGCCGGTATCCTGTACCTGTCCGAAGTGTCCCATAAGGACGGCAGCTTTTCCCGTGTCGGGCTTTCGGGCAACGATAATTCGGTCACTCTTGACTTCCGCCCCGGCGAGGGACGCATCTTCCGCATCAACAGGGATTCGGACACCCTGTCGCCGCAGACGACCGCGCTTCCGAACAACATCGCCGACGATGACAACGCCGACATCACAGCGGTGAAAACGCTGGTACAAAACGCGACATACACCGCAACCCAAGCCGACGTGGACGACATTGCTAAAGCGAAAGCGGCGGTAGAAACCATCATCAGCGGCTTATCCCTCAACGGTGTGACGGCGGCTGTGACAGACGACACGTTCACGGGAGCGACAGCCGGGACATCCGGAGAACCGGATGGCGCAAACGGCAGCTACACCTTTAGGGTGAAGCTGAACAAAGGCGCAGGTTCGGAGCAGACCCATAATGGTACGCTCACTATTACCGCCACAGCATATGATCCGGTACAGGATAATCTTGATATCGGCGCGGCAAAAAATGCGGCCGAGTGAGCGACATACACCGCAACCCAGGCCGATGTAGGTAATATCACCCAAGCAAAAGCGGCTGTGGAGGCCATCATTGACGGATTGTAGCCCGGCACTGCCAGTGTGACTGTTACTAGCACTGCAGCGGTGACTTATACGATTACCTTCAATAACTATGGTTCCACAGCCGCAACGATTATGCAAACGGGCATAGATGACAAACTGCCTAGTTAGCCACCACTCACGGGAAGTGTCTGTTTTTGGTACACCTCCAGGGTTCTTTGTACCAGCTCCGATATTCTGCCTTCCCCAAAGCCCGCCACTGCTGTCTTGACAGTATCGTTCAAAGGCGCTATCCACTTTTGGTCCAATTTGCCGTATCCTATGGCCGCCCCGACGATGCTGCCTGCGGTTGCACTGTTGCAGTCGGTATCGATGCCGGACATTACCGCCGTGGTGATGGTGCGGGTAAAATCAAGCTGTCCGTGGAGCAGTGCCAGGACCACCATGGCGATATTGTTCATTGTGGCGGCAAAGGGCAAATGGCCGTATTTCTCATAGATTTTGTCGCAGACGGGAATCCAGTCCTTCTCTTCGGAATACCAGGCGGCAACGTCCCTGACAGCACCTGCCAGCCTTGATTTCTGCGGGATTACCGAAAGTCCCGCATTGATAATGGTCTCAACGGTTGGGTCCTTACTCAGGGCACCGGCGATGCAGCCGGCAACGAACATGCCGCCGTAAACGCCGTTTTTAATCAGGCTCAGGGAACACTCCCGCCAGGCCGGTTCAGCTGCCGCACGCGGGTCGGCGGGGTTAATGTAGCCCCACAGGTCGCCTCTGAGCTGGCCGTCGATGCATTCTCTCCAAGGGTTTATTTTTGTCGGCATTTCGTCTGCCTGATCCTGCTTTGGCCTTTCGTCCGTCATATTTACCAGGTGATAATAGGTCTGCCTCGAGGCGCACCAAAACCAATGGAAGGATATGTTGTCCAGCCAGTTTATCCCCACATCCAGCGTTGTAAAGTCAAGCCCTTTTTTTTCTGCAAGCAGGAGGGCAAGGATGGTATAATGAATGTCATCATCGGGCTGTACAAAGTTCACGTTGGCTTTTGTCGAATAAACGCAGTCCTCCCGAAGCGTTGTGTCCAGTTTTTCCGAGCGGGGAGGGACCCAGTCGTTCAGCGGATAGGCGCTTACGCTTTCAAGATAATCACGGATTTGTACCCTGTTAAAGCCCATTTCCAAAGGCTTGCCCAGAATTACCGCCGCACATCTGCCATACCAGGCCCCCCGGATTCTTTCCTCATATTCCTCGGGGCTCAGCGGCTCCAGTACCGGCGGTTCTGCCGCTGCCCTGATGATTTCTCCATAGCTCTCGGGCTCAAGATAAGGGTAATCGGGGCGGATTCCCTTTTCCCTTACCTTCCAGAGATTCCAATAGGCTTTTTCCCAATCCGCCTCCGCGATGCTGTCCTCTTTCAATTCCGTACGTACATCTGCAGGAAAAGGCAAATATTCCTCCGACAGGTCGGGCTTCATGTTGCTTCCTACAGGGTACCCCTCTTCAAAGAGTTGAAGATATTCCTCTTTATATAATGTTTTCCAATTTGCATATCCGGGCATAATTTTACTCTCCTATTTCCAATTTATATTTTTCAGGACCTTCATAGTCCAGCGTTATTTCTCCGTCAGTGCCGATATTCACGGTATAACTCACAGTTCCCAAATCCGTGGGCATATCCTTCACGCCAAAGCGGCATCCGGGCTTCAGCCATGCTTCGGGGACTCCTTTCCCCAACAGCAGTGTATCCCCCTCCTCAACGACAAAAATAGTCCGGAGCAGATTGATGAGCTCCGCAGAAGTCCAGTTGTGGGGCATATTTCCGCCCAAAGCGGTATCGCCGTTCAGCCAGCCCCGTTTTCCCCCGTCGTTCCGGAAAGGTAAATTTTCGTTACCGCTGGGGACCCCTTCAGTGAAAATAGATGCATCCCAGGCGCCTTCGGCCTCCAGCATTCCGTCCAGACTGACCCATGCCATTTCCTTGAAACCAAGCAGCAGGGCATTATGTATCTGTGCAGCCTCGAAATATGTCCAGAGGGGCTCCGGAATTCTCTTTCCGTCGTCGGTCAGCCTGTTCTGCCGGTACCATTCCTCAAACTTTGCTTTAAGGCTGTCCGCAGCATGGGAAAGCGCTGTTGAAGGATAGGGAGCAATGATGGGATCCCGCTCGTTGCCGTAGACGGGCAGCAGATGTTTTTCGACAGCAAGGCTCAGCTTGCGGGCCATCTCCGACCATTTTTCCGCCAGAGCAGTTTTACCCAGAAGACTTGCAGCTTCTGCCGCAAACTTCAGTCCGCCCTCGGTCCAGCAATTGATAAAGAAATCGGGGGAATGCCAGTCCATTCTCCCGTGAATGGTCCCGTTGACGGATGGAAGGCAGAGGAGGTTGACCGCCGGGTTGTTCATGTAGCCGGGAATTCTGTTTTCGCTGAGGGTCCGGACCGGCTTTGCAGCCGTAAGCATCTTTTCGATCCATTCCACTCTTTTTTTAATGAAAGGGAAGATTTCTTCCAGCCAGGCCCTGTCTTTGGTGATCTTTCCATGGGAAACCAGGGTCCACAGCCCTTCTCCCGGAGCATCGGATTCTGCGCCGAAGCCCCCTCCGAACAGCATGGTGGAGAGATAGTCATTTCCAATCCGGGCCAAATCGTGTCTGCCCAACAGGTCCAGGGCTCTCAGGATAATGATGCCGTCCCGCATCCAGAACACAGGATAGTTGACGGCTCCGATGCGGGGCAGGCCGCATTCCATGGCAGACAGGATGTGGAAGGCTTCGCGTTCCCAGAGCTTTTGAATGCGGCCATCCGGAGCAAAAACCTTTGCAGGCAGCGCCTCGCGCCAGGCCTCAGCGCTTTTCTCGAAGCCTTCTTCCACACTAAGGCCACTGTAGGTGTGCAGACCACAGGCAAAGTTACTATTCCGGTTGTCAAAGCCATGAATTGTTTTAAAGCATATCTTCATGGCCTCGCCTTTGGAAAGGCTGACAGGGAATCCAAGGGCGGCTGCGGGAGAATCAAAAGCACCATCCGCGTCTTCTATGCTGCATTCTGACGGCACCTGCTCCACACACAGACGCAAAGTCCCATTGAGCAGCAATTCCTTCTTTTGTCTGTCCCATACAATTGATTCTATTTTTCCCCCTGCGGGCCCCACGTCCTTTACTACCACATAAAAGACGGCACTTACCTTTTCGGAAGCCGATAATGTCGTTTCACTGAAATCCACCCCTTCGTTCCCCTCGGTACCAAGGTGGGTCAATCGATTTTTGACATGGACACGTCCGCCGGCACTCCATCCGGCCGTTATGACGGGCGGATGGCCGGTATCCTCTCCGAAGCCCCATCGGATTTCATGGTCCTGCAGCAGGTCCGGAGTATAAAATTCACCCCCGACCTCAACCCAGGTTGAGATTCCACAGGTCCAGACACCGGGCGAATAGCTGTTCCCCGGCTCTACGGCGGTCTTATCGCAGCCGTCGGAAAAAGGATTTCCTAAAAAAAGATGGATTTTACCCTTATTGGGTGTTTGCCTTGCCCGTTCAATAAGCTTATTCATTGAAATCCCTCACAAGTCTGAATTTATGCAATTATGCACGATATAACTTTTACGCGTGAAGTTATGTTTTTACCAATACTTAAATTATATAGCCCTTTGTAAAATCCGGTATTCTTTGAGGGAAAGATTTTATTATACATTTGAAACATCTCTTGAAAGAGACCTGAAACAAGCGTCCCGATTTTCTCACCGGCCGGTGAGTGCCGTGCTTGCATGGAAGCTGTAATGGAGGTGTGTTCATGAGGCTTACATCAGGGGATTTTACAATGGATCCCGTGGCGCATTCAAATAGTTATTCCTGTACATGTTGGGCGTGACGCCCACTTCTGTTTTAAACCGCTTGTAGAAATGCTGCACACTGGAAAAACCAAGCTTTTCTGCAATCTGCTCAATGGGGATGTCCGACTGCGACAGCAGTTCTCTGGACTTTTCGATCCTCATGGCCTGAATGTAGTCCGACAAGGTTTTTCCGGTTTCCCTTTTGATGATTTGCGAGAGGTATTTGGGATGGTAAAAGAAATGCTGGGCTATGGATTCAATGGTGCATTTTTCATCCATATGCAGCAGCAGATACGCATTGATTTTTTCAAGCACGCGGAGATTTTTTCGGGAAAAGGCCGCTTTTTGCGGCTCCTTCAATCCCGGTTCTTCGGCTGCGGCAATCTGCCTGTAAAGCAAAAGATACAGGGATTTCAGCTGAGCGTCGATTAAAGCCAGGTAACCCGGAGCTTTTATCATGATCTCGTCATAAATATTGTCAAAAATCTCCCGCACCTTTTTCCCCTGGTTGGGATGGACCTTTCCTTTGAACATTCCCAGATGGTTGTTGAATTCTTCTGTGTTTTTTCCTACGTGCTTGACCATCAGAAAGATGATCTCAAAAGGACAATCCGGATGGTTGACTTCAAAATGCTCCACATTGGCAGGGATGATGAAAACATCCCCTGCGGAAGCCTGATAATCCACGCCGTCAATATGGTAAAGTCCCGTCCCCTTATAGATAAACCCGAACTCCAGATATTCATGGGTATGGAAGGCACACTCCCACCGGTCTTTTTGTTCCGCCACATGCATATAGACGCATTGAAGCTGAATGTCCAGAAACAGCCTGTCCACAGGTGAGATTGAAAGCTTTGTCTGTCGTATCATTGCCTGCCTCCTGACGGTTTTAACGGTATAAGCGCTACGATCTTATCATACCATTTTTCTTCACAGGGTGTAATGAGGAGTTCTTCCAGTATTTTTAAAACCTGGCATCCCTGGTTTTTTTCAGGTTTGTTTTTTTCTATCTTCGGCAGAGCGGTGAAGTATTGTGACCGATGCTTATGGGAGGGAAGCGGAAGGAAAGGTTTACCCTTCCTTGCGAAACTCAAGGGGAGATTTGCCGAGAAGGTTTTTGAAGGTCTTGGAAAAATGGCTCTGGTCCGCAAAACCCAGATTGCCTGCAATGGCAGCGACCGAGTCGTGGGTTTAGGTCAGCATGTACTTGGATATGTCGATTTTTTTTAGTAAAACGAATTTCATAGGCGTGCAGTTGAAATGCTTTTCAAAAATCCTGCAAAAATGGAATTGGCTCATATTAAACTGCCGGGCGAATTCCTTTAAGGTAATTTTGTTATATAAATTGTTGTCGACATAGGTTATGGCATTGGCGATAAATTCGGTTTTAGGATTTATGTTCAGCCGTTCATTCTCTTTGCCGATGGAGTGGAGAATGGTAAGGATGATGCTGTAGATGGTCTGCGAGGTCAGAAACTCCGTTTCGCTGCTCCTTTCTTTATAAAATGTGAAGCATTGGCGGATAAGCTCTGCGACCCGGGTCTCTTTAAATATTGCGGGAAGCATGTAATTCTGCTCCATGTATTTCATGAAAATTTCCGACTGCCTGCCACTGAAGTGCATCCACAATATCTCACAGGTATCGGTTTCATCGGTGTAATATTTATGCTTGTCCGTAAGCCGCATGATAATGCCTTCATCCTTCTTCAGGATAAAATGGCCGTTTTGTTCTACATGGAGCTTGCCGGACAGCACGTACATCACCAGATTGTTATTGAAGCTCTTTCTGTCAATCAGGAAATCCTTGCTCTTTATATGGCCCAGTCCGTCTGTAAAAAGAAGGAACTCCTGTGCAAACTTTGAGGGAGCATTAAAGCCCCTGTAAAAATCCATTTTCCCACCCTCCCTTCGAATAGCAATATTATACAAAAAATAAGCTATAAAATCAATATGCCTCCCGATGACAGCAATATTATACATATAGCCGTCAAATTATTCCTATGAGCACAGCGCTCGTTTCTTTATAATGAAAGATAAATAGCGCAGGAGGATGATAAAATGCTTGAAGATGCTAAAATTCTAAGAAAGCTGGCATATGAATACCACAAGATTGCAAACAGCGGCAGAAACCTGGAAAATGTGAAGCTTCACACGGCGGTAAACGATCTGAAACAAATCAGGCCTGTTGTTTTGATCGACGAGCTTCCCTGGAGTGAAATGGACATCGATCATGAGCTGACTTTGCAATGTACGGATGAATATCTGCGCAGTATCGAATGGTTTTTACGCAGCAATCTTTATAAAAACAAATATATGCCGGCGGATATGGTCGTACCTTCCTATATTCCGGTCAATAAAGTAGTCCGTTCCACAGGAATTGGCATTTCCATTGATGAAGAAGTGCTGGCAACGGATAAGGAAAACCATATTTTGTCCCACAAATACAAGGACATGCTGCAAACGGAAGAAGATTTACAGAAACTGAAAATCCCTGTAATAACCTATGAAAAAGAGGAAACCCAAAGACAGTTTACTCTGGTGGGAGATATACTGGGGGATATACTGCCGGTAAAAATCACAGGAAGGAATGCTTTTTATACGACGCCATGGGATGAAATCGCCATGTACCGCAGTGTGACAAGTCTGCTGCTGGACCTGGCCGACCGTCCGGAATTCATGCACAGGATCATTCAAAGGCTGACGGAAATAAGAGTATCGGAGCTGGAGCAGCTGGAAGCCCTGGATTTGTTTGACTGCAGCCAGGGAAGCCTGCACTGTACGGCGGGGCATACCGGTGATTTGCCGGGGAAAAGCTTTGACGGCGTTAAAGTGACGAGAAAGGATATCTGGGGCAGAGGGGCCGCTCAAATATTCGGGCAGGTTTCCAAACAGATGCACGAAGAATTTGACATCGACTATATGAAACAGACAGTGGGACAGTGCGGGCTGGTTTACTACGGATGCTGCGAGCCCCTGGACAAGAAGGTGGATATTGTCGGGAGGATCCCCAATTTAAGGAAGATATCGGTTACGCCGTGGGCTGACGTTGCTGTTGCAGCGGAGGCTATCAACAAGAAATATGTTCTGGCCTCGAAACCAAATCCTGCTTCCGTGGCCGTTCCCCTGCTGGACAAGGAAAACCTGCGGAAAGAGCTGAAAATGATTTTGGATGCGGTAAAAAGAAACGGCTGCTCCTGCGACATTGTCCTGAAAGATATCAGTACCTGCTGCAAACGGCCTCAAAATATTTTTGAATGGGAGCAGACAGCCATGGAGCTGGTTAGAAACTATTAGTGCGACAGTGTTGCGACAGGGGACGGTTCTCTTGCCGCATCCGAGCTCTCTTTGCCGGCCCTGGCTCCGTTGCTGAAGCCGATGTTTTTAGAGTGGTTTGTATCATTTTTTTCCATCCCCTATCACGGATAAGTATCGAGTAGATGATTAGAATAGGCAATAGTATTTTCATGATATGCCGCATGGCTTTTATGAGGCATTTAAGCATTCCCGCGGGAATGGCTGGAAAAAAGTTGCCGGATTTCCTCCAATGTATTATCCTACGCACACTCCGTAAGCATGATATTGTCGGTTACCGGAGCCAGGGCTACCCATGTAAGCTGTCTGGGCTTTGAAGACAGGCATGAGGATGGGATATTCAGGGTGGGAGCCAATCTAAGGGACAATACGTTCAGCAATGAAACCGCTCCGGTAAGGACCTCGGACGGAGGAATGTGCCGGATTAACGAATTCCGCCGTGTCGGCTGGAATTCTGAAAAAACACCAAGCGTTTACATGAGTATGTTCGGCACGCTGGGAAGCTTTGAACAGAACGCAGTGAGCAGTTCATGGTCCGCCCTTAAAAGGGAGGAAACCGCGGATGTGACACAGCATCTGTCCTGCAAGCAGATAGTTCCCAAACATGGAAACGAAGAACTGTACAGGGAGCTTCAAACTGATTTCTATAAAGGGGTTTCCATGGCCCATCCGGTTAAGCGTCTTCCGGAAGAATATATCGGCATGGACAATGGTCATGAAGGCTCGCACCAGTTTCTGGTAGATGATTTCGTACAGTCGGTGGCAGCCGGCAAGCTTCCGCCAAACCATGCATGGGCGGCAGCAAAGTACTGCGCGCCGGGCCTTGTAGCCCATGAATCGGCTCTCCGTGGAGGCAGTATGTTGGAGATTCCTGACTTTGGGGAGCCTTCTGCGAATTGGCAATTCCTTAATCCTATCGACATTTCAGAGTGATTCGTCGCAATGCGGCACAAACCCGATACCCATAAACGTACCGGGTTTTCTTTATGCCGTAAATAAAGAAAACATCTTAGTATTGCTTAATAAAGATAAACTTGCATTGAATTTATCAAAAAGCATTGAATAATATACCACTTTCAGATAAAATAAATTCGTTCGACAAGGTGTCCGGATGCCTCCGGAATAGCCATCTGGATAATCCGTTATACGCACTGCCCGGTAAAGTTGTTAATCTATGATAAAAACAAATCGCTGTTTATGTGAGGGATTTGCCAAGGATTCTTTTTATAAAATAGAAAAACGGGATGGTGGATGCAGATGAAAATAAAGAAAAACATATCCGTGTATCAAAATCTTAAACTGAAATACAAGCTGATCGTATTATTTTCCCTTGTTTGCCTTGCCACTCTTACAATTTTCTCATCAATCAGCATGACCGCTTATAAAAACCTTATTGTAAAAAATGAAAGTAAGGCGATGCTGGAGAACCTTGATTTTTTCAAAGTAAATTTGGACAATTACTTGGAGAATATCGAGGGTTTTTCAACATCAGTTATTTTAAGCAAAGATATTCAAGATACCATCGGTATCAATCTGGATACGCTTAAATCGGAAGAAAGGCTGAGGGCTTATAATAGAGTTTATAATAAGATCCATGAACTTAATACCAACACGAATGGAATAAGATCCATATATATCTGGGATAAGTATAAGAATATATTCAGCCTTGATCTTATGATGGATGCATCATCACCCTTTGTCAACGGAGGAGAATTGAAAGACCAGGCATGGTATGACAAGGCTGTGAAACTGGAACGTGCACCCTACTGGACCATTCTGGACTGGTACAACGGAGAGAAGCTGATAGGAATGGTTCGATCAATTAGAAATATGAATAATATCTATGAAAAATCCGACATAGGGATTAGTTTGATTATAATTTCCCCTACGATGTTAAATTATTATTTTGAAAAGAACATGATTAATGAAGGTATTTATTGCGTTATTGATGAAAATCACAAGGTATATACAAACAATAGCATCAGCCAGGTCGGACAAATCATTGATATAAGAGCGATGAAGCAAAGAGCGGGGTATTACATAGGAAAAATGGGGGATAAAGAATATGTAATTACTTATTCCTATGATCCCATGACTCATTGGACCTTTGCACATGTAATCGACAGAAATTTTTTATTGAAAGATGTAAAGTATATCAATAAAGTCTGGATTCTTGTTTTTACCATTTCTTTTATAATGGTCATACTGATTTCCATCTTTATATCCGGCACTGTTTCAAAACCTTTAAATCGGTTGGTAATGCTTATACGGGAAGTAGAAAGGGGCAATTTAAATATCAAGTTTAATAATCTATTTACCGATGAAATTGGAAGTTTGGGCGGATCCTTTAATCGAATGGTGGACAGAATACGGGAAGGAATTCCATTAAAGAGGGAAAAATTTATAAGGGCACTTCTTGTGAGGAGTCTTACCGAAGATGAGTACACCCACTTAAAAAACGATATGAATATATCTTTTGACAATGAGTCTTATCAAGTGGTTATCATCCATGCGGAAAGTGAAATTTCCGATGAGGTAAATAAGCGTATTGAGAACAGGATCGCCGAATACGAGGAGAATCAATACGGCATAATTTCCACGACTTTGAGAAAAGGGGAGTATTGCATCATATCCAACAGAGATGAACAGGATACTTACTCTATAATTAAAGAAATTCTCATGGATATAAAGGAGAAATTCAGTTTGAATATCGATGCCTTCAGTGGAAATAATTATAACAGTATCCATTTCATAAAGAATTCTTTTGATGAGGCAAGCGAGTTAATCAAATATAAGCTATTCAAAACTTCATACCTGGATTGCATAAACCCTGGGTTTATTATCAACAATAGCTGGGAAGTATCCTATCCCGACCAGATGGAGAATCGATTGGTATACTGCATTGAGCAGGGGGATCTTGCGGGGTGCAAAGATATTTTGGACGAATCGGTAAAGCTGTTCAAGCAT
This sequence comes from Bacillota bacterium, assembly GCA_023433505.1. Taxonomy (GTDB): domain Bacteria; phylum Bacillota; class Clostridia; order Acetivibrionales; family DTU013; genus MnB-11. The sequence goes on along the minus strand of JAEZCO010000065.1, from coordinate 36,441 downwards.
AACAATACAGACCCATCCATAATAAACACATTCCTTTTCAATATTTATATGCGTTTATTCAAAACAACTGTCAAAAACGGCAAGCTTCCCTTTGATATTTTTGGAAAGGATTTTTGGAGCATGGAAAATTTGCAATATATGGCGCAGTCGATTGAAGGGGTTTTTAACGGCCTTGTTTGGACGATTGACAATTTTATTGCCACCGTGAAAAGTCCGCAAAATACCAATATGAATTTGAGCATCCGGAAAGCTGTGGAAATCATAAAGGAAGAGTACGGCAATCTTATGCTGGGGGTTGAATATGTGGCAGAAAGGATCGGTTTGAATGAAAATTATCTTTCCAGGTTATTTAAAAAAGAGCTGGGTATCAGCTTTATTGATTATGTCAGCCGGATCCGTCTGGAAAATGCGAAAGAGCTGTTAAAAGACAGCAATACAAAAATCAAGGACATCAGCGGCAAGGTTGGATTTTCAGATTCCCATTACTTTGGAATATGGTTTAAGGATAATACGGGAGTAACCCCTTCCCAGTATAGAAAACAATAAAACCTCAGATTTTTATACAAAATATCAAAAAAATAACATATTTCAGTGACTGTCTTTGTTAGAAATTTATACTTATTTATCAGGAATTTAACCTGTTTCTTTGGTGACGGTGCAGATATACTGTTAGTGAAGAGTTCGAACTTTCATTTTTTAAATCAAGAAACAATTTAAAGGAGATCCATTGTTGAAGGCTGGGAAAAAGCTAAGAGGCAAGAAGCTTTTTTATGACCGGCATTCCAAGGAGCTTCGAGAATCGGCTAAATAATCCGGAGGAATTATGATAAAACCACATAGAATACGGTTGGAATACGGTAAAGTCATTGAAGCAGGTTATTGTATTATTGAAGGGCAATCGCCATCGATTACATGGGCAATTAATTCAGCTGGTGCCGGCCAGGCAGCATACCGGATAGTGGTGCGCTGCGGGAATCACAATCTGTGGGACACCAGCTGGGTGGAAACCCATGAGCAAAAGGCGGTATATAAGGGGCAGGCTTTTATACCGGGAGAAAAAAACAGATTGAGTCTTGAGGTGAGAGATCATCTAGGCCATACAAGCCAACCTGTGGAGAAAAGCTTCTATTATGGATCTTTGGAAAAATGGCCTGCACGATGGATTGGAGAGCTACAGCCGCAGGAAGATAAAGTCATTTACTTCAGCAAAACCTTTGAATGCAAAAAGGAGATTGAAACTGCTTGTCTTTTTGTTTGTGGTATCGGATATCAGCGCATTTTTATCAATGGAAAAGAGCTGGATGAGGAAGTTGCTATGAATCCGGCGGTCTCGGAGTATGAGAAGAGGTGTTACTACACGGTGCTGCCAGGTATAAGCGGACTCCGGAAGGGAGAAAACCGGCTTGGGGTACAGGTAGCTGCAGGCTGGCGCTCTCCCTATAATGTTTGTTACAAGCTTACAAACCGTATTCCGGATTTTACAGGAATTTCACAGCTGAGCGCAGCGCTTAAAATCCGTTATCAGGATGGAGAAGAAGAGTGGGTTTATACGGATGAAAGCTGGAAATACCAATATGGCGGCATTACCTACAGCAATATTTTCATGGGAGAAACCTATGAACCGGCCAAAGAGATTGAAGGGTGGACAAGGCCGGGAATTTTGGAAGAAGGAAGCATTCCGGTCCGTATTGTGAAAGACCCCGGTGGAGTAATGACGGTACAGACACTGGAGCCGGTGCGCACCCAGGAGGTATATCCTGCAATATGCATAAGCGAGATTAAGAAAGGTACTTATGGTGTGGATTTTGGGCAGAATATTGCCGGCGTCACCAGAATCCGTCTTCCTTTGGCTATGAAACCCGGACAGACAATTACAATTTCTCATATGGAGTTTCTGGATGAGGATGGCACTCTCTATTTGCCCAACCTGCGGAATGCTGCTTGCATCGACCGGTATATTGCTGCAGGAAATGGCAGAGACCGGGAATATTGGCAGCCGAGATTTACTTACCATGGTTTTAGATATGCAGAAATTACCGGTTACGGGGAACCAATAGGAAAGGATGACATATGTGCGGTCAGCCTGTATACGGATATAGCAACCCGGAGCAGTTTCCGCTGCGGTAGTGCCATTGTGAATGCGATCCAAAAAAATATAGTGCAGACGGAAAAGGCAAATATTCATAGCATCCTGACCGATTGTCCTCAGCGGGATGAAAGAATGGGCTGGTTGAACGACGGAACGGTCAGGTTTGAGGAAACACCCTACAACTTTGACATTGGCAGGCTTTTCCCAAAGGTAGTAAGGGACATTCTCGATGTGCAGGACCCCAATGGCAGCATCACCTGTACGGCTCCCTTCGTGTTTGGCGCGAGGCCTGCAGACCCGGTATGCTCCGCCTTTCTGATTGCAGCCTGGGAGTCGTATATGCATACGGGCAATATAGAGGTGATTATTGAAGGGTATGAAGGTTTTAAAGCATGGAATAACTTCCTTGAAAGCAAAAGCGAGGATTATATCGTACAATACAGCTATTATGGCGACTGGGCAGGCCCTGCCTATGTCTGTAAAGGCGAGGATGGCGCTCTTTCCACAGAAACCCCGGGGATTCTGATGTCGACGGGTTTCTTCTATTTTAATACAAAACTGCTCACACGGATGGCCGATCTGTTGGGTAAAGACAAAGAAGCGGAGCACTTCGAGAAAAAAGCCGGGCAGATAAGGGCAGCATTTTTAAAGAAATGGTGGGATGAAGAAACAGGAAAAGTAGGAAGCGGATCGCAAGGCGGCCAGTCTTTTGCACTGTGGCTGGGGATTCTTCCTTCAGAAAGCACGCAAAAAGCTGCGGATGTACTTCATTGCGATCTGGTTGAGCGCAATTATCTTTTAACAACCGGCAATTTATGTACACGTTATATGATGGAGGTATTAACAAAGTACGGTTATATCGAAGATGCATGGACCCTAATCACACGAGAGGATTATCCTTCCTTCGGGTTTATGCTTCAGCAGGAGGCAACAACCATCTGGGAAAGATTCGAATTAAAGAAAAGTGCAGGCATGAACTCTCATAACCATCCTATGTATGGAGCAGTAGGATATTGGTTTTATGCCTGCCTTGCCGGAGTTAAACCTTTGGAATCCGGCTACCGGCGTGTCTCAATCCGTCCCTGCATGCCTGAAAAATTGTTGTCTGTACAGGCGATTGTTGAAACGGTGATGGGAGATATTGTCGTCCGCTGGGTCAAACGGTATGGGCAGATACATCTGTATGTGACAATTCCATTGGGTGTGACGGCCGAAGTTATAATACCGGATGGGCTACAGATTGTCGGCGGGGGATTTCACCACTGGAGCAGTGCAATCTGACCCGGCTTTCCCTACCGCGTCCAGGCGCGTTTGGGAATGTCGGAAGCCTGCGGATCGGGAAAACGTCTTTGACACTTCGAAAAGCTGGATAACCAGTGACCAAATTTTGTGTAATACAGCCGTAAGATAGGAGTCTGTTTATGGATAAATATGAAAAAATACTTCCTGTATACAACCGATATAGCCTGGATGTTTATATGATGCCGGTATGGGAGAATGGCATTGTTTATAATGAGTCTGTAATGTTTGTGCCAAACCCCATTACCGGGGCAATTGATCCCGCGCCGCTTTTATATAAACCGGATAGGATTATTTCAGTTTTTTCCTCTGACTTTAGGACGGAATATAAGGAAGGAAAGGACTATATTGTTGAGGAATGCGGTTTTCGCTTAACTCCCGAAAGCCGTATTCCGGTGTGGCGCTATGACGATTACTATCTGCCTCAGCCTGCATCGATTTCCATTTCCAGTGTCAGTGCGCCGGGACGGTTTGTCCTATATGCAGAAGGACGGGAAATTTCCAGGATGCAGCTTGCAGTTACCTACTCTCATGTAGATGAATGGGAAGGGTGCAAACCGGAATATACAGAGGATAAACTGATCAACACCGTGATGAAGCTTCAAGAGAAAGAACCTTTGTCCATCGTATACTACGGTGATAGTATTGTAGAAGGCTGCGAGGCAAGCGGACGCAACATGATACAGCCCAATATGCCTATTTTCACAGAGATGGTAACGGAAAAGCTAAGATTGGCATATGGCCATCAGGCCATCTCCGAAAGGAATATGGCAGTTGGAGGAAAGGACAGCGAGTGGGGTAAACGCAATGCCGGTAAATGTATGGCGGATATCGTCGCCCCGGATTTGGTTGTCATTGGTTTTGGAATGAATGACTCCGGGGCAAATATCACAGTAAAAGAGTATGAGCAAAATATATGCTCCATCATTGAAACTGCACGCTTCAAAAACCCAAAGGCGGAGTTTATCCTGATTTCCCCAAGTATTCCTAATCCGGATTGCAAAGGGTGGACAAACCTGCAGCCCCAATATCAGATAGGCCTGGAAAATATCGTCCGGAATATGGAAGGTACTGCAATCGCTCCGGTTACAAAAATACAGGCATATCTTTTGAGCAGGAAGCGTTACGATGATATGAACGGCAATGGGGTAAATCATCCGAATGATTTTTTTGCACGCATCTATGCACAAACGGTTGCCCGGTGTCTGATTCCGGACAAATACGAAGGTTGACCGACAGGTGGAAGGGCAAGAAAGCTCATGAACAGACCAATTTAAAGGAGGTCATCTTTATGAATAAGGAATTGATTCTCGATAATTACGAAAATGCCAAAAAGGTGTATGCTGAACTTGGGGTAGATATCGTCAAGGCTATAGAGAAATTTCATACCGTCCCCATCTCGGTACATAACTGGCAGGGCGATGATGTGATGGGTTTTGAGGGCTCCGAGGGCCTGCACAGTGAAAACGTCGTGACCGGCAATTATCCGGGAAGATCGACAAACGGCGGCGAAATGCGCCAGGACCTGGAGCAGGCGTTCAAATATTCGCCGTGCAGGCATAAGATCAATTTGCATAGCATGTATGCGGAACCCAAAGTAAGGAAAGAGCGGAATGAGCTGGATGCTGAAGATTTCCGCACATGGATTGACTGGGCCAAGGCCAGAGGCTGCGGGATAGATTTCAATGTATCCTATTTTACACATGCGATGATGAAGGACGGATGTTCGCTGGCTTCGGAGGATGAAAGCGTCCGGCGGTATTGGATTAAAGCCGGTATCGGCGGAAGAAAAATCGCAAATGACATTGGGAAAGAACTGGGACAGCTCTGCATCAACAATACCTGGGTGCCGGACGGGACTAAGGATTTGCCGGCAGACCGCGGCGCTTACCGCAAACGGCTGGAACATTCGCTGGATCAGATTTTACAGGTGCCCTATGATCGTAATCATATGTGTGATGTATTCGAAGGAAAAGTATTTGGAATAGGAACGGAGAGCTTTGTTGTCGGTTCGCATGATTTTTATATCGGGTATGCCGCAAAACACAACGTGGGTATAACTATGGATACGGGACACTATCATCCCTTGGAAAATATTGCAGATAAAATTACGGCTGTTTATCCGTTTGTGGATTCCATCATGCTGCATCTGACGCGGGGCATCCACTGGGACAGTGACCATTGCCTGATACAAAACGATGATTTGCGGGCAGTGCTCCAGGAAATAAAGAGACAGGATTTATTTAACAAAAATGTCGCACTGGGGCTGGATTATTTTGATGCTACCATAAATCGTGTATCTGCCTGGATCATAGGACTTCGGGCCGTAGGTAAAGCACTTCTCGAAGTGCTGCTGGAGCCTGGTCACTTGATAAAAGAAGCAGAGAAGAAGGGCAATTTGACCCGCCGACTGGCCCTGATGAGTGAATTTAATAATCTTCCGGTGAATGCTGTCTGGGATTATCTTTGTATGACTGCAGATGCAGGCGTGGGTATTTCGTGGATGAAAGACATGGAACGTTATGAAAATGAAGTACAGCTGAAAAGAAATATGGAAAACAATAAAACCTCAGATTTTTATACATAATATCAAAAAAATAACGTATTTCAGTGCTTGGCTTTGTTAGAAATTTATACGTATTTATCAGGAATTTAACCTGTTTCTTTTGTGCCTGTACAGATATACTGGTAGTGAAAAGTTCGAACTTTCATTTTTTAATTCCAAATCAGAAACAATTTTAAGGAGGTTATTTATGAAGGCTGGGAAAAATGTTATGAGGATTGTCAGCTTATCGATAGCAGTTGTTATGCTGATAATATTGGCTGCGTGCGGATCAAAGGGCTCTGCTGAACCGTCGGTAACTGCGGATGCAACAACTGCGTCTCCATCTTCTTCGGTGCCGGCTCAGGATGAAAAGGTATCGCTTACGGTATGGGGAACTCCTTCAGGACAATTTGAAGGACAAAACCCCGGAGAATGGATAGAAAAGAATTTAGTCCCGGAATGGAATGCCAAATATCCCAATGCCAGTGCTGCCGTAGAATTGATACCGTTTGACGGAATTAACGAGAAACTGACCACGGCCATCGCCTCAGGAAAAACACCGGACGTATATTTTGATTATGCGGGAAGAATTCTTGCCTATGCAAATATGGGTGTGGTTGCAGATTTGGATGATACCATTCCGGCAGATAAATTGGAAAAAATAAAAAGTAATCCGGATATTATGAAAATGGTTTCTGTGAATGGAAAAATTGTCGTTATGCCATATCCTACGGGATCTACCATGCTGGTAGTAAATAAGACCCTGTGGGAAGAAGCCGGGGCCGCAAACCTGCTTCCGCAGAATGAAAGCAGAACCTGGACCCCCGAAGAATTTAAAGCGGCCTTGAAAGCAGTTGCAAACAAGGAGAAGGGCATATATGGGATTACATTGTTTGCGCTCAATGAACAGGGAGACCAGATATACAATAATATCCTCGGCGGATATGGAGTCAAGCTGTTTAATGATGATTATTCCAAGTACATTGCAGCTGAAAATCCTGCGGCCGAACAGGCATTTTCCTTCTTTAAGTCAATTGTAGACGAAGGAATATGTACTCCGCATCCCGAGACACTGGCTGCTTCAAATGCGCTGGATTACTTCAAGCAGAAGAAAAACGGCATGATCGTAGGCGGACTGGCCCATATCGACATCGTCCAGAATGGCTTGAAGGACGGCAGTATACAGGGGCCATTCGAGCCGGTGATTGTAAATTATCCTTCAACGACAAAGGATCAGGCAACATTGAAGAGTGAAGTCGGACAGGGGTGCGTATTTAAGAACGGCGACGATAAGAGGATCGAATGGGGCAAGAAGTTTTTATATTGGGCCTATGCGGAAAGCGAAGTGCCATATAATGCACAAAAATCTTTTGATATCTGGGGAAATGAAAAAGGATGGATGAAGGCTTCTTCCAACCAGACGGAAGTACAATTCCTGTCTAAAGTACTTGGAAAGGCGAGCGAATGGCCATTAATCGATCCGGGCTGGGGAATCAAAGGATATCCTGAAATGAGAGCAGCCATGTTCCCTGAAATGCAGTCATTGTTTATAGGGAGGACCACTCCTAAGCAAACGATTGATACTATATCCGCAAAATTCAATGAGGTAATCACCAAGTACAATACGGCTAAATAATTATCAACATGAGTGCGGGCACTCGTCATCCTGACAAGTGCCCGCATATTTAAACGGAAAATACCGGAATTCCTTGATTTTTATCTTTGAACAACGTCAGCAGTCCCCACCTCAAGGTGGTGGGTTTCCGAACGGCATAAGCGTTGCACTAAATTTGAAAGGAGTGTCGAGACTGTTTACTCGACTGGAGTTGTATGTATAAAAAGTGGAAAAAACAAATTATGGCTTTAGTCCTATCACTTTCCCTAATTATGACTTTAATCCTTGGCGGCAGTGTTGTATGGGCGGATAATGCTTTTGCGAGCATAGCTTTAAGCCCAAACGAAATTATTATACAGGATGGCGGAACATCGATCAGTGCATTTCCCGCCTTATCGAAAGTCGGAAATGATTTATGGTGCGAGTTCTCAAGGGGTGTGGATGAAACCGGTGAGCCTCCTCTGCCCGGAGAACCGGCAGGCGGGACAAACTTTTTAAAAAAATCTTCCGATGGCGGAAATACATGGACGACGGTTACAGGGCCTGGGGACTGGTCACCGCTTAACATTATCAAACTGAACAATAACAATCTGTTTGGAATGAATTTTTCGACAAGAAGGATTGATGCCACAAGCGCGTATGTATTCAGCTGGGTATCCTCGGACAACGGGGCAACGTGGACCAAAATAAGCGGTACGATCACCTATCCGCAAGAGCAGAAGGTTATTTCACCTGCAACAAGCGGAAGCTTTTTCTTTCATCGTACTATCATGCAAATGCCGGACGGATCTATCTATGCTTCAATTTATGGAAGATATGCCAATGATGTAAGGTATCGTACAGTGTGGATAAAAAGTACGGATGGAGGTAACTCGTGGAGCGTAGTATCAACAATAGCATATAGCAGTACTCTTGGTACGGAAGGATTTTGCGAGCCAGTCGTTGAGAGATGCGCAGACGGGTCACTTCTGGCTGTACAGAGGATAGGCTCAAATCTTCCGCTATACCAGTGCCGTTCAACGGATAATGGCTTAACCTGGAGTACGCCTGTACAGCTCCCGGGAATAAGTTCAACGAATGCCCAAAGTGTTGCTCCCGACATGTTTCTGATGTCAAATGGCATACTGGCTTTAAGCTATGGAAGGCCCGGGATGAGAATGGCATTTTCTTATGACGGCAGCGGATATAACTGGGCTGATGCCGTAACTACGTATACAGGCACTTGTTCCGGATATACGGCCATAGAGCAGGTTGGGCAAAACAGGCTCCTTTTGATTGGAGACAGAGGGGCAAACTGGCAGTATCCGGTGGATTATGAGATCTGGGGAAAGTATATAGATATCGTTCCGGTTAACAGCGAAGATAAAGACACTTTTGAGAGTGATACTCCGGGTCAACTTCCAGCGGGCTATTCCTTAATAGGAAATAATGCGGTAGTAAGCAATACGTATGCATATTCCGGTGCAAAGTCCCTGAGAATATATGACAATTCCACCTCAGCGCAGGCGAAAATAAAAAAAGCCGGAACCGCTTCCGCAGCAAAAGTATTTGGTTTCAAAGTATATCCGGTGAATGCTGCAAATGGAATTGCTTTTACCATATGCAGCAACAGTTATGGTGCAGTGATACACACATTGATAACAAGTGACGGAAGCTTTAAATACTATAACGGAAGTTCGTGGATTTCTATGGCGGGTGCGGGCAGCGCAACTTTTAATGCATGGAATGATGTACGTATTGTTGCAACCGATACATCCGGTGCAAAAGTTTATCTGAATGGCAAATATATAGGAAAGACCGGAATATGGAGTGGAAGTCCATTGATGGACTACGTGCTGTTTTCAAGCGGAAGCTCATCGGGAACAGGCGACGACTTCTATATCGATGATGTCATTTTTGAACATAAAATCGCTGCACCGGAGGATACCTATGAATATGAACCTATTGATGCCATACCTAGGAATTACCAGGTTATAAATGGGTTGGTGCTGACAAGCACGGATTATTCACAAGGTGCGAGGTCCTTAAAAATAAGCGATTCCAGTACTACCGCGCAAGCAAAAGTTAAAAAAACAGGATACAATTCGCCCGGTAAAATATTTGAATTTAAAGTATATCCGGTGGATATTCCCAATGGTGCCCTGTTTACTATTACCAGCGGAGATGCAAGCACAGCCGTATTCCACATCGGAATATTCGGCAATGGCGATTTAAAGTGGTATAACGGAAGTTCATGGATCACATTATCTGATGCAGGCAGTGTACTCCTTAACCAATGGAGTACGATACACATTGACGCATATAACACTTCAAATGCCAAAGTTTATCTTAATGGCGCACTGGCCGGTACGGCAGGCAAATGGGGTACAACATCATCAATGGGCGCGGTATTCATTTCCAGCGGCAGTTCAGCTGGAACAGGGGATATCTTCTATGTAGACGATGTACTGTTCGCTGATAAATAAATGGAGTAAAAATAAACGGAATATACCGGATTCGGGCGTTTGTCTTTTGATAAACGCCTGAATTTTGACAGAGCGGAGGTAGCTTGATGACTATAAAATTGTCCGCAGGGGCGAAAAGAGAAATCACTGGATGGCTGTTTGTTTTTCCTATGTTTGCGTGTTTTTTGGCCTTTGTGATTTATCCGATTATTGAAGCCTTTCGGTTAAGCCTGTATGGCTTCAATTATGTAAAATATTTTTGGACAGGATTTGGCAACTATATCAGCATATTCAGGGACAAGGTGTTTTTACTGTCCATAGGCAATACCTTAAAGTTTGTCGTCTATATTGTTCCGACGGTTACCATTGTTGCGCTGATACTTTCACTGCTCATAAACCGTTGGTCCGGCAAAGTACAGGGGTTTTTCAAATCAGCCTTTTATATTCCCGGAGTAACTTCTGTGGTCAGCTTGACACTGGTCTGGCAATATATCTTTAATGAGCAATTCGGTATGCTTAATTATCTTGTGAGACTTTTGGGCGGCGAGGGAATGAACTGGTTGGGCGTGGGTCTGGCATACCCTTCGCTGACAGTAATTATGGTCTCCATATCACTGGGAAGTTCAATTGTAGTGCTGACGGCAGGCTTAAACGGCATACCTTTGGAGCTGTACGAGTCTGCCGATATAGATGGAGTGAGGCCTTTGGCAAGAATTTGGTATATTACACTGCCGCTGCTCAGGCCAACATTGCTTTATGTAATTGTTACCGGCACCATCGGCGCTTTTCAGATTTTCGCCATCATTTTGCTGATGACCGGCGGAGGACCGGCATACGATACAACCACCATGTTAATGCTCATATACCGGGAAGCATTTATGAATATGAATTTTGGCATAGCTTGTGCAATGGGGTTTGTATTATCTCTTATTGTATGCGTAATTGCCATATTCCAGTTCAAATTTCTTTCAACCGATGTTGAGTATTGATCATATAAACTGAGAATAGGAGCAATCAACATGAAAAAGAAACTTTCCGCAGCTAAAGGTTTCAAGAATTTATTGCTATTTTTAGCCGTACTGTTTTTTCTATGGCCAATTTACTGGATGGTATCGGGATCATTTAAGAATATGAAGGTAGCGCTTCAGATTCCGCCTGAGTGGATACCTCTGCATCCGATATTGGAAAACTATAAAATGCTGTTTTTGAATTATCCTGTAATCCGATGGTTTCTTAACAGTGTGTTCATATCGGCAGCGACAGCTGCAATTGTTGTTTTGTTTAGTGCAATGGCGGCATATGCATTGGCTAAAATCAAGTTCAAATCAGCAAAATACATTTTCGGGGTGATGGTGGGGGCAATGACACTACCCCATACCCTGCTTTTTATTCCGCTTTTTAAAATAATTTCGGGAGCCGATCTGGCAAATTCCTATCTGGGAATTATCCTGCCGTCCCTTGGATGGCCCTTTGGAGTTTTTCTGTTAAAACAGTTTATGCAAACCTTGCCGGGCGCAATGCTGGATTCGGGTAAAATTGACGGCTGCTCGGAGTTTGGATTATTTTTAAAGATTATTTTACCCTTGGCGAAGCCGGGACTGGGGGCACTGGCAATATTTACTTTTGTGAACTCCTGGAATGATTATGTATGGCAGTTGATCATTATAAAAGATCGGAATCATTTCACTCTTCCTTTAGGAATTCAAATTGCACAGAAAATGCAGGAATTTGAGACAAATTACGGGGTTGCCATGGCAGGCGCAGTTCTTGCAACCTTGCCGGTATTAATTGTATTTCTGAGTTTTCAAAAATATTTTACAAAAGGAATCATGCTTGGAGCGGTTAAGGGGTAGATACTATGAAAAACAAGTATATGCATAAGGGCTTTTTGGATTTTTCAAAAGGAACCATGGGAAATGGCGGTCAGAATCTATATGTTTCAAAGAAGGGCATCCTTCAAAGGATATTCAGGTTTGACACATCGGGGAACGGCTATTTTGACATTATGATAACGAATAGTCATGAGTACAATGAACGTCCCAGACTTCAGGTCATTTCAGACTGCACTTCCCAAACTCCTGCTATAAACTATGTACTGACGGATGGAGCACATGCGGCAGCCGTAGCCGATTTAAACAAGGACGGTTACGATGATCTGATTATAGGTACGCGCAACAACGGACATCATAGTGATCTTGCGGCCTACGTTTATTATGGCGGACCTGAGGGCGTCACAGAAAATCATAAAATTGATTTAGCGGCACCGGGCTGTATTGGGGTTGCCTGTGGCGACTTTAACGGTGATGGGCTATGCGATATAGCGTTTATTATAGAAGGCGGTAAACTCCGCATATATTATCAAACTGAAATAGGCTTTCTACGGGATAGCTATGTAGATTTAGACATGGATCTTACTCATATAACCGGCGGTGATATTAATGGGGATGGCTATTCTGATATATACTGCCGCATCAGAGACGGGGAATGGGTGGTTTTGTGGGGAAGCAAAGGTGGGCTAAATGCGGGAAACTATACTTTTGTAGGTGAAAAAACGGATGATTCCATATTTGATGTCCTTCCTTTCGGCGGAGGAAACCTGGTTTATACGGAGGAAGCAAAACCGAAAATCATAAGCATTGACCGGCGAAGCTATTTGCTGTACTGCCAAAAAGAAACTGTCCAGTTGAAAGGGCTGGATCAAACCGGCAAGTTTGAAACAAAAATGGCTTTTGCCATACCGGGAGTGATCTCAGCGGCTGCAGGAGATATCAATGGAGACGGTAAGGATGATCTGATCTTCCTGTCCAGGCCCACTCTCCAGGATGAGAAGGCATATGTTTTGTATGGCGGAGAGAAAGGATTTAACATTGAATATATAGAGAAACTTGGTACCAGGACTGCACGTGATGTAATCATATATGATTTCAACGGGAATGGTTATGGAGACATTGCCATATGTCAGGGCAGGGATGAGAATAAATTTACCACCGAGTCACTGTTGTACCTCAGTAGTGCAATAGGTATAGAGAAGGAACCGAAAAAATTTGAAACCCATAATGCTGTCGGAGTACTGACCGGCAACACGGATGGGAAGGGCAAACAGCTTATTTTTGTAAATCAGCAGCAAAGCAATACCTACGGGCATGTTCCCATATACATATATATTGGCGATAAGGATGGATACAAAGCGGACAGAAGAGTAGAACTTCCCGGGCATTCTCCCGGTTCGATGATTCCTGTAGATTTGAATGATGACGGGAATACGGATATTATTCTGCTTAATAATGGGGAGGATCAACCTGAAAAGCGTCCGCTGTCAACCATTTTTTGGGGTGGGAAGGAGGGTATCGACCCCAATAATTGCACTGATATTCCAACCTATTTATCGTGGGGAGGCCAGGTTGGAGACGTAAACAAGGACGGATACCTGGACATTGTTTTTACTTCCTGCAATCAACGGAAGGAATTGAATAAAAATACAGTCACTGTACTTTATGGAAGCGAAAAGGGATATAGCCTGGATAATTCGCTGACTTTGGAGATTGCGCCCGGAGAGGACCTGTGTGCAATACTCTGGCCTGTGCTTGCGGACCTTAACAACGACGGGTGGCTTGACCTGTGTATTCCGGTCAGCAATAAAGGCTATTCCATTATATTCTGGGGAGGTCCCGAAGGCTATTCCCTGGAACGCAGCCAGAGGCTGCCTGTTGAAAGGGCCTTGACGGTCAGAGCGGCTGATCTGAATGGAAACGGGTGGCTGGATCTGATTTTTGGCACAAGAGCAAGCCTATACAGGAATAAAGGTCATGAAGGCTCTGTCGTGATTTTTTGGGGAGGCCCTGAAGGCTACTCTGCAAGCAGATGCTGTGAGCTCCCTGCTTACCAGACCAATTGTGTCACAATTGCCGATTTAAATAATGACGGCTACCTGGACATCTTTGCTTCATCCTATTTTAACAGCAGGGAAAGAGATGTGAATTCATATATTTATTGGAATGATAAAGGGAAATTTTCAGTAACAAACCGGAAAAGGATATTTGCACATTCTTCTTCTGCAGCCCTGGCATGCGACCTCAATGAAGACGGATATACGGACCTGATTGTATCAAATCACAGGACTTACGGCAGCCACCGTACTGAAACCGCCATTTGGTGGAACGGACCCGAAGGGTTTAATGAAGACAGAAGGGATTACTTGCCGTGCCTTGGTCCCCATGACATGGTATCTGTAGATGTGGGAAACATTTTTGACCGGGGCAATGAGGAATATTTTACATCCCCTATTATAGAAATTGAAGAAGGGGATACCTTGTACAAAATAGGCTGGGAGGCGGATATCCCGGGAAAAACCTGGGTGAAAGCAAAAATAAGAATTGCCGATGACAGGGAAGAGCTGGAACGCAAAGCTTTTACCGGACCTGATAAAACTGGAAATTCCTATTATCAAAATGGGGATGAAATAGAGCCTTCTTCAAAAAAGCCCCGGTATGTTCAGTATTTGTTGGCATTAGGTGCAATCAACAGTATGAATACGCCGAGAATTTATTCTGTTGCTTTTGAGATAGAATAAGGAACTACAGTGCGGCAGGGACGTCAGATTGTGTGAGGATAGTCATAAAAATGCCGTTAAGGGCCTGTAAATTTTAGCTTTGAGCTTGGCTTTTCGGTATAATATGTAATTATAGTACAAGGAGTATGGCATCTCCCGTCCCCCTGCCGCATTAAATTTTCATGAATTCCAGCGTCTGATCATAATATTGAGACGCAACTTCGGCGTTGCCGTGGCCGTAGCCAGGGACGACGATATGCCGGATGTCCCGGCCCAGGTTCCGGAGCCTTGCGGCCATTCTGTCCGAATGATTCTCCTTCAAAACCACCTCATCCGCATCCCTCGTCAGAATCAGATAAGGGATGTGGGGCAGGTTTTCCGCCTGTTCCAGGGGTGAGGCTTCGAGGAAAAAGGCGTCGGGACTTTCGTAACCCAGGGCGGCATTGTAAATGGTTTTGGGCAAATCTTCCCGTTCGCGGTAGTGATAGCGCAAATCGCAAACGGGATATTGGGCATAACACCGGTCGATTTTCCGTTTGGAGTAACGGCTGTATAGAAGGGCGCTGAGGCCGCCCATGCTGCCGCCAAGGGAGGCCAGAGGAATGGAGTCCTCCAGATGATAATGCCTGTAAACTGCATCCGTGATGTCGTCAACCAGCTTCCGCGCGCTGCGGTTCATCCAGGACCACGGGCCGTAAAAGGGGAAAACCACCAGCCAGCCAAGCTTTGCCCAGTCCCTTTCCTCCTGCCAGAATTCCGTTTTCCCCTGGCAGCCCAGTCCATGAAAATTCAATGCTACGCCGTGGATTTCGCGTTGGTATAGGATACCTGTTTTTGCAAATAGCCGGGAAGGGCAAGAACACCAGGCTGGCCGACGGTATTGCTGATCTGGATGCGGAAAGCAAGGCGCTTGCCGTGTTTTTTTGCTGATATTCCAAATGGGAGAAAGATTCAGCTTTCCCGGTTCGGACTGTACATCCCGCCAGTCGCAGCGGATGTACAAAATGTCGACAAAGGGAAGGTCCAGAAGATCATCTATGTGCTCCTGCAGGGTCTGATCTCCTCTGCGGGCGGCAAGGGATGCGCCGGCTTCCTCCCAGGCGTAGCCGACAAAGCCCATCCCGGGATTCGAATAATATTTTTGGTTGACGGAGGTACTTCCGATGAGGCACCAGCCATCGTCGGAGGCGATGCCGAAGGGTCCCTGCTGCAGCCGGAAGCCGGGCATGGGCGGCCCGGGGAAATGGGATTCCTGCCACAGACGGTCGGCGGTATCGCCCAGGGATGGGGGGCATGGGTAGTCGTTGATTGAAACCTTCAAGTTGATTCCTCGTTTCCGTTGTTGTTTTGAAAACCGCTATAAAGAGAAATACTCCTCATCGCCTGCAAAGGATGAATACTATGCCTCCATTGAATATATGAGTGCATTAAACCAGATTATTGCGGGAACCGACACGGTTGAAAACATGTTCGCGGCGTTTAAAGCCGATTGCATGAGCAAGAATATGCAAAAAGCCATTGACGAGGTAACGAAAATCATGGCGTATATGGGCAAATAAAACTGCTTCAGAAAATGAAATAACCTCTAAAAAGAGCTTAGACAGCAGCCTCAGGCATTCGCCTGGGGCTATGTCTGCAATTGCAGGGTGTGGATGAACTCTGCCTCATTATTTTATGGTATAATACCCGTATTAATTAATTTACGAAGGTGCCCGGATGAATATTCTTGTGCGTTTGTACAATTCCATTTTAACAAGGCTGACCCTGCAGCGGAAGATGGTGCTTCTTTTCTGTTTTTCTGCCCGTTATCATTTTTCTTGTAGGGATCTCCATTACGACGTGGATGAGGCAGTATGTCAGCGACAGCATCATTGAAAAATATTCTCTGCTGGACTCCAGCGTCATGGATGAAATCGCCATGCTCAAATACCATGACGAGCAGATATTTAACAGCATTACCTCAAACAAGGATATTCAGGAAGCGCTGTCCCTTCCGCCTTCTGAAAATACCAATGAACGGTATGAGCAGTACCGGCAATTGACGCAGATGCTGAGCATCAATACCACCTACGGTTCCATAACGGCTATATACCTGGTGGGCGAAAACAACCAGAGCCTGCGCTCCTCCATGCAGCTTGCAGATATCGTGCAAAACAATCCGGAGCGCTTTGCCGCGTATTATGACGCTGCTGTGGCCTCTTCGGGGAAACCGGTCTGGAGCGCTACAGCCTGCAGCATGATATTGCAATGCCCGGCGTCCCTATGGAGCAGACTTTGCATACCTGGGAGCTCTGGACGGCTAACGGAGGACAGGGACATGAGATCAACGGATATGAACAGGTTGCATATTTGACGGATATTGACACCGCATTTCCGAATCCCATGATGGAGCTTTACTACACGCCGGTAAACCGGGACTTGATTACAAATTGTCGTGCCGACGCGCTGAATGCCGGCAGTACCCCGACCATCGGCGCTTATCCGGCCATGCTGCCGGGAGAAGACGTCGTTGACGGCAAGGTGATGCACAACGTAAATATAACGACGCCGGACAATGGAATGGTAAGCGCTGAATCGGCCAAAGCAGGCGAGGGGGCCGAAATAGCCATCACTGCCGTTGCAAATGCGGGGTATTACTTCATCGGCTGGACATTGACCGGGGAAGGCGCCGTCCTTTCCAACACGAAAAGCGCCCGTGCGGTCCTTGCCATGGGCACCGCCGATGTGACCGTCAGTGCCTCATTCGCCAAGTCGGGGGGCACTGAATTGGTGAAAAGCTATATTTTCGACGGTACCCTGAATAACATGCGGCCCTTTAAATATTGGGGCGATCAATACTTCCCGGAAAGCCGCTATCTTTTTAAAAGCCTGGACGGAACGGTGACAATGAAGTATGAAGGAGAGTACTGGGCGGGCTATAGTGGCCAGGGAACCAAGCTCTTCCAGCTTTATCACAAGACTGCAACGGAAGAAAATAATCTGACCTGGTCCCGGGTGAATGGGTATAGCGGACAGGTTCCCTTTGACGAAGGGGCCAATCCGGCGCAGATGAAATTTACATTCCGCGCCCAGGGCGGTACCGACGCATCCCTGTTCAACCTGTATCTGCTCCATGGAGTCAATGCAAACGGAATGACGGAGCCCAAGGTGGTTTTTAAATTTTCGCTTGCCTGTATCGGCTGCCTTCATCCTGACAGACGGAGCTGTGGAGGGTATCCTGTATTTTGACCTGCCGGATGCCCAGCTCGTTCAACTTGTCAAGTGTATAGCCGTTTAACGCCGTGGATTTTGCCAGCAGGACTGTGCCGTGTCCGTTGAGGATATCTTCAGCCACTATGTCTCCTTTTTTGCATTCCTCCACTGCTACCAGCCTTATCATCGGCTTTCCCCCTGAATTTCAGTAATGGTATGGAAGCCCATACCCTTTGTGTTCCCTTACTTCAGCATGGAAAATATCAACCGGGGCATGTCATAAAGGGAGCTCTGTTTTTCTACAGCGCCTACTTCATATGCCACTTTTGGCATCCCATACACCACGGAGGTTTTTTCATCCTGCCCGATGGTCCTTGCACCTCTCCGTTTCATGGACATAAGTCCTTTGACTCCGTCATAGCCCATGCCCGTTAGAATTACTCCTATCGCATTGCTTCCGGCTTCCTTTGCCACCGATTCAAACAGTACATCCGCCGAGGGACAGTGACCGTTCACCTTATCTCCCTTAAAGCATTCAATTCTGTATCTTTCACCGGATTTTCTGATCTTCATATGCTCTTCGCCGGGAGCTACAAAAGCACAGCCCGGTGCAACATAGTCTCCGCTTTGGGCCTCTTTCACCTTCAACCGGGTCGAATGGTGCAGACGGTCGGCAAACATGCGGGAGAACAACGGGGGGATGTGCTGCACGATTACAATCCCCGGTACACTCTCAGGAAAACATTTAAGTATGCTGAAGATGGCCTCCGTACCTCCGGTGGAAGCTCCGATAGCAATGATGCCGGAACCGGTGCGGGCATCCGACACCGCGACGGCGTCCCGTGAAGCGCCGCTTTCTTTCCGGGGTTCAACTCTTGCGGCGGATGCGATCTTTATTTTAATGATCAATTCGTTAATGAAATTCTCTACGTTTTTTGCCGACCGTACATCCGGTTTGGCTGCAAAGTCAACTGCTCCTGCGTCCATAGCGTCAAAAACAGCCTCGGTTACCGTACTGACTACGACCACAGGCAGGGGGTATTGGGGGATCAGCCTTCGGATAAAGTCGATTCCGTTCATCCTGGGCATTTCAACATCACAGGTCATGACATCCGGTGCATGCAGGAGGATCTTGTCCCTTGCATCAAAGGGATCCCCTGCCACGGCAACAACCTCTATGCCCGGGTCGGAAGCGATACCCTTTGACAGGACCTCCCGGAAGACGATGGAGTCATCAACCACCAGAACCCTGATTTTTCTTTTTAAGTTCATGCCATCGAATCCTTTCTGTAGACAGCAGGCATTATATATTTGTATTTTGTCTCCTCACGGCTGAGGGATTCGGAATGCCCGATGAAGAGATAGCCTCCGTGTTCGGTTAAATCATAAAATTTCTCCACCAGTTCCCGTTTGGCCTTTTGATCAAAGTAGATCATCACATTCCGGCAGAAGATCACATGAAATTTCCGCCGGAAAGGAAATGAAGGGTCCATAAGGTTAAGTCTCCGGTAAATGACCTCGCTTTTTATCCTGTCAACAAGGCTGTTCTCACCCTTTTCCGTCTTCTTAAAATATTTGAGCTTCCAGCCGGCAGGCAAGGATGCAATAGCCTCGTTTCCATATACGCCTTTTGCAGCCTCGTTAAGTACTTTACCCGAGATATCGGTGGCAAGTATCCTGGTGTCCCACCATATTTTTTCTTTACCGAAAAATTCGTCGACAAGCATGGCAAGGGTGTAGGGTTCCTCTCCGGTGGAGCAGCCTGCGCTCCAAATCCGGAGATCTCTGTCTTTTACCGTGGCTTTGAGATAGCCGAGCACCCTGTCTTTGAAATATTGGAAATGATTTGCTTCTCTCATGAAAAAGGTATGGTTGGTGGTAATTCTGTTGATCAAAGCAGCCGCGGCCTCCCCTGTTCTGTCTGAGACGACATAGTCATAATATTCGGAAAAGCTGCCAAGGTTTTTCTGTGCCAGGATGTGGTGGAGCCTTCCTGTCACCATGGACAGTTTTTCCTCCTTCAGGCTGATGCCGTAATTTTCCCGTATGTAGCCCGCCAGCTTTTTAAATTCTGTTTCTGTTAATACATGCATTTACTTCACCCGTTGTCCGTAATTTTAGCTGCCGTTGCGGCTGCCGTCCATACCCTGTGAGCTTTCATCCGCATTTGCACAGGGCTTGGACAAAATGGAGGCAAACCCCTCCTCCTTCGGCTGTCTCAGTACTTTCCAAACTCCCTGTCGCTTAATGCTATTTTGGGCCTTGACACGGCGGCCTCGCTTTTTGCTTCGTCGATATGGACCTTGCCGGCCTTTTTCTTTTCCGACATTTCCTCCAGCATCTTTAGGACCTCCGGATTGAATTCCTCAAATTTTCCATAGCCGCGGCTGATTTTTTTAAGCTTGAATTTACTGACAGACTCTCGCAAAAGCTCGGCCTGGCTTGACAATTCTTCGCTTGCTGCGGCGCTTTCCTCGGAGGTGGCCGAATTGGTCTGGACGACCTGGGAAACCTGCATGATCCCCTGATTTATCTGGGCGATTCCCGTTGCCTGTTCGTTGGAAGCTACGGCAATATCGTTTACCAGTGCGGAAACCTTGGCTACATCCTCCACGATCCGTGTAAGGGCATTTGCAGTTTCCCTGGCAATCTTGGTACCACCTTCTGCCTTCTTAATGGAGCCTTCAATCATATCCGTCGTCTCTTTGGCCGCATTCGCAGATCTTGCCGCGAGGTTTCTTACTTCTTCTGCCACTACGGCAAAGCCTTTGCCGTGCTGACCGGCCCTGGCTGCCTCAACTGCGGCGTTTAATGCGAGGATATTGGTTTGGAAGGCGATTTCGTCAATAACCTTGATGATTTTTGATATATTGGCGGAGGATTCATTGATTTCTTCCATTGCCTTCAGCATTCCGTTCATCTGCGTATTGCCCTGCACGGCGTTTGACTTGGCGGCTTCGGCCAGGTCGTTCGCCTGATTGGCGTTCTGCGCATTCAGCTTTGTCTGGGAAGATATTTCTTCAAGGGATGCCGTCAACTCCTCTATTGAACTGGCTTGTTCCGTTGCCCCCTGCGAAAGGGCTATGCTGGAATCGGAAACCTGCTTTGAGCCCGAGGCTACCTGCTCCGACGCGGCAGAAATATTTGTAAGCACTTCGTTGTTTTTTTCTACCATTTCGGACAGCTTTTTACCCAGCAGGTCATTTTCGGATTTTATATCAACTTCCACCGTCAGGTCTCCGGCGGCGATTCTTTCTGCAGCCATTGCCTGCCCCCGGATGCTGGCAATCATTCTGCCGAAGGATTCTGCAAGGCTGCCGAGTTCATCCCTGGTATCCGCTTCGATATTTACATTTACGTCCCCGACGGCAAGCCTGTCGGCGGCATAAACCATCTGGTTCACCGGCTTGCTTATGATGCGGGATATGAAGATGCCGAGCACAATGGAAATAATCACGGCAAATGCCACGATGGCAGCCATGAGGACGATGGCACTGTTTGCCTGGGAGGTATTCTCATCCGAAATCTGTTTTCCCAACTGGATGTTATAATCCAAAAGCCTGGTTATTTGTTCGTCAACTTTTGTAGCGATCGGATCAAGTTCAGTCAGCATATATTGGGTAGCCTCTTCCACCTGACCTGACGATGCGAAGCCGATCACCTTTTCTCTGATCGGTTTCATCTCGCTCATCAGTGACAGCAGGGTTTCCAGCTGTTTTCTTTCATCTGCTGAAGAGAGTCCCTTTTCATATTCGGCAACATTTTTATCAATGTCCGCATAGAAACCGGCGACCTTGTCGGTATATACTTTTATGCTGCCGGTGTCAAGAACCACATTTCTAATATTCACCCGGACCCTCTGAAAATCCGAGCCAATAATAGCCAGATTCCCCAGTGGTTTTGTGTTTTGTTCGTACATTGTGCTGTTGTTTTTATCCGCCGATACCAGGCGAAGAATACCAAAGGCTCCTACCACACCGGCCAGCAATGCCACCAGGATAAAGCTGCTTAAAAGTTTTACCGCTATTTTCAAATTATAGAACCACTTCATCATCCGATTCCCCTTTATAAAAATATTTTATGGTCATATTGATTTGTTAAGATCCTCCAGCTCGTCTTCCGTTAACAGCTTTTCGCAGTCAAGCAGCAGCTTGACGTCGCTGCCCACTTTCCCTATCAGCTTGATGTATCTGTTGTTAAAGCCTTTGTTCATCTGCGGCGGCTCTACAATATCCTGATCAGGGATGGTCAGTACTTCGGATACGCTATCGACAATAAGCCCTATAGATACGTCCCTGATGTCGACAACGATTACACAGGTCCTGTCGTTGTATTCCCTTGACTCCTTTTTGAAACGGAGTCTGACATCCATTACCGGTATTATTTTTCCTCTCAGGTTAATGATGCCTTTCACATACTCCGGAAGCTCGGGGATTCCGGTTATTGCCTGGATTCCTATGATTTCCGTGACATATTTGATTTCTATGCCGTAGCTTTCCCTGCCCAGCGAGAAGGTCAGAAATCTTCCTTTTTGTGTGTCTTCCTCCATTTCCATTGTATTTTCAATTGCATGCGACATGGTTTATCCCCTTTCTGTTTTGTGTTAATTATGGTAAGCACCCTGCCCCTTGAGAGTGCACCAGTCCGGCAATGTCAAGGATAAGGCTGATACTGCCGTCTCCCAGCAGAGTACAGCCTGCCAATCCGGTTATTTTCTTTGAGTTCCGTATATAGCAGGGAAGAGCCTTGATCACTACCTGCTGCTGACCCAGCAGTTCATCGGCGAACAGGCAGAAAACCTTCTCTTCCGATTCCACCATGATGAATATCCCATTGGCGAATTCCCTGATTGCGGCCTTCACGCCGAAATGCCGGTGCAGCCGGAGAACAGGATAGCACCGGCCTCGGACCATAACCATTTCATTACCGTCGGGATCTGTTACAATATCCTTTTCTTTCGGGCGGAAAGACTCTCTGATGGAGATTATGGGGATGGTATAGCAGGAACTTCCTACCTTAACATTCATTCCATCAAGGATTGCCAGCGTCAGGGGTATCCTCATGGTAATGGCGGTGCCGGCGCCTCCGGTACTGTCTGCCAGCACAGCTCCCCCCACCTTCTCAATGTTTTTCGTTACCACATCCAAACCCACGCCTCGCCCGCTGTATTCGGATATACTATCCTTTGTGGAGAATCCGGGAAGAAATATCAAGCTGAAGATTTCTTTATCGCTCATTTCACTTTCCGGCCAGGACAGCAGCTTGTTTTGTCTTGCTTTCCGGAGTATTCCGCTTTTATCCAGGCCCTTCCCATCGTCTTTCACAACAATTAATACATCACTTCCCGAATTTTTAGCTTCAAGGCTGATCGTTCCCTCAGAAGGTTTACCCGCGGCAAGTCTGACTTCCGGAGGCTCAATCCCGTGGTCGATGGAATTCCGTATAAGGTGCATCAGCGGGTCGGAAATATGCTCAATAATATTTTTGTCGACTTCTGTTTCTTCACCGATGATCTGGAGTTTTACCTCCTTGCCCAGTCTTTTGCACATGTCACGTACAATACGGTGCATCTTATGGAAGGTTGCGGTGAGTGGAAGCATCCGGATAGACATGACCATATCCTGAATTTCGCCGGTAATCTTGTTCATTTGCCAGGCAGCCTTCTGAAAATTATCCAGCTGCAAGCCTTTCAGATCGGGGTTCTGTATTACCATGGCCTCTGCTATGACCATCTCGCCCATCAGATCCATCAGTTTATCAAGCTTGGATACATTGACGCTTATGATGCTTTGCTGCGGCGCAGCAGGTTGTGCCTCCCTGTCATCGGTTTCTTTGTCCCGTCCCGGCATTGGAGCTTTGGAGATATGAGCAGCCGTGTCCTGTATTGGCAAAGACAGCCGATTTAACTCATTGTCACTTGCCAGTTGGAGAAGCTCAAGCTTTTTCAGAAATACGGTCTGCATGAAAAAGTCATGGAGCTTCTCATAGGGGAGGCATGACTTGAAGTACAGTGTGAAGCCCTCTCGTCGTATAGTTTCCGCGCTTTTATCATTATCAGTGATATCTTCGGGAAGATAAAACACTTCCTCTGAAAAACCTTTGAGATGATGAATGACGGCAAAAGCACGGATGTTCTCCATTTCACAGCCATCCTCAAAAAATAGGACCGCTTTGTATACACTCAGGGCAGCAAATGACTTAAGGCTATTCCTGCAAAAACCGGTCTGCAGCACTGTTTCATCCCTGTCCGGCCTGCCGTCTGCCGGGGGAGAGACGGTATTGCCTTGTGCCGGCAAAGCTAAAAAGGCTTTGATTTCCTTAATGAGGGGAGCGGCTTCTCCGTCAACGGCATCGCCATTCTTGACCTTTTCCATCTCAACTTTTATAAAATCCACGCTTTTGAGAACCAGGTCGGAAAGCTCGGAACAATCAATATTCCGGGGCTTCTCTTCCCGAAGGAAATAAAAAAGATCTTCAATTGCATGTGCCAGTGCGGATATGGCGTCAAATCTCATCATGGCGGAAGAGCCTTTTATGGTGTGCATTATTCTGAAGATTTCATTAATAGCGGCATGGGTATAGCAGCTTGACTTTTCGCTGGACAATATGGCCGTTTCCAGCTGCTCCATGAGCTGTGCGGTTTCAAAAATAAACATGTCCAGCATGGACTCGTTTAAATACGGCGTAGTCATGTAAGTCCCTCCTTTGTTGTCATTCCGGCGTCTTTGCAGTCATGATTTTACTAAGTGTTTGTATCACATGTTCTTCCTTGAATGGTTTTACAATAAATGATTTTGCTCCCAGTGCAATAGCCTCTCTGACCAGGCCCTCCTGGCCCATAGCGGTAATCATAATGACGTTTGCTCCGGGTTCGATCCCCTTGATGGCTCTTAGTGCTTCAATACCGGTCATTTCAGGCATTGTGATGTCCATTGTCACGATATCCGGTTTCAACTCCTTAAATTTTCTGACAGCCATCTGGCCGTTTTCCGCCTCTCCGACCACTTCAAAGCCGCTCTTGTCCAGGATTGTTTTTATTGCCATCCGCATAAACGCTGCATCATCAACGATTAAAACTCTTTTCATAAACATCGGTCCTTATTTATAATATAATGTAACAATTTAGTTAAATTGTTACATTATATATATTTATAAAATAAGATAAATTTAATATAAGAAGCTTAAATTGAAATTTATAATAATTTTTAATTTATTAGTTAATGTAACATTTTATCGCTTGAGATAAAATAAATTGCATTAGGGGATTGGAAGACTATTTGATTGCGTTTATTGGAATCCAAGTATAATCAAGTAAAAAATTCCTTTCAACAGGATACTAAAGAGGTGAAATTTATTGCAGACGATTTTTTTTTACAGCGAATTTATAGAAAAGTTAGATTTTCTACCCTCTTTCGGGCGGTAAATCAGGCATAAACCAGCCTGATGAGGTGATACATTGCAATAAAAGAAAAATAATGTCATTTTCATAAATATTATGAAGGATTTTTAGGTTTCATGTCGAATACGTTTATACGAAACAATTTAACTATATTGTTGCATGGATAGAAATAGATATCCAGGTATTTTCTGTTTGCGATTGCACATATTATTCTACCCGCTTCATTTCCGGATAACCGAATAAATACTAAATTCCTGCCGTGTACCTGCAGGAATTATTTGTTATCTGCCGGCATGGAACTTCAGCCGCCGCTTTATAAAACAGGCAATATGCAATGAATTATATGCCCATATGTACCAGAATATACAATTTGACCGGAACATAATATGATGTTAACATAATACAGCTGCGTGAGTGAAACATATTATATATTGGAATTGAGGTGGTTTATGAAAAGGATTATTTTTATTTTGACACTGGTCATGGTCATGGTTAGCTCCATCGTTGCGGGAACTCTTGCAATGTATGCCACGTCCATTGACAAACTGGCTGAAGGCAGCGTTACGGCGAAGGAATTCGTATTTACCGGCGCAGGTACCGATTCCTTTCAGCAGGGGATAAAAATTGCACCGTCGGAGACTGCACAATGGCATTTTAAGGTAAAGAATTATGACAACCAAATAATCACCGAAACCGATTTATATTATAAGCTTACCTTCAACGTATCGGCTTCGGCAGGTAAAAGCGCTATACAGCCGCTGGTTGTCACCGTCAAGGATTCTGCCGGACGTGTCATAAACAGTGTTACCGGCACAGGCACCTTTGATGTGACAGGAAGCTTTCCACTCTCGGAAACGGGACAGGAAAAGGATTACACCGTTGAAATCTATTGGCCCGGCAGCGGAAGCAATGATGTCAATTATGCCGGAAATAAATACGGGACTACGGTAAACGTAGGTGCGGCGGCGTCTCAGCTTCCTTTTGCAAGCGATCCCGGCACCCCGGAGCCCGGAGGCGGGAAAGATATCGCGGTCCGCTATGAAACAACGGTCCCGTGGCAAAATGGGCAAAGCGGTATTTATGAATATGAATACAAGGTAACCATCACCAATCTTTCCGACCATGTCATCAAGGATTGGAAAATTGCCTTTTCGCTTCCCACCGACAGGATTACCCGGGCATACAGCAATGCAAAGCTTGTATCGGATCAACCGAACGGACATTATCAATTTGTGAACCCTGGCTATAACAACCAGGCAACCGATAACATCCTTCCCGGTCAGAGTGTTTCCTTCAGAGGCCCGGCACGCGGGCGGGGGACCGAGCCAATACGGGATATCGTTGTCGGAGGCAGCAATGTGAGCGACAGCAACAAAATTGACTTGACCTGCGAATTTGGCAAGACGTCACTGAACTGAGCGGTATTTTCCGGATTCGTCCGGATTTGAAGGGGGATTAGGAGATGAGGAAAAAAATCGTATTGATCCTGGCTCTCATCTGCGCGGTTGTTGTATCACTGACGGTAGGCACGCTTTCAAGCTATACGACCGGGTCGGATTTTGGAGTCAGCATAAGTCCGGATCCCCAAAAGATCCGGAAACAATCCGAAATACGCCAAACGGAGAAGGAAACTTTTCCAAACAGTACTGAGGTGTTGGAGATAGAAGAAACCAAATAAAAAAGATAGGAGAAACAGACAATGAAAAAGATATTGACCGGTTTTGCACTTGTTTTACTTTTAACGACTTCAATTGTTGCAGGAACACTGGCAATGTACACCACCAAGATCGATAACCTTGCCGAGGGCAGCGTGGTGGCAAAAGAGTTCATCCTTACCGAGGGAGGGACAGACACCTTTACCAAAAACGTGAAGATCGCCCCCGGTGAAACCGTGAACTGGCAGTTCAGCGTAAAGAATTTCAACGGTTCCGTCATCAGCGAGACAGCCATGGATCTGAATTTTGACCTGGATGTCGGGGCTGCCGACGGCAAAACCGCCATTGCTCCTTTGACGATCACCGTCAAGGATTCCAACGGCAATACCGTAGGAACAGTGACGCAAAGCGGTAAAATCAAGTTTTCCGACGTATTTGCCCTGGCGGCAAGCGGACAGGAAAAGACCTATACCGTATCTGTCAATTGGCCGGGTAACGGCGCCAATGATATAAACTATGCCGGAGCAGGCTATGGGACGGCTGTCAAGGTATCGGTAACTGGCACACAAAAATAAATTGATTTTTAAAAAGCTGGCTTGCATATATCCATGGATATATGCAGGTCAGTTTTTTTTTGATTCATTGTGGAACAATAGACAATAAGAATAAAGTTTTTAATGGGTATGTCAGAAAATAAGGTGCTTTATAAAAAACAGGGAAGGCGGGAGCTTACGGAACGATTGCACACAACCCAGGAACAGATTGATGAAATGCGCCGGGAGATCCAAAGGGAGAAACAGAAGGCGGCGGGCATTTCTGCGGCGGGGGGCGGAAGGAAACGGAGCCATCAGAAAAAAAGACGCAGGATAAAGCTCGTTGGGCAGGTTGCATTTTTTTCCATGGTCATTCTGCTTTCCGCGGCTATCATATCCATACAGATCACCCGGAGCAAGGGCGGCATTCCAAGTCTTTTAGGTTTTCAGATGTTTGTGGTGGAGTCGGGCAGCATGGAGCCTACCCTGAACGTCGGTACGGTGATCCTGAGCCGAAAGCCGGAGCATGCGGAAAACCTTGGGGAAAACGACATTGTTACCTTCCGGTCTTTGGCCGGCGCGGTAATCACGCACAGAATTGTCGAGGTCGTCACCGGAGGAGACGGGAACGTGGCATTCCATACCAAGGGAGACAATCCGCGCAATTCAGTGGACCAGGAATTGCTCACTCCCGACCGGGTCCTTGGCAGGTTTGTACTCAAGGTTCCTTTGACATAGCCTGCCTGCAGGAAGTTCCTTGGCTTTAAATACCACCGCCGTGGAGGAGATACGGATATGAGCAGAAATTCAAGACCGGGACCCGGCTCTGATTCTGTGGAAACTATTGCATTATTACAGAACATATCATCCCTGGAATACTTTTCACAAAAGGACAGGGCGCCTGGCCGCGTGCTGGAGGATATCAACCTTGTGGTTAAAAAAGGAGAAGCCTGGGGGATCACGGCAAGGTCTTTGTTTGAAATCAAGCTGCTGCTGGAGATTCTTGCAAACATAAAGCCCTATGACGGGGGGAAATGCGTTCTGGTTGAACGCGGCATGCCGAGGAATAAGAGGACCATTCTTCAGCATGTATTCTATATAGGGAATTCAGACATGCTTTACAATACCATGAATGTCCTGGAATATCTAATGTTTGCCCTTGACCGGAAGAATACCGCCAGCCGGGTCGAGCTCCAGGAGCAGGTGCTGGAATTTGTTGTGGCTGCCGGTCTGGGCTATGTTCTTCTGACGCCGGTGAAAATGCTGACAAAGGAAGAAAAAGCGGTGGTTGCGCTGATGGTTGCCGCACAGACGGGAAGCCTGATGACGGTGTTTAATCTCCCGGAATATGCGTTTGATGCGGTTCTCGTCAATGCAATTGCAAGGCTGTCCGGCTTCATCCTTGCCCAGGGCAAAGCGCTGATCATCGGAACCCCGGATTGTGTTTTGATTGAAAAGACATGCGGCCATACGGCCTTCATCGCGGATGGAAGGTTAATCTACAGCGGTACGGTGGAAAATCTCCGGGTTACTTATGACAAAACGGAGTTTATCTTGAGGGACAAAGACATATACTACCTTAAGGAGAGGCTTGCTCCCTTGCTGCCCGGTTACAAGCTGACAATCAAAGACGGAAGCCTGTTCGTGGGCAGCCGGAACGGCGATGCCGGCGGCTCGGCATACATTTACGGGAAGTTGGCCGAAGCAGGCGTCATCCCCGAGCAAATAGAAATAAATCCCAAGACGGTACGGAATGGGTACGAGGAGCTTATCCTGCACTATGATTTACAAAACGAACTACTTTAAAAAAGAACTCCGGCAGATTTATGAGGGAAACAAGACCAGTACAAACAGAAGACTGGCGTTTGCGGTTTTTCTCGGCTTTTTTTCCTTTGCGCTTTATTTTGTATTCCAGACACTGCAGAAAAGCGTTCTCTCGGATGCGGCTCCGCAGATCATGCAGCCCAGCTTTTTTTCAACGGTATACATTTATATTCATATCGCCTTCCTACTGAATACGGCGTATTTCATTGCTTATTACGACTCCCTGTTTTTCTCCGAAATCAGGAAAAATTCATGGTATCTGCTGGTTCAGACGGGATATCCTCCGGCGATGATGATTTTTTACAAGCTGGCTGCGCTCCTGTTTTCCATTTTGCTGATCTATACCGTCGGTTTTGTTACAACGGTCTTTCTTACCCTTTTTCTCAAATATACGCTGATATTGGCGTATATGCCGGCGTTATACTTCTCCGGGCTTATAGACCTTATTCTCATAAGTATACTTTGCATGACGTTTTCCCTCTATGTCAAAACCATTCTTAATGCCAGATACATTACTTTTTTATCAGCCGTCTGCATTATAGCCCTCAAAATAATGACGGGATATTATCCCCTGCTGGGCAACCGCATTACCATGCAGCATTTTTTCAACCTCTTCGACTTCAGCCGCTCCCTGTTTTTGCCGGCCGCTGCTGTAATTATCCTTGTATGTACCTTTGTAAGCATCTTCGGTGCAAGGAATGTGGCAAGATATTATAATCTGTCTTCCGAGGATTATCCCCTGCCCCCGGATGTGACGGTCCTATCGGCCGATCCGGCAACAGGCGGGTTTAAAGCTGCCGCTGCCAACGGCAAGAGGAGCCGGTACGGAAAAATCGCGGACCTGGTCATTACAGTCTTTCTGGTTGTTTTTATTTGCGCCACCATTGCCTTTAACGGGATGGTCATTTTAATCAATGCATCGACGCCGGGCAGCGAGGTTACGATTCGCGGAGTGATTCCGTATGTTTTCAAATCCGATACCATGGAACCGGACATCATGCTCAATGACCTTGCCTATTTTAAAAAGGTCGACAGCCAGTACCCGGTGCGGCCCGGCGAAATCATTCTATTCATGAGTGATAAGGTCGTCTATGTCGAAAAGGTCCTTGAAAATAAAGGCAGTGAGCTAACGGCCGACATTATCCACTATCCGCCCATGTCCCGGACGGGATCCATGCTGAAAACCGTCGGACGGAATGACGTCATCGGCATATATACCGGCAGGAACCGCTGGCTGGGAGCGTTGATCCTCTTTGCCAATACCATTATCGGCAGGCTGCTTTTTTTGCTGGTGCCAGCCATTTTACTGTTCTATCACAAGCAGATCATGAGTCTGTATCAGCGGAGAAAATAGATCTGTCGCAGCCTCACAGGATGCTCTCCGGAAACCAGTTGAATACCTTAAACCGTGACTATTCAGGTACCTGGTTGTCATTGCGAGAAGCGGAGCGACGTGGCAATCTCTGCATCTTAACGGGACGGCATTTTGAGATTGCCGCGCACCACTGCGTTGCGCTCGCAATGGCCCAGGTATTTGCTTTTACTTTCTATCGTAATGGGTATCTGTATAGTCACCTTAAACCCGGATGGAGACAGGCCGGTGATTTAAATTCTTGCTTTTCGGCATGAATAGTACTATAATAAAGCCGAATTGTCTAGTCGGCTTCACATTCTGCAGAGGTGATGAAGGATATGCTGAAATCGTTGTATTCAAAATTTCTGGGTAACAGATTCTTTTACAAATTGCTCTTGATGTATTCGCTGATCATTATAGCAACCATCGGACTTCTTGCATTTGTCATAGCCTCGAATATTAGTGCCATGCTGCGGGAACAATCCATCAATTATAACAAACAGGTGCTGCAAACCGTCAATGTCTATTTTACAAATCAGAACAAAAACTTTAAGAAAATCATGAACAATCTATACAGCGAAGCCTGGGGGCGGAACACGCAGCTGATCAGCCACATCCAAAAGCTGTCGGGTATATCGCCGGACAATGAAGAATTCAGTGAAAAGATGGATTCTACAAGGGTTCTCAACGACTTCCTTTCCCAGATTGC
Source organism: Bacillota bacterium (assembly GCA_023433505.1). Taxonomy (GTDB): domain Bacteria; phylum Bacillota; class Clostridia; order Acetivibrionales; family DTU013; genus MnB-11. The sequence goes on along the minus strand of JAEZCO010000065.1, from coordinate 5,234 downwards.
CCTGCCTGGTGACAGCGATATCCAGGATGCCGTCATCATCAATCCGTCCTTTGACTTTTATGTCAGTGAATCCAGGTCAGGGATCAACAGACTCAATGAATATTACGACACACTATCCCAGTGCATATCCGAAACCAAGGTCCATAACATAAATACCAATAAAACATATTTCATCGCTCCTTTCAAGTCGCGCGGCAGCTCAAGCTCTATGAAGGTTTACGCTATATACGATTATTTAAGGGATTCAAACGACACGTCCAGGTATTTCGGATATTTGGTTGCAACCTATAATCCTTCGTTTATTAAAAATGCATACCGGCAGTTTACCAAGTATATGATCGGCGAGATACTGATTTTGGCAAATGACGGCAGTGTGATTTATGATTCTTCCGAAAAATACTATTATGAGCCCTTTGAGTATCTGGAAGAAATCAACGGACATTCGGCCGATACCTTCCAGAACCGGGAATATATCATTGATGTGGCCCGGAACAGCGAATTCGGCTTTATGGTCGTAAACATGATATCAAAGGCAGAGCTGTATAAAAATATAAATGCTTTCAGCCGTTTTATCCTAACGACAACCGTCATTTGCATCCTGCTCATTATCGCTTTGGCTTTTTTAACTACGCGCAAATTCTCAAAGCGTATCAATAATATTATCGGCACGCTGGTGGAAATCCAAAAAGGCAATCTTTCCGCCAGAGCCCTCACCAACGGCAGCAATGATGAAATCAGCCAGATATCAAATAATTTGAATCTTATGACGGAAAGCCTTGACGAGCATATCAAAAAAGAATATATTTCCGAGCTAAGGCGGACAAATGCCGAATTGAAGCAAAAAACAGCCGAGTTGTATGCGCTTCAGTCGCAGATCAATCCCCATTTCCTGTATAATACGCTGGAGGCAATAAGAATGCGCGCACTTAGCTCGGGAGACAAAAATGTGGGGGAAATGATTAAAATCCTTGCAAAGCTGTTCCGAAGCAGCATCAAGGATGAAATGGTGGTTTCCGTGAATGATGAGCTGAACTATAGTAAAATTTACCTGGAGCTGTATAATATCCGGTTTGGCGACAAGCTGAAGGTGATTTATGATATTGAGCCGGAAATCCTGGAGTTTGCAGTGGTCAAGCACCTTTTGCAGCCAATTATTGAAAATTCCATTGTGCATGGGATCAATTTCAACAAGGAAAACAATATAATCACTGTGAAAGGCGGTATTTCCAATGACAAGATAGAGATTACCGTCTCGGACAACGGGCAGGGGATTGATGAAAAAGCGTTGGATACCCTTGTCCATGAGCTTGAGACTCCCCGCACAAGCTATAAGGGGAATATAGGGCTGTATAATGTGAATTCACGGGTAAAATTGATTTACGGCAATGGGTATGGGGTAAAAATCCGCAGTAAACCGGGACTGGGTACCGAGGTAAAGCTAACGATCATTGCGATGACCAGAGAGGAGCTTTTAAAAAATGTACAGAGCGCTGATAGTCGATGATGAGCCCTTTATACTGGAGGGGATGGACAATGTCATAGAATGGGAGGAATTCGGCATTGAGATCGCCGCAAAAGCCAGCAACGGCGTTGAAGCCATGGAGCTCCTGGGAAAAATGCATATCGATATTCTGATTACCGATATAAAGATGCCGGAAATGAATGGATTGGAATTGATTAACAACCTCCGGCAGCGCGGGATGAATACAAAGATCATCGTCTTAAGCGGCTTTGATGATTTCCGGTTTGTGAAGGAGGCTTCCAGGCTGGGCATAGAGAACTATCTGCTCAAGCCCATCGAGGAGCAGGAGCTGTCGGACACCCTGCTCAATGTTGTGACCAAGCTTGACCGGGAGCTGCATTTAAAAATACAAATGCGCCAGGATTACAATTTGTTAAAAGAGAACATTCTTTTCCGTTGGGTTACAAACAGCATCAGCGACAGTGAATTTAAAGACAGGGCGGAGTTTCTGGATATCCGTCTTGACAGGACATATTATATGGCGGGTATCGTCAGGCTTCTTCCCCACGTTAAAAACGGCAGGGGGGATCAAAAAGTTGACGGACTGGTGTCTTTTGCCTGTCAGAATATCTGCATGGAAATATTAAAAGATGCCGGGGAAAATCTCACCTTCATTACGATGAATGGCGATGTGACGGTCCTTTTTTGCTGGAATAACGATGAGTTTGATTCGAGCAGGGCTTTCACTTTCCTTGGCAAATGTATCGAGAGTATCAGGGAATACCTGAAAAAAGATGTATTTGTCACCATCGGTTCGGTGGAATGCGGCTATCAGGCGGTTCACCTAAGCTACAACAAGGCGGTGAGCCTTTTTGAGTATCAGTTGGTGATGCAGGCGAATTCCATCGCCGAATATGAACGGCTGCAAAGCAGCACTACCGAGTCCAGATGGCTTAGGAAAACAGACTTTGAGCCTTTTAAAAATTCCCTTGCCGCCGGAAATAAAATGCAGGCGGAGCGGTTCATCGATGAAATCTTTCTCAAGCTTTCCGGAGTGAACGCGCTAAAACCCGAATATGTCCGAAGCCTGACCTTTGAAATACTCTTTCATATCTCCGGCTCCTTCCATGACCAATCCATTTCGGATATATACCGGAGCAGCATGGCGGATGAGGTCCTTTCCTCAATACTGCATTCATGCGACCTGAAGGAAATAGCCGCCTGGCTTAAGGTATATATGAATAAAAGGCTGGAGGAGAACGATTTATTGCAGCAGGACGTCAATCCGTTTATTTGCAGCCTGCTGCAGTATATTAACAATAATTATGCCCGGGAAATGTCCTTAAAGACGCTTTCTGCCAGGTACAAGACCAACGCTGCCTATTTGGGACAACTGTTTAAAAATACAACGGGAGAAATGTTTTCAAACTATCTGAACAGGATCAGGATTGAGAAGGCAAAGGAGCTGCTTGCGAATACAAACATGAAGACGGGGGATATTTCCGCTGCCGTTGGCTACAGCAATGTCAACTATTTTTCAAATTTGTTCAATAAAATGACCGGTGTTTATCCGACCGAGTATAAGAAAAGCCATACCTAAGCACCGGTGTAAATATATCTTCACGGATAGGTTTCTGAAAACGCAGTCCATAGCGGCCGACATTTCAGAATAATGTGAAGTAATATTTGCAGTACTCCTAAAGCAATCTGTAATTTCTATATATAAATATAATTATTGCAATTGATTGCTCCTGAGGATGTTCGTATAATTTTACTCAGGAGGACGAAATAATGACACAATTCCGCTTAAATAGTAAAAGCCGATTGCAAGTCAAGCTTTTACTGGTAACTTTGCCTTTTGTATTGCTCATTTTTGTTATTCATTATCTGCCGCTGCTCGGGTGGTCCTTCGCGTTTGTTGATTATATGCCTGGGACTTCCGTATTAAAGCAACCCTTTACTGGCTTTAAGCACTTCCAGGAAATATTCGCAGCAGGGAGCGATTTTCCCATTGTTATCAGAAATACCCTGGTTACAGGTTTCCTTGGCATAGTGGTATCGCCTGTGCCGATTATTTTTGCAATCATGCTCTCCCAGGTAAAAAGTGGCAGATTCTCAAGGACGGTCCAAACGGTTACCTCCATCCCTAATTTTGTCTCCTGGATATTGGTCTACAGTATTTTCTTCATATTCTTTGCCGTTGATGACGGGGTTGTCAACAGGATACTGCTGGCTTTGCACATTGTCAATGAACCTACGAACATGCTGGGTAACAATGCAATTGCATGGTATTTTCAGGTGTTTGTCGGCCTATGGAAGATAACCGGATGGAATGCAATCATATATATTGCGGCGATGGCAGGAATAGACCCTGAATTATATTCGGCAGCAGATGTTGACGGTGCAAACCGAATCCGGAAAATTCTCCACGTTACCATACCGGGCATCACTCCAACCTATATTGTTATGCTGCTTCTTGCTTTTGCCAATATATTGAGCAACAACTTCGACCAGTTTTATGTTTTTCAGAACCCCATCGTCATGGATAAGCTTGAGGTGTTTGATACGTATATCTACCGCATGGGGATCCTTAACTCGCAGTTTTCATTTGCCACGGCAATGGGCTGCTTTAAATCGGTGGTCAGTTTGATTCTGCTCATGTTTGCAAATACATTGTCCAAGGCTTTAAGAGGAAACAGCATCATTTAATGTAAATCAGTAAAAAAGGCAGGCGACGATATGAAAGCAGATTTAAAAAGCAGAAGTTTTGAGATAGCGAACGGTTTTTTGTTGATTATTTTTACTTTTTTGTGTTTTTATCCCTTGTATTATATTTTTATCAATTCCATCAGCATGCCGGATGAGGTGATCAAAGGGGTTTATCTTTTCCCAAGGAAACTGACCCTGGTAAATTACAAAGAGGTTTTCGAGATACCCCTTATTTTTTCGGGCGCCCTCGTATCCCTTGCAAGGACGGTTGTCGGAACTGCCGTAACTGTTTTATGCACAAGCTTTGTAAGCTTTATGGTTACCCGGAAGGACCTGCCCTTCAGAAGGTTTATTTACAGGATGATCGTCATAACCATGTATTTTAATGCCGGCTTGATTCCCTGGTATATGGTAATGAAATCCCTTCACCTTAAGAACAACTTTCTGCTGTACATTCTGCCCTTTGCAGTGACGGGGTTTTATTTGATTCTTATCAAAACCTACATAGAATCGCTGCCCCAATCCCTGGAAGAGTCGGCGGCAATTGACGGGGCAGGCTTGTTTACGGTTTTCTTCAAGGTGATACTGCCCATATCTCTGCCGATTATCGCCTGCATTGCCGTTTTTAGTGCGGTCGGACATTGGAACTATTGGATCGACAATATGTTTCTGGTTTCGGACAGAAACTTGCAGACACTTCAATACATACTTTACAAGCAGCTTCAGAATAATATGCAGGATGCCATGAGAGGAGCTACTGCGTCGTCCATGGCTTCGTATAGAATAACGCCTGTTTCACTGCGGCTGACGATGACCTTTGTCACGGTTTTCCCCATATTGATCGTGTACCCTGCACTTCAGAAGTATTTCGTCAAGGGAATCATGCTGGGGGCCATCAAAGGGTAGTTACGACACGAGGTCGTGCAGATAAATGTTCGAAAGGCTTGGTATGACTATGTTCCAAGTATACAACGAACCTCTTGTTCCGTCAAGAGTAACCTAGCAACAGGTATGGATACGGTAACGGTCCCGACTAAGATGTTGTAACAACGTAACCCTTAAA
>JAEZCO010000059.1 GCA_023433505.1 Bacillota bacterium | reverse complement strand
TGTTTGTAAAATAGGAATACATTAATAAGCCCAACTATAAGCAGGACTTTGGACGATTTGATTTTTCTACTTTAAAACGTTAGCTTCAGACAAAGTTGAAAGTAGGCGGGGCGTTTTGTCCTGAACCAGAGCCTTACACCTTCTTTGGCATACGATAGTATGCCAGAGATACCTTTCGCTAACCGGTAATAGTTGAACTGAACTTTCTCCTTAATTGGAGCCGCTGTCCGAATAATTGAAACTTTTAATGTATTGGATTCTGGTTTAATTGAAATGAGAGCCAAAAACGCCATACACATGGTGATATAGAAATTTAAAGCGTTGATGGCTTCCAGTTTACGCACACGGAAATTTTCAAACTGGAAAAGCTGCTTTTTGCTGCGGAAATATTCCTCAATTCGCCAGCGTGAAAAATAGAGCCTGGCAACGCGAATCACATCATCCCTGGACTTTAATTCCTTATTCGTTGCGAGCATCATCGGATGTTCCGTGATGCCGTAAACAAGAACCAGGTAAATATCTTTTCTGGATGCTGTGATTTGCACCTTTACGTGGGATAGGTATGCTTCCCGCTTTTTGCCCTTGTAGAACACTGGTGTCGTGATTTTCCCTTTCCGGCGGTTTCGCAGTTCAGTGGCAGCCACCCATTTATGATGAAACAGGAGTTTCCTTTTAGCAGTAAGACGAATCACATAGTCCTGCTTTAATTCATCCAGCTTTAGGAACATCTTGTTATCATCATAGCCCCGGTCCATAACAAAAGTAGCTTTCCCAAACATCGCTTTCCCACGTTCCATGGCATCAAAGGTGAAATTATTGATGGATGTGAAATTCTTCTCTTTCGAAGAGTGGATTTTGGAATAAATACTGACCGGATGGTTGCTTTTCGTCATGACACAGGCCTCTGTTACATGATAGCCTTTCTCGTAGATATTTTTGGTATCAGTGCTTTTAGAGCCATCCCGAACAAGGCCCAGTGCTTCAAACTTGCGACCGTCCGGCTTGATGACATCACTATCATCGATATGAATAACCGGCTGATCAGGAACCCATTTCCGTATCGTATGAAGATACGAGGATAAAGCAGCTTTTGGTGTTCCCTTATTCAAATGCCGGGTAAGTCTTTCTACGCTGTTGACCTTTTTGGAGGCTTCGTGAAGCTGATCTACTACATCAGTCAAAAGGCAACTGTTTGAAGCTAACATACCATAGGTAATATCAGCTGTGAACTTGCGGTTGGGTTTTGAAAGCTTACGAGAAATTTTGTTTGAAAAAGATAAAATTTCTCGTTTCAAAGCATAGGTATTTGTTGTAGAATTAAACATAAGGAATCCCTTTCTTTATTGTTTAGTGTAGATTTTGTTTTGGACACCAATATTCTACTACAAAAAGGATGCGGATTCCTTTTATTTTAGGCGTTTTTTGAAATCTGTTGATTACGTTACCAGCTTAATAAGGGGTCTGTGGATAAAACTACGGAAACTCAAGTTATTCTCCGCTTGACGGTAGGAGGATAAAATAATATGATATTTCTATCCATATATTGATTTACCGCTCGTAGATATGATTTAGGAGAGATGCTATGGGTCTAAAGATCAGAAAGGTCATCGACGAAGACGAAGTATGTACGGAAGTCATCCGGAATTCTTTTATCACCGTAGCGGATGAATTCAATATTACCAGAGAAAATGCCCCCACAAATCCTGCATTCGCAGGTCCGGATTCGCTTGCAAAAATGAGAGAGAAAGGCATTGAGTTGTTTGCAGCCTATTTTGCCGATCTTTGTATAGGTTTTGTTGCTGCAGAAAAAGCAAGTGAAGATGTATTTTATATGGAACGGTTGGCTGTACTGCCCGAATACAGGCATAAGGGCTACGGAAAGGAATTAATTGATTTTGTTGTTGACTTCGTCAGAGAGCATGGCGGCAAAAAAATATCCATTGGCATCATCAACGAAAACAGGGTGTTGAAGGCCTGGTATATCCGGTACGGCTTTGTTGAAACAGGGCTGAAAGCCTTTAAACACCTGCCCTTTGAAGTGTGTTTCATGGAAAAGGCAGTGTAAATCCGCTGGAATAGCCAAAAACATAATGTGCAATGTCCGTAATTTAATTGTTATAATTTTGGAGGTGTATGGAATTGTTTGATGTAATAAAATTCAAAGGAATCATCGATTCATTTAATGCAAGACTGTCTCAGGTCCCCGGAGAAATTTCAGGGAAACGGCTTTCTGAGGATCAATGGACGCTTAAGGAGATCATCGGGCATTTGATCGACTCCGCATCCAATAATCATCAAAGATTTGTAAGGCTGCAGTTTGACGATTTGTTGGACTTCCCTGCCTACAACGGAGAGCAGTGGATAAAAATACAGAAATATGCCGACATTGACTGGAAAGCTCTGATAGCGCTTTGGTACAGCTATAATTGTGTCCTGGTAGAGGTTATCCGGCACATGGACAGCAGCAGACTTGAGAATGTATGGGTTAAAGGGGAAGATGCGCTTACGCTTTCCTTTTTGGTAAACGATTATTACCGCCATATGGAGTGGCATATCAACCATTTTGAAGGCAGACTGGAGGAACTCGGCAAATAGAGCCTGCGAAAAAAAGATTTGTTTTTCCGGACCTTATTTTTACTTTTTTACGTTTTATCAAGCGTATAAGGAGTATTTTGGTTCATTGGAGGCAATACTTTTATGAGAACGACGGATGAAGCGGTATTTGCACGGAGGCCGGAATCCCGCGGACCGAAACAAAATCCTTGACTTTTTGATTGAACTATGTTAAATTATTTATTGCTCCGTCAACGGAGGTCTTTTTTTTTGAGAGGACATAGGCACATTCACGGAGTCTAAGCATTCCCCCGTCAGGAGGGAATATCCCACTTTGATAATCAGGGGCTGGAGGTGTTAGGGATGAGAGTTAAAATTGTTATGGCTTGTATGGACTGCAAGCAAAGGAATTACAATACAATGAAGAACAAAAAGAACGATCCGGACAGGATTGAAATGAAGAAGTATTGTAAATTTTGCCATAAACACACATCACACAAAGAAACTAAATAATTAAGCGGAGGTGCGGAACTATGGCTGAGAATGCAGGCACATCCAAAATGGCGAAAGCCAGGAAGAATCTTGTCAGATTCTTTAAGGATATAAGAACAGAGCTGAAAAAGGTAATATGGCCTACAAGAGAACAGTTGACAAACAATACGATTACGGTATTGCTTACCTGTCTGGTTGTCGGGGCAGTTATTTGGATAGCGGATGGGGTTCTTACCAAAATAGTTGAATGGACTCTGGCAAAGTAATGAAGGAGGACATGAAAACTTATGCAGGTTAACGATATGCCCGAAGGCGCCAAATGGTATGTTGTCCATACCTATTCAGGGTATGAGAACAAAGTGAAGGCCAACCTGGAAAAAATAGTTGAAAACAGGAGCATGCAGGAAGCCATTATTGATATTGTCGTTCCCATGGAGGAGCAGATCGAAATCAAGGATGGTAAAAAGAAAGCAACCTTGCGAAAGGTGTTTCCCGGGTATGTTCTGGTTAAAATGCTGATGACGGACGAATCCTGGTATGTGGTCAGGAATACCCGCGGTGTTACAGGCTTTGTAGGACCGGGATCAAAACCTGTCCCATTAACGGATGATGAAGTCAAGACCATGGGCGTGGAAGAGTTTGCACCCACCGTGGATTATGAAGTTGGCGATAATGTAAGGGTAATTTCCGGACCCCTTGAAAATTTCATCGGTATTGTTGAAGAAATCAACATGGAAAAGAAGAAGGTCAGAGTGGCCGTTTCCATGTTTGGCAGAGAAACTCCCGTTGAATTGGAATTGACCCAGATACAGAAATTATAAATCATAAATCATATTGGATAGGCCGAAGATCGAAAGATCTCTTTACGTCTATAGATTAAATATTTGAAAATTGCATTCAAAGCGGCTTTTGTGCTGCCCACAGCAATTTTTAAGAGATTGGGAGGTGGAATAAACATGGCAAAGAAGATAACCGGCTATGTAAAACTTCAGATTACAGCGGGGAAAGCAACTCCGGCTCCACCGGTTGGACCAGCTTTAGGACAGCATGGTGTAAACATAATGGGATTCTGCAAGGAGTTCAATGAAAGGACGGCAAAGGATGCGGGACTGGTAATACCGGTAGTTATTACCATTTATGCAGACAGATCCTTTACCTTCATTTTGAAAACTCCTCCGGCTTCAGTCCTTTTGAAGAAGGCTTGCAAAATCGAGAGCGGTTCAGGTAAACCGAACAAAGACAAAGTTGCGAAAATCACCAAAGCGGAAGTAAGAAAAATCGCCGAAATGAAAATGCCGGACCTTAACGCAGCCAGCGTTGATGCTGCAGCCAGCATGATCGCAGGAACTGCAAGGAGCATGGGGATTGTTGTCGTAGATTGACCTTGATAACCGGCTTTAACTTTTGCGGTTGTCATAAAAGTGGGAGGGGAACCCGCGTTTCCCGAAAAAATTTACCACGAAGGAGAGGATAGTCATGAAGAGAGGTAAAAAATATCTCGAAAGTTCGAAGTTAATTGATAGAGCTGCATTGTATGATCCGGCACAGACAATGGGTCTGGCAAAGCAGACAGCCAAGGCGAAGTTTGACGAAACCGTCGAAGCTCACATCAAGCTGGGCGTCGACTCAAGGCATGCCGACCAGCAGGTCAGAGGCGCAGTCGTTCTGCCTCACGGCACAGGTAAAAAGGTAAGGGTTCTTGTCTTTGCAAAAGGCGACAAGGCCAAGGAAGCAGAACAGGGCGGAGCCGACTTTGTAGGCGCCGAAGATCTCGTAGCAAAAATTCAAGGCGAAAACTGGTTCGATTTTGATGTGGTTGTAGCTACACCCGATATGATGGGCGTTGTCGGCAGACTCGGTAAGGTGCTTGGTCCCAAAGGCCTCATGCCAAACCCGAAAGCCGGTACGGTTACTCCGGATGTTACAAAGGCTATTGCAGATATTAAAGCCGGTAAGATCGAGTACAGGCTTGATAAAACCAATATCATCCATTGCCCCATAGGGAAGGTGTCCTTTGATGCTGAAAAGCTGGTGGACAATTTCCACACCCTGATGGAAGCAATACTTAAGGCCAAACCGGTGGCAGCTAAAGGCCAATACCTGAAGAGCGTTGTTGTTACCACAACCATGGGCCCTGGGATAAAGGTCAACCCTGCCAAAGTAACGGAGTAAGCCTTAAAAGTGCTGTTTGAATATAAGCTTTGAAATAAGGCTTTACAAATAGACTGGAATGTTGTAAGATAAACGTTGTTCAATTTAATATTTGTATGCCATAGACAGCAGGTGCTTTAAAAAAAAAGCGTAATGGACTCCGGTCGGCCTGCCGAGGTAGGAATTGTTTCTTAAGAAACTATACCCCTTGTATGTCTTTGCATGCAAGGGGTTTTATTTTTAGATTTCGCAGTATAAACGGAGACATGCTTCAACCGAAAAGTGTCCCCTATCATTATCAGAGGAGGTGTAAATAGTGCCAAAAGAAAATACGATCAGCCAGAAACGTGTAGTTGTTGATGAGATCAGCCAGAAGATGAAGGCCGCCAAAGCCATCGTTTTTGCTGACCACAGAGGACTTACCGTTGAACAGGATACGGAATTGAGAAACGCTCTCAGAAAAGCAGGCGTCGAGTATAAGGTTGTCAAAAACACGCTTACCCGGTTTGCTGCCAAAGAGAACGGTCTTGACGGTCTGGATGCGGTATTGAACGGACCTACGGCCATGGCGTCAAGCGCTGTGGATGCAGTTGCTCCGGCCAAGGTTTTAAGCGAGTACGTCAAGAAATTTGACAAGCTTGAGTTGAAAGCCGGCGTTGTTGAAGGAAAGATCATCGATGTAAACGGAATAAAGGCTCTTGCGGATCTGCCTTCGAGAGAAGTGCTCATATCAAGGGTTTTGGGCGGCTTGAACGCTCCTATCTCCGGATTTGTCAATGTATTGAACGGAAACTTAAAAGGCCTTGTAGTGGCATTAAATGCTATTGCTGAACAAAAGGCAAGCGCATAACAAAAAATAAAAATTTTAAATTAAAAAAATATGGAGGTATTTAAAAATGGCTAGTGATAAAGTTTTAAAATTGATTGAGGACGTTAAGGCATTGACCGTATTGGAATTATCCGAACTGGTAAAGGCTCTTGAGGAAGAATTCGGCGTATCGGCAGCAGCTCCCGTAGCAGTTGCAGCAGCTCCCGCAGCAGGCGCAGCAGCTCCTGTAGTTGAAGAGAAGACAGAATTCAATGTTATATTGAAGGAAGTCGGCCCGGACAAGATCAAGGTTATCAAGGTTGTCAGAGAATTGACCGGCCTTGGACTTAAAGAAGCTAAGGATCTCGTTGACGGAGCTCCCAAGACTGTGAAAGAAAACGTATCCAAGGAAGAAGCCGCTTCTATCGAAGCAAAGTTCAAAGAAGTTGGCGCCGGCGTAGAAATCAAATAATATTTCCTTTAAAAAAATGCTCCCCTTCGGGAGCTTTTTTTTGCAGTTTTTTATACCTGGGCCTGAAACCAGATTTGCAGGCGGGTATGTTTGTTATTGCCGGTAGATCTAAAAGCGATCCGGGTAAAAAATCCGTACTTGACCGGAACAACTGCTTCGGTCCGGTCGGGGTCTATCCCGTATATGCAACGCTCATCCGCGATTGCAAGCTTGTCGGGACTGATTTGCACAAACGCCTCGGCAGGGCTGTCACCTCTGTTTTGCAGGAAAAAGGTATACATGGAATAGGAGGAAGTGTTCACCCAATTGGTATAGGACAGCTCATTTTTTGTTCCGTATTCTTCTGCAGCATTGGTTATACCTCTTGAATCCAGCTTAACGGAAGGCCTGCTGTGATAAGCAATCTCAAGGCTAGGCTTGCAGTACTGGCAGTAAGAGGTATAGAATTCTTTAATGTCATTTTGCCTGTCCTCCAGTGACTTTAGGACCAGTCCATGGTTATTGTGGCTGTTGGAAGTCCACATTTGAGCCATTTTGGTGATGTCCCATTGATACCAGCCGGGATATCCTACCCTTACCGCGTCTGCGAGTATTGCAGTACTGCACTGCGGCATTGTATCCCATGAAACAGTATCTTCATTCCAGCTTGAAGTAATCATGGAGGGAGTAAAGTTCCCATAATCATTCAAACCGGAATTCTGCGGGGCGTATAGCTTTAGAACGGCTGAATCCAGGTCGATGCCAAGAGGAAGCGCGGATAAATCAAAATAAATCAGATAGCGGTAACGGTTATTTTTTTTATCGACGCCACAATATCCTGCCTTCTCCGGATAAAAGTTTTTATCCGGCCTCATCTCCGTAACATATGTATTTTTCGATGCATGTAGTCCAAGGCTCGCCAATTTTTTACCCCTTACAATACCGGTTACTATAATAATATTAAAACCTGGTGACGCATGTTACAAAAAACTGTCAATGGTTGCTTTCCAATCATATATTGCTTATAGCGGAAGATTTGCCTGAAGCTTAATTCTCATAGAAAGGCTTATGTAACATGAATTTCATTGAAAACGGTAAAAACCACCTGGAGAAGCATTGTACTGTTTTATACGGCATGTCCAGATCGGGAAGTATTTTAACCTCATTAAACTGTGCGCTTTTGGACCGGGATCGGGAGAAGGTTTCTCAAATAAAAGAATTTTTATCGCAGCATACCGTTAAATACCGGCTGGAAGATGCCGCAAGGCTTATCCGGAATAAAAGCAGACTGCGGATTGCCTATCTGCTTCCGTCCAATGAGGCCGAAACGGCGGACATTCTGGTAGAACAGTCCAGAAAACTAATAGAGCTGGGCCATGAAGTCATCCTGTATTCGCATAGCCCAAGGGATGAGCGGAGCACCAATGAAGTACCTTTTATCCTAGTGCACCCAGATAATAATCTCAGCGATATAGTACCTGATTCGGACGTGGTGGTTGCCGGGTCCTGGGATCTTGTTATCGATGCTCTGCGGATCAACGCCCCTTTAAAATATCATTTTGCTCAGGGAGGCTCATATATTTTTGAGTTTGAAAAGCTTAGCCAGAGGATGAAGGATATTATTGTTACAGCCTTTGTACAGCCTCTTAAAATATTGACGGTATCTGCCGTAATGCAGCAAAGCATCCAGTGGTTATTCGGAAGGAATAGCATTGTAGTTCCCAATGCATTGGATAGAAGTATATTTTATGCACGCTCCGGTCATAAAAGCCCAAAAAAGCCGCAGATACTTTTGACGGGGAGTGACGATGAAAAATCCGGGGGGCATGAAATGGTCATAGGGACACTTTTCAGCTTAAAGGAGTTAGGACATAAATTTAACATAAAATGGATAACCGGAGACAAGCTGTGCAAGGACTATAGTTCATTGGGATTGGAAATTACCCAATACGCTTCCCCTTCTCCTAAAGAAGCAGGGGAAATCTATAGAGAATCTGATATTTATATTTGCGGTTCCTATTATGAGGTTGATGCAAGGCCTGCACTGGAAGCCATGGCCTGCGGCTGTGCAGTGGTAACCTCGGGTAACGGAGCTGTAAGGGAGTATGCGGAGGATGGCTTTAACTGCCTTGTTTTTGAACCGGGGAATATCATTCAGCTTGCAGAGAAATTAGGGCTTGTTCTATCGGACCAGGAACTGAGGAGCAGGCTGAAAAAAGGCGGCTTAGCCACGGCAGGAAAGCTTACATGGAAAAAGACGGCAAAAATCATGGAAGGTGAATTCAAAAAATCCGCTGCTTGCACCGAGCAGGCATACATAATCTGATTTTTGGAGGAGGCTGCCGGTGATTCCATCTTTCAAGGAAATTAAACAAAACGCACTTAGTTGTAAAAACCCTGGCACTTTTATTGGCTGGTATACATAATATATAGTAACAATGTAACACAAGTATTAATTTGACAGGGAGGCTAAACTATGCCTAATAATCTTGTATTTTCAAATGTTGCAAGCCAGCTGCAGACGCAAATCTTCGGGCAAAACGGCTCAGATGTGCTGCCTTTGCAGACAGATGGCGACGGCAACTTGATTGTAGTCGGTACAGTAACCGCTACCCTTGGTACGGTAACGGCGATAATTGATTCAGGCACCATCACAGCGCTGCTGTCCACAGTAACTGCGATCGTTGATTCAGGTACCATCACAGCGTTGCTGTCAACGGTAACTGCGATCGTTGATTCAGGTACCATCACAGCACTGCTGTCCACGGTAACGGCAATTACTTTACCTGATTTTTCAGCAAGCAATACTACTGTGGCACAAATTGTAAACGAAACAGTCACTGCATTAAGTGTTGATACATCTCAGCAAAGGATGTATTCATTTTATGTGGCCAATACGTCTGCGGCATCATTAACTGCATTTCTGCAAATATCACCGACAACGGCTGAATCATATTTTATTAATGATACCAGCTGTATGTTTACGATTGCAGGAACATCCCAGGCAGTCCTTGTGGCGCAAAGATACCTAAGATATACGAGACTGATGCTTCAAGCCGGGGCAGATACCGCATCAGCCATAGTATACTATAATAGTCAGTCATGAGCTTGAGCTCCCTTTTGGAGCACTGAAAATATAACTTCCCGTTTTTCCGGAAATGCCGGCGGCAATGGGCGGCACTTTCAGAAACGTATACGGGAAGTTATATTTTCTTCTGTGCATAGGGTGGGGCAAGTGGATGCGGCTAAAGAATGCCATAGCTATTTGTAACCTATCCCGGCCGATTGCATATGATTATTTAGGGGTGAATTTACGTGTCTATCAGTCTTTGTATGATAGTGAAAAATGAGCAGGAAAATCTTTCACGATGTCTTGAGAGCGTGAAGGAAATAGTAGATGAAATGATCATCGTGGATACCGGATCCACCGACGATACCGTCCGGATTGCTGAAAGCTTCGGAGCAAAGGTTTATTCCTATCAATGGAAGGATGATTTCAGCGATGCCAGAAACCAGTCGTTAAAGCATGCGTCATGCGACTGGATACTTCTGATGGATGGTGACGATGAATTGGATAAATCAAGCCAGCGTGAGGTTCTTGAACTAGTGGAAAAGAATGAAGCCGAGGCTTATTTTTTCAAAACGGTAAGCTATATCGGAGATAAACCGGGGCTGGATGTTTTAAACAATCTGAATTTACGATTGATGAAGAACGGAAAAGGGTATTTCTTTTCAAATCCCATTCATGAGCAGATCTATTCCAATATTATGAGAATAACTCCGAATGCGAAAATAGTGAACCTTGATATAAAAGTATACCATTACGGGTATCTGAACAAGAACATAAAAGGCCAGGACAAAAGGAAAAGAAACATCCGGATTCTTGAAAAGGAACTTGAGCATAGTCCGGGATATGGTTTTTCACTATTCAATCTCGGAAATGAATATTATGCATCCGGCAGCTATTTGAAGGCCCTGGAATGCTATGAGCAGTCCTATGCCAAATTCGATGCGGCTCAAGGGTTTAGCTCCAAGCTGATTATTAAAATGGTTAATTGCCTGATAAACTGCCGGAAATACGAAAGGGCTTTGGAGCTTGTAACAAGAGGGCTTGCCTATTATCCTGAGTTTACTGAACTCGAATATTTCAGGTCCACTGTTTACTTAAACCAGATGAAATATACCATGGCGCTTAGGCATCTGGAGAAATGCATCGAAATGGGAGAGCCGCCGTTGCATTTGAGCATGGTTGAGGGAGTAGGCTCATACAGGGCATATTACATTATGGGAGAAATCTATTACAAACTTGAAGATTTCGAGGAAGCGGCAGAGTGCTTCAGCAAGTCGGTTTCTCTATGCATCGGATTCGATCCGGCCATTACAAAGCTGTACCTTGCCAAATGCAAATTAAAGCCGGGAACCGCCGAGCTTGAGAAATATATTGAGAAGCTGCACAAGGGTCTGTCAATCAATGCGGATAACCGGTTACTTGATATATTGATACAGGAAAAATATTATGAATTGGCTTTAAAATATGTCTCAAGACTTGAAAGAAAGAATGGAAAGTCGGATTGTTTGACATATTACCGGTGCGTTTGCAAGTTAATGCTGAAAAAATACAAGGAAACCCTTACTGCAGCCGGTTCAATAAGGAAAGAGTCCGAGTACGGCACAAGAGCTGCATGCCTGATGATGCTTATAAGAGTACTTGAGGGTAACCTGCAGCAAGCTGAAAAGATTCTTGAAAGTTGCGGTCAGGACACCGGCGACAGGCTTGTAAATGTGTACCGGGTTTTCATTTCATGCCTGAACGGTAAAGGCTGTGAGGTTTTGAGCGAAGACGAAATCGAGTCGGGAAACTATTCCGTCATCATTTTCGACCTTTTGCGGATATTGCTGGCAATGCATGAATTAGTCCTGTTTGAAAAGGCGTTGAGCCTGCTCAATACCATTGAGGACAAGACGGTGCTGTTAAAGCTTGCAAAGGTTTATTACAACGAGCAGTGCTACGAGTCTGCCTATCAGGAATTTATCCGGTCCATAAAGCTGTTTGAGGCCATGGATCCTGACGGCGCCGAGTCCCTATGCAGGCTGAAAAGCCGCGGATTCTGATATTGCGTGATCGGCGGTTTAGTACATCCGAATATTTCAAAACAACCTCCCTTACCTTTCATCGTAGGGGAGGTTGTCTATTTCAATTCATAAATGTAGGGTAATGGGGAAGGCTAAAATTACCAATAAAAAAAGATTGACAAGTTGCCCATCCTATGCTAAAATTATAAACTGCGTTATAATATGGTATGAATATACTCATTTGTTATGGTTTTCTTTAAATGAATGCCGGCACAAATGATTATAACACAGGAGAATAAGTTAGACAATATGTGTTAATAATAATTTAATGGCTAATTATGGAAGAGCCCAAAAGCTTTTAATAATACTACTAAAAGCTTTAAATATACGCTACATAAGCATTGACGAAAATATAACCTCCCATAGTGTTTTGCAAATGCAGGTCCATCAGCCGGTGTTTACAAAAATCAGGAAGCCGTGTTTTCCGTGCTGTCAGGTAGTGAATCCGGTAAATGCATGAATGCATATCTTTCATGTAAGGTGCAGCCAAAATATTATTTCCCGTTTTTTTCGAAAATGCACGTGGAAAAATGTGTATTCCGGAAAGAGACCGGAGGTTCTGTTTTAGCAAAGCCTAAAAATGCTTCAAACATTAAGACAAGTCATAATTTATGAGGTGATTTTTAATGGTACATCCCGTTAAATTGGGAAAGAATACGAGAATGAGCTACTCTAAAATTGATGAAGTTTTAGACATGCCCAATCTTATTGAAGTGCAGAAAAATTCCTACAGGTGGTTTCTTGAGGAAGGCCTGCGGGAAGTTTTCAGAGATGTTTCTCCCATCACAGACTATACCGGCAATCTGATACTGGAGTTCCCCGATTACAATCTGGAGGACGACAACCCGAAATACAGCGTCGAAGAATGCAAGGAGAGGGATACTACCTATTCCGCTCCGTTAAAGGTAAAAGTCCGTCTGATTAACAAGGAGACCGGGGAAGTCAAGGAACAGGAAATCTTTATGGGCGACTTTCCGCTGATGACGGACAACGGCACCTTTGTCATCAACGGTGCGGAAAGGGTTATCGTAAGCCAGTTGGTCAGATCTCCGGGCATCTACTATTCCACCAAGCTTGACAGGACCGGAAAAGAGCTTTTTTCTGCCACCGTCATACCCAACCGCGGTGCGTGGCTGGAATATGAAACCGACTCCAACGACGTTATGTCCGTACGGATAGACAGGACCAGAAAGCTTCCCATCACCGTTTTATTGCGCGCCCTGGGTTATGGCACCGATTTGGCCATCACAGAGCTCCTTGGCGAGGATGAAAGAATCCTTGCAACCATTCAAAAGGACAATGCAAAGACGACGGACGAAGGCTTGCTGGAAATCTATAAGAGGCTGAGACCCGGAGAGCCTCCGACGGTAGAAAGTGCGACCACTCTTTTAAACAGCCTGTTTTTTGACCCGAAACGGTATGACCTTGCCAAGTTCGGGAGGTTCAAGTTTAACAAGAAATTATCTCTGGCATCCAGGATCGCCGGCTTCAAAGCTGCGGAGAAGATTGTCAACCCCCAGACCGGTGAAATCATTGTTGAAGAAGATGTGAAAATCGACAGGGAAAAGGCTGAAATCATCCAGAATTGCGGTATCAATACGGTCAATCTCAGTATTGAGGGCAAAAAGATCGTAGTAATCGGAAACAATACCGTGGATTTGAAGACATTCGTCGATTTCGACATTTCAGACCTGGGTATTACCGAGAGAGTCCGGTTTGATACGCTGAAAAAGCTCATGGACGAAAATGACAGTCCCGAAGCCTTGAAAAGGGCTATAAAAGAAAATACCGACGAGCTCGTTCCCAAATATATTACGATTTATGATATTATTTCATCCATCAATTACCTCATCCACTTGAGCTATACGGTGGGTAATCCTGATGATATCGACCATTTGGGCAACAGAAGGCTTCGCTGTGTCGGCGAGCTTCTGCAAAACCAGTTCCGCATCGGTCTTGCCAGAATGGAAAGAGTCGTAAGAGAAAGAATGACGATTCAGGATATTGATATAGTGACTCCTCAGGCGCTGATCAATATACGTCCTGTCGCCGCAGCCATCAAGGAATTCTTTGGCAGCAGCCAGCTGTCGCAGTTCATGGACCAGACCAACCCTCTGGCTGAGCTGACGCATAAGAGAAGGCTGAGCGCCCTTGGCCCGGGCGGTTTGAGCAGAGAGAGAGCCGGGTTTGAGGTCCGTGACGTTCACCATTCCCACTATGGCCGTATGTGCCCCATAGAGACGCCGGAAGGTCCCAACATCGGTCTGATAGGATCTCTCAGTACGTATGCCAGGATTAATGAATACGGATTTGTTGAAGCGCCCTACCGGAAAATTGACAAATCCACAGGCATTGTCACCAGCGAAATTGTTTACCTGACAGCCGATGAAGAGGATAAATTCATTGTGGCGCAGGCAAACGAGCCCCTGAGTGAAAACGGTGGGTTCGTAGCAAAAAAAGTACTTTCAAGGTTCAAGGACGATATCCTGGAAGTTGAAAGAGACCGGGTGGATTTTATGGACGTATCGCCGAAACAGCTGGTTTCGGTGGCTACAGCCATGATCCCCTTCCTTGAAAACGACGACGCAAACCGTGCGCTCATGGGCTCCAACATGCAGCGTCAGGCAGTACCCCTGATCAAGCCGGATGCCCCTGTTATCGGCACCGGGATTGAATACAAGGCTGCCAGGGATTCAGGAACCGTGATTCTGGCCAAAAATGCCGGCGTCGTTGATAAGGTATCGGCCAACGAAATTGTAATCAAGACGAAGGAAGGCAAAAAAGACGTTTACAAGCTTTTGAAATATATGCGTTCAAACCAGGGCACCTGTATCAACCAAAGGCCTATCGCAAGAAAAGGCGAAGTGCTGGAGAAGGGCGATGTCATTGCAGACGGTCCTTCCACCGACAATGGAGAAATCGCCCTGGGCAAGAATATCCTCATCGCGTTTATGACCTGGGAAGGCTATAACTACGAGGATGCCATACTGATCAGTGAAAAATTGGTAAAGGATGACGTATTTACATCCATCCACATAGAGGAATATGAAGCCGAAGCCAGAGATACCAAGCTGGGGCCGGAAGAAATCACAAGGGATATTCCCAATGTCAGTGAGGAATCCCTCAAAGACCTGGATGACAGAGGTATCATTAGAATCGGTGCCGAGGTCAGGGCAGGAGACATCCTGGTAGGTAAGGTTACACCGAAGGGAGAAACCGAGCTTACTGCCGAAGAAAGGCTGTTAAGGGCCATATTCGGTGAAAAGGCAAGGGAAGTCAGAGACACTTCCTTAAGGGTTCCTCATGGTGAGTCCGGTATTATTGTTGATGTTAAGGTATTTACAAGAGAAAACGGCGACGAGCTGCCCCCGGGAGTAAACCAGCTGGTAAGATGCTATATCGCTCAGAAGAGAAAAATATCCGTGGGTGATAAGATGGCTGGAAGACACGGTAACAAGGGTGTTATTTCAAGGATACTGCCGGAGGAGGATATGCCTTTCCTTCCTGACGGCACGCCGCTTGAAATCGTATTGAACCCTCTGGGCGTTCCTTCCCGTATGAATATCGGCCAGGTGCTGGAAGTCCATCTTGGCTATGCGGCAAAAGCCCTGGGCTGGGAAATAGCGACTCCGGTTTTTGACGGCGCCACGGAGGAAGATATCATGCAAACCCTCACGAAAGCAGGTCTTTCTCCCAACGGCAAGACCATCCTGTATGACGGCCGGACCGGTGTACCCTTTGAAAACAGGGTTACCGTCGGTTACATGTATATATTGAAGCTGGCGCATCTGGTCGACGACAAGATCCATGCCCGTTCCACCGGACCGTACTCCCTGGTTACACAGCAGCCTCTGGGCGGTAAAGCGCAGTTCGGCGGACAGAGATTCGGAGAAATGGAAGTTTGGGCTCTTGAGGCATACGGAGCGGCTTACACCCTTCAGGAAATCCTGACCGTCAAGTCCGATGACGTGGTCGGCAGGGTTAAAACCTATGAATCCATCGTCAAGGGTGAGAATGTGCCTGAGCCGGGTATACCCGAGTCCTTCAAGGTCTTGATAAAAGAGCTTCAGAGTCTTGCCCTGGATGTCAAGGTTTACTCTGAGGAGCGTGAAGAAATAACGCTGAAGGAATCCGTGGAAGATGAGCTTGAAGAGCTCAACGTCAACATAGAAGGCCGTGAAGATGAAACTGCTCCTCTGACAGATTATGAGGACGTAGGCGACGATATCATGGATGAGGATATGGATATCGATGACTTCGATCTTGGCGAGATTGGAAATTCAGGAGATGTTCTGGAGGATACCCTGGGTGAAGATCTGTTTTCTGAAGAAGACGAAGAGTTTGAAGACAATCTGGACGATGAGGATTTTTAGAAAAAAGGAGATAAAGCCATGTTTGAACTTAACAATTTTGATGCGATAAAGATTGGTTTAGCTTCTCCCGAGAAAGTCAGAGAGTGGTCAAGAGGCGAAGTTAAAAAACCTGAAACGATTAACTATAGAACGCTGAAGCCTGAGAGGGACGGGTTGTTTTGCGAAAGAATATTCGGGCCTCAGAAGGACTGGGAATGCCACTGCGGGAAGTATAAAAGAATAAGGTACAAAGGGATTGTCTGCGACAGGTGCGGCGTTGAAGTCACACGTTCCAAGGTAAGAAGGGAACGCATGGGCCATATCGAGCTTGCAGCTCCCGTATCACATATATGGTATTTCAAAGGGATTCCCAGCAGGATGGGTTTAATCCTTGACATGTCGCCAAGGGCCCTTGAAAAGATATTGTATTTTGCTTCCTATGTTGTTATCGATCCGGGGCAGACTCCCCTTTCAAAGAAGCAGATACTTACGGAAAAGGAATACCGGGACAGCGTTGAAAAATTCGGCATGAAGTTTAAAGCCGGCATGGGGGCCGAAGCCGTAAAGGAACTCCTCATGGAGATAGACCTTGAAAAGCAGTCCAAGGAGCTGAGGCTGGAGCTCAACGATTCTTCCGGGCAAAAGAGGGTCAGGACCATCAAACGGCTCGAGGTTGTGGAAGCCTTCAGGCTTTCCCAGAACAGGCCGGAGTGGATGATCATGGATGTGGTGCCCGTTATTCCTCCGGAACTGCGTCCCATGGTTCAGTTGGATGGCGGCAGGTTTGCCACCTCCGATTTGAATGATCTTTACCGAAGGGTCATCAACAGGAACAACCGTCTGAAGAGGCTTTTGGACCTGGGTGCTCCCGATATTATCGTAAGAAATGAAAAGAGAATGCTGCAGGAAGCTGTAGATGCTCTTATAGACAACGGCAGAAGGGGTAGACCTGTAACAGGTCCCGGCAACAGGCCCCTTAAATCCCTTTCGGATATGCTGAAGGGGAAACAGGGACGTTTCCGTCAAAACCTGCTTGGAAAACGTGTTGACTATTCCGGCCGTTCCGTTATCGTTGTAGGTCCCGAGCTGAAGATATTCCAGTGCGGTCTGCCGAAAGAAATGGCCTTGGAGCTTTTCAAGCCTTTCGTAATGAAAAAGCTGGTGAACGACGGGCTTGCCCACAACATCAAAAGCGCCAAGAGAATGGTTGAAAGAGTAAGAAATGAAGTTTGGGACGTGCTTGAAGAAGTGATCAAGGAGCATCCCGTTTTGTTAAACCGTGCTCCCACCCTTCACAGGCTCGGTATACAGGCATTTGAACCGGTATTGGTAGAAGGCAGGGCTTTGAAACTGCATCCGCTGGTTTGCACAGCGTATAATGCGGACTTTGACGGTGACCAGATGGCGGTTCACGTACCGTTGTCGGCAGAAGCCCAGGCTGAGGCCAGATTCCTCATGCTGTCGGCAAATAACCTTTTGAAGCCCCAGGATGGCAAACCTGTAACCGTTCCTACACAGGACATGGTTTTGGGCAGCTATTACCTTACCATCGAGCGCGAAGGTGAGAACGGCGAAGGAAAAGTGTTCGGCTCCATTGATGAAGCCGTAATGGCTTATGATGCAGGATATGTGGGCCTTCACGCAAAAATAAAAGTAAGATTGAACAAGGTCATAGACGGAGTACAGAAATCCAAAATCATTGACGCAACGGTGGGAAGACTCATATTTAACGAAGCCATTCCTCAGGATCTTGGCTTTGTAAACAGGTCCAACCCCGATAACCTCTTCAATCTTGAGGTTACTTTCCTTGTTACAAAGAAGGACCTGGGCAAAATTATCGACAAGTGCATCAAGGTGCACGGCACCACTGCCACGGCAGTTGTGCTTGACCGCATAAAGGCCTTGGGCTTCAAGTATTCCACAAGAGGCGCCATCACCGTCAGCGTTTCCGATATGGAAATACCCAATGTTAAAGCGAAATATATCGCGGATACCGAAGAGCGCATCGATAATATCACCAAAATGTACAAGCGCGGTCTGATATCCGAAGAAGAGAGATACAATTCCGTCATCGCAGCCTGGACGGAAACCAGTGAAAACTTGACGCAAGCGCTTCTTGCCACACTGGACAGATTCAATCCCATATTCATGATGTCGCAGTCAGGAGCCAGAGGAAGTATCAGTCAGATCAAGCAGCTTTCCGGTATGAGAGGACTTATGGCGGATACCCAGGGCAGAACCCTTGAAATCCCCATCAGGGCCAATTTCCGTGAAGGGCTGAATGTTCTTGAATATTTCATCTCCACCCACGGCGCCAGAAAAGGTCTTGCAGATACGGCGCTCAGAACTGCCGACTCAGGGTATCTGACACGTCGTCTTGTAGATGTCAGCCAGGATGTTATTGTCAGAGAAATCGACTGCGGCACCCGGAAGGGCACCGAAGTCTTTGATGTCAAGGACGGCAATGAAGTCATTGAAGACGTTGCAGAAAGAATCGTCGGAAGATATACCATCGAGCCCATTATTGACCCCGCTACCGGCGAGGTTCTGGTGGAGGGCGATAAAATGGTGACGGACGCAGAGGCAGACCGTGTTATGAAGGCCGGCTTGAAGAAGGTAAAAATCAGGTCCATCCTTACCTGCCATGCGGAATACGGCGTATGTGCAAAATGCTACGGCGCCAACCTGGCCACGGGAGAAGACGTCAATGTGGGCGAAGCAGTGGGTATCATCGCTGCCCAGTCAATAGGCGAGCCCGGCACGCAGCTTACGATGAGAACCTTCCATACCGGTGGTGTTGCCGGTGATGACATTACACAAGGTCTTCCCCGTGTTGAGGAGCTTTTTGAAGCAAGGAAGCCGAAAGGTCTTGCCGTTATCTCAGAAATAAATGGAAGCGTCAAGATTAATGAAACAAAGAAAAAGAGGGAAGTAATAATTACATCCGAGGAAGGCGAAGCCCGCAACTATCTGATTCCTTACGGCTCCAGGATCAAGGTGCTGGACGGGGATACGGTGGAAGCCGGCGATGAGCTGACCGAAGGTTCCGTCAATCCGCATGATATCTTGAAAATCAAGGGACTCAAGGGTGTGCAATCATACCTGCTGCAAGAGGTGCAGAGAGTTTACCGGTTACAGGGTGTTGATATTAACGACAAGCATATAGAGGTAATCGTAAGACAGATGCTCAGAAAGGTCAAGATCGATGATGCCGGAGATACAAATATGCTGCCCGGCGGCCTTGTAGACATATTTGATTTTGAAGCTGAAAATGCAAGAGTCACGGCGGAGGGTCTGAGGACTGCAGTGGGTAAGCGGGCGCTTCTTGGTATAACCAAAGCATCACTTGCCACGGAATCCTTCCTCTCGGCGGCATCCTTCCAGGAGACCACCAGAGTTCTTACCGAAGCTGCTATCAAGGGTAAGGTAGATCCGCTGGTAGGCTTGAAGGAGAATGTAATTATCGGTAAACTGATACCGGCAGGTACGGGAATGAGCAGATACAAGGATATAAGCATAAGCACAGTAGTAGAATGATAGCCTTGAAAACGAAGGACCGTTGAAAGATACAGGGACAGTACCGCCTTAAGAATGTGCATTATTTCGGCGGTGTGTCCCTTATCCTTGAAACTCTTGACAAACAGAGCAATGCGGTGATAGAATATTTCAGTGCTATCAAAAGGAGAAGTTCCTTTGGCCCCGGACCTGTAAAGTTCTCTTATATTCGAGGGAGGACATAGGCCGAAAAGCAAAGGCTTCAATCCTTTAAATTGGAGGGCAGATTCTTGCTGGAGCTTTTAAAGAGCAGTAACAAAGCCATAGGTATCAAGCAGTCATTAAAGGTGGTTGAGGCAAACAATGCAAAGCTTGTTTTCCTTGCCAGCGATGCTGACGAGAAAATTACCGGTGGCTTGAGAGAGCTTTGTATGAAAAATTCCATTGAGATATTTTATGTCGATACCATGAAGCAGTTAGGAAAAGCTTGCGGTATTGAAGTGGGTGCATCGGCGGTTACATTGCTGAAGCAGCCGTAATATTGTTCAAAGCTCAGATTTATGAGTGTTTCAGACAGTAATACTATTGCTGCCTGTTACCTATATAGCGGGGATAATTCAAACAGGGCATTCCTCAACGAAAAAGGAATACTCCCGGCTTGAGAGAGGTGTCCCCGCACATTAAAACGGAAGGAGGTGTATTGATGCCAACATTTAACCAACTGGTCAGAAAAGGAAGAGAGACAGTAGAATATAAATCTACGGCTCCAGCTTTACAAAGAGGATTCAACTCTTTGAAAAGGAGACCTGTCGACATAAGCTCGCCCCAAAAAAGAGGCGTGTGCACCGTTGTTAAAACGACGACTCCCAAAAAGCCTAACTCAGCTTTGAGAAAGGTCGCAAGGGTCCGTTTGACAAATCTTGTCGAAGTAACGGCTTATATTCCCGGTATCGGCCACAATCTGCAGGAACATAGCGTTGTCCTTATCAGAGGCGGCAGGGTAAAAGATCTTCCCGGCGTAAGGTACCACATTATCAGGGGTACACTGGATACAGCAGGTGTTGCAAAAAGAATGCAGGGCCGCTCCAAGTATGGCGCCAAGAGGCCAAAGGCAGGCGCAGCCAAAAGCACAGGCAAGAAGTAGTTTTTGGGTGCCGAGCGTACTAGCCGGATAAAAAATTAGTGCTAAGTAAATGTTGTTATTGTAAAATTAAGGCGACTAAAAGTTCCCTTTTGATTATATAAAGCAATTACCTATGCGCTGACGAGGACCTTACCACAGGTCCCGAGTACCTCGAGGGGTGTATACCCCCAAAACATTCAGAAGGGGAAATTCCCCAAACCTGCGGCATACTGTATGAATAATATCAGACTTGTGCCTCGGGCGGGTCAGGGTCCCCTATCATTCGACGAAGGAGGGAAGTATAGTGCCAAGAAAAGGACATACACCAAAAAGAGATGTTCTGCCGGATCCCATATATAATGACAAGGTATTGTCAAAGCTTGTCAATAATATCATGTATGATGGCCAAAAAGGTACGGCTCAGAAGATTTGTTACGACGCTTTTGAAATTATCAAGGCGAAAACCGGAAAAGATCCTTTGGAGGTTTTCGAGCAGGCATTGAACAACATCATGCCGGTTCTTGAAGTAAAAGCAAGAAGAGTCGGCGGAGCGACGTATCAGGTTCCAATGGAAGTCAGGCCCGAAAGAAGGCAGGCTCTTGGACTGAGATGGCTGGTCAGCTATTCGCGCAACAGAGGCGAAAAGACCATGAAGGAAAGACTTGCAGGCGAATTGATGGATGCGGTCAACGGACTGGGCGGAGCCTACAAAAAGAAGGAAGATACCCACAAGATGGCAGAAGCAAACAAGGCTTTCGCTCATTACAGGTTTTAATTGAAGCGTTGAAACGCATTCATGCTGTAGAATTGGCCGGTAAAAAATATGGATTGATTCGCAGTATTTGCTTTCAAACATTTTGGAAATAATAAATAGGAATCAGAGAGAAAGGAGGACCATATGCCCAGGCAATTTAGTTTGGAAAACACAAGAAATATTGGAATCATGGCGCACATTGATGCTGGAAAAACTACTACGACTGAACGTATCCTGTTTTACACCGGAAGACTTCATAAAATGGGTGAAGTTCATGAGGGTGCTGCTACAATGGACTGGATGGAGCAGGAGCAGGAAAGAGGTATTACCATAACCTCTGCCGCAACGACCGCTCAGTGGAAAGGTAACAGAATAAATATCATTGATACGCCGGGGCACGTTGACTTTACGGTTGAGGTTGAAAGATCTCTTCGTGTTCTCGATGGTTCAGTAACACTTTTCTGTGCAAAAGGAGGCGTGGAGCCCCAATCCGAGACAGTTTGGAGACAGGCTGACAAGTACCACGTTCCCAGGCTTGCATACGTAAATAAAATGGATATTATGGGTGCAGACTTTTTTAACTGCATACAGATGATGAAGGACAGACTGAAAGCCAATGCTGTTCCGATTCAATTACCTATCGGCAGGGAAGACAATTTCCAGGGGATCATTGACCTTGTTACCTTGAAAGCCTTTTTCTTTAAAGACGATCTAGGCAAAGAAATAGAAGAAGGTCCGATTCCCGATGACATGACAAGTGTCGTTGATAAATATCGTAACATTTTAATTGAAGCTGTTGCTGAACAAGACGAGGACCTAACGAATAAATACCTTGAAGGTGAGGAATTAACCGAAGAGGAAATACGTGCCGGAATCAGAAAGGCTACCATATCCGTAAGCATTATCCCTGTAACTTGTGGCTCATCTTACAAAAATAAAGGTGTGCAGCAGTTGTTGGATGCGGTTGTGGATTATATGCCTACTCCTCTGGATGTGCCCCCCATAAGCGGTGTCGCACTCGATGGCGATACTGAAGTGGAAAGGCCTGCAGATGATAATGCACCGTTTTCTGCCCTAGCATTTAAAATCATGGCAGATCCTTTTGTAGGGAAGCTTTGCTTTTTCAGGGTTTATTCCGGAAAGTTGGCTTCAGGCTCGTATGTTCTTAATTCATCTAAGAACAAGAAGGAAAGAATCGGAAGAATACTGCAAATGCACGCAAACCACAGGGAAGACATTGATATGGTTTACTCGGGGGATATCGCATGCGCCGTCGGCTTGAAAGATACGACCACGGGCGATACACTTTGCAATGAAGACGAACCTGTAATACTTGAATCAATGGAATTTCCCGAGCCTGTCATATCCATAGCGATAGAGCCTAAAACAAAGGCTGGACAGGACAAGATGGGAATGGCGCTGCAAAAGCTTTCAGAAGAGGACCCCACCTTCAAAACGTACACTGACCCTGATTCTGGGCAAACAATAATATCAGGCATGGGTGAACTTCATCTTGAAATCATTGTCGACCGTATGATGAGGGAGTTCAAGGTTGAAGCAAATGTTGGAAAGCCTCAGGTTGCTTACAAGGAGACAATTAGCAAGGCTGTTAAAGCCGAAGGTAAGTTTGTCAGACAATCCGGCGGCAGAGGCCAATATGGACACTGTTGGCTTGAACTGGAGCCTCAGGAGCCAGGAACCGGTTATGAATTCGTAAACAAGATTGTTGGCGGAGCTATTCCGAAGGAATACATTGCTCCAATCGACGCAGGTATTCAGGATGCCATGAAGAATGGTGTACTCGGCGGATATCAAGTTCTCGATGTTAAAGTGACACTTGTTGACGGATCGTATCATGAAGTGGATTCATCGGAAATGGCATTCAAAATAGCCGGATCAATGGGCTTCAAGGAAGGCTGCCGCAAGGCGAACCCCATACTTCTTGAACCTATAATGAAGGTGGACGTCGTAGTGCCCGAGGAGTATATGGGTGATGTAATCGGTGACCTTAACTCCAGAAGAGGCAGAATGGAAGGAATGGAAGCAAGAGCAGGAGCGCAAGTTATCGCCTCCCATGTTCCGCTTTCTGAAATGTTCGGTTATGCAACCGTACTTCGTTCCAGGACTCAGGGCAGAGGCGTGTTTTCAATGCAGTTCAGTCACTACGAAGAGGTCCCGAAGAGCATTCAGGAATCAATCATTAAGTAGTTGTCAGTTCTATCCAGGGGCTCACAAAGCCCCTGTAGGCAAATAAATTAATAAACTATCAAATTCAGTATCAATATACTGAACTTAAGGGAGGAGATTTACACAATGGGAAAAGCTAAATTTGAAAGAACAAAGCCCCACGTTAATATCGGAACAATTGGTCACGTTGACCACGGTAAGACTTCTTTGACCGCTGCTATAACAAAAGTATTAGGTTTTCAGGGAAAAGCAAACTATACTGCATATGACCAGATAGACAAAGCTCCTGAAGAAAAAGCAAGAGGTATCACGATCTCTACCGCCCACGTTGAATATGAAACAGATAACAGGCACTACGCTCACGTTGACTGCCCCGGTCATGCCGACTATGTTAAGAACATGATCACCGGTGCTGCTCAGATGGACGGCGCTATCCTTGTTGTTTCAGCTGCTGACGGCCCAATGCCTCAGACCAGAGAACATATCCTTCTTGCCCGTCAGGTTGGTGTTCCTCACATCGTTGTTTTCCTCAACAAGTGTGACATGGTAGACGACGAAGAACTCATTGAGCTTGTTGAAATGGAGCTTAGAGAGTTGCTCACGATGTATGAATTTAAAGGTGACGATATTCCGATAATCAGAGGATCTGCATTAGTAGCTCTTGAGTCTACTTCCAAAGATCCAAACGCTCCGGAATACAAATGCGTCCTGGATTTGATGGCAGCTGTCGACAGCTTTATTCCTACTCCTGAAAGAGCAACGGACAAACCTTTCATCATGCCTGTCGAGGACGTGTTCTCAATCACAGGCCGTGGTACTGTTGCTACCGGCAGGGTTGAAAGAGGAATGGTCAAGGTTGGCGAAGAAGTTGAAATCGTTGGCCTTATGGACGCTCCAAGAAAGACCGTTGTAACGGGTGTTGAAATGTTCAGAAAACTTCTGGATCAGGCTGTTGCCGGTGACAATATCGGTGTTCTGCTCAGGGGTATTCAAAGAAATGAAATCGAAAGAGGCCAGGTTATAGCTAAGCCCGGTTCAATCAAACCCCATACCCATTACAAATCGCAGGTTTACGTTCTGACCAAGGAAGAGGGCGGAAGACACACTCCTTTCTTCAATGGTTACAGACCTCAGTTCTATTTCAGGACCACCGACGTTACCGGTGTTGCTGAATTGCCTGCAGGCGTTGAAATGTGCATGCCCGGCGACCACATTCAGATGACGATCAAGCTCATCACTCCCATCGCTATGGAAGAAGGCTTGAGATTCGCTATCCGTGAAGGCGGAAGAACTGTTGGTTCCGGAACTGTTACAGGAATCATCGAGTAATCAGGAATTTCAATAAATACGAAGGACCGCTTCTAATCAGGCGGTTCTTTTGTATTTTTGCCTCTATTTTGCTAAAAAGTGTTTTGTAAAAACCACATATGGGTAAAATTATATGGACAAAGAACGATCATGAGTAAAGAATGTCATTTTCTTCAATTAATAAAATCTCACGGTGAACTTGAATTTGGAGGTACGCAACAATGATACAAATAAAAAACAAAATTTTCTGGTGCGGAATAAGGGAGTGGGAGCTAAGATCCTTTCACGGACATGAACTCTCCACGCACAGGGGTTCAACCTTTAATTCCTATCTGATAAAGGATGAGAAAACCGTACTGGTTGATACCGTTTGGAATCCTTATAAGGAAGAGTTCGTTGAAGCACTGGAAAAGGATGTGGGAATTAAAAATATCGACCTGATTGTTATCAACCATATCGAGCCCGATCATGGGGGAAGCCTTGGATATCTCATGTCCCTCAAGCCGGAAACGCCTATCTACTGCACAAAGAACGGCGCTGAAATCATCCGGAAGCATTTCCACAAGGATTGGAACTTTGTTATTGTTAAAACAGGAGATTCCATCAATATCGGCGAATATGACCTGGTTTTTGTAGAAATGCAGATGATACACTGGCCCGACAGCATGCTGACCTATGTTAAAGGTGCGTCGGTAGTGCTTTCAAATGACGCTTTCGGTCAGCATATGGCACCTTATTCCCTGTTTAATGATGAAGTGGATGAATGTGAGCTCTATCAAGAGGCCATCAAATATTATGCCAATATACTGACGCCCTTTAGCCCCCTTATAAAGAAAAAAGTGGAGCAGATCAAGGCTTTAAATCTCCCGATAGATATGATCGCTCCCAGCCATGGCGCTATTTGGAGGACGGATCCCCTGCAGATCGTTGAAAAGTACTATCAATGGGCACAGGATTATCATGAGGGACATGCTGTCATAATTTACGATACGATGTATGACGCAACGAAAAATATGGCCAATGCTATAGCGGAAGGGCTTGAAAGCAAGGGTATAAGAACCAAGCTGTTTAATGCGTCGGTTTCCGACCAGAGTGATCTTCTTACCGAAATATTCAAAGCAAAGGCAGTACTGGTAGGAAGCTGCACTGTTAATAATACGGTACTGCGTGCAATAGCGGCCTTATTGGAAGAAATCAAGACGCATAAGTTCAAAGGCAAGGTCGGAGCAGGCTTCGGCAGCTTCGGATGGAGCGGAGAGGCGCCGAAAATCATAAACCGTATGCTTGAAGAGTCGGGCATTAAAGTTCCCATGGAACCTCTGGCTTTCAAATATACTCCCACCGAAGAGGAATTTGCCCGGTGCAGGGAGTTTGGGCTAAAGTTTGCAGAAACTATGATAGAGTAAAGTTCGATCAAACAAAAAGCCGGCAGTGCCGGCTTTTTTATTTAACGGCATATCATTAGAAAAAGCTTTCTTCATAAGCGGTATCCAGCATTGTAACGATATTTTCAGGCTTTACGTCTCCCATGATGTTGTGCACCTGATTAAAGACAAAGCCCCCGCCCGGCTTGAAGATCTTTACAAGCTCACGCACATTCTTTTCAACAGCTTCCGGCGTGCCGATATTCAAAACGCTCTGGGTGTTGCAGCCGCCGCCCCAGAAAGTGGCCTTGCCGCCAAATTCCTTTTTCAGCTCCGCGGGGTCCATACCTGCCGCAGATATCTGGACGGGATTGAAGATGTCAACACCGCATTCGATCAAGGTCGGAATAAATTGTTTAATTGCACCGCAGGAGTGAATAAAGATTTTCAAATCGCTGTTCTGATGTACGAAATCGCAGAATTCCTTCACAAAAGGCGCACATAGGTCGTTATAAAGATTAGGATTGCACAACGGACCCATTTGCGAGCCAAGGTCGGAATTGATGGCAATTGCCTGAATGTGCTGCCCCATGGTAGCAATCACTTTTTTTACATGCTTGAGCTGGTCCTGGTGGATTCTTCTGTTTTCTTCCAGTATCAGGTCCGGATCAGTGATCATATTGCATTGCCAGTCAATGTCATCACAGCAGAAATAGGCGTGGTAGCCGATATACATCGTATAATAGTCGGTTTCCTTGTAAATTCTCTCTGCTTCTTTCGCATAGGCGGCAATGGTTTCGTCTTCTGCTGCATCTTCAGAACTGAACCACTGGCCGTCAAAGAAGAACCCTCCTTCGGGCATGCGCATACGCCGGTCGCCTTTCTCCAGAACCCAGCTGCCGTCCTCTGTCAATTGTGGATTGAAGTAGGTGGGGACAAGAAAGTTGTATCTCCCCCTGGGATTCCACTTATGCTTTTTGGGGCTTCCGGGGTTAAGCAGGATGCTGTCGCAGTGAAACCTTCTTAAAACATCCTCGTCGACTCTTGCAAGAAATTGAAATAGGTCTATTACTTCAACATTCTCCGTCGACAGACCCAGGTATTCCCTCAGATTCCAGTACGCAAAAGCAGAAATACCAGTAGAATAGTGAAATCCAAGATCTATGGGCATACGGTCCACCGGTTGATGATTGATTGTCCTTTTCACCCGTTCTCTTGAGGTAAGGGTTTCCCTTTTTGGGCTTCCGGCATTGAGAGCCATAATTATCCTCCTTAGGCATGTGATACAAATATATTAAAATTATGCAATGCACTAGGTTACAGCGTTGTATTGCTTTGCTTGCTCATCTATGTATATTATAGCAAAACTGCAAATACACTGAATGATATAATATGTAATAAAATTGAATTATTGCGCAATCTATAGTAAAATAGTTCATAGGAGGCGCATATGGATAAAGCTGTCGCATTGCATTTCAACACGCTCCATGGAATCAGAATCCAGGAGGTAATCGGTAACTATATTATTGAGATTGAGCCTGTATCCTTTTGCGTTTTTGACAAGGATGCGCCCACCAACGGCCAGCATTATCACAATAATTACGAGCTATGTATTATAACAGGCGGGTCGGGTGAATACCTTCACGGTGGAGAGCTGTATGTTCTGGGGGAGGGAGACGTTTTTATTGCCAATCCCGGTGTGATGCATGAGATAAGACTTTCCAGGGATGAAGCCGGCAGAAAACAGGAAAACCTTTACCTGGTTTTCTTCAACATCTATATACAGCGCAGCCTGTCAAAGACACCGGAAAATTTTGAAGAGGAAATGCTCTCCTCCTTTTTGACAAACCATTCCATTGTAAAGAAGTCATGCAGGCAGCTTCTCTCCTATCTGAGCTTTTTTAAATCCTATATGGAGTATAATTCAGGCAGGAATTTCAGTGTTTGGAATGCGGTGAAGGGCATGGCGCTGGACAGCCTTTTTTCCCTGGTGGACGACAAAAACAACCGGTTCAAAGGGAAATCCCTGCCATCGGAAGGGATTGTAGAATCAGCGGTAAGGTACATATCCGCCAACCTCTCGGAAAAGCTTTACATAACGGATATAGCCTCCAATACCCATACCTCCGTAAGGAATCTGCAGCTTTTGTTCAAAAAATATATGAATAAACCGGTCAGCGAATATATCTGTGAGAGGAGGCTGGCAGTGGCCGCAGGTTATTTGAAGATGAATTTCAAGATCAGCGATGTCTGCCCCTTGGTAGGGATTAATGATCCTGCACAGTTCAGCAGACTTTTCAAGCAGTTTTACGGCATATCTCCGAAGAAATTTCAGATGATCCATTCACCTTCGGGAAGTGACAGTGATCAATACCATTTTAGTGTACAAACGCTCAAAAAAAATTTAGCCGCAACCAAATAAAATATATAGGATTTACCTTCTATAGTAAAGTATAATTAATTATTGCATTGAAAGACATTTACTATAAATCCGGTGAATAAAAATACTTAAACTAGAAGCTATGTAAGCAGGGGGTAGGAAGGGTATGAATTTTTTAGTTTCAGGAGCCATTTGTCCTGAATGGAAGGCTGAATGGATATGGAAAAACCATGAAAAGCAGACAAATGATTTCGCTTATTTCCGTAAGGAATTTTATCTTGGGAAAACTGTTGAAAAGGCCAGGATATATGCTTCGGCGCATAACCATATGGAGCTCTATGTTAATGGACGCAAAGTCAGCGGATATGTAACGCCGGCGCCCTCGCATCCGGAAAAATCCAAATTATATCTATGCTATGACATTACGGCCATAGTAAAAAGCGGCTCCAATGTTTTTGGCGCATCGGCGCACTACCTCGGAGGAGGCGGGCAGAATTATATCGATGGACTGCCCGGTTTCATTCTTCAATGCCATTTGAAGTATACGGACCACAGCGAAGAAGTAATAGTTACCGATTCAGCCTGGAAAGCTCTTGGACAGACTCCCTTTCAAAATGGTGCCGAATTCCAGCAGAACCGGAGGATTTCCGCCATTGAAAATTTTGATGCCTCCAAAGAGCCGGTTGGTTGGCTGGAAAGCGGCTTCAACGATTCGCAGTGGGAGGATGCGCTGCTTTCTCCAATCAATGCAGAGGCATGGGAATTGAGGCCTCAAACAATCCCCGAGGGCGGGATTCACGAAATAATTATCCCCGGTACGGCCGGTTTGCAGGTAGAAGGAGTACAGGTCTTTGACGCAGGGAAGATCATAACAGGGTGGCCCAGGCTGGAAGTGACATGCGCGAAGGGTACCCGGATCACCCTGCGCTATTCCGAGGATATTGGAGAAAATGGAAGAGTAAAGCACAATGTATGCAATGAGGCTTCCGAAAACTATTATGACGCATATACGGCAAAAGGGGAAGGGCGGGAGATATGGGAGCCATGCTTTTCCTTCAAGGCTTTCAGGTATGTTGAAGTTACAGGCTATCCGGGAATACTCAGCCCCGAAAACATAAAAATAGTTTCGGCAGGAACCGAAGTATCGTATACGAGCTTTTTCAACTCCTCCAATCAACTGCTTAACAATATTTATAACGCCTGCATACAAACGCAGATCAACAATATCACCGGACAGATGGTGGACTGTCCCCACAGGGAGCAGGCTCAATATCTGGCGGATTCGGATTTGCAGGCCGAGACCTTTTCCTATGGCTTCATGAATCCGGAGATTTTGGAAAAGGTCCTGTCGGACTTCAGGGATGCACAGCTTGAGGATGGAAGATTTCCTTTTGTATTTCCGACAAACCTCAGCAATCCGAATTTTGCTGTCAAAATCCCCGAATGGGACCTGCATTTTATCACATTGCTGTGGAAAACCTATTTCATTTACAATAATACGGGCATATTGCATGCCTGCTATGAAACGGCCAGGAAGACGGTAAATTATTATCTGGGAATCAGAAGCGGAAAAACAGGACTTGTGCCCAAAGCCGCAGGCTTTCCGGAGGGCTGGAACATCAGCGACTGGCCTTATCCGGACATTGATGAGACGGGAGAATTCCTGACGGTTCAAAACTGCAAGCTATACCATGCCATGGAAGTAATGGAAAGGATCGCGTCGACTCTTCATCTGGAGGAGGATACAAAGGAATTCGGCAAAAATGCAGGCAGCTTGAAGGAATCGATCCTGAAGTATTTGTACCGGCCGGATAAAAAGCTGTTTTCGGATTGTTACGGGTCGGAGCAGTGCCACCAGGGGACCCAGGTAATTGCTTTCCAGTATGGACTGGTGCCACGGGACCACCGGGAGGCGGTACTGGATTTTATTGTGGGAGAAGGCTTCGGATCCAGCACGCTGCTTTCACTGAATCTGCTTCAAGTGTTGTTTGAAAACGGAAAAGAACAAGCGGCTTACGGCCTTATCAACAGGACGGATTATCCCGGGTGGGGCCATATGATCGCAAAAGGCTTCAAAACAATATGGGAAGGCTTTCAAAATATTGAATCCCACAGCCATGCATGGAATGCGTACCCGGCAAGAATCCTGCTGGAATATATCACGGGGATAAAGGCGGCCGCCCCCGGATTCGGAGAAATCGTCATCAAACCGTATATGCCTTCAGGGATGCAGTTCGCAGAGGGAAAAGTAACGACTGTGAAAGGTGAGATATATGCCAAGTGGGAGCGGGATGGCAATGGCATGACAATGAAAGTGAAAATTCCCGAAGGAACTATAGCGTATATTATCCTTCCGGGGTCGGAAACCATGCAGGTTTCAGTCTGTGATCCGCATGTGCACGTTATTCATATTGCCGGAAATCAATAGGCACAGGAAGATAGACAGGCTTTTAGGCAAAACTGAAAGCTGAAAAGAGGGCAGCAGGCGGTATAGCCTGATTGCCCCCTTCGCATGCTCTTGACGATGAACTTTATTGTCTTATTGTCTAATGGCCGTCTCTGGCGGCTTTCAGCCGTATAAGCCTCACCAGTCCCCAGGCAATGATTGCGTATACGATAAAGGCAATAAGGACGGAAGGTTCAAAAACCGACCGGGCAGACAGGCCTTCGGTGACGAAGGTGCTGAAAATACCTTTAAAAGGCGCTGCCAGTATTCCTGTAACCGTATAGATGAAGGAGACAAAGCCGCTGGCTTGATTCGCTCCCAGAAGCTTGAACAAAAATCGGAAGGCCAGAAGCACTTCGATTACACCCAGAACATAATAAATGGAGTTTCTGGCTTTTATATACCATAAAGGGATAGAATGATCGGCATAGGCTGCGGTATTGCCGCCAGAAGTTCCTGTATGCCGCAAGTCTTTTTCGTCCTGCCCGGTTTCCTGTCTGTTTCTGTCGTCCATAAAATTCCTCCGTCCCCCTAGTCTGCCTGCATAAGGCATATGGGGATTTATACGTGATTTTGCTGCTCATATTCATAGTATTTTCATATTCATAGGGTTTAGTCACAAAAAAAACTACCTATTACCGGAAAAAGTCTACTTGCCATGCATAATGACAAATGATAGTATTAAAGCGTTGCAAAGGATGATGATTTTTTGAATTTGCCGGGCAGAATAAAAAATTTTTTTAAAAATCTATCGGGCAAAACCCTTCGTGAACTGATTGCAATAGGGATAATTCTATGCATATCATTTGCCATATCGCTTCCTGCCTTTTTTTCAGATATGAAAGCATACCAAAAGCAGCAAAAGGAAGTCCCCGACGACCCGGCAGCCGTATCGACGCCCCGGGAGCAGGGGATGGACCCGGAGCTTTTAAATAAGGCCGACAGCCTGTTTTTCAATACTTCCGCCTGCAGCTTCATCGTTGTGCGTCATGGGGCCATCGTTCATGAGAAATATTCCGATGACAGCGGTCCGGATAGCTACAATAACGTGTTTTCAGTCACAAAAAGCGTTATTTCCTCAATAACAGGTATTGCGATCCGGGAGGGCTTTATCGGAGGGCCCGGAGACAAACTGGAGAAGTATTTCCCGACATATGTTTCAAATGCGGCAGACAAGGGCTGGAGGGATATTACGGTTGAAAATCTTTTGACCATGACGCCGGGGTTTGTGGAAGACCTGTCCAAATGGACCAACAGTAAAAACTGGCTGGAAGCCACCTTTCAACTGCCGCTGAACTACAAGCCCGGTGAGAAGTTCCAATATGCCAATTCTGCCAGCCATATGCTGTCGGCGCTGTTAACCGAAGCTTCCGGCATGACCACCTATGACCTCGCCGAGAAATACCTGTTCCAGCCCATGAAAATAACGGATAAAAAATGGTCCCGGGACCCGTCCGGTTACTATACCGGCTATGCAAACCTTTTCCTCAGACCCAGGGATATGGTCAAATTCGGCTGCCTTTACCTGAATAAAGGGAAATGGGAGGGCAAGCAGCTTGTGCCTGAAGAATGGGTAGAACAATCTACCGCAGTCCGGTACGACTTTAACAAGGAAGAGAACAAAGGATTTGTCAACGGCTACGGTTATAAATGGTGGATTAACGGAGAAACGGGCCATTATATGTATTCGGCCCTGGGATACGGCGGACAGAGCATCAATGTGATTCCCGACCTCGACCTGGTGGTGGTTTTGACTGCAACCCCGGATACGCCGGTCCCTTTAACCGATGAGATGCGCATGGAAGCCTTAAAGAAATATATCATACCGGCAGTGTCATCCTGAGAGCAGCAAAGGATCTTACGGAAAAGGAGCTTACGGAGGCTTTTCACAAAGGCCGGAATGACACGTAATAACTTTTGTGCGTCGAGCACAGCGAAAGGAAGGTTTGTTTCAAATGGAGCTTGAGAAAATAAGGCAGTTAGCGGATAGAATCAAAGTAAATGTTTCAAAGGTCATTATCGGCAAGGATGACATCATCGATCTGGCCACTCTGGCCTTGATTTGTTCCGGACATGTGCTGATGGAGGATGTGCCGGGAGTAGGGAAGACAATGCTTGCCAAGTGCCTGGCCAGGTCTGTGGACTGCGATTTCAAGCGCATACAGTTTACGCCGGAC
The DNA here is from genome assembly GCA_023433505.1 of Bacillota bacterium. Classification (GTDB taxonomy): domain Bacteria; phylum Bacillota; class Clostridia; order Acetivibrionales; family DTU013; genus MnB-11. The sequence goes on along the minus strand of JAEZCO010000059.1, from coordinate 57,130 downwards.
CTGCTGCCCTCCGATTTGACGGGAATCAACTACTTTGACCAGAAAAGCAATGAGTTTGTATTCAGACCCGGCCCCTTATTTGCCAACATCGTATTGGCCGATGAGATCAACAGGGCTACGCCTAGGACCCAGTCCAGTCTTCTGGAGTGCATGGAGGAAGGGCAGGTTACGGTTGACGGCGATACAAGGCCCTTACGGCAGCCTTTCTTTGTAATCGCAACCCAGAATCCCGTTGAAACACGAGGTACATTTCCCTTGCCTGAGGCACAGATGGACAGGTTTCTGCTGAGAATCAGAGTAGGCTATCCTACTTACGACGAGGGCGTGGATCTGCTGTCCAGATTTCAAGCCGCTGATCCCTTTCCCGGCTTAAGCTGCGTCGCTTCTTCCGAAGAAATCATAGAGGCGAGGGGCTCCTTCCAGCAAGTCCTTGTAACGGATGGGCTTAAGGGGTATATTATGAAGATCGTCGAAGCTACCCGAAAAAATGACGGGATTTCCCTGGGGGTGAGCCCCCGCGGAAGCCTTGCGCTTATGAGGGCCTCCCAGGTCAGGGCTGTGCTTGACGGCCGTGAATACGTCACTCCCGACGACGTCAAGCAAATGGCAATCCCTGTCCTTGCTCACAGAATCCTGCTGAAGGGACATGCCATATCCGGTGGGACAGCCAACGCAGAGACGGCGGTTGCGGACATATTGAAAAAAGTGCCGGTTCCGGTGGAGGATATTTGAGGTGAGCCAATGGAAGTAATTGCCTTATGTTTGATTCTTGCATTCTGCCTGTCCTTTCAGAGCTGGCTTTTCGGCAGATTTGCCCTGGAAAGGCTGGAATACGGCTGCAGCTTCAGTGTAAAAGAGGCTCATGAAGGTGACAGCATTTTCCTGATTGAAACCGTTTATAATAAAAAGCTTCTTCCCATGCCATGGCTGAAGGTGGACATTCATTCCTCACGCTGGCTGGATTTTGCAGGGACCTGCTCCGTCATCCATCAGGACAGCAGGCGTGTCACCAGCAGCTTTGTCTTGAAGGGCTATCAGAAAACTACCCGGAAGTGGAAGCTGAAATGCTTGAAAAGAGGGGTATTTACTACGGAAAATGTTACGCTGGTCAGCGGCGATTTGTTGAACATCCGGTCCAATTCCATCCCTGTAAGGGTAGACGCCAGTATTATCATCTATCCTGAAGTCATTGACCTTGAGGAAATGTTTGTCCCTGTCAATTACCTGCAAAGCGACACCATCGTCAGGCGCTGGATCATCGACGACCCCTTTATTGTCTCCGGCGCCAGGGAGTATCTGCCGGGTGATCCACTGTGCAGGATACATTGGCCCGCTACGGCCAGGGAACGGCGGTTGATGGTAAGAAAAAACGATTTTACTTCACAGCTGGGAGTGACAATTCTTTTAAACATGCAATCCCAGCTTTATGAGTATACGGATGTAGTCAATAAAGGCATTGTGGAGCTTGGCATCAAGGCTGCGGCAACGGTGCTTGACAGGTCTCTTGCGGCAGGCGCGCCGGTACGTTTGGGTACAAACGGGTGTACGGCGGACGCTCCGGATCAGATGATCTTTACGGGAGAAGCTGCAGATAGGGACCACATTGCCGGGCTTTTAAAGATACTGGCCTCCCTGTCCCATAAAAACGTCAAGGACTTTGAAATCTTTCTGCAGGAAAAAACCGCTTATATTGAAAACAGCAGCGTCATCGTCATAACGGCCTATCTAAGCAGGAACCTATGCGAACAGCTGAGGATGCTTGAAGCCTGCAGCAATTCGCTAACGGTGCTTATGCTGGACAACATATTGGAAGCGGGTGCAAAGCCGGAAGGCATCGATATTTTCACCCTTGACCCCAAATATCAGGAGAAGCAGTATGCAGAGGACATTATATGAAGGAATCCTTTCGATTGAAAATTTTGAACGGCGTCACAGTGGTAGCCCTGAATCTTTTTATTCTACCGGCCCTTTTGCTGCTGAGAGTGTTGTTTTTCGGCTACAACGGAGGTATTGCGGCGGTTGCCATATATCTGGCCATGCTGTCGGCCGGTTTTGCCGCCGGAAGGCTGGTCTTCAGGGAAGACGCCGTTTATTTTGAGGCGGCGGCCAAATGGCCGGTTTTAAAAGCTCTGCTGTATTTTTTCAATATTAAGGAAAAAGGACAGTTTATTTCCGGTGTGACGGGCTTTCTTTCCATTGTACTGCCTGTTTTGACAGCCATGGTTTTCTATGGACAAAGAGGGGTTCTGAGGCTGCTTTTCGAAATTCTTTTTCTTATCCTTCCTTACCGGATATCCTTAAAAAACGCCAATAAGATGTATTCCGACATACTTCCGAACCCTATGGCCCTCTTTGGCTTTTTCATCATGGCGGCGGCAATCATTGCCGCAAATTATGTGAAGGCCGCCAACAACCTGAAATGGTATTTTTATGCCATATTATATCTCTATATTCTGATCTATCTTGTGATAAAAAATCAGGAGGATATCGATTCCAATATCTATTCCAAAAAGTATATTCAAAAATCCATCTTGCCTAAAAATATGAGAGGTTTTAATCTTATTGCCGTTCTGGGACTTTACAGTTTCATACTTCTTCTTTTCAATCTGAAATCCGTTGTTCTGGGATTGCTGGAGATAGGCCGCCGAATTTTGGAATATATCGTCCTGGCGGTTTTGTGGGTCCTGCAGCATATACTGTCGCCAACGGAGGTGACCCAGCAGAATCATTCCCAGGCGCCGGCGGATTTTGGCTTTATCGGAGGGGCGGAAGAAGCGGTGCATCCTTTCCTGAACCTTTTGGGCAATACCTTCAAAGCCTTCCTTATATTGTATGTCTTATACAAGCTGCTTCCCTTTTTACTGAAGAAGCTGGCCGGCCTCCTGAAGAAACTGGCGGAACTGCTGAAAAGGACCTTCGGTCAACCTTTGTCGGCAGCAGCGTCCAGCGAGTATGACGATGAATCGGAAACCATAAAGCCCTTAAAGGAAATCAAATCGCAGCGGAGCTTAAAAAAGAGCATCGAAGGCGCCAGGCGGGATCTGGGGAAAATAACCGATCCTGTGGAACGGATAAGGCGGATGTATGGGATTTTGCTTCAAATGCTGGAGGCCTCCGGCATAGCGTTGGAGAAATCCGATACAACTCTGGAGATATACAAAAAATCAAACCGGGTCAACAGGCTGCCCGAACCGCTGCTTCCCGTGACAAACCTGTACAACAAGGTCCGCTACGGAGGGGGCATCCCTGATAAAACCAGCCTGTCATCCTATGAAAACAATTATCTCGAAGCATCGGCAATCATCAGCCAATCCTCCGGATCTAAAAAACAGCACAAAGCTTAAGCAGCTTTTATACTTTCTTTGCGCAACCTTATGGCGCTTTGAGATTGCCGCGCTGCACTGCGTTCGCTCGCAATGACAACGAGGCTGTAAAAACTCATTATTAAAAAAAACTTTTTTCCGATACTTAGTATAGGGTATATATCGTATATATCGATTACGCAGAATTTAGCGGAAAATATTGCTTTTTGGGAAAGCTTTGCCTGACATGCCATATAAAACAATTGAAAAAGAATATTGTTAAAGTTATAATAGAGTCCATTGAACAACGTCACAGTCCCCCCCTCCTCATAGGCGGGGGTTACCGAATGAATAAGCTGTAGTATATGTGGAGGGTTGCAATCCCCAGCAGACGTTGTTCAAACGCCACGTTTAGGCGTGGCTCACGAAGTGTAGCGCAGAGCGGATTCATTTCGCCCGCAGCGAGGGGGTATGGGGGGATGCCCCCATTGGAAATTGAATTGTCTGTTAATAAACAAGCCGGATCATTAATATGATTTAGTATGTAGTACAGAAATGATAGAGATAGAAACCAATGATTTTAATTTTGTGAAGGGATGGTCAAATGCCAAACATGAAAAAGAGTGTAAAAAAACAGGCACTGCCGTTGCTGCCTTTAAGAGGGCTTACCGTGTTTCCATATATGATATTGACGTTTGACGTCGGTAGAGAAAAGTCCATTAAAGCCCTGGATGACGCAATGCTCAATAATCAGATGATATTCCTCGTTACCCAGAAGGATGCAAAGAATGATTCTCCGTCTGAAGAGGATGTCTACAAAGTAGGTACCATTTCAAGAGTCAAACAGCTGTTACGCTTGCCCGGGGATACCATACGGGTGCTGGTGGAGGGGATAAGCAGGGCTGAAATCAGCGAATTCCTGCAAACCGAACCTTTCTTTACCGCCGAGGTTACGGAAAAGATGATCACTCTTGACGAGCCGAAGATGGTAGAGCTGGAAGCTTTAAAAAGAAGGGTCATCGGTACCTTTGAAGAATATGTGAAGCTCAGCAACAAAGTATCCTCAGATACCCTGCTGTCAGTGATGAATGTCGAGGATATCGGCCAGCTTTCGGATATTATTGCGTCCAATATTTTTCTGAAGGTGGAGCAAAAACAGGAGATCATGGATGAATTCCATCCTGCCGAAAGAATGGAGAAGCTCCTTGAGATCCTGATGAAGGAAATCGAGATCCTTGAGGTGGAAAAAAATATTAATGCCCGTGTGCGCAAGCAGATAGACAAGATGCAAAAGGAATATTACCTGAGGGAACAGATCAAGGCAATTCAAAACGAACTGGGTGACAAGGAAGGCGTCGCCGGCGAGGTGGAGGAATACAAGGAGAGGCTGGATAAAGCCAATCTGCCCGAAGAAGCGGAGAAAAAGGTACTGAAGGAGCTTGACAGGCTTCTCAAGATGCCTTCGGGATCCGCGGAAGGCTCTGTAATCAGGACGTACCTTGACTGGATCTTCGATCTTCCTTGGAACACGGCCACCGAAGAGATCATTGACCTGAAGCGGGCGGAGGAAATCCTTGAGGAAGACCATTACGGCCTTGAAAAGGTAAAGGAAAGAATCATTGAATACCTGGCAATCAGAAAGCTGCAAAATAACCTGAAGGGACCGATCCTTTGCCTGGTGGGACCTCCCGGCGTAGGTAAAACCTCCATCGCCAAATCCATCGCCAGAGCGCTCAACAGGAACTATGTAAGAATGTCCCTGGGCGGCGTAAGAGATGAAGCGGAAATCAGAGGACACAGGCGCACCTATGTGGGAGCCATGCCCGGAAGAATATTGACTGTCTTGAAACAGGCAGCGTCAAAGAATCCGCTGATCCTTCTGGATGAAATCGACAAAATGAGCAGCGATTTCAGGGGAGATCCGGCATCAGCAATGCTGGAGGTCCTTGACGGCGAACAGAACTTCGCTTTCAGAGATCATTATCTTGAACTGCCTTTTGATTTGTCGGATGTGATGTTCCTGACGACGGCAAACAGTTTGGAGACGATACCCCGGCCTTTGCTGGACAGGATGGAAGTCATAGCAATCTCAGGGTATACGGAGGAGGAAAAATTGAATATTGCCTCCAAATATCTTGTCCCGAAGCAGATTCAGGCTCATGGCCTGAATAAAAGGAATCTGAAATTTGACGAGGAAGCTGTGAGGGGGATTATCAATTATTATACCAGAGAAGCAGGTGTGAGGACGCTTGAACGTGAAGTGGCCGCGGTATGCAGAAAAGCGGCGCGGACCATCGTATCCGCGGGCAGGAGATCTATCACCATCACCGGCGGCAGCCTTGAAAAATATCTGGGCTCTAAGAAATTCAGATATGACAAGGCCAATGAGGTCGATGAAGTCGGTATAGCGACCGGTCTGGCATGGACGCCTGTGGGCGGAGATACGCTGAGCATCGAGGTTACTCTGATGAACGGAAGCGGAAAGCTGGAGCTTACGGGGCATCTGGGGGAAGTGATGAAAGAATCCGCCAGGGCTGCAATGAGCTTTATCCGGTCCAGGGTGTTGCAACTGAAAATAGATCCGGATTTCCACACCAAGTATGATATTCACATTCACGTGCCTGAGGGCGCCATACCCAAGGATGGACCTTCTGCCGGCATTACGCTGGCTACGGCCATGGTTTCGGCCTTGACGGGCCTGGCGGTGAAAAGGAACGTTGCCATGACGGGCGAAATCACTTTGAGGGGAAGAGTATTGCCTATAGGCGGTCTCAAAGAAAAGGTTCTTGCAGCGCACAGGGCGGGTATAGAAATCATTATCGTGCCGGTGGATAACAAGAAGGATATCGACGAGATCCCCGAAAATGTGAGAAAGAAGCTGAAATTCATCCTTGCTTCGGATATGGACACGGTTTTAAGCACCGCCCTGGTAAAACGCAAGGTTAAAAATACTGTACACGATGCCAGGGAAAACGGCGAAAAGCTGGTGGTGGCCGAAGAGCAGCCATTATCCGCCAAAGTGGAACAGACGCATTAAAGTATAAGCACTGCGCTTAACTATCCCTAGAGACGGTTCACGTGGTTTGGAAAAACCAGGGGGACCGTCTCCTCTTTTTTATGCAATAATTCGACGGAATAAACAATAAAGGGTTAAATAAAATGTTTCGCCGCAGAGCCATTTGCATTGTATCTATGGTGAAATAGTGATAAAATCAATGTAAATGCAACATTATGTAGATATTATCGATAAAGGTGCAAATGGATGAACAGTAAAAGCCCGGTGGAGTTTGTCAAGACAAGAAAGTCCTTAATATTTCTTTTCTCCCTTGCCTTATTTTCCTACCTGTTTTTTGAAATGGCATTTCGTTTTCAGCACCAGTTCAGCAGTCTGATCAATGTTGCATCCTACCTGACCTGGCACAATTTATTCGAGACCTCGGGCATTATTGTATGTATGTCCATTTTCCTCGTATCTTACTATACCTATACGCAGACACACAGGCTCAGAACAATCGTCCTTGGCTGCATCCTTATGCTGGTGGCCATTGTAGATTTCTTCCATATGCTTAGCTTTAAGGGCATGCCGGATTTTTTTATTGATAACCTCACAGCCAATAGGGCGACAACCTTCTGGATCATCGGAAGATTTTTTTCAGCATTGTTTTTTATTCTGGCTGTCTTTATGAATCTGGAAATAAGGTCGAAAATCAGCAAAAATATATTATGCTTTGGGGTTGTGCTTATTTCGGGGGTCATTCTTGTTGTTGTAACCTATTATCCGAATTTCTTCCCGGCGATGTATATCGAAGGGAAAGGCCTTACTCCGGCAAAGATAAACCTGGAATACCTGATCATGCTCCTGATGACCATTTCAGGCATCAAATCCCTGACGACCTATTTGAAGACGGGCGACAAGCTTAGTGCGTTGATCTGCGGCTCCGTTATTCTCAGCATTTTCAGCGAGCTGGCTTTTGTCCGTTATAATCAGGTATATGACATATACAATTACCTGGGTCATATTTATAAGGTAATTGCCTATTATATAATTTTCAGGGTGGCTTTTGTACGAAATGTCCAAAAACCCTATATTGAACTGTCTGAAGCCGAGAAAAAGCTGAGGAACTACGCCGAAAGCCTTGATATCATTGTTGAACAGAGGACAAGGCAGCTGAAAAGCGTCAATAAAAGGCTGATGGATGATCTCAATTATGCAAGGGGCATACAAAAAGGCATGCTGCCTGTGGCGCTGCCCGATACAAGGGATCTGGCCTTCAATGCGGTATACCATCCTGCGGAACGGCTCAGCGGTGACCTTTATGACATATTCATGCTGGATGATCAACACTACGCCTTCTATATATGCGACGTATCCGGTCATGGAGTGCCGGCGGCAATGCTGACGGTATTTTTAAAGCAGTGTATTGACAATCGAAGGGACATGGATATCAGTACAGGAAGTGTTTCCTCTCCATCCCGGGTCCTGCAAAGTGTTTTTGATTCCTTTAACAATACCAATTTTAAAGATGAAGTTTATATGGTGCTGGTTTATGCAATCTATGACACCCAGGCGAAAAAGCTGGTTTACAGTTCTGCCGGCTTGAATGTAGCGCCTATTGTCATTAAAGGGAATGGAGAAATTTGGGATATTCCGGTCAGCGGGCTTCCCATCTGTAAACTGAAAAATGTTGTTAGTGTCACTTACGCGGATAGTTACCTGGAATTGTGCCGGGGTGACAAGTTATTTTTCTACACGGATGGACTGATTGAAGCAAAAAATGCGGAGAACAGGCATTATGGTGTAGAAAGGCTTAAAACCAATCTAGCAAAAGGTGTAGGGAATAGTGGAAAAGATATGGTCAATGCATTGAAACAGGATTTATATGGCTACATCAACGGGAAAAAAATTTCCGACGATATCACCTTCTTCATGCTGGATATCGACTGATCCGGCTCCAGACATCCGCGTCTCCTGAATCTGGTCAAATTTTTTATGGATAATGCAGGAATTATGCTGTTATTTATCGAATATTGTAATAGCACTAAGAATGCTTATACGGCAGTAGCCGGCCACCAATGAAAAGACTCGGGAGGGCTTTATGCTAGCAATTTACATTATCGTTGTCTTTGGGATTGTTGCAGTTACCTCGGCGCTGTTAATGTATGTTTTAAATAAAAAAGATATGCTGAATTACCGGATGATTCTTGCCATTTCCCTCAGTTCCGTTCTATCAGGACTGCTGTTTCCGGGCATTTTTAACCTTGTCTCCTCCGGCAAAGGCATTATGGTGGATATCCCTCAGCTGACCTTTGTGCTGGCGGCAACGCTGCTGTTTTTTATTCTGCTGGTGCTGATCTTAAGTATTGCCATCAGCATTATCATACCCGACAGCACTTTTGCAGCCATTGCATCAGGCTTTAAGAAGACAGGCGCAAATGCCGGTGTGACGGCGCCTGACGCTGATATGGCGGCAGCCTCTGCCAATGAAAGCGTTCAGGAGGAAAGAAACTATCTGGAGGAAATCTATGACAGCCGGATTGTCGAAACTGCAAATCTCCGCTCAACGATTGACGGGAATGGGCAGCAAGTAGAAAATAACTTAGAAAAATCTGTTGACAGCGAAGAAAATATTGATAAAATGAGATTAGAAACTTTTGAGCAGGATAATTCACTTTCTCAGGGTATTCTTCAGCAAATCGAGACATTTTCGGTTGTTGACAGGATTGACGAAGAGGGTGGAGCCGTTGATGCAGCGGATAAGCTAAGTCTTGACGAGTGTGTGGATGAGGCGTTCAGGCTCAAAAGCCAGGGTGATTGCGAGGGCGCCATACTCTATTTTATGTATGCCCTGGACAGGCAGCCCGGCAAGGATCTCACCTTCTGGATCGTACTGGATATATGCGTGTTGTACAAGGCTATCGGACAGGTTGATTTTGCCAGAGATATGCTGTCAACCTATTTTGATACATATAACGGTTTGATGGATGACCGGGTGCGCAATGAAATTGAAAATAATTTATTCTATATGGATGTATAGCTGTTCTGTATTCCTGCACATGAAATTAAGGGGGTAAATTGAGCAATGAAAAAAACTCAAAAAATATTGGGATTGCCTATAATCAGTATTTCAGACGGTACGGAAGTAGGTAAGGTCAAAAGCATCATTATCAATGCTGAAAAAGGAGCTATTGATTATATTGTCGTTGACAGCGGGATACAGATCTTCAGTGCCAGAGTTATCCCCAACGAAGATGTGCTGGGTATCGGAGAATATGCGCTGACAATAGAAAATGAAGGGGTTATCACCGATATTAACCGGATTCCTGCAGCGATACAGCTTCTTCAGAAGGATATCCATGTAAAAGGCACCAAGGTCCTTACCAAAAAAGGCAGGCTTATCGGGGAAATCGGCGATATCTATATCGACGAAGGCGACAATTGCACCATATCAGGCCTTGAGTTCATTGAAGATATCACCCAGAAGAAGGTCAGCTTAATTCCAAGGGACAGCGTTATTACCTTCGGCAAGAATCTGACGGTGGTGAAGGAGGATGTGGAAAGCTCCTTGCTGGATACTCCGCTTCAACTGACCTCGGATGACAGAATGTCCGAATTCGAAAAAAAAAATAACTCACCGATAGAAGAGTATTACAGTATTCCCAATACAGATTCTTATATTTCTTCCGAAGGAGAGGCCGCATATAAGGAAGTTTCCCCCGAGGAGCCCCCTGTGGCTGAAATTGAGGCCGTTCCGGATGCCGAAGAAGACAACAGCGCGGCAATCCTGTTTGAGCAGCGGCAAAGGCAATATTTAAAGGGAAGAAGAGCCACAAAAACCATAGCCGACAGCAGCGGAAATATCATCATAAGCGACGGTATGCTCATAGACGACCAGATCATTGATGAAGCAAAACAGAAGGGCAAGCTCATTGAATTGGTTATGAATAATAAGGCATGATATCGGTTCACTGAAAGTATAAAGCGCTGAGGTGCTTTATACTTTTTTAGTAAACAGCTCCATAATCCAGAGAAAGAAGTAAGTAATCACAGATAAAATGCTTTTGTTCAAAGCGGATGCTGCAGTGAAACAAACAGTAATCAAATGTTTTTCTGCAGTACTGTGTAAAAACTAAGCAGCAGTGAAAACATGACTTCCCGTAGGACTTACTGAAAGCTTGAGGCTCTTGGGGCCGGTATTTTCGGTAAAGCAAGGGCAGGTTTTCTTTTTAGTGCTACAAAAGAGAAAGACGTGGAGTGAATATTGTGGGCAAGCTTCGAAAGACCGTATTGATCTTCATAATAGTTTTGGTTCAAAGCGCTCTTGCCGCTGCTGCCGGGCTTGCAGCCCTATCTCTTACTGCCGGCGGTACTTTGCCTCCCGGGATTCAGGTAGGCGGTGCAAATATCGGGGGCATGGGAAAAATCGAAGCTTCCAAAGTAATTGACGATTACTTCACCGCTAAATTTTCCAAAAGCCTTTTCAGAATCTCCTTTTCAGATACTCTCTACACGATCCCCTTTGCTGATTTTGACGTATCAGTGGACAGCTCTTCCACGGTGAAGTTCATGGAAGACTGGAAGTCTGCGGCCTATATTCCGAACCTCATTAAGGCTTATTTCGGTCATGAGAGGCTGGAGGTCCGTCCGGTCATCAAATATAACGAAGGGAAGCTGAGGCAAAAGCTGATTGAGCTTGCAAAAGAAATCAACAAAGCCCCGGTGAATGCGTCTGTGTCCGTGGCAGGCGGAGAGGTCGTAAAAATGGCTGAAACTCCCGGATATGAGCTGGATATTGACAGCACTGCCCAGGCGATAGGAAAGCATTTGTCCGACGGCTTGGATTCACCTCTGGTCCTTGACGGCAAGGGTAGCACTATGGTCAGAGCAATCAACGCCCGGCTGAAGCTAAAGGAATTCGAAGATATAGAGCAGGTTCTATCCGTGTATTCGACAGAAATAACGGTACCGGAGCTCCTAGCTTCCATAAGTACCGCTGCAAAAGCCATTAACGGGATGGTGGTATCAGGTTCCGGAACGGCTGCATCTGAAAAAAACGGCTTTTCCTTTGTACAGGTAATGAAGAATTCGGATAAGAGCTTTGAAAACGATAACGAGGGCTATGACCAGGTTGCCTCCACATTATATGCTGCGCTGCTAACAGCGGGGATTGGCAAGGACGCCATAACAAGACTGCCGCACAAGCTGGCAGCCGAGTACATCAAGCCCGGGCTTGACGCCTGGATCTCCGGCAACGGAGGGGATCTTAAATTCACCAATACCCTGGAGCATAAAATCATTATTTTTGCAAGGGTTGAAGATCACAAGCTCACCATCTATCTGGCCGGGAGCCTGCGGGACAAACGGCAGTCCTATGAACTGAGGGTTGAAACCATCCAGAAGTTCACTCCTCCGGTAGTCAACCTGGAAAACAAGGATTTGAAGCCCGGGGAAAAAATCATGCTGAGCCCTGGCAAAGAGGGGGTGCTGGTGCAGGTCTTCAGGAATGACGAGCTGATCAGCGAAGATAAATATGATCCGGAAAAGGCAATGGTCCAGATAGGCCCCGGAACCGTATGGGGAGATGAAGAAGATAAATAAGGCAAAAAAATAAAGATCACAAGGATATTCTGTACCAATCCTTGTGATCTTGTTTTTGCAGTCCATAGGATATTGCTAGAAATATTTTCTCAATACTTCGAAAGCGTTGCCCTCGATTATTTTTTCTCCGTATTCATTCAGATAACCTTCAAAGAAGCCAATATTGGAGATTTTCTGTCCAAACTCGTTGAGGCTGACCTCAAAAGCTTTAGAACCTGGCACCGTCAGGCTGTTACGTGTCATGACCAGATAGTAGGTATCTTTACATTTGTAAAGCGTGCTTTCTCCGGAGTAAATATCCGTAACTCTCTTGCTCAAGGTGCAAACGTCATCTATCCCGCTGAAAGAGTAAATGAGAATGGCCGAGCAAACTTTACGGCTCTTCTTTTTAACCTTCAGGTCGCTTTTCTTCAGCTTGCTCTTGATATATTTCTGGATGGATTCAAAATCACCGTCTTCATCAAGTCTGGTGATGGTGATGATAAAACCCTCATTGGAATCGGGAAGCGGCTCAATGATCAACTGGGAATCGGACAGATTGAAGCCAAACTGCTCTTCCGCCTGCTCCATCATGTCCCAGAACAGCTCCTGGGCGGCGGGCGAGTTATAATTCAGGGCGTTCAAGTCAATGTTTCTTTCCTGAAGGTCATTTGTAGAAATTGTTACCTTAATCATATTTTCATTTATTTTTTCTATTTTCATCTCATCACCCGATTCAATCGCTGCAACAACTTTCGATGCAGTATAAGTAGTTACTTCTATTATACTTCTTCTGAACGGAAATGAGAAGTATAATATTTTTCCCATATGGTACTTAGGAGTACTGCAAATATTACTTCCCGTTTTTCTGAAAATACCGGCGCTCCAAGACTGCATTTTCAGAAATCTATACGGGAAGTTATATTTGCACCGGTACTTACTTTTTAGGCCTTCGTACATACATCAGTACGGATAGGACTACAAAGTAGACGATCAGTCCCAGCATCGTGAATAAATACATGATTGGCTTGTTGGCTACATAGCCCGTAACCGGGACATTTAAAATAAGCATCAGGGGTAAGCCCACAAACAGACCTGCGCCGCTGCCCAGAACCAGGTTTTTTGTGGCGGAGGACTCAAAATCGGGATCTATTTCCTTCACCAGCGCAAGACCTGTAGATACGATGCCTGTCAGCGTCCCGTAAAGTGCGAGGATATTTTCCAGCACATCGGTTTTATAGATCCGCTTACAAACAAATACGGTATATAAAATGGTTACCACACCGCCGATAATTGTTATAACAAGGGTTGGGATCAGATATTGCTTTAAAATACTGATGGAAATTGCAGCGATGGATGCGGTGATCATGAAGTCAAAGGACCCGCCGGCGATTCTTTCCAGAAGGAAATCACTGGTATATTCACGGACGATAACCTTCTTCTTCCTTAAGGCATCGTATATGGACCTGAACAGGATGGCAAAGATGGAGGCTACGATGAAGCTGAAGCCCCACAGCATAAGCGACAGGCTCTGCCAGAAGGGTCCGAGGTTTGCCAGCAAAGCCGAAATGCCTTTTAATGCCAGAAAGGTAACCAGATAGATGATGCCGATAGTGAATAATTGAATGCTGAAGCTGTCGACAGATTCCGTATCGCCGACATCCTCTTTTTTAATTTCCTTATGCGGCTGGATTTTGGATGCCGGGCTCCCTGTATGAGAGGGCAGGATTTTTTTGACCTTCATCAGATAATTCATTAACGGGATACCCCCCAGGCAGGCCCAAAGCAAGCCTATGGCGGCGATAGAAAGACCGATGTTGCCGCCGTTGGAAAAACCGACGGGAGGCAATTCCCACTGCTTTCCGATGGAGTAAGCCTGGGCCGCACCCTGTCCGAAGCCAAGCGGCAAGAGCATTCCGAAGACGGGAAACAGGTTCGGGAAAATGGTAAAGGCCATTAGCAGTGAAAGTCCGAAGCCAAGGATTCCCTGCAAAACATATCCGTTTACAATAAAGAAACCGGTGTTGACGATATCTTTGTTTTTCTCCCGTTTCCGGTCCTTCAGCGCCAGTGAAATAAAGCCTACCGACATCAAATGATAAACGATATTTCCCAGATGGCCGGAATCAAACTGGATCAGGTTTAAAACCTGCGGGCCCAGGATCAGCCCTAGAAATCCTGCAATAATTGCATTCGGGATAAAAAACTTTTCGAAGAACGGCAGGCTTCGCTTAATGTAAGTAGCCAGCCCCAGGAACAGGGATAATACGAGAATATCCCATACATACGACCATTCATTGCTCATAATTTCAGCCCCCTCCAACAGTAAGAAATTCTGCAATTACTATCTTTTCATGCTTCTAAGTAATTCAATTGTTTTTACCCATTTATAGGCGGACATAGGATATGAATTTCCCATAAACCTGTAAAGTGTTTTTTCATAATAGAATTCCAGTTGGTTGTTCATTTGCACATTTTCGCCGGAAATGCCGTCAAAAGGTATTTCCAGGGATAGTCCCTGTTCGCCGTCAAAGCGAATGGCATCCCTGCTCAGGGTCAGTTTCCCGGTTTGTTCCTTTTTTAACGCCTTGTGCCTTTCTCCTGTTCCCCTTTTCAGAATCACGTCATTATCCTGAAAAACCGCCCCGGAAGCGCCCGCTGCATCCTCTTTTTCCAGCAGAGATTCCAGATATTCCAGCTGCCAATGATTCCAGTCCCTGGGGCTTTCAAAGTAAAGCTTCCCGCCGGCGCTGTTGAAAAATCCGTACGCATTGTATTCCACGGTATAACCGCAACCGGAACAGAAAAAATCCTTATTCCGGGAGTTCAAGGTTCCTATGGCGTTGCACTCAGGGCAGCAGAAAAGGAAAAGCTGGAGATTTTCAGCCTGATGGGCTGCTTTATAGCGGATCATTTTTTCTTTCTGGTATTCATATTCATCATGGCTCAGACTTTCGGTCATCCGGGCATAGATCTCGTCGGTGGTAAGCGAAGAAAGTTCGTTGGCATCCAGCAGTTTGCTGCATAGCATATGTAAATCGCCTTTACGGGATTTTTTGGCCCATCTGGGCATGGAGAGGTAGGCGCCTTTGAACAATACCGTTACCACCGGGAGCTTCAGGCTTTTGATGAGCTTGGCGGTAGGGTACAGAAGCGGAAGCGTTTTGCCGTCCCAGCTCCTTTGGCCTTCGGGGAAAATGCCGATAATACCGCCGTTTCTGGTCGTCCGGATGATATCCTTTATTGTCTGCGGGTCAGAGACGTTTTTCGTTTTGGCGATGGCTCCGACAAACTTCAAAAGCCACCGCAATACAGGGTGGCGAAAGTGTGTGTCGGAAGTGACAAAGTATACCGGTTCCGGGAAACACATGGACAAAAGAAAAGGATCCCAGAAATTGGTGTGGTTGGCCAGTACAATATAGGGCGGCTTCAGGCCCGCAATTTCGTTGTTGGTAATTCTATAGCTCAAAAGATACCTCATGTAGTTGCCGAGGGTTATCCTGAGGAATTTGTTGAACCGCCTGCTTGCTTTCTTGAATTCAGCAGCCATAATTTCTGTCTACTCTCTAGTTTTTTGGGACATCTATAAAAGAATTGTAGCATAAATGTGAATAGGTATTCAATTATTTTATTACAATAAGTCGGGCGGAGGGCATTTAATTTTCATCGTATACCGGGAAGATTGATTTGTTGCATGAAATAGTGTATCATCTGTAGTATTCTAATAAACGGAGGCGCCTATGCGTAGAACAAAAATTATTTGTACACTTGGCCCTGCTGTGGATAGTGAAGAAATCCTGGGTAAGCTGATGCTGAAGGGCATGGATGTGGCCAGAATAAATTTTTCCCACGGCACCCATGAAGAACATAAAAAAAGAGCGGATGTTTTCAAAAAGGTCAGAGAAAGACTCAATCTTCCCATCCCGCTGCTTCTTGATACAAAAGGACCGGAAATAAGGACCGGCAAGTTTAAGAATAATGAAGTCCAGCTTAGCCAGGGTGACAGCTTCCGGCTGGTCAATGAAGACATTGAAGGCGATTCTTCACAATGCACCATTTCCTATAAGGAATTGTACAAGGATGTGGTGAAGGGCAGCCGGATCCTCATCAATGACGGACTTGTAGAGCTTGAAGTAACCGGTATTCAAGGGCGGGATATCATCTGCACCGTCTTGAACGGAGGAGCAATCGGCAACAACAAGGGGATCAATGTTCCCAATGCCGAAATCCACCTCCCCTCACTGACAACCAAGGATGTGGAGGACATCATCTTCGGTGTGGAAAACGAATTTGATTTTATTGCAGCTTCCTTTGTCCGCAAGGCATCGGACGTCATTGAAATAAAAAAGGTCCTTGAAAAAAATGCCGGAAACGGAATTAAGGTCATTGCAAAAATCGAAAACAGGGAAGGCATAAGAAATTTCGATGAAATCATCAAAGTTGCCGACGGCATCATGGTGGCCCGGGGGGATCTTGGCGTCGAGATTCCTGTAGAAGAGGTCCCCATTATGCAGAAGGAGCTCATAAAGAAATGCTATTCCAATGGCAAGCCTGTAATTACGGCGACGCAAATGCTGGATTCCATGATACGCAATCCCAGGCCCACCCGGGCGGAAGCCAGTGACGTTGCCAATGCCATCTATGACGGTACCAGCGTGATCATGCTTTCCGGGGAGACTGCCATAGGGAAATATCCCCTGGAGACCCTTGAGATGATGGGCAAGATCGCTGAAAAGGCCGAAAGCTCCATCCAGTACTGGAAACGCTTTTCCTTAGCCCCCTTTGACCTTCAAATCAGCGTTACCAATGCCATAAGCCATGCTACCTGTACGACGGCCATGGACCTTAATGCGGCGGCAATCATAACAGTTACACAGTCCGGGCAGACAGCAAGAATGATTTCACGCTTCAGGCCCTCCTGCCCCATCATATCCACCACAACGGATAAAAGGGTGCAGCGGCAGCTAATGTTGTCCTGGGGAGTCACTCCCTATCTGGTCAACGAGGCAAGCTCAACGGATGAAATGTTTGATATGGGCGTTAATAAGGCTTTGGAATCAGGCTTTGTACACAATGGAGACCTTGTGGTTATAACGGCGGGAGTGCCCATTGGGGTCAGCGGTACAACCAACATACTAAAGGTGCATATTGTGGGAAAGGTTCTTGTGCAGGGCGCCGGAATAGGTGAAGGCACGGTAACGGGAGAGCTTTGTGTAGCCGGCACATTTAAGGAAGCAGAACAAAACTTCACCGAAGGCTGCGTATTAGTCGTGCCCTTCACCAATAATGATTTCCTGCCGCTGATGAAACGCGCTTCGGCCATTATTACCGAAGAGGGAGGCATCGGGTCCCATGCGGCCATCGTAGGTCTGGCTCTTGAGAAGCCGGTGGTAGTCGGCGCCGCCAATGCTACCAGGATTCTGAAAAGCGGCTCCGTTGTTACCATCGATGCGGACCGGGGAATCGTATATTACGGGGTGATAAAGGTCTAGAGAGCTTCTCAGTTGGCCTTTATTTCCGTCCAGATCCTGCTGTATTCCTTGTTCAGCTCGTCGCCGGGATATTCGAAGATTTCGGCTTTCTGGAGGTCCTCGGACTCAGGATAGGCATTCCGGTTGCTTGTCAGTTCGGGATCCAGCTTTTTCCTGGCTTCGGTATGGGGTGTGGCATAGCCGATGTATTCGGCGTTTTGGAAGGCGGTTTCCGTCTCGCACATGTAATTGATAAAGGTTTCGGCCTCCTTCTGGTGCTTGGAGGTCTTCGGAATGACCATGGCGTCAAACCAGAGATTGGAGCCTTCCTTGGGGATGACATAGTCCAGGTCCGGGTTTTCACTCATGCAGTAAAAGGCATCCCCTGACCACACCACCGCCAGAGCACCTTCGCCTTCGATCATTTTATCCTTCACTTCATCCACCACATAAGCCAGAACGATGGGCTTCTGCTCCATCAAGGCCTTTTTCGCTTCTTCCAGCTCGCCGATATTTTTTGTATTCATTGAGTAGCCAAGCATTTTCAGTGTGATACCGATGCTGTCCCTCTCGCTGTCAGGCATGAAAATCTGCTTCTCATACTTCTTGTCCCAGAGGATACGCCAGCTATCCACCTTTTCCTTCACCATGGTCTTATTGTAAAGGATACCTACGGTGCCCCACATATAGGGGGCGGAGTATTCATTGGCAGGATCGTAGGAGAGATTTTTAAAACGGCTGTCAATGAGGCTGTAATTCGGAATGTTCTGCAGGTTGATTTTATTCAGCATGTTTTCATCAAGCATCCGCTTGATCATATAATCGGAGGGAATGGCGATATCGTAGCTGGAGCCGCCGGATTTGATTTTGACATACATGTCCTCGTTTGTCGTAAAGGTTTCATAATTGACCTTTATGTTGGGGTATTTGGCCTCAAAATCACTGACGGTATTTTCGGCTATATAATCTCCCCAGTTGTATACGTTGATGGTTACCTTGGAGGCCGTATCACCGGCAGTTGTACCCGAGCCGCATGCCGCTGCCGTCATTGAGAGAAAAACAATGAGGAGGGGCACTGTTAAAAGCTTCAGTCTTTTCATCTTTCATATCTCCTTTAAGTTATATTTGCAGTACTTCTAAAATGGGCTGCCGCCCATACCCAACAATGGAACTTACTTGCCGCGCTGTTAGATTATTTTCCCGTTTTTGTTGCACTTACGCGGCAATAAGCGCCTAAAGCAAATTGCTCAATTCGGCTGTTTCCTTGGCATTTTCGCCGTTGGAGGTTCTTTTGTTGATGATCAGCAGCAGGATCAGCACAGCTAAAAACATCAATGTGGAGAGGGCATTAATTTTTGGATTGATCCCTCTTCGCGCCATGGAATAGATTACAATGGAGAGCGTCGACACACCGGAGCCTGTCGTGAAAAAGCTGATGACAAAATCATCGAGAGATAGGGTAAAGGCCAATAAAAATCCGGTGACAATGCCGGGCATGATTTCCGGAAGGATTACCTTGCGCATGGCATCGAAGGGTAAGGCTCCAAGGTCCAGCGCAGCTTCATAGAGGTGCTTGTTAAGCTGCTTAAGCTTGGGAAGTACCGACAGTATGACATAGGGTACATTAAAGCTGATATGGGCCATGAGCAGTGTAACAAACCCCAGGGGAATATTGATAAAAATAAACAGCAGCATCAGGGAAATTCCCATGACGATGTCGGGATTCAAAACCGGCAGATAGGTGGCATTCATTACGAGGGACTTTTTCAGCCCGCCCATTTTATGGATGCCGATTGCAGCGGCGGTGCCCATGATGGTGGCGATCAAAGATGCCAACAGGGCGACAGCCACCGTATAATACAGGGAGGAGAGTATCTCCTTGTCCCTGAACAGCTCCTGGTACCATTTCAGCGTGAAACCGGCCCAATGGCCTCTGGATTTCGAATCGTTAAAGGAGAATACGATCAGTATCAGGACCGGGGCATATAAAAATACAAATATTAGCAAAAGATAGAGCCTTTTTGCAACTCTGGTCAAAACAGTGCACCTCCCGTCTTATCCTTGTCGTACCTGGACATCAGCGCCATGCTGGCAAGTATCAGAAGCATCATGACCAAAGAGACGGAGGAACCGAAATTCCAGTCGTAAACACGCATGAACTGGTCCTCAATCAAATTGCCGATGAGCGTGTACTGGCTGCCGCCCAGGAGCTTGGAAATAACAAAGGTGGTGACCGCCGGCATGAATACCATGGTAATGCCTGAAACGACGCCGGGAAGGCTGAGAGGAAAGGTGACTCTTTTAAATACCGTGAATTTATTGGCGCCCAGGTCTTCCGCCGCCTCGATGACGTTGATGTCGATTTTCGTCAGTACCGAGAAAATGGGAAGCACCATAAAGGGCAGAAAATTGTAAACCATGCCCAGAATTACGGCCGCGTCGGTATAGAGAATGTTTAATTGAGGCAGCCCGACAAGAGTCAGAAAATTGTTTATTACACCCTTTCTTTCTAAAAGCGTCATCCAGGAATAGGTCCGGAGGAGAAAATTCATCCACATGGGAATGATGAACAAAAGCAGAAGGGTGTTTTTCCTTTTAAGATCCCTTCCGGCCAGGATCATCGCCACCGGATAGCCCGCCAGCAGGCAGATAAAGGTGCTTATGAGAGCAAGCGCCACCGACCGGACCAGAACCTTTAGGTAGATGGGCTGCAGAAACTTTTCGAAATTTTCAGTGGAAAATACCACACCTGTTGGAGTTTTGACAGTTATACTGTAATACACAACAAGAAGAAGGGGAATGATTATAAAAATAATAACCCAGAGCAAATACGGATAGGTTGTCCACCCTTTCTTCATAGCTTCACCTTTACGATTTATAAGTATTTTTACAGCTTTACTTTTTCATTATCTGAATATTGTACGGGTCGATATTCATACCGACAATGGTATTTACCGGTTCCATTACAGTATTATGGACGATCCATTTGTAGCCTGATGTATCTTCCACCAGCATTTCATAGTGTACGCCTTTGAAGGTTACCGATATCACCCGGCCTTGAAGCATTCCGCCGGCGTCCCTTTGAAGCTTTATATCCTCGGGACGGATAACCACGTCCACATCTTCACCTTCACCGAAATCTTTATCGACACATTCAAAATCATGAGCGGCAAAACATACCAGGAAGTCCTTTTTCATCACTCCGCCGATGATGTTGCTCTCACCGATGAAATCTGCAACAAAGGCGTTTTTCGGCTCGTTATAGATGTCTTCCGGTTTTCCTATCTGCTGGATGGTGCCTTCCTTCATAACCACAATAGAATCGGACATGGTCAGGGCCTCTTCCTGGTCATGGGTGACATACAGGAAGGTAATTCCAAGCCGTTTCTGCATATTTTTAAGCTCGATCTGCATCTCTTTCCTCAGCTTGAGGTCCAGGGCTCCCAGAGGCTCGTCCAGCAAAAGGACGTCGGGCTCGTTAACCAATGCCCTTGCGATGGCCACCCTTTGCTGCTGTCCTCCGCTGAGGGAATCTACCGATCTGCTTTCGTAGCCCTTTAAATTCACCATGGTGAGGATGTTTTCGACTTTTTTCCGGATGGTATCCTTGTCCAGCTTTTTGATTTTAAGTCCGAAAGCTATGTTTTCAGCCACATTCATGTGCGGGAAAAGGGCGTATTTTTGAAATACGGTATTCAGCTTCCTTTTGTAAGGCGGGACATCGTTGATATTCCGGCCTTCGAAAACCACTGTGCCGGAGGTAGGCTTTTCGAAGCCGCCGATAATCCGTAGCGTAGTGGTCTTGCCACAGCCGCTGGGACCCAGAAGCGTGACGAACTCGTTTTCACGGATATACAGGTTAATATTTTTCAATGCTTCGCTGCCGGCATACTCTTTGGTAATGTTGACCAGCTCGATAATATTTTTTGCCATGTGCCCGCCCCCCACAAAATAATTCATTATAAACACATGTATATGGCAATGTCAACAATTAGCGAAAAAAATTGTTGAAACGTCTGGAACCCAATAGCAGACTGGCCTTTTCAATGTTTTCTTCCGTGGGCGGAGCCGTATTTCCCAGGGGGTAACGGATACCTAACTCCTCCCATTTATGTATACCCATACCATGATAAGGCAGCACCTCTATTTTTTCTACTGTTTCAAGGCTCTGAATAAACTCTGCTGCGGCTTTCAGGTCTTTTTCCGAATCAGTCAGCTCCGGCACAAGTACATACCTGATCCATAGGGGAATTCCTTTTTGGGAAGCATAGCGGGCAAAGCTTCCTATTTTCCCGGGCGTCACCCCGGTTATTTTCCTATGCGTTTCACTATCCATATGTTTTATATCCAGGAGAATCAGGTCTGTGACAGCAAGAAGCCGCTCCACTTTCCCGGTATCGGCAAATCCGCTGGTGTCCAGAGCGGTATGGATGCCTTGCTCGCGGCATTTTTCAAACAGTGCTGCAGCAAACTCCGCCTGCAGTGTCGGTTCTCCTCCGCTTAAGGTGATTCCGCCCTTTGAGAATTTTATATAATTCGCATATTTATTGAGTTCCGCCAATACCTGTCCGACAGTATAATCCTTGCCGCCGGAAGTATCCCAGGTATCTCTGTTGTGGCAATAGACGCAATGAAGCGGACAGCCCTGCATGAATACGACAAAACGTATCCCTGGGCCGTCAACAGTGCCGAAGGACTCGAAGGAATGTATCCGACCTTTAATGCTCAACCCAACCCTCCTGAATCAATGACGAATTACTTTGATTATGCAGTTTAATCCGTTATGCGTCAAGCAAAAAAGGGCCAAGGGGACAAGTTTTTTATCCTGTTTTACGAGTACCGGTACTTAATCCCGCAGGGCTTCAAGTACGGAAACCGCTTTGCGTACCGGAACCATCTGGCTGGTTTCAAGCATGGGCATGACAACTTTCAATGTGGACAGGACATGATTTAAATCCGGTTCCTGTCCTTTCAGGCCCCTTAAGTGATTTTTGAGACTGCAGTACGTTCCGCAGTAACGGTCGCAGGAGTGAAGGGCATTGCTGAAGGGAAGCCTGTGTGCTTCCGGAAGGAATCCGGAAATCACCTCCAGCGTATCTTTGATCCGGGACATCCTGTCGAGGCTCACAGATACGTCGTCCTCTCCACGTGAAGGCGAATTGGCCGTATTTCTTATCTTGTCTGCAGCCTGAAGCAGCGTTGTTATTTTTTCCAGTGACAGCTTATTATCCATAGGGTACTCACCTATATTTCCATTCAATGAGTAGTCTTTCATCATGCTATATTTTATGTTAAACCCCGGGAATAGTTCCAAAAGCATATGAATTATGCACATCTTCCGGAACAGCAGGCACTTTATACTATTTAATCTTACAATGGACAATCCTTGTCCAGCTTGCGATGCTTGAAGGTTTTGCTGCGGTTGGCATATTCCTCGACGGTATGGCCGTTTCCTGTCAATTTATATTTATATATGACCAATCCTTCCAGGCCTACGGGGCCTCTCGCATGAAGCTTGCCGGTACTGATGCCGACTTCAGCTCCGAAGCCGTAACGGTAACCGTCGCTAAAACGGGTAGAGCAGTTCCACAGCACATTGCCGGAATCTACCAGGGACAGAAATTTTGCCGCTTTTTCAGCTGAGGAGGTAACGATGGAATCCGTATGGCCGGAACCATAGGTGTTGATATGGTCAATGGCTTCGTCAATGTCATCTACGATTTTTACAGACAGCTTATAGTCCAGATACTCTGTGCCCCAGTCTTCTTCTTCCGCAGGCTCTACCGGAATAATCGACTGGGTTCTGCCGCAGCCTACCAGCTCCACCTGTTTCAAATCCATGGCTGCTTTCAATAAAGGAAGAAACGAAGGCGCGGCTGTCTTATGCACCAGCAGAGTTTCCAGCGCATTGCAGACTGCCACGTACTGGATCTTTGAGTCTACAACCACTTTCAAGGCCATTTCAAGGTCGGCGTCCGACTCCACGTAGCAGTGGCAGATGCCGTCGGCATGGCCCATAACCGGGATATTGGAATTATTCATGATATATCTTACAAAATCATTGGAGCCCCGGGGAATAATCAAATCGATAAAGTCGTCCATTTTCAGCATTTCATTGACATCGGACCTGGTTTCCAGGAGCTTTAGCCAGTTTGCAGGTATTCCCGCCTCTTGGGCGGCCTTTGAAATGATATCCGCCAGGATACGGTTGGTCTCCAGCGCTTCGGAGCCTCCTTTGAGCAAAGCGCCGTTTCCGCTTTTCAGGCACAGTGTGGAAATCTGAACCAGTGCATCCGGCCTTGACTCAAAAATGATCCCGATGACCCCGATGGGGCAGGAAACCTTATAGAGCTCAAGTCCATCATCCAGCTCCGTAGCCGTCAGCGTCCGGCCGATAGGGTCGGCAAGCCCCACAAGGCTTGTTATGCCGTCGATAACATCGGTGAGCTTGGCGTCATCAAATTTAAGCCTTTTTAAGAGGGGTGCCGCAATATTTTCCTTTTCGCTGCGGGCAATATCCAGCCTGTTTGCTATGAGAATTTCGTCTTTACGCGCTAAAAGAGCCTTTGCAATTTGTTGCAATGCGTTGTTTCTCAAATCCGTGCTTGTGGCCGCCAGCTTCAATGCAGCTGATTTTACCTGTCCGGCCGTCTCATTCATGCTCATCAGTATCATCCTCTCGTGAGCTATATCAATCTATATTGTCCGTCATTTCATGCAGAAGGAAGGTCCCTTGCAACTAGGTGTATTCTGTGTTTTCAAACTGTTTCATTAAAAATACAATAATTTATCTTCCATGTCAAGTAGGGGCATATCCCATTCCTGCTCCCTTAGGCATTTCAATACTTTCGGGCTGGGGCTCCTGCACCGCTCGCAGTTTGCCGTTTATCGGAAAGAGGCATGTATATAATCCGTCCGTCAGGCTAATAATCAAACCGGGAGGTTGCGCATATGCTTGGAAGATTTTTAAGGAGCCGGGTTTTTCTGTTATTTGCCTTTATCCTCATTATATGTCTTTTTGTAGGATATGACTATGCGGTGCTGACATCAAAATAGAAATTATTCTGGAAAACCCCTGACGCATATTGTATAATTACTTGGGAGTACTGAAAATAATGCTTTCCGCTTTTCTGAGAATGTGGGTTGCATGGGCTATGTTTTCAGAGATGCAGATGGGCAGTTATATTTCGCCGGTACATTAAAGAATATGTCAAAAATGTTGTAAAGGAAATAGAACATGAGCAACGTCAGGGAAGAATTGCGCAATGCTAAGAGGATAGTCGTAAAGGTAGGCACCTCCACCTTGACCTATGATTCGGGAAAACTCAATTTTTCCAGGATAGACAAGCTGGCCCGGGTGCTTTCCGACCTTGTCAATCAAGACAGGGAAGTGGTGCTTGTGACCTCGGGAGCTATCGGCGTAGGCGTGGATAAGCTCAAATTGAAGGAAAGGCCGAAAACCGTCCGGGGAAAACAGGCTGCTGCGGCAGTAGGACAATGCGAACTGATGCACATCTATAGCAAATTCTTCGCGGAATATGGTCATATTGTCGGTCAGATCCTGCTGACAAGAGATGTGGTGGAAAACAGCCATACCCGGCAGAATGTAATCAATACTTTTGAAACGCTGCTGGAAAAGGGTGTCGTGCCCGTCGTCAATGAGAATGACTCGGTATCCATCGATGAAATCGAATATGGCGAGAAAAGGGTTTTTGGCGATAATGATACGCTGTCAGCCATCGTTGCGGAGCTGGTAAAGGCGGACCTGCTTGTCATCCTGTCGGATATCGACGGTTTTTATGACTGCGATCCCCACAAATATAAAGATTCCAAACTGATTATGACCATCCATGAAATCACCCCCGAAGTTGAGAAATGTGCCGGAGGCGTAGGTTCCAAAAGAGGGACCGGCGGCATGGTGACAAAGCTTTCCGCTGCCAGGATTGCCACGGCAGGGGGGACCGGCATGATTCTTGCCAGCGGCAGCGATCCGGGTATCCTGCTGGACATTGTTGAAGGCAGGGAAGTAGGGACATGGTTTGTAGGGAAGCATTGAAGGATTGGAAGAACGTGCTTTCCAATCCTGCCTGAGTATTGCCATGACTCCAGGGTTGTCATTTTGGGGAGCTAAGAGTTAAGCTGAATGCAATTTGAATATAATATAAAAAGCCGGGCCAGGCCCGGCTTTTTGTTTTGCTTCCTTTTATTCCAATGGCTGTTCTTCCACAATAGGATCGCCTACATTCTCCGGCGGAGGTGTCGTCTGGTTCACCTGGTTGGGCTCGCTGTTGTTTATTTCCGTCTGACTCCCTGTCGGAGCGCCGTGCACGGTACAATACTCACCGGCGGGCAGCTCATATATAATGTCTTTTGGCGGTATTTCACCGGGCTTTGCCGGAACATAGGGGACAATCCTTTGTATGAACACTTTATCAATGACGGAGGCTGCCGGACAGTTTGGCCCGGCTAATAAATTCCTTCCATAGCCGTCCTTGCTTTCCTTGCACACCTGCGCCCGTACGTGTAGCGTACATAAATCATCATCCTTCGGTTCCGTGCCCTTAATGAAAAGCTCCTCTTTTGTTGCGTTGCCCCTCGGATCTGCGGCACAAAGCGCGGTGGCAATCTTTCCGGAATAAATGCATATTTTTTTCTTTACCAAGCCCGGCGCCAGGGTAAATCCCTTCTTTTCCAGGTTTTTATGTACCTTTGACATCACCGCCGCCCAGATTTTAAGCGCTTGATTGGATTCGGAAGACTGAAGCGTTATTTGACCGACTTTATTATCATAGCCATACCATGTGGCTGCAGTGTAATAAGGCGTATAGCCGACAAACCATTTATCCAGGTTATCGCTGGTGGTACCTGTCTTACCGGCTACAGGCATGCCGATGGTCTTTTCAGTCACATATCCGGCTGCCGTACCACCGTGAGGATACGGTGAAGTTTGACCTTTGGTTACTTCCTGCATCATATCCGCCATGAGGGAAGCGGTCTGTTCACTGTACGCCGTGTTGTATTTGGGCTTTTTATCAAGAAGAACCGCGTCTTCGCTGTCCTTTACCTGGGTAAAGGAGGTAGGTTCATAATACATGCCTTTATGGACAAAAGGCACATACGCGGCAGCCATCTGAAGTGGGCTCACGCCATTTTTCAGTGCTCCCAATACCAGGGGGGCAAGGTAGCCTTCATCTTTGTCTATGCCTACTTTTTTCAAGTATGCCATAGAATTATCAGGCTTGAGAAAATCATTCCAGATTTTAGCTGCCACTACGTTGATGGACGCCTTCAAACCATTCCTGACACTGGTCAGTCCATCATGCTTTTTATCAAAATTTTTCGGATATTCACCTTCTTTTTGCGCTTGCGTAGCCGTTTGATCATTGCCTCTCATATAAACCGGAACGTCATCGATGATTGTTGCAGGGGTAATAAGGCCCATATCAATTGACGGTGCGTATACGGCAATTGGTTTGATGCTGGAGCCCGGCTGCCTTTCTATCTGCGACGCCCTGTTTAAAATATTGCTGGCTTCCTTCTTGCCATAGCCGCCGTATATGGCCTTGATCTGGCCATTTTGAGCGTCAAGGATCACCATGGAGGCCTGGGGATGTTCATTGTATTTTTTAGCCGTATTATTATTGCCGGTGGGGAAATAGTCATCGTTAAGGAATACTTCGTCCATAGCGGCCTGCATATCCGGATCCTGGGTGGTATAAATCTTAAGACCGCCGTTGTAAATCAGGTTAGCGGCCAGGGAGGAGGTGAGATTTTTTTCCTTCATTAAGGCTTGCTTGACATCGCTGATTACCTGATCTACGAAATAGGTCTGGACGTTCAATACTTTGGCAGACGCTGTTTGTTCTGCGTATACCATGGGCTCAGCTACAGCCTGGTCATACTGCCGCTGGTCTATTTTGCCCTGCTCAAGCATCAGCTTGAGGATGAGCTCCTGGCGTTCCTTGGCACGTGTTCTGCCGCTTTCGGTAAAAGGGTTGTTCCCTCCGGGGTTATTGGTAATCCCCGCAAGGAGTGCACACTGGGCGAGGGACAAATCCCATACGTCCTTGCCGAAATATTTCTTCGATGCGGATTGGACGCCCCGGCAGCCGTTGCCCCAATAGCTGTAATTCATGTACATCTCCATGATCTGCCATTTTTGCAGCTTGTGTTCGAGATCGATGGCGGCCGCCCATTCCTGGACTTTTCTTTGAACCGTACGTTCGTTATTTTCCGTTATATTTTTTATTACCTGCTGGGTAATGGTGCTGCCGCCCCGCGCCTGTTTGGCATTGGGCAATATGAAACTTTTAGCATAGCTGACACCTGCATTGATAATACCCAGTATATCTACACCGGGATGATCTTCGAAACGTTCGTCCTCCACGGCGATGATGGCGCCTGTGAGAAATTTTGGCGCCTGATCATAGGAAATGGGCTCGCTGTCCTTGTTATCCTTGCCTGTAAGCTTTGAAATAACATTGCCTTTGGCGTCATATATGAAGGTTGTTTGATTCATTTTGCTGATCAGGCTTTCATAATCCACCTTGGGAGCTGTTTTCAGCCAGCCGTAGATAGCGCCTCCCAACAAACCTGCCATTGCGCACGAGAGCGCGATAAATGAAATCAATACCACTTTTACAAGGGTGATAATGAACTTTCTCGTGGGGGATCTTTTTTTTGATTTTTTTGCCGCTCCCGGTGGAACAGCTTTAGAACTGGACTTCATAGGGTCCTCCTCAAATATCCATATAGGATCATCTATACATCGCCTGCAGTGTTTGCGAATATTCAATCAAACTGATTTGACCGAGTATTCCCCGAAAATGTTCCATTATTCCCTGCAGTGCCCGGATCATTGGTGCAGCAGGGGTTCGTACGGCAGCATTTTCAGACCAATCTATATTATAACTCATTATTATAACACAAATAATTGTATTTTGTTTAAACATCTCTGCCGGGTTGGGCATATATATTATTTTTGCCAATAGAAAAACAGGAGTAAACAATCCTATTGATAAATATATTCGGAATCGATAAAATAAAAAGAGGGGGGATTTTGGTGGAAATTAAGGTCGGAGAAGTAATAAAGGCCAAAAGGGAAGAGAAAAACATATCGCTGGTGGATTTTGCTAAGGTGGTCGGTATTTCCCCCGGGTATTTGTCCCAGCTTGAAAACGGACGGAAGGCCAATCCAAAGCTGGAGATCATACTTAAAATAATCCGGGAGCTGGATTTGGATGTGGACATGCTGCTGGGACTGGATGAAAAGCCCGAAGCCGCCGGCTTGAAGGTTCCTTCCCTGATCCGCCTTGTCATTGCCAAAGACAGGAACTTCAAGGTGCTTGAAGACAAGGAAGTCCAGAAAAAAATCGGCGGCATTATGGAAAAAGCGCTTGAATCCAAGTATCTGATAGAAAACAAGGATTTATACGGGCTTTTTCTGGAGGATGTTTTTATTCAGATGGAAACGACGTTGAAGCGGTATATGGCGGTCCAGATTCTTATGCAAATGCAGGGATGATTGCCCGTATCTTTTGAATTAAGTTGTTATCATCATAAAATTGCCGCGGCAGCATATTCACAAAAAGATTTCCCGATGCATAGTATGCACTAGTGAAAAAAACAACTTCCCGTATATTTTCTAACAATGCAGTCATTACGGCGGGGCCGGCGGCAAATGTTTCCTATTTGCTGCCCGCCTGTGCGATAGCATTGCCAGAAAACGGGAAGGCTTTTTTTCATCGAAAATGTTCCGGGGGTTTTCAAAATGAGAAATTGTATGCTTTACAGGCGGATGTGGTATGTAGGAAAAAGAAATATCAAGCGGATGCAAACCATTAACAGGATACTGGTGGCAGTGGCCATATTCATCCTTTTGATAATATTGTCCAACCTAAAACAAGTCCCCATCCCTGTGAATTTCCCATAGAACGCAGACCTGCTTCCTTGCTGTGATTCAGCACTATTATTCGGCCTTCAGGCTATTGTTTTTTTCCTTTTCTTCAAACACATCGTCAAGAACCGTGCTTTTTTTGTAGTTTTTTTTCATCGCAGCCTTTTCAGAAGTCTTTTCATTCTCAGGCAGCTCCATCATGTTGCATTTTCCCTGAAACAATGCGCCTTCATCGGCTACAAAGCTGTTTACCTTTATGTCGCCGTACAGCTTTGCCGTGGACAGTATTTTTAAAATGCCCTTGGCGGAGATATTGCCTTCCACAGTCCCGGCAAGATTCACATTGGCGGCAGTGAGATTTCCGGTGATCACAGCCTTTTCGCCAACGTAGATGTCGCCTTCCACCCGGATGTCGCCCTTGACCTTTCCGTCAATTCTCACGGTGCCGTCCGATTCGATGTTTCCGGTAAAAACCGTATTGCTTCCTACCAGTGTATCAACGCCTTCACGAAATACGGAATCTTTTTTGCTGAACATGAAATTCCCTCCTTTAAAAAATATAAATGACAGGAAAAATTCGTTTCACTTGTAATGACGGCTTCACGAAGGAATCCTGTTTGTTTTGTTACTAAGAAGCACTGCGAATATTACCTCCGATTTTTCTGTAAATGCCGGCTCCCAAGACTGCATTTAAAAAAACCTCAGCGGAAGCTGTATTTCATTACTGCTTCAGGTCAATATAAGCTTCAGGGTTAACGGGTGTATCGTAAAGCCGGACTTCAAAATGAAGATGCGGACCGGTGCTTCTGCCGGTGCTGCCCACTTTCGCTATAATATCACCCTTTTTTACCGTTTGTCCTTCCTTGACAAGGAGTTTTGAGGTGTGGCCGTATAAAGTGCTTAGACCCCGTCCGTGGTCGATGATCACAGCAAGTCCGTATCCTCCGTACCGCCCGGCCAGTGTGACTTTTCCGCTTGCGGAGGCTTTAATGCCGGTCCCTTTATCGGCGGAGATGTCTATGCCTTCATGAAAGGTTTTCCTTCCTGTGAAGGGGTCCCTTCTATAACCGAAGCCATTGTTGAACTCACCGTTTGCCGGAACCAGAGTAGGCACCGTCTCGAAATATTTTTCAAGCTTGGCGTTTGCATCCGATAAATCGAGGGTCACGACATCCGTCCTGCTGCTGAGGCTGTTCATGCTGTCGATCATATCCTTCAGGCCGCTTATTTCGATTGAGAAGCTGCCCGGGGTTCTTTCGCCGGACCGGTTGGTTTTGGTGGCGCTTTGATTTGCGATGTACTTATCGGTAATATCATTGAATTTTGCCGTAATCTTTGCCGATTGCTCGTCTACAGCTTTTTTGTAGGCTTCATTGCTTTCTTTCATTTGCGCAACTTCATCGGACTTTTCGTCCAATAGTCTTCGCTGCTCTGAATTTGCGCTGTACAATTCCGTCAAACTCTTTTTCAATTCGAGGTTCTCATTGGATACATGCTTCATATATAGGATGGAGGCGGTGACAGACACAGCCAGGAATAAAAATGCAGCAAAAACCTTCACATAAAAGGATGAAAACCTGAAAACCTTTACATGATTTGAGGAATGGGGTATGAAAACGATTGATAAATGTTTATCGGCCTGAGCCTTTGTTTTTCCCTTGTTCACAGCAAACCGCCATATTCTATATATTTTTTTGTCCAAAGTCTTTTCATCTTTTGTATGATGGTTAGCAAAAACAGGTAATATTTTAATTCTACAAAAAAATCAAAAAACCTTCTTTCCGAATGTAAATTATATTTTATTATTCACAAAACTGCAAACATTTATCACTTTTTCCTGGAATCTTTATTCTTGTATGGCTTTCAGGAATGATACAAGAAAGAAGGATTTTGCAAAAAAATATAGAATTATCATAAATAAAATTATAAAATTGGTAATCTGTCATCGATACGGAGATAAACGAATGATCAATATACGGACCAAAATGGTTTTGGCTTTTCTCATAACAATAGTTATTTGTCTTGCAGCAGCTTTCGGCATATCCCTGGGAGGCTACAAGCTGATCGTTTCCGGCATTGCCGCCAGCGCGGACAACAATAATGAACGGGTAAATGCAATCGGGCAGATCAATGAGCTGGTCAGCCTTGAGCAGCAGATTGCGGCCAAAGCTGTCATCACTTCGGATACGGCGGCAAAGGAGGAATTTGTTAAAAGCAGTCAGCAGATTTCGGTATTGATCCGTCAGCTTTCTTTAAACGCAAATGCGAAGGATGCCGCAGGGCTTAAAAAGCTGGAAGAGGCGAATCATCAATATATGGATTTGTTTCTGGATAAAGTGGTGTCAGGAATAGTCCAATCAGACAGGTCTGAAGTAAATTCCCTGGCGGCAGCCTATAAAAGCGATTATGAGGCCTTACTGGCACAGGAGCAAAAGCTGAAGGACCGGTTGAAGGAAAGGGCCTCAAGCAGGCTGGAAAGCTTTGCATCATCCCTTGAAAATGCTGCAGCCAGGGAAGGAGAGCAGTCGGAAGCCATATCAAAGCTATCTGAAAACGTTAAGTCGATACGGGAAAATTTAAATGCATTAACAGAAACTCAGGCCTTTGATGAGGCAGGAAATGCGAATGCCGAGTTTTCGAGAAAACTGGAGAGCTTAAAGCGTGGAGTGGAGGATATCGCCGAAGGTGAGGCTGCCATCTCAAAGCTGTCCGCAGATGTAGTGAATTTACTGGGCTTGACTGATCTGGCCAGTGTCAAAGCAGATGTATTCTTTTTAGAGGAAATAAACCTGTTGATGCACCATACATCTGCAAAGATGGTCTATTCCCTGGAGGTCCTTGCAGATGGCGAAGAACTGCCACCGGGATATGGGAAGGCCTCTGAGAAAACACTGAAAAATATCGAAACCCTTAAAAAGGTAATAACGGCAGGGGACATAGACCTTTTGGAGTCTATAGGCGCCTCGGCCGGAGCTCTTGATGACAAATGCACGCAAATCCTCCGGAAGAGCAAGATGATTTCCGATGTAAAGCTGGATAAAAGCTATGAAGAGCTTTCAGCCCTTTATGAGCAGCAGCAGCAGGACCTGTCGGGTCTGAAAGCCTCCTTTAAACAATACCTGGCTGAGGACGTGAAGCGGTCCAATGAGTTGAAAAGCTTGCTGCTATGGGCATTGGCAGGCATGGCCCTCCTTTCGCTGCTGGTTGGAATGTTTATTTCACTTCTTTTGTCCCGTAACATTTTAAAACCGATCAAAAGCCTCACCAGTCTCCTTGGAAGAGCGGAATCCGGCGATCTTACCGTAAGGACTCCCGTCTCCGGCAAGGACGAGATAGGCATGCTGAGTGAAAAGGTAAACAGGGTATTGGACAGCCAGCAGAAGATGGTGGAGCAGGTTGCCAGTACTACCGGCGATATTGGGATATTGCGCAAAAAACTGGGAGAGCTGTTCCGTTACAGCAAAGAGAATACCGGCAAGGTTCATACCAGTGGAAAAGCGGTTGGAGGAGGCTCAAAAACCGGCAAGAACAAGCCGGAGGTCAATATCAGGGGGATAAATGAGCTGGCCGCAGGGGTAGGAGAATTCTCTGCTGCTACCGACAGGGTGGTAATGGATGGAATGAAGGCCATAGAAGCGGCAATCACCGGTGAAAAATCAGTGGAAGAGGCTGGGTCCGCCATCAGGAATGTAACCGGTACTGTCAGGGAAATTGCGGATTCCATCAACCAACTGGATGCATCGTCCAATAAGATCGGAATTATTACCAATACCATAACGGAAATTGCCTCAAGGACCAATTTGCTGGCATTGAACGCAGCCATTG
Organism: Bacillota bacterium; assembly: GCA_023433505.1. Classification (GTDB taxonomy): domain Bacteria; phylum Bacillota; class Clostridia; order Acetivibrionales; family DTU013; genus MnB-11. The sequence goes on along the minus strand of JAEZCO010000059.1, from coordinate 24,061 downwards.
AAGCGGCAAGGGCAGGACAGCAGGGCAAAGGCTTTACTGTGCTGGCGGATGAAATCCGGAAGCTGGCAGAGGGAAGCAATAAGGCTGCAGGGGAGATCAAGTCCCTGATCTCCGAGATACAGAAGCGGATCAGCTTTGCCGTGGACAGGATAGGCGAAGGCGTCAGCGGAGTGGATGAGGGCGTTGTAAGGATTAGCAAGGCCAGAGAAAATATCTATGAAATTACAGAGTCCATCAAGTATGTCATTGAGTCCTTAAAGTCGGCCGCTGCTTCGGTGCAAAGCAGGAAAGTCACAGCGGACGAGCTGATCAGGCTGGTGGAAGACCTGCGTGGTTCAGCCGGGATGCCGGCCGCCGCAGGAGAGATTGTTGAAGCCGAACTGGAAAAGCAAAGGGACGCTCTGAAGCAGATGGAGGAAATGTCCGGCAGGCTGGATGAGATTTCGGACAATATGAATAAGGTTCTTGAACGATTCAAGATATAAAATGTATAATGTATAAATTTTAGAAAAATTTGGGTATAATATTGATATGGCATACTGATTCTATATATTAAGCTTATTTGCCCCGTCAAGGGGCAATTTTTTTGGGATAATACAGGGCAGGCATACGCTTTCACTTCTAAAGGAGCATATAAAAATGGTAGAAAAGAATAAAAACTATGTAATCGACATAACCGGGATGACCCACGAAGGCCAGGGCGTCGGCAGGGTAGAGGGTTTTACTGTATTTGTGGACGGTGCCCTTGAAGGCGAACAGGTAGAAATAAAAATCGTAAAGGTTAACAAGAATTTTAGCTTCGGTAAGCTTTTAAATATTCTAAGGCCGTTCGGCAGCAGGATCGAGCCCTTCTGCGGCGCTTTCAAGCACTGCGGCGGCTGCAGCCTGCAGCACCTGGATTATCCGGGCCAGTTGGAATACAAGACCCGGCTTGTGAAGGACAATCTGAAACGGATCGGCAAGCTGGACGACGTGATTGTCCATAATACCATCGGGATGAAGGAGCCGTTGAATTACAGGAATAAAGCCCAGTTTCCCGTTGCTTCGCAGAATGGGGCGGTCATCACAGGTTTTTATGCAAAGCGCACCCATGAGGTCATTGACAGTGCCGAATGCGGAATCCAGGATAAGGTAAGCGACAGCTTACGGAAGATGGTCCGGGAATTTGCCGAAGAAAAGAAAATCTCCGTCTATGACGAAAAAACAGGAAAAGGTCTTCTGCGGCATATCATGACGCGGGTGGGTTTTAAGACCGGCGAAGTGATGGTTGTCATTGTAATAAACGGCAATGAACTTCCTTTTGCCGGGGAATTGGCAGACAGACTGATTGCCGGTGCCCCGGAAGTGAAAAGTATTTTTATTAATATAAATAAGGGAGATACGAATGTCATCCTGGGCAGCAAAAATGTAAAGATTTCCGGAAGCGATACGATAACGGATTATATCGGCAAATATAAATTTCATATATCTCCGCTTTCGTTTTTTCAGGTCAATCCGGTCCAAACCGAAGTATTGTATGGGAAGGCCCTTGAATATGCCGGCCTTACGGGCAAGGAGAATGTCTTCGACCTCTACTGCGGTATCGGAACCATATCACTTTTTCTCTCGCAGAAGGCGAGAAAGGTGTACGGCGTCGAAGTAGTCGAGGACGCTGTCCGCGATGCCCGCAGGAATGCGGAAATTAACGGTGTTGACAATGTTGAGTTTATTGCGGGTGAAGCCGAAAAAGTAATCCCGGACATGTACGGAAGAGGCGTAAAAGCCGACGTAGTAGTGGTGGACCCCCCGCGAAAAGGCTGCGACGAAGCGTTGTTGAAGACTTTAGCGGATATGGAGCCCAAAAGGATTGTCTATGTATCATGCAATCCCGCGACTTTGGCAAGGGATCTGAAATATTTGGGGGGGAGAGGGTACAAGACGGTGGAGGCGCAACCGGTGGATATGTTCCCTTGGACGACACACGTGGAAGCCGTAATCCTGTTGCAACGGCCGTAACGCTGATATTTCAACGGCTTGAAGCCATTGAAAAAATGAGTTAGAATTTAGACGTGAGAGATGACTTTCGCGTCTTTTCTTTTTGGCAGGATATATGGGATACCAATTTTACATAGATGGTAAGGAATGAAATGAAAAATGTCAGGATTATTCCACCTTTACCACAAAAGAATAAAAGGCTTAGAGTTGCCGCCTATTGCAGGGTCAGTACCTTTGGACCGACACAACTGCGTAGCCTTGAGTTTCAGATAAAAACCTATACGGAGATGATACGAAATCATCCCAACTGGATTTTTGCTGGTGTGTTCTTTGACGTTGAAAGCGGATTGCGCCGAAGCGGCAGAACCGGGCTGGACAAGATGCTAAAGAAAGTGGGGAAAGGCAAAATTGATTACATAATCACGAAATCTATCAGCAGAATGTCAAGGGATACTCTTGAAGTTTTGAAAATTATAAGATTTTTAAGAGAGCGAGGAATTAACATGCATTTTGAAACTGAAGACTTGGATTCAATCAATGTGGATAAGGAATTTGAGATTACACTGAGGGGGATGCTGGCACAGGATGAAAGCAGAAATACCAGTGAAAACATTCAGTGGGGATTTCAACGTAAGTTTGAAAAGGGCGATATCTTCACTAAGTATAAGAATTTCATGGGATACACCTGCGTAGACGGAGAGATTGTCATTGTACCGGAACAGGCAGAAATCGTCAGAAAGATATTTGACTTGTATTTGCAAGGCCTGTCATTAGGACAAATAAAGTCTTATCTGGAATCTCAGGGGATTAAAACTGTAACTGGTAAAGCGATTTGGGATGCAAAAACGATCCAGAACATGCTCAAGAATGAAAAGTACAAAGGCGATACGATGTTGCAAAAAACTTTTACCGAGGATTTTATGACCGGCAAGAAAAGCAAGAATATCGGGCAACGTAGCCGGTATTATGTGAAAGACAGCCATCCTGCCATTGTTCCTGCTGAAGTATTCGATAAGGTGCAGCAAGAGATGGCAAAGCGGGCAAGGATTGTTAGGAAAGAGGACGGCACGGTAGAAGTCAGCGGGAGCAAATACAATGGGAAATACCTTCTGGGGAATTTGCTTGTGTGCGGTGATTGCGGCGCGTCTTATCGGAGAAGGACTGAGAGCGGTAAAGTGGTTTGGAGATGTGCTACAAGGATTGAAAAAGGCAAACAAGAATGTTCTTTCTCCCCTACATTAGACGAAGCATGGATTAAAGAAAGATTATGCAAATTAATAGGTGAAGGTTACTATGATGAAAGAATTATTAAAGACAAAATTGATGAAATAGAAGTTTTTGATAAGTATATCAAAGCTTTGAAGAAGGATGGTTCATGCCTAAAAGTTTTTCTCTAGCTACAATTTGTATATGTTATTAGCAATATAGCCAACGATGTAGGACTTTGATTGCTGTATAAAGAACGAAATGAAGCTAAAACAAACTGAAAACAATACAGAAGCATGAATTGGCTAAGAGCTATCACACGAGATAAAAATGGTTTAAAAAATAACATGTAAATGAGTTACAGCAAAATAAATATATTGACACTAACATTTATTTGGTATATATTTAATGCAGATAAACAAAAACTCCCATATGTGAGTTAGGCGCATATGGGAGTCACTGCATCTTGCGATGCTATTTTGTCGTGATTATAGTTTACACCTTTTGTGTATGATCGTCAAGATGCTGGCTGTTTATCAATTTATTATACTCAAAAGGAGAAGAAATATGGTTTACATTGATAAGGTTCGGTACGGCATTGATCAGCACGGTTGTGAAATAATCACAAATGTAAAGTGGACAAATGATCTTTACGAACCGCAACAAAAGAATGAACAAAAAGAGAAATGATAAACTTTATAAATCAGAATCCTAATTGTACCAAGACCAAGTACATAAAAATTGGTAGGCGGATAGTGGGGGAGGATGTAAGAGTTATAGAGAGCAGTTATCTCAGAACCGATGCAAACTATATAAAAAGAGATAACTTAGGAGAATTACCTAGATATTAGCTTGAAAGCGGCATCCTAACTGCCGCTTTTTAATAGGGGTGAGAAAATGGGAAGCAGACAAACACTATTTCAACTCAGGGAAGTAGCTGATATTAAGTTTTGTATTGTAAGTAATAACACAGGTCAAAAGCCCGAAAAGCTAAAGTGGTTAACAGCATCTAATCTTTTAGCAGATAATATTATCAATAAAGCTACTGAAAGCGAAAAATATTTAAGAGATGGCTCTCTGCTTATTCGTGCTGACGATATTATTATTAAGAGAATACAACCTATTTTTGTAAATTATATCAGCACAGATATAGTTGACACGTATGCGTATAACAATCTGATTATTGTCAGGGCCAAAGGGATTGATGCCAAATATTTAGCGGTGGTTTTAAATTATAGGATAAAAGAAATTTCCTTGAGTGGTTCAGTTGGGGCTGTTATGCCATCAATAGGGCGGAATGAACTTGAACATTTCATAGTACCAATGTTTTCGGCAAAAGAACAAAAACAAATCGGCGAGATATGGTACAAAAGCATCGAAAAAAAGAAAATGTCTATGCGTTTAGCAGAACTTGAAAATTTTAAGGACGATTATTCAATAAACCAATATATTAAAAAACAAATTGGAGGAGCATTTAATGACATCATTTGAGGATATTAAGAGAGCACTTTGGGCTGGAGCTAATACATTCAGGGATAATATTGACGCATCAAACTATAAAGACTATGTTTTGTCTATGCTATTTGTGAAGTATCTTAGCGATACGTATGATGAAAGCGTTGAAAACTTAAAAAAGGATTATGATGGAATCAGGCTTGAGCGTCAGATAAAAAACTTGCCATTTTCTTTGAAAGAGGAACATACTTTCTATTACTTACTTCAAAACAAATATGCTGTAGATATAGGAACAAAAATTAGTGAAGCCCTTACGGGTATTGAAAGTTCAAATCCTATTCTTGCTGGAATCTTCAGAGGAATAGATTTCAACAGCGAGGCAAATCTGGGAAAAAAGGAGCAGAAGAATCCGTTACTTAGAAATTTGCTTGAGGATTTTTCGGATTTAGATTTAAGACCAAGCAAAATTGAGACGAAAAACGAACAAGTTCCGGCAGACGTAATCGGGGATGCTTATGAATATATGATTGGCGAATTCGCTACGATGGCGGGCAAAAAGGCTGGTAGCTTCTTTACGCCACAACAGGTTTCGGAAGTAATGGCACAAATAGTTGCGCCGAAGGCAAAGGACAGAGTATACGATCCAACATGCGGGTCAGGTTCGCTTCTTATTCGTGCAGCTAGAAAAGGTGGATTCGATAAGGTTCAAATTTATGGGCAAGAGGTTAATAGTTCAGCTATTTCAATGGCCAGAATGAATATGTTTATTCATGATATTAAAGATGCCAAAATTGCATGGGGCGATACTCTTGCAAATCCTCAGCATCTTGATAGCGACGGAAATCTTATGAAGTTCGAATGTATTGTTGCAAATATGCCTTTTAGTAAAGATAAATGGGCAGAAGGATTCAATCCGGGCGGTGAAGTTTCAGTTGATGATGAAGAGGAAGAAGTAGTCTCCAAAAACAAAAAGAAAGGAAAAAAGGTCGAATTCAAAATGGAAGCTGGTCTTGATAGGTGGCATAGATTCGATATGGGTATTCCACCATCAAGTAAAGGCGACTGGGCATTTTTGCTTCATATGATTGCTAGTATGAGTGGTAACGGAAGAGTTGCAGCAGTTGCACCATATGGTGTGCTTTTTCGTGGAGCAAGTGAAGGCAAAATCAGGCAAGCAGTTATTGATAAGAATTTAATTGATGCGGTTATTGGTTTGCCGGAAAATTTGTTTTATGGGACTTCTATTCCTGCTTGTATAATTGTTTTCAAAAGAGGTAGAACAACATCAGATATACTCTTTATAGAGGCATCTAAAGAGGAAGTTGAAAAAGAAAAGGCTAAAAATAAACTTAGTGATAAAAATTTAGAGAAAATTGTGCATACATATAAAGCATTTGTTAGCGGTGAAAACGCCGAAGCAGATAGATATAGTCATGTTGCTAAACTTGACGAAGTTAAGAAAAATGATTACAACCTTAATATTCCACGATATGTGGACACTTTTAAAGAGGAAGAAATTATTGATATCGAGATAGTTAATGCAGAAATAGCAGATTTGAAAGAAAAAATAGTTTTAGTTGAAAAAGAATTAGAGCTTTACATGAAGGAACTCGGGATATAGCCCAACTAAGATTCGTAAAATAAATTGATTAGAAGGTAGGCCCAAAAATGATAGAAGAGTTAAAAAGACGAATTGAAATGGTAAACCGTGGTGAAGTGCCGGAGGGGTATGAAAAAAAACAAGTTGGAATTATGCCTATTGAGTGGGAAGAGACAATGTTAAAAGATCTTTTAGATTTTAAGAATGGAATAAATGCAGATAAAGAAAAATTTGGGACGGGGACGAAATTAATTAGTGTTATGGATATTTTGGATAGTTCGCCTGTTACTTATGAATCTATCAGGGGTTTTATTGATATAGATAAAGAAATATTGGAAAAATATAGTGTAACATATGGCGATATACTCTTTCAGCGGAGTTCTGAAAATTTCGATGATGTGGGAAAATCAAATGTATATTTAGATAAAAATAATACGGCTACATACAGTGGATTTGTTATTAGAGGTAAGAAAATTGCTGAATATGACCCTTTTTATCTAAATGAATTGCTAAAAATACAAAGTGTAAGAAAACAAATAGTAAGACTTTCTGCTGGCTCACAACACATTAATATTGGTCAAGAATCATTATCCCAAATTGTTTTTAGTATGGCTAATATATCGGAACAACAAAAAATTACTGAAATCCTTATGAAATGGAATGAAGCAGTTGATTTGCAGGAAAAGTTGATTGTAAGTTTAGAAAAAAAACGAACAGCTTTAATGCAAAATCTTATAGCACCAAAAAAAGGATGGGGAAAAGTTAAAGTGGGATTTGTATTAGAAGAAAGCTATGAAGTAACAAGAACCTTAGACGAATATCCGACTATTTCTTCAACAAAAAATGGGTTGTTTTTTCAGAAGGATTTCTTTGATAAGGAAGTTGCATCAAAAGATAATATTGGTTATAAAATTTTAAAAAAAGGCCAAATTGTGTTAAGTCCTCAGAATTTATGGATGGGCAATATTAATTATAATGAAAAATTTGATATAGGTATGGTCTCGCCTTCGTACAAAGTGTTTTCTATAAACAAATCATTTAACAAGAAATTTATTTCTTGTTTATTAAAAACAGAAAGGATGCTTGAACAATATACGAAAATCTCAGAGCAGGGAGCGAGCATAGTTAGACGTAACTTAAATATGGGATTGTTTAGCGAGATAGTAATATCTATTCCAAACATTAGAGAACAAGATAGAATTGGGAAAGCAATATCTGCTTTTGATGATTATTATGATCTAAATGTCCAAAACCTCAATAAGTTAAAAGAACAACAAAAGGCAATGACGCAATTGCTTTTAACTGGCATCGTAAGAGTTAGGGAGGCAGTGTAATGCCAAATCATAGACTGTTTAATGAGAGGCCCGAGTGCCAAGATAGGTTAATAAAGTTCATTGAAAATATGGGATATGAGTATGTTTCGAGAAGTGAAGCTGAACTGAAACGTAAGAGTTTATCTAAAGTGATATTTGAAGATGAGCTTATTCGTTTTTTAAGTAAGCAAACTTATAAATTCAAAGGATATGAGTTGCTTTTTTCCGGCGAATCAATTTCAAAAGCCATTAATGCATTGGATGCCTCACTTTTACAAGGACTATCTATGGCAAGTAAGGAAATATACAATCTTTTAACGCTTGGTATAAGCCTTGAGGAAAGCATAGCTATTGATAAAGATATTCCTGTAAAACAGTCGTTTGATTTAAATTATATTGATTTTGAACATCCGGCAAATAACATTTGGCAAGTTACCGAAGAGTTCAGTGTAGAACGACCAAACGGACAGTATGCCCGTCCTGATATTGTACTGATGGTAAACGGTATTCCATTAGTTGTTATTGAATGCAAGAAGTCAAGTATTGATGTCAAAGAGGGTATTTTACAAAATATCCGCAATATGATGCCGGATTATATACCTCAGCTTTTCAAATACAGCCAGCTTGTTCTGGCAGTTAACCCAAACAAGGTACTTTACGGTACCGCCAGTACAACAGCGGATTATTTTGTTGAGTGGCGCGAAGATAAAATAGATTGGCAACAGGAACTCTGCGAAAAGTGTTCTCCGGATAAACAAATTTTAGAGCAAGATAGAATCGCGGTGTCTTTGCTTGATCGAAAAAGACTTTTGGATTTAACTAAGTATTTTATATTGTATGATAGTAATATTAAAAAAATTGCAAGGCACCAGCAATTCTTTGCAGTAGATAACGCTATGGGTAGAATTGATGGTAGAGATGGTAAGGATTCTAAAGGAGGCGTTATTTGGCATACTCAAGGTAGTGGAAAAAGTTTAACCATGGTTATGCTGGTAAAAAAAATACAAGTAGAAAAAGCCAAAGAAAATCCGAGATTTGTTATTGTAACCGACCGTATAAATCTTGATAAACAGATAAGAGATAATTTTGCTAATTTACAAATGTCACCAGTGAGAGCAGCTACCGGGAAAGGGCTAAAAGCACTTTTGAAGGATAGAAGTAATATCGTGATTACTACACTCATTAATAAATTTGAAACAGTATGCAAAAATCGTTATTTGGAAGTGGATAGCGACAAATTTTATGTACTTATTGATGAAGCACACCGTTCACAATATAGTGCGATGTATAATTATATGCGCGAGGTTTTGCCAAACGCCACATTAATTGCTTTTACAGGTACACCGCTAATTTCAAAAACTAAAAAGAATACCTATAAAAAGTTTGGAGATCCAATCCATAACTACACCATGAAGCGGTCAATTGAAGATAAAATTACAGTTCCACTCGTTTATGAAGGAAGAAAGGTCATCCAAAATGATCCAGTGGATACTATTGATTCTTATTTTGATAGCTTGACTCAAAATTTATCCGATGAACAGAAAAAAGAACTGAAAGAGAAATATAGTCGTTTTAAGGCTATAGCAGAAGCAAGAAGTCGTATTAACTTAATTGCATTCGATATTTATGACCATTTTATAAATTATTGCATACCTAAAGGACTTAAGGCTATGGCTGTTTGTGCTTCTCGTGGTGCTGCTATCGAACTGTACAATGTATTAAAAACAATGCAAGGTGTCAATCCGAGAGTTGTAATTACCTTTGGCGACAAACGTGAAGGAGATGATGATGATAACACAACGTCTGCGATTAAGAAGATTAAGGAATATCACGAAAAGATCGTAAAACCATTATTTGGTGATAACGATGAAAAATATGATGAAAGCGTATGTGATGACTTTAAAAATTCTGAAGGTGATATAAATATGCTCATCATTAAGGATAAGCTACTTACCGGTTTTGATGCTCCCATTGCAGGTGTGCTTTATATTGATAAATCTATGCAGGGACATAGTCTATTACAGGCTATTGCCCGAGTAAACAGAGTATATAAAGGAAAAGATTTTGGATTGATCGTGGATTATTGGGGAGTCTTTAGTAAACTAAATAAAGCTATTGATTTGTATAATGATGCAGAATCTGGTTTTTACCAATTTGATAATATTGATATTGAAGATGCAATTTACGGCCCGGTCGATGAAAAAAATAAGCTTTCGGAATCACACAAAGCAATGTGGTCTTTGTTTCTAGGAGTTCCTAAAAATGCAACATCAAATGAGTGGCAGAAGCATTTAGCAGATGAACAGATAAGAAAAAAGTTTTATGAAAAACTGAAAAATTTTGCAAGCCTTTTGAATTTGGCTTTAACAAGCAGGGAAATATTTATTGAGGTTGGTTATGATCAAATAGAAAAATATAGGTCAGATTATCTTTTTTTTAAAAAATTAAAAGATGCAGTAACTATCCGTTATGATGATTCTATTGATTATTCAAAATACGAAGATGGGATCAAAAATTTAATTGATACTTTTGTTAATGCTACCAATATCAACACTGTAATTTATCCGGTTTCAATAAGCGATGAAAAATCCATGAGTAAGCTGCTTGAAACAGTGGAGTCATATGAAGCACGTGGAGATGTAATAAAGACAAAAATTGAATCAAAGCTTAAACAAATAAGATATGATGATCCTTTGCTATTTGAAGAATTTTCAACAAAAATTAAGAAAACATTGGCGGAATACAATGAGAATAGAGATGCCGATAAGTATTATACTGCCATGGAAGCGATGGCTGATGATTTTAGAAATGGTAGGATATCCAATGATTATCCGGCAACTATTGCAAACGATAGTGATTCTAAGGCTTTTTATGGCTCTATCCATACTATTTTAAAACAAAAAACTCAAATCAAGGTTAATGAGGAAATTGAAGAAACGATTGCTGAATATGCAGTGAAAATTAAAGCATCAGTAGCAGAAAATGCCAAAAGAGATTGGAAACATAATGAAATAGTTCATAAGGCAATTCATCGTGAACTTGATGATTACTTGTTTGAAATGTTTGACTGCATGGGAGTTTTTATAGACAACAATAATGTGGATATGATCGACTTGATAATTGACGAAATAATGAAAGTAGCGGTGGCGAGATATTAATGGATATTTATAAGCTTGATTCCGGTTTAAATAACGGAATAATTAATGTAAATATTGTTAAAAAGCCTATAAAAAATGTCCATTTAAAGGTTTTCAGAGATTTAACAGTCAATTTATCTGTGCCGATGTCAGTATCAGATGAATGGATAATTGAATTTCTAACAGAACGTACATCATGGATAAATAAGCAAATCACAAAGTATAAGACGGCAAGTGGATTTAACAATTTATCTAATATCATTAATGGTTCATCAACTCAGCTTCTTGGAAAAGATATGAGAATTTTTAAAAAAGCGTCACGCTCAAACAGCATTGAAGTGGATGAAAAAAGCATTAATGTATTTCTTGTAGACGTTGAAAATGATGACTTGGCAAATAAGATTTTCAATAGATGGTGGAGACAAAGGGCTCTTTGTGTTTTCCAAAATGAACTAGATACTATTTATAATAGTATCTTTAAAAAATATAATATTTCAAAGCCTACAATATCTATTAAAAAAATGAAAACATTGTGGGGGAGCTGTACAAAATTAAAAGGAAAAATAACTCTTAATGAATATTTGTTAAAAGCAGATATTAGATGCATTCAGTATGTAATTCTACATGAACTAACACATATGATTTACTCTTATCATAATTCAGATTTTTATAACTTTTTAACAATTCAAATGCCGGATTGGCCAGATCGTAAAAAGCAGTTAGACAAGGAAGTTGTTCAAGGGTTATAACCTATTGTCAATGAATTTATATTACATTTACCAGAAAGGATTGTTGTAAATGCCTGCACATGTTTTTGTACTGGATGAAACCAATTATGGGACTTGCATTAAAAGAGGTCTGGTAGGCTTGCCCGAAGCAAAGGCTGATTCAAAGAATCATAAGTCTGTTAATGATGCCCTGCTTTCTAGACTGGCAATTATGAAAGATGGAGATTATGTACTGTTCTATATCACTGGCCTAAAGGAGCTGCGTGGAATTTGGAAAGCAGAGGGCGAGGCCTTTTATGATGAGACTATTGTTTGGGAAGATAAAAGATACCCATTTCGTTTCAGGCTAAATAGCACGGAATTCAGCTTTGAAAAGCCGCTGCGATTGCATGATATTTACGACCTGCAAAACATAGGAAAGATCTGGACATTTGCACTTAATCGAGCCAGTGGAACGAATGCGATGTTCTCCATATCAGATGAAGAGTTTCAAATTTTATTGCAGGAGTACTTAAAGATTAATCCATTTACTATCAGAAAAAACATTATTATGGAGCCTTACCCGGTAAAGCCTGCAAATTTATGGAAGCAAATTCATAGATCTACTGATGGAGAGCCTTGTTATGAAGCCACTCTTATGGCACTTTTACTCCATGATTTTGTTAGTAATAGACATCAGGATATCTTCGGAAATTACACAGATTACTTAAGCTACATTCCAACAAACTTAGGTACAGAAATAGATATTCTATTGATGTTTGGAAACCCACAAAATCCTCTGCAGACAATGTCATACGACGTGATTGAAGTAAAGCTTGATCGGTTTGATGGGAAAGCACTGCACCAATTGATTGGATATGAGTCTTGGTTCATTCAGAAAAAAGTTCAGGGCGATTTAAATATGGTTCGGACGACTGCAATCGCAAATAGATTTGATGATGATGTCGTTGATTATGTCCAAAAGCGCCGAAAGTATGAAAACAAAGATATCAAATTATTAAGGTATCAAACTTTAGCTAATGGCGAACTCCGGTTGCTTTCGATCTAATAAAACTTATCATCGAAATTATACATATGACATCCGCCGCCAAGGCCCCACCAGCTTCAGGCGGCATCTTTTTCACCGCTTCAAGGCACGTGGAGGCCATAGTCCTGTTGCAACGACGGAAACCTTGATAAATAAAGGATTTGCAGGATTAGAGATAAAAACATGTTTTGGCGTGAGAGGATGCTTTCACGTCTTTTCTTTTGTAAAATACTAATGGGCTTGCCCATTTTATATAGATGATGAAGGAACGTAGATGAAAAATGTCAGGATTATTCCGGTTATACCTAAGGAGAATAAAAAGCTTGGAGTTGCTGTTTATTGTCGGGTAAGCACATATGGACCGGCACAGTTGCGCAGCCTGAAGATTCAGATAAAAACCTATACGAAGATGATAAGAAGCCATCCTAACTGGATTTTTGCCGGTGTGTTCTTCGATGTTGAAAGCGGACTGCGTCGAAGCGGCAGAACCGGGCTGGATAAAATGCTAAAGAAAGCGGCGAAAGGCAAAATTGATTACATCATTACCAAGTCAATCAGCAGGGTGTCAAGGGATACTAAAACGCTATTGGGATTATTGGGAATATGCCGAGAGTAAAGCTGATGATATATTGGGTCTCGCAGTGGATACGGTATAGGTGTAGGTTACGAGGTTCGCGAAAGAACCGAGTTTTAAAGTAATTAATGTAAAACCGCTTAGTTCATATAGATAAGATTTACCATGTCACCAGAGGAGTACCGGCTTCAGCCGACCATCTTTTTGTCTACTCATGCACACAGAGACGATTTACACTTGGGTGTGGCAAAAGCATTGATATATTCAAAACGAGAACGTACGTTTGGTATAATATATATTAAGTGATTGCGAAATGAAGTAAATTTACAAAAGGAATGTCCGGTCGATAAGGATTTTATTGATATGGCATATGAAAAACAAAGAAAGAAGATATTTTAATACCTGTGAAACACTCGCAGTCAGCGGGTTGTGGATAAAATTTGCATGGTAAATTTAGATTCAACAAGTGAACCTTGATAATTCAATATAGAACAATGAAGTCAGGATATTTTTCTGATAAGCTTTCTGGTAGCTCGAATCATTTTTTGTTCATTCATTGCCTTTGCTAGTAATACTGTCAATAATTGAGCAATAGCAGACAGATACACGTCAGATTTCAGAGAGTTAACATTGAGAGAAGACTGATTGCCTGAGTGCATGGAAGCTTTCAAAAGGTTAATGCTTCTTTCTGTAATTGTCCGAGTTTTGTAAAGTGTTATCCATTCATCGGTATCTCGGATTATTCCAGGATAGGCACGAAGGTTTTTCTCGGGATAAGTATAGAACATGCGACCGGAGGAACTGTTCGTACAAGGATTTTCACATTGGCAAATACGTTTTCTGTTTTTCCCGGAGCTGCTTGAAATCCTGGAATATCCTTTAACAGATGTCGAAAGATTATCTATGGATGGGAAATACCTTGTCCATTTTCCGGCCATTTATATGCTTGCTTACTTCAGGGAAATAAGGGCTTACGACTTTATAATCAGAATTGCATCCCTGCCGGATGAACAGGTGTATGAACTGCTGGGGGATACGATTACAGAAGATTTCGGGAGAATACTTGCTTCCGTCTGTGGAGGACTTTGATGATGATGAAATTCCGTTGAATATACCTTTCAAACGAGAAAGCTTTGTTGGAAGAAATGATCCCTGCCCGTGCGGAAGCGGTAAGAAATATAAAAAGTGCTGCGGATAATGAAGACATGGAGGTTTATGAAAATATAGAATTGTTTGATTTGGTGAAGGAAAAAATGTCCAAGCGTACCAGATTAGTTCATAAAGAAGATGGAACAGTAGAGCTGATAAGCCGATTTATAGGCAATGGAGGCTGGAAGAACCGTATTTGGCTTTTTTGTTGAAATGTAATATAATATAGATATAAGGTGGTGTTCAAATGAAAGACATTGATAGACTGATCGATGAGGTTAATGGCTCAATGTCCATGGAGGGCATGCCGCTTACGAAAACCGATATGGATAGGATACGGCACTGTGCAGGTAATGATGAACTGGTTGAAAAAACAATAGCTGAACTCGTAAAAAAGCATACCGTTGTCAGGGAATATAGCCATGAACAACGATTATAGTTACAGCTATGAGTGGGATCAAAGATACTGTTACCCAAATTCCAGTGTGCTTATAAACAAGCTGGGAATTGAGGATGCAGAAAAGCTTCACATAGCCGAAAGGGAAATTACCTCGCTTAGAATTGCTAATGCGAAGATAAACGTGATAAAAGGCGAATTTGATCTGCTTCATTTAAAGAAAATTCACAAGTATATATTTGGGGATATCTACGAATGGGCAGGCGAAATCAGATGGGTAAACATTGCCAAAGGCAATATGTTTTGCAACTATGAGTTTATTGAAGCCAATGCCGATTCGCTCTTTAGCAGGCTGAGAAGGGAGAATTATATTATGGATGCCTCTAAAGAGGAAATACCCTTCCGCCTCTCATATTATCTCAGCGAAATCAATGTTCTACACCCTTTCAGGGAAGGCAACGGCAGGGCGCAAAGGCTCTTTATTGAATATCTGGCCGAAAATGCAGGCTGCAGTGTTGACTTTTCCCAGGTTACCGACAGGCAAATGATTGAAGCAAGTGCAGCATCCTTTCTGTGTGACTACACTAAAATGAATGAGCTTTTCTCAGCGATAACCAATCCTTTACAGGAAAACACCATGACCCAGACTTTTACGGAATAAGTAAAATGCAATCAATTTTGCTTGAATTGTATAGTGATAACAGGAGTCGAAACACAAAAAAATTGCCTATCCAAAGGACTGTCTCTGAAAGATAACCCGCCGCCAAGGCCCCACAAGGTTTTAACGGCATCTTTTTTGCACACTCAAGGCATACAGAATGCTGCTGTTTACTTGAGAGAGTGTAAAGCGTTGAAAACAAAGGGTTCATGTATGTTTGTAGCGTTGAAAAGTAATGCTACCCTCGAGGATACAAAACAGATGACACTGCCCTTAAATTTAGTGTTTGCAGCGCTTAATATCTGATGCCTCGATTACATATCTGCCGAAATTCGTGGTTAACAGATTTCTAACATCGGCAATAAAAAAGCTTAGGCAGCTTTGTGCTTAATAAATTACAATAAGAAAGTTACATTTGAGGGTGTTCCGTGAAAATGGATACCTTTTTTTAGTTCGAAATTATTGACAAACAATAATTTTCCGTGTTATATTTAAGAAAATTATTGCAAAACAATAATTATGAGGTGTATATGAAACGCAAGATTTTTTTGGCCCTTCTTGGGGTCGAAATGGCGCTTTGCGTCGTGCTTAACGTCGTGCAGGCATCCTTCTCCGGAGTGTTTATAACCGCGATGGCATTCCCGTTTGAGCAGTTCGGGATCTTGTTGAGGGCACTCTCCTTGTCCGGCGGTATAGGAAACGCGGTCGCGATCATTATTTATGCGACGGTCAGTCTGGCGCCCGCCGCTATTTTGCTTGTCCTTATGAAAAGGCGAAAGCTTCACCTGGAGGATGGACTGCTTATACTCATGAGCGCCGCATTGTTTGCTGTATTATACCTTATGATAAACCTCGGCGATATCGGCACGCTCTTCGGAAAAGTCACAGTTCTGGGTGTCGGCAAAGCAATATTAGGCGGCACAGTATATTCGGTAATTTGCGGCTATCTTGTTTTAAGGATATTGCGGCTATTTTTTGACAGCGGTGCAGAAAAGCTTCAAAAATACATGACCGTCCTGCTCTGCCTGCTGAATGTGCTTTTTGTGTATATGATTTTCGGCTCTTGCTTTAGTGACCTCTTGAATTCCATAGCATCGCTTCAATCAGGAAATACAGGTAACGAGCACCTGTTGGGAGCGACCTATTTCTTTCTTGCCCTGCAGTATGCGGTGGATGCCTTACCGTATCTGTTTGATGTCCTTGTAGTATTTGCCGCCCTGCGGCTGCTGGGTGAAATGCGTGCCAACCGGTATTCAGACGAAAGCGTTGAAGCTGCCGGAAAGTTGTCCCGTCTTTGTGGATTTGTTCTCGCGGTAACCGTCCTTACAAACGTAGCGCTTAATCTTCTTCAGCTTCTTTTCGCCAGAAGGCTGATGGTTATCAACAATTCTGTGCAAATCCCGTTACTGTCTATCGTTTTCGTGCTTGCCGTACTGCTGCTTGCCCGCTTCATCGCGGAGAACAAGAAGCTCAAGGACGATAACGATATGTTTATATGAGAGGTGCGGGATGGCTATACGGATATTCCTGGAGGATGTATTGAAAGCACGTGGGATGACCTCAAAGGAATTGTGCGCCCTCGTAGACATCACTGAAGCAAACCTATCCATTCTCCGAAGCGGAAAGGCGAAGGGCGTTCGTTTCAGCACGATCAACAGGATATGCTGGCATCTTGGCTGCGACGTGGGAGATATATTGAAATTCGATGGAAAGCTGGAGGACGGCGATAATGAAATATAAAGTGAAGATCGCGGTGATTTGCCTTACCGCCTTGCTGCTGAGCATCTTGACCGGATGCCAGCTGGCACGGGAGGACGCAGGAACAAAGGCATCCGAGGACAGATTGATCGGCGTCTTCCTTACGACAGAGCATCTTGACCTGTTTGACTTTGAAGGTTATCTCAATGACAATATCGGTAGTCTTTCAGGCGGTGAAATAAAGCTTGACGGTACCACTGAGGAATATCAGGGCAGGCGTTACGCTGAATTAAGGCCAAGAACGCTGACTAACACGGAAACAGGCGAAAAGGTAGTGACGAAGGAATATGTTTTCCCCGGATTTGAGGGCATCACCTATTTTTCCGCCAGGGTCCCCACCACCGCAGAGCAAGAGGGCTATGTTACTTCAGGATCAGATGAGGCGATCAGCGACGGCCATATGAACTTGAAATACACAGATCAAGGGGACAGTACGACCATGGAAGGAACGGTTTATGTGTCCCCCGGCCTTGGCAGCACATATTATTTCAATCCTGTATACCAGAGTGAGGACGGTAATGTTTATGCAATGACGGGCAGCGGATTTTCCACTTCAGGAGTCCGGGATGAGGGAGCGGCATATACGCAAACCATGAATGCCACTTATACGATGACAGAAAACGGAAAGATCAAAACAGACAGCATCTCGGTGAAGATTTCCATCAGTGTTATGAGCCCACCGGAAAAAATCGTTGTGTTGCAGATGGGTGCAGACAGCTCTGTGGTCTCCAAAACGGAGTATGCTCCGGGAGAAATGCCCGAGTCAATCGCGCTGGAGGAAAACACGGAGTATATCGTGGTTGAAGCCCATAAGACCGACACAAACGGCGGCAAATTTATCTCGCGAAAGCTATATGGCAGGGATGCTGAGTCCCTTGAGACTTACTATAGCCGCGAGGATGGCATCTGCGTAAAGAAATGGGTGCAGGTAAAATGGCCGGAATAAATACACAGACAAAATCGGGAGGATGTGATCAATTGATAGACAAGGAAAATCTCTTCAATGCTTTGAGGGTTTGATTGCTTACAATTACTAAAGCTATAAAGCAAAAATACAGGCTAATTTTACCCTATTTACAGTCTGCGACGGACTATGGTTTCGGCAATCCACCCTCCCGTCAAGGGGATATCAGCGTGATACGACATCTATTTTGCACACTCAAGGCATGTGGAGACGGTAGTGTTGATGATGAAATGTGTTTTGGAGGACAATAGGTAGGGTTTACCACAATACATAATAGTTTTTTTAAATTAGAAATATAAACAGGCATGCAGGATGGTTTTCTCATGAAATATCTTACGAAGGAATGGTACGAACTAAGTCAGTGGACAGGGCTTCATTTTGGTATGAAGGCGCACGAAGGTACCGACGTTTATGACGATGCTCTATATTTGCGACTCTATAAAAGAAAAGAGAATGCATATTTAAAAATGCAGCGCGAGGTGTACGAGGTTGATCCTCGGTTTATGTTGGATCTGGACGGATGTACTCTTGTGCGCGCTGATAAATTTGCACGCGGCGAAGACATCAATAAAGAGGATACAATAGTTTATCAGATGCCGGCTGTGGATCGCGCACGCATTCAGGAGATGATAGAGGCATATGATACCCGCCCGCCTTTTTACGAGAAAAAATGCAGGGAAGGATTTCGCATTGAACAGGAAATGGCAATAAGAATGAATGCTGAGAAACTTCCAGATGAACTTGCCAGGCAAATTGCGGATATGCGGGTTTTTACGCTGGGCTATTGTACGAAGGACGTGCTCGCTCAGCTGAAAAGACTCAGCAAAGAGAATAAAAAGAAAACGGACCGTGTTTATTATGAATATTCGAAAGCACAGCAAGCAGAGGAGATTCCTGAAAACATCGGCAAAAGATTCTGTTTTCACGATCGTGAGGTAACGGAGCTTACGATTAACAAGAATACCGTCATGCGGTTCGACGCGAGAGACCAATTCTATCCTAATAAGGTGACCTTTGTCACTTCAGAAATTATAAAACAGGGAGAACATATTGTGGGCAGTCACTGGATTTATGATGAGCTGTATCGCACCGAAAACGGCTATGAAGCCCACATGCTTTTTCGGAGTGAGGGAATGCTTGAACTTATTATTCGCTGCAATGATATTGTCATAGAGTGGGAGTGAAAGGTTTTTTAAAGCCGAAAAAGTCATTTTCTCATTCAATAAAATACAAGGAGAGTAAATTTTGAAGGTAAGAACGATTCAATTAGAAGATATAGCACAATTTGAACAGATTGGAATGAAGGACAACAGTAAGCCGATACTTAATTTACAGCAATGGTTAGATACGGGTAGAACAACATTAGAGTGGTGCTTTGTCATTGAAGCAGAGGGGCAATTTTTGGGAAGAATCATTTATGGTGTTTTTGAGGAACAGCCTTATGATTTAAAAATATGGCAAATAAATGTAGCAGATACAGCGTATGATCTTTTTGAAGTTGGAAACAAGCTCCTCACGGATAGTATTGAGGCATTGAAGCCGAAGGGCTTTAAAACTGTGGAGTACCATCTCTACTCAACAGCCTCAGAGATCTTTGAAACTTATCAATTCTTGTTTAAAGAACAGGGATTTCGCATAGTGCAAGAGAAGAAAAGCTTTGGGGCTAATCAAGTGTGCCACGTAGAGACTGCCAAGAGACTCCACTATAAAACTTTGCATGAAGTTGGCGAGGAGGCGTTTATTGGTGCCATTGAAATGGTCACAGAAGGGACATTCGACAGGGAAGACTTAACGGGTATTGTGTCTCATGGCTCTAAACAGGCCGCTATTTTGTATTTTGAACTATTAAAGGAGATTGATTTCAATGAGACTTGGTGGCGGCTGGCATACGATAAAAAAGGAGAATTTATAGGACTTGTTGTTCCTCAAAAGTTTAGTGAGGATAAGGGGGCCATTAATTACATAGGAGTCACACCAGCTCAAAGAGGAAAAGGTTACGTTAATGATTTGTTATGGGAGGGCTCGCGGCTCATGATAGAGGATGGCCTTCAAAACTTGATTGCAGATATTGACGTTCAAAATCATCCATTGGAAAAGGCGTTAGAATTATTGGGATATCAGTATAAACGTTCGCTAGTGGTCTTAAAGTTAGACTTATAGAGATACTTTTATGCCTAGACGGAGTAATAAAAATGGCATCCACCCACCAAGGAATAGCCAGGTCTTGGCGACATCATTATTATCACCTCAAGGCACATGGAATCATAGTCCTGTTGCAGAAGCGAAAGAAGGTTTATTAAATGAGAGTTGTACAAAAGCCATACCGGCACTTAGATAAAAACTTTAATGTTGAAAACTGGAATGAAGTTGAGGCAGTGCTCAATTATCTTGAAGAACAGCCCATTCAATCCAAGGAGTCTCTGGAGCAGTTTATTGGACACTATAATGAACTGTTGGATGAAATTAATAATACGGACGTTCAGAATTATGTACTATTAAGTACCAATACTGCCGATGAGGAGCTGGAGAAAAAGCAGCGGTTGTTTTCTGAAAAGGTGCTAAATAAGTCAAAGCCTCATTGTCAGAAAATTGAAAAAAAGATTTATGAAGATAGGCATCTGGCGGCCTTGAGTAATCGTTACGATAACTACAGAAAGATACTACATAAGAATATAAAAACATACCATACGGATAATCTTTCTCTGATAGAGGAGGAGCAGGCCTTGTGTTTAAAGTATAGAAAGACCCTATCAAATATAACCGTAAGCTACGAAGAACAGGAAATAACCTTAGCACAGGCAGAAAGAATGCGGGAGATTGCTGCAACCCCATCGCAAAGAGAAGCAATCTGGAGACTGATTAAAGGTGCATGGTTGCAAAACCAGAAAGTACTGGATGATATTTTTGACAACATCATCGCAATCAGGCACAAAACTGCTCGGAATACAGGCTTTGAGAATTATGGGGAGTATATGCATCTGTTCCGGGATCGGTTTGATTACAGCCTGAAAGAACTTGCCGGGCTACATAGATCTGTTGAAAAGACCGTCATACCTGTCTTAAAAAGGATGAATGAAGAGAAGAGAAAGAAGCTAAAGCTCGATGACATAAAGCCCTGGGATGAACAACTGAATGTTGATGAAAAGCCTCTGAAGGCCTTTGAGTCTGCACAGGATCTGGTCAGCAAAAATCTCAGGGCATACAGAGGTTGTGATCCTGTTGCAACGGCAGAAACCTTGATAAATAAAGGGGTCGGGGGTTATGAATTAAAACATGCTTTGATGTGAGAGAATGCTTTCACGTCTTTTATTTTTGGTAGAATATAAATGGGCTTTATTTTTTATACTCTGAGTTTGGATGGCGTACACCCATACGCTTCCTTAAACATTCGGCTGAAGACCTTGTAATTTATAAAACCATGTCGTTCTTGAATGACTGTAATGCTGTCGTCGGTATCTAGAATGTCCCTGTGAATATGGGTAAGCCTGACCATATTCACATATTCCATAAAAGTGAAGCCGGTAAATTTTTTAAAAGATCGGCAGAAATATTCCGGACCCAATGCTACAAAAGAGGCTGCTTCTTTCGAGCTTATAGGCTCTCTGTAATTCATTTCCACGTAATCTAGCAGTTCCTTGAATCGTGATAAATGTTTTGTGACTTTATTAATTTCTATATTCTGACGAACTGTATAATTGTGGTAGAGCGTATGGAGAAAGAGATTAAGATTACTGATAAAAAGGAATTGAAACCCGTCTTCGCCTTGCTCATAAAGCGTTCTCATAGCAATCAGATGATGTATCATATTTTTAAATACAGGATCCTCATTCAATTCGTTTTGGGAGAAATACTCCCTGAACCTTATCGACTTGTACCCTGAAATTGAATTGTCAATGAGTTCATAAGGTATTAGGAGACATAAAACTTCAACGTTGCCAAGACTTCGGGTCAAATGAATATCACCGGAATTGACTACGAATAAATCATTCTCATTGATGGTATACCTCTCGTCATTACGAACTATCTGCATGACGCCCTGGCAGATATAGAGAACCTCCAGGTGGTTGTGCCAATGGCTGGGGATCAATCTGTTGAAAGATTTATATATATCAAATTTAACAGGTAGCCCTGCTTTTAAAACAATGATTTCGTGGTTTGACATAGACCGCATTTACCCTCGCGTTATACGCTTTTGATTTTTACGAATATAACATTATATAAGGAAAAAGTCAATATTGACATAGGAATAAGTCAGAAGAATTCTTGTTTGCCGTTTTAGCATGTAATAAGATAGATATATTGGTACAAAACAAGATGAGTGAGGAGATCAGTCATGAATAAATTTGAAAAAGGCTTTCTTTTGGGTGCCGCTACATCTGCCCACCAAGTGGAGGGTAACAATATCCACAGTGATTTATGGGTTATGGAACAACTGCCCCACAACGAATTTGACGAACCCTCTTTGGATGCGGTAGATCACTACCACCGCTATGAGGAGGACATCGCGCTGTTGGCAAAGGCGGGTCTGAACGCCTATCGCTTTTCCATCGAATGGGCTCGTATAGAGCCAGAACGAGGCAAATTCGACGACCGTGAAATCGAGCACTACCGCAAAGTTTTGGCGTACTGCCATGAAAACGGCATCATACCCATCGTCACTATGCACCACGTATCTTCGCCCAGGTGGCTTATCTCCGATGGCGGGTGGGAAAAGGAATTGACGGTGGAATACTTTAAGAATTATTGCGTTTATGTCGTGAAACACCTTGGCGGGCAGATGGGGTATGTCTGCACGATCAACTGCGCCAACGTGGGTACGCAGATGTACTCTGAGGCGCGCAATATGCTGCGGCAATCAGGCGTTGAGCTGCGGGCAGGCATGAATTTACCCATATCTGCGGAAAGGTGGCAGACGATGGCCGAGGCAGCAGAAGCCTTTGGGCTGGCAGAAGGAAACCAGGCCAATATTTTTCTGTCACCGCGTACCGAAGAAGGAGACCGGCTCATAATGCGTGCACACGAAGCAGCCCGTGATTCCATGAAGGCCGTGTGTCCGCATCTGAAAGTCGGCGTTACCCTTTCGCTGTCAGATATTCAGACGGAGCCCGGCGGTGAATCCGGGGCCAAAGCGGAATGGGAGCAAGACTTCAAATACTATCTGCCCTTCCTGCAAAAGGATGACTTCATCGGCATACAGAACTACACGCGCAAGCTCATAGGCGAAAAGGGCAGCCTGCCTGCTCCCGAAGGGGCAGAACTGACTGAACAGGACTATGAATTCTATCCTGAAGGGCTGAGCAATGTGATCCGCAAGGTGGCCAAAGAACTTCCCCTACCTATCATTGTCACTGAAAACGGCCTTTGCACAATGGATGATACTCGCCGGGTGGAGTTCATTCAGCGGGCAGTGGCAGGGGTGCGGGCATGTGTCGCCGACGGTATTCCCGTTAAGGGATATATGTACTGGAGCTTGCTTGATAACTATGAGTGGTATAAAGGTTTTGTAAAACATTACGGCCTAATCGGGGTTGACCGCAGAACACAAAACCGTATGCCAAAACCGAGTCTCAGCGTACTTGGCGGCTACTGTAATAAATAAATAAATAAAGGCTCAAACATGGGATCAGAAGACAGAAATATTGTCTGTAGTGATTTTTTTAAAATATACTGCCGCCAAGGCCCCACCAGGTCAAGCGGCATCTTTTTTGTACACTCAAGGCAAGTTGAGACGGTAATTCTGATGACGAATAGCGGTTTGAAGGACAAATATGATCCCTCTAAAGTAGATAGTTTAAATAAAAAAACCGGATGAATTGCTTTTAAGCAGTCCATCCGGTTTTCGTATTTTATAGTAGCAACAAAATAAGCAGGTTGCGATCCTGTTTATTTTCTCCTGTTGACATATACAGTTAGACGATATATAATTTGAATAGTCAGTATGAATGTATATCGTGTAACTGACTATTGGAGGTGCGAGAATGAACCTTAATAAGTTGCTGCCATTAACGGAAACGACGTTTTATATTATGTTGTCTCTTATCGAGCCGTCGCACGGCTATGTAATCATGCAAAACGTGGAGCGGCTAAGCGACAATAAAGTAAGGGTTGCAGCCGGAACACT
>JAEZCO010000114.1 GCA_023433505.1 Bacillota bacterium | reverse complement strand
GAGGAATACCCGTGACCCTTCGGCACGGACGCCGAAGACGCTTGTCTTTGAGCCAGGGATGGCGAATGACAAGCGCCCGCATTGGAACGAGCCTGGACATTACAGCCTGCCCATGACAGAGCTTGATGCAGGGATTTGCTGCCATGTCCGCCCATTTTCCTGAAAGTTAGCAGGATCCCTTTTTAGCCCAGAATAGTACCTAAAAGTAGAGATTGCCGCGCTTCACTGCGTTCGCTCGCAATGACAAACGTGCTAGCATACCGCCAGTGTGCAAACTCTGGTGAGTTTCATTACAATGACAAACGCTCTATCACGAGGACGGGCATTTTTTACTGAGCACTTTCAAGCAATTTCGCACTTTCCCACTATTGCTCTGCTATTTCGACCTAAATCGGCAGGTTATCCTTCCGAAAGGCCTTAGGCGTCTGATGTACTGCGTTTTTGAACATACTGCAGAACTGGGAGTCGCTGGCAAAGCCGCATTCCTGTGAGATGTGCGATATTGGCAGGTTTGTACATTTCAAAAGATATTGGGCGTTCTCAATACGTCTGTTTATTACATAGTTTACAGGCGACAGCCCCGTATGCTTCTTGATGATCCTCCGGAATTGGTTGTAACTGTATCCGGCTCTTTCTGCAAGTGTTTTCATATCGATTCTGTCGGTATAGTTTTCATTCAGGGATTTGATTGCCAGGGAAAGGTTGTCGGATGACTGCTTTTTCTCTGTGATCCTGACCAATTCAATAATCATCTGCTGTACCAGCAGATCCAGCTTCAGCTTGTAATGGCTGTCCTGCGAATAATATTCCTTTTTCATTTCTTCAAGGATATGCCTTATGGCATTTCCTGCGCCGTCATAGAATATTCCATCCTCAGGTACGGTTATTCCTCCATTGTAAAAAAATCCGACATAGATGACGTAGGTATCTTCCGCATGGTGTTCATCATGTAAATGATCGGGTTCGGTAATGGCAAAGGTATTTGCAAAATATTCATATTTCACGCCGTGAATTGTGGTGCTTCCGCTTCCTTTCAGGTAATATACAAGCTCATAGGTCTGATGGCCGTGGAAGCCAAAGTAAGTGTCCTTCTCCCTGGCGCCTCCGCTCAAAAACTCAAAGCTGCATGGCACTATCCTTTCCCTCCTTGAGCAACTAATGATATTTTATGTACTTTCGATTATATAACAAATGGCTCGAAAATGCTATCATTTCAAGTAGATTTAATTTCGAATCCAATAAAATGCAGAACAAAGAATGATATTTCTTAAAGGAGGAGTTTATGAGCTACCCAAAACTTCCGGGCCTTGATAAAATGGCTCAAAATATTTTCGAATACAGCAGGCTGATGCATGAGTACGGGGCACAAAACGTACAGGAGCTGCTGGATGAGGCGGAAAATTCATTGAAATCCGTCACCGAACGCCTGTTGAAGCTCGGTATCGACCCGGTGCTCGGCGCTTCAGAGCCGGACGACCTTCAGAAGCTTCACTCTCTCCGGCCGGAGGGTCCCAGGAAACTGTGGAAATCCCTTGATGAAGGCCTGTATAAAGAAAAACTCGAAGGCGCAATGCTTGCCCGTTTCGCCGGATGTACCCTTGGCGCCATAGTAGAATTCTGGTCTGTCGATGCCATGAAAGATTGGGCGGGATATATCGGAGATCAATTCCCGCCGGTGGACTACTGGTCTAAAATTAAAGATCCTCTGTCCCTGCGTTATGGGAAAAGCCCATGCGTGGCTTATACCCGGGATGGCATGAACGGAGTGCCTGTAGATGATGACATTACCTATACGCTTTTGGGCCTTTTAATTGCAGAAGACCATGGCATTGACTTTACGGTAGCCGATGTGGGAACGGCATGGCTGAAGTACCTGCCCTATGCCTGCACTGCGGAAGACATTGCCCTGAAAAATTTGAAAAAAGGCATCCCCGCCATCCAAGCTGCGGAAATTGACAATCCTTACTGTCAATGGATCGGCGCCGATATCCGGTCGGACCCCTGGGCATATATGGCGCCGGCCTATCCGGAAAAGGCCGCTGAACTGGCTTACCGGGACGCCTATCTCTCCCATAGGAGAAACGGTATCTATGGCGAGATGTTTTTCGCTGCTTCCCAGGCTGCGGCTTTTGCAGTAGATAATGCCAAAGACGCGCTGGAAGCGGGGCTGACGGAAATCCCCAGGGATTGCCTGCTGGCCGGGGAAGTACGCTGGGCCTTGTCGGAAAGCGTAAATATCAAAAACTACAAGGATGCAAGAGCAGCCGTTGATGAGAGGTTCAAAGGCATGAGCGGCGTGCATACCAATAATAATGCCTGCCTGACCATTTTCGGGCTGATGATGGGCGGAAATGACGTAACCAAAGTCATCAGTGAAACTGTGGCAATGGGTCTGGATAATGACTGCACCGCCGCAACAGCAGGGAGTATCATAGGGGCTATCGTCGGAAAGAAGGGAATTCCCGGGCACTGGTACAAAAACTTCAACAACAAGGTATTGTCTTATTTGATTGACAGAGAAGAATTTGCCATTGACGACCTGGTCCGGAGATTTGCCGTCCAGGCTGGAAAAATCTATCAAGCAACACGCTAAATCTCTTGCATAATTGGCTATTCTAAAACCGGCGTACAAATGGTATAATTGCAGAAAAAGACCCGTACCATAGCAAAGCACTTATTTAGCCATTCAGAAATAGGGCGCCGAAGCCTTTGTCCTATTTCTGAATGGCATATAACTGAAGGCGGATCAATGTTTGTTTTGCTGCAGCTATAGAGGCACCTTAGCTTTTACTATGGTACTTATGGAGAAAACAATGCTGCTATTTGGACATTTGGGACTTACCTATGCTGCTGCGGCTGCAGCCGATAAGGGCGGTTTAAAGGGAAAACTTGAAAAATTCAACAGGCATATCGATTACCGTTTGGTATTTATCGGCGCAATCCTTCCCGACCTGATCGATAAGCTGGTCATTTTCCTGATTGCTGACGGTTCTATTCATTCCGGCCGTATATTTGCCCACTCACTGTTATTCATACTGCTGCTGGCCGGCATCGGCTGGCGGATATGGAGAAAAAGCAGACAGCCATGGCTTCTGACTCTGGCCGCCTGCAGTTTGATCCACCTGATACTGGACAGTATGTGGCTGTACCCCAACACGCTGTTCTGGCCCGTTTATGATCTTTCCATGGTGCAATCACCGGAGGGCATCCTTACAGCTTTGACAAAGATTACAAGCCGCGAATTTAACAGCGTATCCGTCCTCTCTCTAACACAAGCCCTGTCCAATCCGTTTATCGGAATTCCCGAGTTGATAGGCTTAGTGATCTCAGCAGCTTTATTCATCCGCCTGCTGGTAAAGAAACAGCTTAAAGCATTTCTAAAAACCGGGAAAACAGGTGTTTGAAGCAATGGATGAGTAAAGGCATATCGCTCCCGCAATAATTTCTGTTAACAATCGGTATAGCTTCTCTTGCAATTTTTATTGAAAAAGGGATAGAATATCTACGTTGACAGAAATTTTTACATTTTGTAGCGTTAGGAGAGATTTGCTTTGGAAAAAGGAACGCAAAAAAGAGAAGGCTTTTCATCCGGCCTGGCCGTGTTTTTTGCAACGCTGGGCTCTGCGGTAGGACTGGGCAACATATGGAAATTCCCTTACTTAACGGGAAAATACGGCGGCGGCGCATTCCTTCTGGTTTATTTGCTCTGTATCCTGTTTGTCGGCCTTCCTGTCATGATCAGTGAGTTTTACATCGGCCGCAGGACCAAAAAAAATACCATCGGCGCTTTCGGAGCCTTGAAAGGCCCCAGGACCGCCTGGAAAACCATCGGCTTTGCGGGCATTTTATCCTCCTATCTGATCATGTTCTTTTACAGCTGTGTGGCAGGCTGGGTTTACTCCTATGTTGTCAAGGCGGTCCTGGGCAATTTCTCCGGAATAACCGCAAAGACAGCGGAATCAAAATTTACCGCCACCCTCCTCGGCCCCTACTCTCCGATTATCTGGCAGATCGTCGTCATGGCCGTTGTCTCCGCAATTCTTATCGCCGGCGTAAAAAAAGGCATCGAGCGAATTACCAAGATACTCATGCCCGTCCTGTTTGTACTGATTATTATCTGTGATATAAGAGCGCTGACACTCCCCAACGCCGTAAAGGGCTTGAATTTCCTTTTTCATGTCGATTTCTCACAGCTGACGGGGGTTGCCATCCTGACGGCATTAGGCCTTGCTTTCTTCAAGCTGTCCCTTGGAATGGGGACCATGGTTACTTACGGAAGCTACTTTACCGAAGATAACAATATGGTTGGAACCTCCTTAAAGGTGGCATTGTCGGACACGCTGGTTTCTCTCCTTGCCGGTCTTGCCATATTCCCTGCGGTTTTCTCCTTCGGAATGGAGCCGGGTGCCGGGCCGGGCCTTTTATTCATGACCATTCCCATGGTGTTCTCTCAAATGCCCTTTGGCAACATTCTTCTTGTGGCCTTTTTCATATTAACCTCCATAGCGGCAACCTGTGCAATGATCTCCCTGGTTGAAGTGCCTGTGGCATATTTCACCGAAGAGAAAGGGCTTTCCAGGACAAAAGCCGTTCTAATAAATGCTGCCATCATCGTAGCCGTGGGGTCCCTTGCAGCCCTTTCCGCAGACAGTAAAAGCATTCTCGGCGGAGTCAGCCTCCTGGGCAAAAGCTTTTTCGATTTGTTCGACTTTGCCTCCTCTAACATCCTGCTGCCGCTGGGCGGGCTTTTCATCGCCCTGTTCATAGGCTACTTTGTTAAAAAGGACGATATCAAAGACGAGCTTACCAACCAGGGCCGGCTGAAAACAGGCGGCGTCATTGATGTAATTTATTTTATTACCCGCTATGTAACACCGGTTTTGCTTATCATCGTATTTTTATATTATACAGGATTGTTCGAGTTTATTTTAAAGCTGGCGGCTCAGCTTTTCCACTTTTGAGATTCTCCCTGTGGAACATATTGTACAAACAAGCAGTCAATTTATCAGTACAACATTTTAGCACAGAATTGTACTAATAACACCAATTGTATCTTGAAAAAAAAGTCAACCTATGTAAAACTAAGAGAAGTGAAAAAGTTCAAAAAAAAGGGGAATATACCTTGAAGTTTACAGCCGCAGTTAAAAAACATACATACCCGTTTATCGGCAGAAATCGAATCATTCTTCTCTCATTTTTTTTGCCCGCACTGATCCTTGAGCTGGCCTACGCGGTTCATGGGATTTTCCCTTTTGCAAAATGGGACTTGCTGATTATCGACCTTTATCATCAATATGCCCCTTTTATTTCGGATCTGCAGGACAAGTTCAAGTCGCTGTCCAGCCTGCTTTTTTCCTGGAAGGGCGGTCTTGGGACCAATTATCTTCCTTTGTTCGGCTATTATCTGGCCAGCCCCCTGAACCTCCTGGCCTTGTTATTTCCTAAGTCCTATCTGTCGGAAGCCGTACTTTTCCTGACATTATTAAAGGTTGGACTGTCCGGAGCATGTTTTTCCATTTACTTAAAGGGCGTCCACCGCAAACAGAGCCTTATCACCGCCGCATTTTCCCTGCTTTATGCTCTTTCCAGCTATGTTCTGGTGTTTAGCTGGAACATCATGTGGATGGACTCAATTTATCTCCTGCCCTTGATCATGCTGGGAATGGTGAAGCTGGTCCGGGACGGACGGGGCCTGTTCTTTTGCATTACCCTTGCCGTAGCTCTATTTGCAAATTTCTATATGGGGTTCTTTATTTGCTTCTTTAATATTCTGTATTATCCCGTATGCCTGTTTCAGTATCACGGTACCGGTGAACGCTCCCTGCTGTTTAAAAAGACGGCGCAGTTCGCGGGATATTCCCTGTTGTCCGCCGGATTATCCGCCATACTGCTGCTTCCAACCTACTTCGCCCTTAAGACTACCTCTGCGGCCAGCGATATCTTTCCAAAAACTCTAACCCATTACTTCGACATGTTTGATTTTATTACCAGGCAGTTCACCTTTCCCACGCCATCCATCCGGGAAGGCATGCCAAACATTTACTGCGGAATTATCGTTTTGATCCTTCTGCCGGTCTATTTTCTCAGCCGGAGCATCCGTATGAAGGAAAAGTTCTGGCATCTGGCGCTGCTGCTCGTTTTAATCTTGAGCTTCAATATGGATATCCTGAATTTCATATGGCACGGAATGCATTTTCCAAACCAGATTCCCTACCGTTTTTCCTTTGTCTATGTCTTCCTGGTCCTGTCCATGTGCTACAAAGCCTTTGACAGTCTGCGGGAGTTCACCGGCAAACAGATCGGAGCCATCTGCCTGACAATCCTGGGTCTGGTCCTGATCTCACAGAAATTCGACGATATAAAGCTTGACTATCTTACATTGTACGCCAGCATCTTCTGTACCGTGTTGTATGCCGCAGCCCTCACCTTTGACCGTGCGAGGAGCATTTCGCCTTCCTCCCGGCTGGTGGTTATCACTTTAGTCATTGTTGTCGAAATGATCACAAACACAATTCTGACCATTAATAAAATCGATATGGTTGAAGGCTATTCCGTCCGGGACGGATACGCAAGCGGCAAGGAAGTAGCGGAGATCCGCGACCGCATTGCCGGTATTTCTGCAAAAGATACGGATTTTTACCGCATGGAGATCATGCCGCCCAAAACCACCAATGACCCTTTCCTGTACAATTACCGGGGCCTTTCCTATTTTTCCTCCACCTCCTCCAAGCAGCCGGTGAAAATGCTGCAAAACCTGGGCTATCATACCAACGGTATTAACAGCTGCGGCTATGAGGGCTCCACGCCGGTACTGGATTCGATTTTCGGCATCAAATATTTGATCTACCGCTCCATGAACATTGAAGAAAGTTTGTATACCAAGCTTGCATCCACCGACGAAATAACGGTATTTACAAATCCTTATGCCCTGCCCCTGGGCTTCATGGCCCCCATTGAGTTTGGGAAGTTCAGCAGTTACGCCTCCAACCCCTTTGATACCCAGAACAATCTGATGAAAAGCATTTCAGGCATCAAGGACATTTTTGTGCCCATTGACCAGAAACAGGGCGTCAACTATAATCTGACCTACAACGGTACGGGTACGAAATATTACAGCTTTACGCGCACCAACAAGGATACGGGGTCTACCGCAAAGGTCCAGATCAAGGTAGAAAAAGACCAGCAGGTTTACCTTTACTATAAGTCCCCTTCCGGGATGAAAGGCAGTGCCTTCGTCACGGTGAACGGGAAAAAGGTTGATTTCAATCCCCGCCATTCCACCCTGGTTGACCTGGGCTTCTGCAAAGCCGGTACCCAGCCGGAAATGGAAATCACCTTTGACAAGACCGCTCCCGAGTCCGGAAGGTTTGAGGTCTATGCCAGCGGCCTGGATATCCCCGCTTTCAAAAACGCTGTCGCTGCCGTCGGCAAAAATGCACTGAAGGTGGAGCAAATTGAGGACACCGGCATTCGTGGCAGTATAACGGCTGAAAACCCGGGCCTGGTAGTGATGTCCGTGCTATATAATCAAGGCTGGCATGTAAAGGTTGACGGCCAGGAAGTGAAAACACTGGCCATCGATGATTGCCTCCTGGCCTTTGAGGTCACTGCAGGCCCTCATAAAATTGAAACCTGGTTTATTCCGGATAAGTTTATCCCAGGCCTGGTGATTACAGCAGTGTCATTGATCGTACTTGTGCTGGTAGCTGTAATAAGCCGGAGAAAGCTCATAATGGAACGTTTCGGGAAGGCTTTATAATTACAGCCTTCCTTTATTCTCTTCCCATGCCTGACGGCCATGCTCATGGCCGAAGACCGCCCGTCTCCCGTGCTAAAGGAAAATAAAAAAGTATAGGCATTTGCATATTCTTATTATATAATAATATTATATATACATTTCCGAACGATAATTATAATGCATGAAGTAATAGAACTATTCATCTTTAAACCCTGGCATGCCGTCCATGGTTTGGCATACGGGGCAATGGCGGAAAAATATGCACAAAGAGATTTCAAACTTTTTGCTTCTGGCTGTGCAGGGTTAGGAGAAAAAATGACAAACAGGATCATGACGTTGTTTAGCGGTCTGGCTAAATTTCTGGAAAAATTGAGTATTGAAAAAAAGCTTATTCTTTCCAATATTCTGCTGCTCGCAGTACCGGTTGTGGTATTGGGCGTCATTCTTATCCAAAACGTCAAGGCAAGCGAAGAGGCCGACTCTCTGCGAAGCGCCCAGGAAGAAGTCCGCAGGGCGGTGATCAATATCGGCAAAAACGTTGAGGTTTGTTCCAGAGCCGCCCAAATGATTATGAACAACAGATACTTCCTTTCCTTTGCCAGTACCGAACAGGATTATGATGCCGGAGACCTCATCGGATTCAAATCGGGGGCCCTCTTCAATATCCAGAGCATTTCCAGCGTCAATCCGGATATTTACTCCATCCGGATTTTCCTGAATAATCCGCTGATATTGGAAATGTGGGGGATCATCTATAACGAAGAATGGATTATAAATGAAAAGTGGAGAGAAGAGGTCATGAAAGCCAACGGGTCATACTATTGGCGCTTCAGCCATCCCTACAAATCCACGGATTCGGCCATAACGGCGGCAAGGTCCGACGACGTGGTATCTTTGTCTCTGGAAATAAACTATCCGGAAAAAAGGCACCTGGGAATCCTGGAAATCAACATGCTTTCGGATGTCTTTTTTAACGATATGTACAATACCGGCAGCAGCCATGAGGATTCCTTTTACTGCATAATCACTAAGGACGAGGAGTTTGTATATAATCCGGAAAGCGCATTTATGGCCAAATTCAACCTGAATGGCAAAGAGCTTCAAGGCCAGCTGAAAAATAATACAAAAGAAAAAGAAGGAAACTTCACCTTCCGGCATGACGGCAAAGACATGACCGTAGTCTATTCCCGCATGGATGCCCTCAATGTCTGCCTTTACAGGATTTCCTCCGCCAACATGCTGGTAAATAAACTGGACAAGGTCAGAAATTATATCTTGCTGGGAATCATCACAGGAATCATCGTGCTCTCCTTCATGGTCTATTTCATCATATCCATTCTCATGAAGAAATTAAAGAAAATCATCGGCTTTATGCGCAAGGTCCAGGACGGAGACCTGGACGTCGATATTCCGGTCTATGGGAATGACGAGATGGGAGAGCTTTCATACCATTTCCGCAAGATGATGGTAAGGGTGAAAAAGCTGATCACGGTGATCGTGCAAAAGCAGATTGCCGTGAAGGAAGCGGAATTAAAGGCGCTCCAGTCGCAAATCAACAAGCATTTCATTTATAATGTCCTGGAGGCAGTGAACATGCTGGCGGAATCCCATCACGAGTACGAAATATCGGAAATCATCACCTCCCTTGGCAAGCTTATGCGATACAACATGAACTGGGACAAGCAGTACGTGATGCTGGAGGAGGAAATTGAAAATACGAAGAACTATGTCAATCTGATGAATGCGCGTTACGGCAACCTTTTTGTACTGGAGCTGGACATTGATGCACCATTATTAAAGCATGAAGTATTAAGAATGCTGATCCAGCCTGTCGTTGAAAATGCCGTGGTCCATGGGTTTGAAAAGAAAGGCCTTGGAGGACTCATCCGCATTTCCGCCTACTGCATGGATCACGCCGTCTTTGTCAAAATTACCGATAACGGTACCGGAATGGATACGGAAACTCTTGACAAATTGCGCAGAGGTATCGAACCGGGCAGTACCGGAGAGCATTATCAGGGAGGCAGGACAGGAATCGGCCTGAAAAATGTCAATACCAGAATAAAGCTGTTTTATGGAAAAGATTACGGACTGGAGATAGAAAGTGAAGAAAATTCCTATTCCAGCGTTACTATGAAGCTGCCGTATACTCTAAATCCGGCATGGGATGAGGTTATTGTATGAAAATATTGATCGTAGACGATGAAAAGCTGATAAGAAACGGACTCAAGACAATCATTGAAGAGAGGGAGCCCGGGACGGCAGAGGTATTTGAAGCCTGCTGCGGCAGTGAGGCCATGGCCGTTTTGTCCGGCCAGAAAATTGATCTGGCGGTTACCGATATCCGCATGCCGAACATGGATGGCATAGCCTTCATGAAGGAAGCCCACAAGCTGGACTTTAAGCCGGAATTTATCATTCTCACCGGGTACGATGACTTCCAGTATGCCAGGGAATCCATCAAATACGGGGCCAGGGCTTATCTGTTAAAGCCTGTGAGAAAAGCCGAGCTGTATGAGGTACTGAATAAGATTGAAGAAGAAATCCGGCAAAAAAGGAATGAGGATTTAAAAACAGAAAAAATCAACGGCTTTATAAACGATGTGTGGGAGCATGAGCTGAACTACGTAATCATGAATAACAGCCTGACCCCTTCCGAAGCTCAAAACATAACCGATATTATAAAAATCCATGTGATAAAAGACAGCTACTATGTGGGAATTACCGAGCGAAAACGGAAAAACCCCGGGAGCGGGACCTGGAATGACGATTTGCAGCTAAAAAAGCAGGTAACAGATTTTTATAATGCCGGCAGCTATTCGGCAGTTGCTTTTTACAACATCGAAGGCAGTCTTGTATCCATTGCCGAAACAAAAGAACCTTTTTATGCCCTGGCCAAATATTTGAAGGACAGCACCCATAACAGGTTTGTCACAGGCATAAGCGGGATGGCTCTGGGAGTAGCCGATCTTAGAAAGGCTTACCTGCAGGCCTGCGAAGCGTTAAAATACCGGATCCTCCGAGTCTCGGAGGAGCTAATATTCTTTGAGGATACCGTGCAGCTTCAGAAAGGCTTTAATGTACCGGTTGAAACCATTAAAAGGATTATGCAGCTAATCGGTACCAAAAGGATCAACGAGATCAACGAACTCATCAACGGGGTGTTTGATCAAAACAAGATCATCCCCTATGACATACAGTATTTTGAGAGGCTTGCCGAATCGGCATATAAGCACGTCATCGAGCCTTTTTCCGAGCAGAGCCTCCTTCATGATTTCGATGCCCGGGAAATGCAATTTCAGCATTTGAAAAGCATTTACAATTTCGACCATATCAACGACTATATTTATGCCTTCAAAAAGTATGTATTTGACATCAACGCATGCTTTCTCGACCTAACGGAGGTATACAAGGAAAGGAACGAAGTCGATGCGGCGATGGAGTATATCGAAAATAATTTCCAAAAGGATTTGAACCTGGCTGTGGTGGCCAACCATGTTTCCCTGAATTACTCCTATTTTTCCAATCTTTTCAGCGAGAAAACCGGCGACAGCTTTCACAACTATCTGAAAAAGCTCCGGATCGAAAAGGCTAAGGAGCTTTTAAAGAATTCCGACTTTAAAATCAATGAAATTGCCGAAAAGGTAGGATATAAGAATCCGAAGCACTTTGCCACCAATTTCCGCGCGCTGACGGGAATATCTCCGGTGGAATACAGATACAAGGCTATTCTTTGACAAGCACCGGTGAAAATATATTCTTCCGTACGGGTTTCTGAAGATGCAGCCCATTGAGGATGCGGCCGGCGCTTCAGAAACGGGAGGTAATATTTTCGGTGCTCCGCAGAAGAAAACCTGCCTACTATAGACAGGTTTTCCTTTTGGATATTGATTCTGTTTATCTGCAATCTATTTATCCGGTATAACCGGGTCCGACGGCACCGGCAGCCCAGGCTTCGAATAGAATGGGAAGTTGGCTGTAGCCGCATTGCCTTTTCCATCCTTGACGTAAACGAAAAGACGGTATATGCCTTCAGTCTCAGGCGCTTTAAACACCACGTACTGACCGCACTGGCTGATTATCGACCCCTCGATGGGAGCAAGGGGCTGCCCTACGGCGGTTATTTCAGGCCTGACCTCCCAACTGATGGAAAGATGCGGATTCCCTTGATCCTTTGCATTGACGGCGGCAAGGTATTTTCCGCCCGGAGCCACCTCCATCCCGGAAGCATTGCTGACGAGAGGCTCGATGCTTGGACACCGCTTACGGGGATACGCTCCTGTCCAGGCCTTTGTCAGGACATCTACCGTATTCAGCCTTTCAAAGCTTGAAAACAGGTGAGTCTCCAGCCAGGTATGCGTATTCGAAAATCTGGGTTCGACACCCCAGAAATATGCATAGGAGCCGAGGCTAAATTTTGTAACCGTCTGGTTTGACGGGTTTACAATGGAGGTATTATAATTCTCCAGAATAAACTCCGCCTTTTCAGTGCTTGTCATCTCAAGAGGCACATCGGTGGAGCCCAGCCTTACCGTCGGGCACTCCCACTGTCCCCTGGGCCCATACTCCGTGATAATATACGGCCTGTCCAGGTTCAACTGCTCAAAATAATCGGGAAATACGGCTAAACCCGCGTAGGAGTTGAATCCGATGATGTCTATATTCGGGCAGTAAGTCTTAATGCTTTCCACCTTTGCAGGGCTAAAGCCTGCGATTACCGTCATTGTGGGATGTTTCGGATCAATTTGCTTAATGGATGCCGCAATCTGGTCTACTGCCTTCCACACATTTGGATTGCTTCCATCCCCTTCGTATTCGTTGCCCACACCCCATAACAGCAAGGCAGGATGGTCCTTGTTTGCCCGGACATAGCTGATCAATGCATCGTGCTGCTGCTGAACCTGGACAGGGTCATTGTAGTCCATTTCATAAGGTCTGTTCAGCCATAGTCCTGCACAAACAGTCAACCCTTTCTGCTGGGCGGCGTCAAACATCACCGGATCGTCTGCTGCGCCCCAGGTCCTCACCGAATTGCCGCCTGCCGCTGCCAATTGGGCAAAACCCGGGTCTGCTCCATTGCCGTTGAGCATGGTTGCAGCGCCTTTAATAAAATACTCCGCTCCGTCCCTCTTCAGTACGAAATTACCCTTTGAATCCCTTTCCAGTGTCACCATACCGGACTGTTCCGGTTTTGCATAGGATGTTTGGCAGGTCAGGCCCAAGATGAATGTCATAGTAACCATAATCGAAAAAATCTTACTGAACAATGGTTTCTTCATATGAACGCTCATTCCTTTCATGTGCATAAGCACAAAATATTCCGGAGGCCTTGTTTATTGGATTACTATCGCTATCAATTGATTCCCAGCTTGGTCTTGTTCTCCTCGTATTTCTTCTGCCAGTAAGCCATCAGCTTGTCATAGCCTGCGGCATTCCTGTCGGCAATGAATTGGTTGAACAATGTATCAAATTCTGCTTCAGACTTTGCCAGAATCAGCTTGGTCAATGCCGTCCCCCATTTGTTGGAAATTTTTGTATCAATGATGCCTTCTTCGCTTGACGGCAGAGGAACAAGATCATCAAATTGAGGCTCGCACACGGTCTTGTCAAGGGTCCAATCCCAGGGCTGCTTATTGGGTTCTACCTGCGGCGCTTCCCAGGTTTTGCTCTTGATAAAGTTCAAAAGCTGATATGTGCCGACTTGTCCGCCGATGGTGTTGTCAAAGGTTGTTTTATCCTTAATCAGCAGGTCATTGACTGCCGGAAGGAATTGCTCCTTGCCGTCGATCACATCCCAGGTTTCGCCCTGCTTGCCCAGGTATGTATCTCTCTGGCCTTCGTCGGAAAGGCGGTAGGTCATATACTTTATGGCTTTTTCAGGGTTTTTGCAATTTTTAGAGATCAAGGTGATACACCATCCCTGAAGTCCTCCGACTGCAATTCTGGCCTTATCAAGCTTGGAATTGGCCGGCGGGTCTATGGCGATATAGGAAATGTTCGGATTGCTCTGATACAGGGAAGTATTCTGGGCAACCGTATCGCTTCTCTGGTACATCATGGCAAAATATCTGCCCTGTGCAATCTTTTCTCTGATCTGCAAATCCTTGTCAATGAAAACCTCTTTGGAAATCAGTCCCATTTCATTGGCATTCCTCAGGGTTTTAATCCATTTTACCATTTCAGGGTCGGTGAGCCTGTCGGTTATTTTTCCGTCTACAGCCTTGGGCTGTGCCAGATACTCCGAAAGCAGGCTTTTAAAATACGTACCCATCCAGATGGAGGAACAGCCGGAGTCGCCGAATTGATGAAATCCCAGCGGAATAATGGGCTGTCCGTCAATTTTCGGATATTTTTCCTTGGCAGCCTTCAGTGCATTCAGAAAGCCTTCCGTCGTCCTCATGTCAGGGCTTCCGATTGCTTCGTAAATATCCTTCCTTACCAGAAAAGTCGTTGTACCTTCAATGGTATTCGGATATTTGGCTAGGGTCTCCGGCCCGTAAGCCCAGTTTGCATAACCGTATGTGTTGCCGTCAGACATTTTGTGCCAGGCAAAGACGTCCTTGTCGATCACCTTGTAGAAATACGGGTCGTACTTGTCAGCCAGCTCGTTCAGGGAATATGCCAACCCGGAATCCATGATCTTGCGGAACAAAGGATCCGTGCTGTCTCCTGTCAATAAATCAGGCAGACTGTTGGATACGATCATGGTATTGAGTTTCTCGGTCTCATTTCCTGCGGGAGCAATGAAATTGATTGAAACTCCGGTCTTTTCCGTTACATACTTTCCGACTTTGGTTTTCTGCCATGCGTCGCCTGTCAGCTGCCAGGAATAGTTGCAGTACCAGTCAAATGTAATGGGCGACGTGTCCTTTTTCCAGCCGGGCTCGTCCGCCTGTGCAGCGGATCCTCCCTGTCCCGCTGCGGTAGTCACAGCATCCGTCGCCTGTGTCGTGGTGCCGCTGCCCTGGCCTCCGGTACATCCTGAAAATGACGCGAGCAGGAACACAAAAACCATCAGCATGACCGTTCCCTTCATAAAACCTTTTGTTTTCATAAAAACACCTCTTCCTTTTTATATAGTATTTGTATTGGTTTTTTTTCTCATCCTTTGACAGATCCTATCAACATCCCCTTGACAAAATATTTCTGCAGGAAGGGATAAACTGCGATGATGGGCAACGTTGTCAAAATCATTGTGGAATACTTCATGGACTGGGAGGTAACCTGCTTGCTGCCCACAAAATCGGGAGCGGTTATCCTTATTTCATCAAAGCCGCTCAGGGCAATGATCTTGTAGAGATATGTCTGGATGGGCAGCAGCTTTGCATTCAGTATATAGATAACACCCATAAAATAGTCATTCCAGTGGCTGACTCCCACAAACAGGGCAATGGTGGCAAGTACCGGTTTGGAAAGCGGGATGATTACTTTCATGAAGATAACAAAGTCGTTGGCGCCATCGATTCTTGCAGACTCTTCAAGGCTCACGGGAATTTCCCTGAAAAATGCCTGGAATATCAGCAATTCATAAAAGCTGAACATGGTAGGAATGATGTAAACCAAAAAATTGTCATAAAGTCCCAGAGTTTTAATCAGCAGGAAGGTCGGAATCAGCCCTCCGCCGAAGAAAAGTGTGATGGTTCCGATAATCAGGTAGGCTTTGCGCCCCATCAGCTCCCGCTTTGAAAGTGCATAGGCGACCATGGCTGTCAGGAAAACATGCGTGAAAGTCCCCAGCAAAGTCCTGGCTACACTGACTATAAAGGAATTGATGATATTATTGGTGCCAAACACAGCCTTGAAATTATTGATGGTAAAAACCCTGGGCCACCAGTAAATGCCCCCTCGCAAGGCGTCGGTCCCATCGTTGAAGGCATTGATAAGAGCAAACCACATGGGATAAAGGGTAAAAAAACAGATAGCTACCGCAAGCATTATATTGATGACATCAAATAATTCTACAGACTTTAACCTGGAAAAGGATGAATTCCTCACTTTAATTTTACCCCCTAAAACAGTGATGAGTCGGTCAATTTTTTAGTTACGGTATTGGCCACCAGTAGGAAGGACAAAGATACAACCGACCTTATAAGGCCAATGGCAGTGGCATAGGAGAATCTCCCCGATTGTATTCCCATCTGGTAAACAAAGATGTCCAGTACCGTACTTGCGCTGCGATTCAAGGAATTCCGCAACACGAGAATCTGATCGAAATTTGTATTCATTATGCTTCCGATCGAAAGGACAAAAAGGATTGCAATAGTGCCTTTTATACAGGGTAGTGTTATATGCCATATTTTTCTGAACCTCCCGGCGCCATCGACAGTAGCCGCCTCGTATAACGAAGTATCTATTCCTGCGATTGCAGCGATATATATAATTGCGGACCACCCTAATTCTTTCCATATATCCGAGATTACGGCTATTTGCCAAAAATACTTCGGATCTCCCAGCAATAGAGTCTGCTCGGGTATGATTCCCAGGGTGAAAAGCGCATTGGTAATAAAACCCGTATCCGTCAACCACGGTGCTACGATCCCTCCCAGGATAACCCAGGAAAGGAAGTGCGGAAGATAGGACACCGTCTGCACAATCTTCTTGAATCTTACCAGCCGGATTTCATTCAGAAGAAGAGCAAATATAATCGGAGCGGGAAACCCGATTGCCAGACGAAGAAGACTTATCCCAAAGGTGTTCCGCATGACCGTAAGAAACTGCTCGTCCCTGAAAAATTCCGTAAAATGCTCGAATCCCACCCAGGGGACGGACCAGATAGGCCTGACAATGTCATATTCCTTAAATGCGATTACAATCCATATCAAGGGAATGTAACAAAATATGATCATCCAGATAATCCCCGGAAGAGCCATGGCCTGAAGATATCTTTGGGAATAAAATCTCTTCAGCGGATTATCCATCCCCGATTTGCTTTTTGTTTTTACAGAACTGACTGCTATGTATTCCTCCATATCCTGCCCCCTATAAACAGTTGATTTTATTACCATCTTCCGGACTATTCCTATTGCGCCTGTATCAAGTAATACATGGAAGCAAATTCACCGCCTGTTTCAAACCGGAAAAGTCCGTTTTCATACTTTGACGGGACTGCGCCGATAAAAAATCCCCGGTCGCTGACAGCCCAAACCTTTAAATTTTCACGGCGGGTTTTGAGCTTTATTTCCGCTTCGACAACTTCTATCATCGCCGGAGCATGTCCACGCTGAAGCTGTACGGTATGGCTTTCATTGTAGCTGCTTTCCGAGTTGTCGGCCCTGCCTGCCGCAGTCAAGAGAATATTGGGCGAATCGGACAATGGCTCCTCTGTCAAAGAGCTGACCGCGATGGTTGCAAAATCTGTTTTTGCCTTGATGCTCATATCCTTTAACGAAATCTCCCCGCAGCCTCCGATAAATCCATAAACCGCCTTTGTCCCCGGCGTATCAATCCATCCTGCTTTTTTATCCCAGCTTCTGTACATTTCTCCGGTATCCGACGACACTTCGCCTTTCTCCGGATCAACCACGATTTCATCCGGAAGCACGGTCATATCCGCCACTCCCTTTTGCTCCGGCAGCAGCATCCCGGTTTTATGTTTTTCAGTCAAGCCTGCCAGACATCCGGCCTGAACGATGCCCAGGCCAAGGTCCTCCACCTTCACATTCACACATTGGGAAGCTTCTTTTACGTCACCTCTCCGGAAAAGCAGGGCCGCATGGTAAAACAGGCCGTATTTTGCAGGGTCATTGAAAGTGTCAAAGATCCCACCGCGGTAATGGATTCCTCCGATGGCTCCGGATGTGATCTCCTTTCCCAGCATGTCGTTCTTCTCATCGGTATCGTACCGGTAGGTATGGATAGCGAAGCCGGTCCATCCCTGCAGGGATCCGACTGCAGCCATGAGCAGCGGACTTTCCGCCCTCCACTCATTGGGCCAGGGGTCGTCCCATTCCGAAACAAAAAAGGGTTTATCCAATACCCGCATAAAGGGCAGCGCCGTTGTAATATTCCAGATTCCCGACGTCATGGACCGGTTGTTAAAGCGTTTATCCAGCTCACTCCAGTTCCAATCATACCAATAAGTATGGTTGTCTGTAAAGTCAGTGACAAGCTGGCATGAGAGAAGTGCTGCATTAAATGCCCAGTTGGTGCCGGCGATGGGTATCTTGACGCCGATCCCCCGCAAGTGTTCCATCATTTCAATGTAATAGGATTTCTGTACATCACACAAAAACCGCAGCATGGTTTT
Organism: Bacillota bacterium; assembly: GCA_023433505.1. Taxonomy (GTDB): domain Bacteria; phylum Bacillota; class Clostridia; order Acetivibrionales; family DTU013; genus MnB-11. The sequence goes on along the minus strand of JAEZCO010000114.1, from coordinate 850 downwards.
ATCCTGAGAGCTGAAATCTATGCCGCCTTCTACCGGGCCTGTCCCATTCCTCCGCGCCCATTCTCTGTACTTGCCCTCCAACTCGGACTTATAGGGCTCCAGCACAATGGGATTGGCCTTCTGATTAAAAAGCTCATTCTCATTTGCAATCTCCGTAAGGACAACGGACGGCTCATCCTTATATGCCAGGCCCGTGTATGGATTGGTATGATTCCATACCTGTTCGTTGAAGAGCTTCTGCAGCTCAATCAGGCGCCGGTTATAATTTGTATAGGGCTTGGCGGCATCCTTAAGGCTCCCGGTATTTTCCAGGCCGTCACCGGGCTTGAACTTCCTGTATGTCAATAGGTCCATATAAATGTAGATGCCATGGTTTTTCAGGCAGTAGATCAGGTAATCCATCCGGTCCATGCTTTTGGGATCAAGACTCAGGGTATCTTCCTGGAGGCTCCCTTTTGTAAACCGGAATATATTGGGCGTAGACCACTCGGCATCCAACTGGTGCAGCCGGACAAGGTTGAGACCTGTTTTCTCCAGTCTTGCCGCCAGCTTTTCACTGTGCTCATGGGAAGGAAAGTTGCCTGCGCTGTTGAAATTGGTGCCCCAGAACCTTGCTTCCGTCCCGTCCTCGAACCGGAATTTATCCTTTTCCACCTTTAAAAATCCATGCCGTCCGGCGGGCTTTTCATTTTCGTAAAGAAATGAGAGGTCGACCGGCAAATCGTCCCAGTAAAGCGTAAAAGGGATAAATCTCTTTGCTTTTTCCATCATACGGACCTCCTCTTTTTACCCGTCGTTTCCGGTGTAACATCTTTTTTCATCAACTCATTAATGAGCCTTACGGTATGGT